>NZ_JANUEB010000011.1:0-313023 GCF_024810095.1 Sphingobacterium sp. BIGb0165 | reverse complement strand
GCAAAATAATACTTTGTTTAAACTGGCCCGCAATTACCGATACAAGTGGACCTATATCGCCGATACAAGTGGCCCGTTATGCACCGATATATACATCTAGGACGTTTCACCCTTAGATTTAGGCCTTCTTCCTTATAAATACGATAAATCCGTTTTTGATTATCGCGCCAGCCTTCGCGTTTTAATAAGACAACGATCCGCTCTATGCCGTAGCGGACACGTGTTTCAGCAATGCTTTTTATGCGCAGGCGTAACGGGCCGTCATCACCTCTATGGTGTTTATAATACCAAACTGAGGTACTCAGCAGAGAGACCTCGCATGCTCTACGGAGTGAAATCCGATAATCAGAAATGAGTTCGGTAACCATTTTTCTACGCTGCGAGGGCTTTAAAACTTTTTTTTAATATATCCTGGAGCATCTGCTTGTCCAGACTAAGATCTGCCACAAGCTTTTTAAGCTGTGCATTTTCTTCTTCCAGTTGCCGAAGCTTACGCAGCTCCGATACGCCCAGACCGCCGTATTTCTTCTTCCAGTTGTAGAATGTAGCCTCGCTAATACCCATTTTTCTGCAGACTTCTTCCACACGGGTGCCTGTCCCGGACTGTTTGATCGCAAAGGCGATCTGTGCTTCGGTAAACTTTGATTTCTTCATCGCTTTTCCTCCCTTTTAAAATTAGTAATTCAAGTCTGAATTCTCTACTTTTAAATGTTCCAGTTTTTTGGGGAGAGGTCATAAACTTGACTGCGAAAATTAAAGACATGATTTCCTCTGAAGAGTTGTTCAAAGAAGAAACCACAGTGGAGCAAATTGCAAATCTTTTAATTGAGAAAAAGGGTATTGAAAAAAATTCCAAATCGAGCTCATCCATTTCAACTATTTTAGGTAATTGGGTCAAAGATGGGTTGTTAGAAAGCAGAAAAGCAGGTAATATAAATTATTGCAAATTTAGAAAATCAAAATAGGGAATATTTGGAACCAATTCAATTGTACAATATAGATTAGATTATTATGGAGATCGTAATATTACAGATAGAAACCTACTTATTGGATACTGAAGAGGGTCAATTTCGGGCGATACCGTTTTACGAACTTTCTATAGATAAGTGTTAAAATTGGTTAATCGCTATATATAGTAGACCTACGCTCAGCCCATAGCAGCATTTAAATTCTAAGAGTTTATTTTTTCCCAACTCCAATCTCTTGGATGATGAATTTTAGCATATCTATTAACTTGTAAAAAAAGACAGAAAACAAGAATACTATTAGAACAGCTGAAATTTTTATATATTTATTCCTAAAGTTTATTCCTAACAAGAAACCTTCAAGCTTTCTGAAGGAGAATCGGGCGATTGACAATACTAAAATCAAGAATAATATAAGGACAATTCCTATGGAAGTAAATATTAATACTATATTTTTAAGGTCTAATTTATCCCCTATGTTTATACTTACGTTAAAAGCTGCAGAGGCAAATATAATTATTGATGAAAAAATTCCTAAAATTTCAATATACTTCGCATCCTTCTTCTCATACTCTTTTTCTATTTTTTCTACATTCTTTATTTCTAAGTAGAGTTGATCTATTTGATGTAGGATTGATTTGTATGTGAACACTTTTTGGGAATACTCTGACAATTTATCTTTATATTTTTGATTATCTAATGGTAAACAAAAACCAGAGCTAATAAAAAGTCCATTTACATTATTATTTATTATAAAAGGCTCTGATATAAATGCTTCCGAAAAATCAAGAGGAAATAAATAACTATAATTAAACCCTGACCAATTTATATTTTTCTTATATTCTTTGAGAATTTCATCAGCTTTGTCAATATATTTTTTTAACAGAGATAAGTGTTTTTCATTTTTTTCCTTTAATAACAAGCAGTCTACTTGATTCGTAATAAACTTAAGTAACCTAGATTCTCCAAAAAAATTATTAACATTAAAAGCTTTTAAGTTATCTTTAACATACTCATATTCCTTAACAACCTTGTCGAAAGTTAAATCGTTCGATAGTAAAGCTTTTGAGTAAGTGTTATTAATAGAATATAGTTTTATTAATGCGGAAACATGCTTACTATAAGCTGATTTATTGTTTATTTTTAAGCTGTCAGATAAAGCTGACAAATTACTAAAATTTTCTTCTATATCTTTAAAATATTTAATTTTAGCATGCAAAGCATGATTAGCCCCTATTTCATCTAAATTATTAAAAAAATTTTCTATGAGGGAGGCCGTGTTTTCAGGAGATTCTATATAATGACATTCAGCATAAGTTAGAAAAACCCTTAGTTTATCAGTCTTTACTTCCGAAAATATAGCATCTGTATCTACAATACTCTTATTTTGAATTAATTTTAGTATATTTCCCTGATCTGAGTAAGACTTCTTAAACCTAAGTAAAAGCTTTGCTTTGAAAAAAAGAACTTTTTCCAACAAAACTGGGATAAATTCAATATTTTCAAACTTTTTCAAGTTATAATACTTCTTTAATTCATTTTCGTAGAACTCTAACTTATAATAAGATTTTCGATTTGCTTCTAAGAAAAAATCTAGAATAAAGACCTGTTTATTAATTCCCAAAATTTCATAACACATTTTTGTTTTATCGATATCAAATGACTTATCTTTTTTCAGATGCTTCGATAATAATGTTAGGGAAAAATTCTCAATCTTCTCTACATCTAAACTTCTATTAAATAAAATGTTGCTTGATTTTCTATCAAAAAAAGAGTAGACTCTTAATTTTAGATCGGCTAATTGTTCTAAACAATTGCCAAGAATTATTAATGAATTAAAACAAATATTTTCAACTTTAGGATCAATTAAGTTCTGATAATCGAGAGAAAAGCCTTGATACAAATTTGAAATATAATCTAACTCCAAAAAACAACCACTTAACATTTCATCAAAAACAGCTTCATTTTTGATAAAGTCTGCCGCTAAAATAGAGCTATTTATTTGCTGGAATAAATAGTCTAATATCCTATTATTGTATTCAATTATCCCTTTAGAGTTGTTGGTAATCAAAACATACAGGAGATTACCTGAAATAATCTTTAAAGATTTATAGATATTTTCAACATGCATTTCTTTAAATGAAATAATATTGATTATCGCCTTTTATTTCACTATAAGGAATTTCGGTATTAAAACTTGAATAATTATTACTCCAGCATTTCCATCTATGCGAAAGCTCTACCAGATTAAATGCCGAATAATTTATAATATTATTATTTATTCTAATTAGCGAATCTAAAGCAAATTCTATTGATCGAAGTACTCGACTATCCAATTCTTTAGCTAATTCACTTTTCATTGAATCCAAGCTATTTATAGCTAAATAACTAGTCTCTCTATTATCAATTTTCACAAAAGTTAGAGTATTATTTCGAGATTTTAATGTAGAATACACAGTATGCTCTACTGGTCCATATTGATATGCTTTAAAATCATTAAATAATGATTCCCCTAAAACAAAATCTGATGGTATATTAGATTGAGCAGCAACTGCAAAAAACAAAAGCTTTTGAGTTTTTAAAACACTAAAATCATTCTTTTGCCTTCCAAATTTACTTAGGGCATGAATCAAAAAGTATTCAAAATATTTCAATTTAATATCGCTCATTTTTACATTATATAATTGCTCTAGTGCAATATAAGTTTTTTTATACAAAAAAGTCTGCAAAGATAAAAAATAATTAAATAGTTGCAATTACAAAATTATCATCTTCCATTTTAGAATATAGCCGTTTACTTGATCACAACTAATATCCATTTAATTACTACACGAAATGTAATTAAATGAGGGGCGAGAAAATGTAAGTAACACATTTTTAAGACAGCTACCATTGTACTTTTTCTAATTATATAATAATAATCTAATTTGTTTCGAACCATGAACTATCCTTCTCTAACCGAACCTTAATATCCACTTTCGTATGATATATATTGAATAATACGGTTTTCCGTATTTAGGTACAATTTTCAATTCATACCTTTAAAAAGATGATATTTAGCTTCATTGTGAAAACTAAGATTTACCCTGAAGTATATTTTTTATTACTTTTAAAGAGACCAAATTATTAATTATACACAAAAAAGATTATGATTATAAAAAAGGAAAGTTTCAGCTCTGCTGAATTCAATACTCAAAGTTTTATATCTAAAACCAAACTTTTGGAACTTATTACTGAATCCAAATTCTACGACGATCTTTTAAAGGTATTCGATCTCGAAAAAATTGATAGTAAAGTACTTAAAATAGGGAATGCAAAACAACTTATCAATTCGATATTGGTTTTGGATTCAAAATGTACCAAACTTGACATAAATAGTCATATTCGAAATATTCAACTAGATACGTTATTAGAAGATGAGAAAGCTTTATTTGAAATATTTGAGATCAAAAATGATTTTATAATAAAGAAAATAGGATCAGATAAATTTTCTGCAGAAACTCGGTATGATGCAAAAACTGATTTATTAGACTATTACCACTTTAGTAAGTTTGCAAATTATTGCCGTGATTTAGAGTATAAAGATTTAGTTAATTCCGTAAAAAAGTATCTATTAGAAAAAAACAAAAATAATTCAGATTCCCGAGCAGTAAGATTGATATATATTAAAGAGGAGAATAAATTCTATATCAGAGCAATTACTTCTACAGATGATTACAAAGATTTTGGTATTAATTTCTCTGTATTTGTGGCATTGTTCACTTTAGCCAAATATGTAGAGTCTAGCAATGTGGAAGTTTATATAGATAATTTTGTCGTTGACGATTCGAACATCTATGTTTCATTTACCTTGGCGAATAGTATTCCAATAAATAAGAATATGACTCTTTCATTTAGTTTGATATTAGAAAATAATGAAGTAAAAAGGGGTGCAGTGTCTTTTAACGGATTATTTAAGCTAAATTACAATTACGAAAAGAAAGAAAACTTCATTTACATTAAACCAAAAGGCTATAAGACAGATGGTTCATATCCAATTGATTTACTTAATTACAATCATCGTGGATCTGTAAAAAAGGTTTTAGAAAAAATGGAAGAATTACCGGAGTTAATAGACCATTTTATCAAACAAGTTAGTAAGGATGCTTTAGAAATAGAGAGCATATCAAATTTTGACGATGTTAGAAAACATCTTAGCCAAAAAATAAAATTTTCAAAAAAAGAGGAGTTTAAAAAATACAAGGAGCAAGTATTTAACAAATTAATGAGCATTACTGTTGACAGCACATTTAAAATGTTTGAATTATTCCGAAGCGTAGAAGATCTATTTGAGCATGATGACGTTATTTCTGTTAACTTCTGGAGAACAAAGTTATATGAGGCTTTAGTAGAAAAAAAATAATTATATGCGAATAAGCCAACATTTTAAACTCGGTAAAAGTCAACTAGAGCTCGATTTCATTGATATTGATACAACCAAGGATACCCCATTGTTTCTAGATCCTTTTTTTATTAGCATCCGAAATGACAAATGGTCATTAGAAGCTGACAGGACAATCAAGAGTTTTTTCCAAAGAGCACTGGATTTAATTAACAATAATGATATCGATCAAGCAAGAAATCTTTTTGATCATCTAGAAGAACCCAATTCAACATGCCTTGGTGTTTCTAGAGACAAACCAAGAGGTAGAGGTGTTGGAAGGGTGTTTTCTGATGAAATTTTTGAGAATATCTTAAAAAGTACTGCTAGTTCCACTGGCTTAATTGAAGATCTTCAAGACAACATACTATTTATCGAGGGTTTTGGAAAAGATATGCTGTCAGACATGACGACAAATATTATCAGAAAAAGCCTGATAGAATATACTCAACATCAATGTGAATTACACAGCATCCCGCTAACTGATAATGTTGCTAGTGGTTTTTATTGGAGTTCATCTTCAATGCAATGGGAACAATTTTACACTAAACAACTAATAGTAGACGATAGGATTATACTTTTAGTTCCTAAAGGTGTGGCCTCGTTTTCTAAAATGTATACACCAGAAAGGTATTATAATCATTTTGTTCTAAATTTCATGCAAAGTGAAGAACTCAGAATCAAATCATCACTAGTTTTGCATCGAAAGGATGGATCACCATATGTAACGAAAGCATCTATAAAAGAAAAACATCCATTAACAAAGGATTTCCTAGCAGGTTTTTCCAAGAGGAATCCTAAAATTCTTGAAAATTTCAAAAATCGCACCACCCAGTCTTCTTTAGCAAATCAAGAGATATCAGAAATCAATATTCCTGAGTTGAATTCCCATCTATTAAGTGAACTATCAAATATTACCCCAGGAACACAACATGCTACCGATTATCATAGACTAATTGTCGGAATTCTAGAGATTATTTTTTATCCTCATTTAATTTACCCAAAATTAGAGAAACCTATTCATGATGGCCGTAAAAGAATAGATATCACATTTGACAATGCTGCGGAAAATGGAATTTTTCTTAGGCTTCACCAGAACATGGGTATTCCATGTCAATATATAATGATTGAGTGTAAAAATTACAAGGGAGATCCCAAAAATCCAGAGCTAGACCAACTATCTGGTAGATTTTCACCTAACAGAGGTAAAGTCGGTTTTCTTTTATGTCGAAAAATAGATAATATGAATCTTTTCCTAAATAGATGTAAAGATACATACAATGACCAAAGAGGTCTTATTATTCCAGTAACAGATGATGATATTATCAATCTACTAAAAAACTATAACGACTGGAATAATAATTTCATTGATGAATTTTTAGCAGATAGAATTAGAGAAATTACAAATTAGACCATTTTATCGTTCCGTTTCTAAAGTATTCTTCAGCTTACTTATCTATAAACCAAAAGTAGTAATTTTTCACAACAGGTTTTTAAAAAAATAGATCTTCAATATCATTTATGCTAAATCACCGTTTAATTTATTAAAGTTCATTATACTTTTTAGCACTACCCTTAGCCTTCTCTACCGGGTATTTTTCGCTATTGAGTTTCATCTTGTCCTCCACGATCTGCTTAACATCGAGTCCATGCTTATCGGCAAGTAATAGTGCATACATTAGTACATCAGCAAGTTCATTCTTCAATTTGTCAGGATTAGCATCCTCGTTGCCTTTCCAAAGGAATAGCTCCAAAAGTTCTGAGGCTTCAATACTCAATGCTACCGCAAGGTCCTTTGAATTGTGAAACTGCTCCCAATCTCTGGCATCTCTGAATGCTCTGATCTGTGCTATTAACTCTTGAATATCCGACATGGTTATATATTTAAACGGCAAACTTGCCTATGCCCAAATATCCGAAAAATATAATTAAGGATATTTTATATCCTGGCGATTTCTTCATAAACCAAACTATTATCTCTTTATTGATTAGCTTCCAGCTGTTTTTTGAAAAACGTATTCGTCTCCGCATCAGCGCAATAGATATAGCACCCTTTCATACCCCGAGTCATGAGAGTACGATAGGTATTTTTTATGATTGCTTTAATCAGTTCCTTACCCTCTATAGGATTTTCCTTAAGTAGTTTCTTATAGCCCAATATCGTTCTGTCATCTTTATCCCTTGCGGTAGGTTGAACGAGCACTTCGCCATCTCTGACCAATAGATCATTGCCGATTATGACACCGATATAATCAGCCTCAAGCCCCTGTGCGGTATGGATACATCCTATTTCGGTAACTGAATTGGGATCAATAATCCATGCCCCGCCATAAGCGGTCATATTCCACCGCATCTTAAAGTCATATTCATCAAAGATAATATCAAAGGCGTCGCTTTTCTTTTTACTTGCCCAAGGCCAACAATAGCCAGCAACGATGCGAGCTTTGTTATTAATTTTATTTCTCTTGTAAATCAGATCCCGCAATTGATCTGGCGAATCCATCACACGGAAATCGTAATCTAATCCGTCCAAAGTGGTATTAGCCGTTTCTCGGATTTGCAAAGTATTATCTAGCCATGCCAAGTAACCATCGGAACCGTTACACCTAAACTGGGATTCTAAGGATAGTCGATGAACAGTAATACCTTTTTTATTTGCAAACTCTTCGATCACTGCAATTTCACCATAGTCTTCAAGACTTACCCGCTGGTTTTCATCGATAAAAAAGATGGAGCAGTGAGCAGCATCCAGAATTTCTTCAACTTGATTGTTTCCCATCCTGTAGAAACCAGTTTTTTCGGTCAGCCGATGTGCCTCGTCGACAATAAGGGTATTAAAACTATTAGCCGGAGTCTGCATAAAAGATCCTGAACCGACAAACAGCTGTTTCAATTCTACTTTCTTTTTATCTCGGGATAATTTTTCAAAATAAACATCACGCGGTGCAGAAGTCTTAGTCACATATTGCGCAAACTGACCCGTTTTGATCAGTTGTACCAATAGATTAATAGCCACAACCGATTTCCCGGTACCCGGTCCTCCTTCTACAATGAGTACATTTTTGTTGTTTTCGGAAGAATTCAGTGCCAGCTTCTTTGCTGTCTCAAAAACAACTTTCTGATCATCGATCATATAGAACTCTGTATTGCCCTTGATCATATTGGACAAAGCATCAGCAAGAGATTTACTTGGTCGGATCTTACCGTTGTCGATCCTAAAAAGTATATCCGACTGATCACCAGTCTTGATATATTTTTTGATGAACTCTCTTACCTTTAAAGCATCATGTTTTAAAAAGAGCGGCGCTTTATCAATATAACCTTGGTAGAAGTCATTTCTGATGCAATTATCGTCAACATAATTATGAAGATAGGCACAGGGGTGTAAATTTATATTCTCCTCAGCAATAGCTTCGTTAAATCCATTTAATAGTGCCGCATAGGACCACGCCTGATAAGAGGGATGGGCAGTATCTTTCATCCCTTGCTTAAATCTGGTCCGCACAACACCATCTTTATCGGTGATTTCAGCAGTTTGCCATTGTTTAAGTTCAACAATAACAACATTATCTGTATTCCCGTCGGAACCACTGATTATAAAATCTACCCGCTTCGAGGTTTGTGGAATATGATACTCGATAGAAATACCACAGTCAGCCGGTATCTCACCATCATGAAGAACTTTGTCCATATAGCTGAGCGAGTTACGGAAGGAGTTAAGTTCTGCCTCGCCTACTCTCTTTCCTGTGCGTTCAACAAGCGCATGCTGGATAATATTATCAATATCGTTGGTGAGAATATCGCAGGAGAACTTCTCTTTGGTACTATGGTAAATAATCATTCTAACTGACCGGCTTAATTAGTCCGTAAAATAAATAATTATTTGTAGATATAAGCATAAAAATTACTGTACAAATAAACGCTAAGAGAAAGAGTAGGTACTTAAACAGAATAAAGTTGCTTTTAGTGGTTCAAGAAACGTTCGGAAAAAGGACTAAACTCTCTTTGTGCCGCACTATAGCCAGATCCTCGAATCGGCTGAAGGAAATACGTTGTTATTAGGCCGCGGTGCCGGCCGCCTAAAAATAAATAAGGAAAAATTTATACTTTTTAAAGAGTCCTTTAGCTTACGGGAACCCGTAAATTATGTCATACGTTAATTGGTAGGTTTGTATCATTAGCAAACATATTGACCAATGGCAAGAATAATCCTACAAAACACCAATATCGAAATCGATAAGACAAAGTCTTTCTCTACAGGTTTTATAAGCGACCGTGAACTATTAAAAAGGCGTTCAGCAAGATACATGGAGCTAATCTCTGGACTTGATGCTAAAACATTGACTGATACCAAGGGCATGGCAGATCTTATTAATGCCGTAAAGGAAGAATTCGGTACTGCTGACATCGCTAACCTACCGCTTGGTATACTCGCAAAATGCTTCCTCGGTCATCCCCATGAAGTACATACACTTGACCTTTCAGGTAATATGATAATCAAACATTATAAAATAAGCGAGCCGTTGCCCGAAGACTTTGAAAAGGCTCGAATCCTTGCTAAACACAATGCTTACGTCTTCGTAGAAATCTATCGGGATAAGATCATCTTAATCAGAGAGGATGGCACTGCCAGCAAACTTTAATATAACCTAATAAAAGAAAAAAATATGTCACAACAAGTCATTTCTTACGCCGACCTGAGCATTATCAATAGTGCACTGCGTTCAATCAAATCGGATATGTCTGGGGTCCATTCCGAATTGGGGAATTTAAATTTCAAACAAGATCACCTTGAAGATGAGCTGATGAAATTAGCATCTTCCTTTGCTGATTTTGTCGAAGCAGATCTTAGGCATAAATCACTCCATCTTGCAGAAACGCGACAAGGAAACTTAAAGCAGGATCTGCAAATCAAATTTGGCTACTATGCCGAAGTCAGGAGAATGGCGACAGGGATACTTCAAGGTGTTGACACTGGGGTAGTTGGTAATGATACGCTACGCTTTACAACGGAGGAGGTCATGATCAAAGCTCCAGGATATTGGCTCGCTCCCGCATTAATAGCACTGGCTTCGTGGATAAGAGATGACAAAGCTAATAATGAAAAGGCACTGAATGAAAGCTTGAAACGGGATGATTATAAAACCACACTTTTCTTTATGCTCGTCATGCGCAGACTCGCACGTAATGAGGCTAGCTTAAAATGGCTAGAACGCTATTTTATGCATCAGAATCCTCATCATCTTGACCGAGAATTTATTATCATTCTCGAAGCTGTCACCACTGGGATCTTTCCTCCTGCCGCTAGGCAATTGATGATGACAAATGTCAAAGGCTGGCTGATGCAGCTAACACAAGGTGATAACTATATCAATGAACAAAAATCACAATGGGTCAATTTTTTCGAAGCAAAAGGTCCATTGGATGAAGGTAGGTATCCCCTACTTACAAAATTCGCTACAAACTGGTCCGAATTGGAAAAATCACTCAAGGAAGCTAGGACACATGATGTTCTCCAAACTTATTTTAATGACATTTTAGCATCTTCAGCTGATTACACAAAAGCTATCAAAGTACAGTTGGATGAAATTTTAAGCTTATTGGTGACCAATTTTGATGATGAAGAACTACCCCTACAACAGCAAATTAGATTAAATGAGCTCATTATTCAAATGGATGGAGACAAAAATGCTGCACAAGCTGTCGTGGATGCGGAAAGATACATTTTTGATGAAAAGGTCGATTTCTTGCAGATTTTGACAAATGCGGCTTTTAATCCGGAGCTCTCTGGTGCAACCAAGGTAACCCAAGCATTAGCAGTTTCAATCAGCCAACCCTGGATTGTGGAAGCACACGATACTTTCACTGCAAATAGTAGAAGTAAAATACCCTCTAAAGTTGAATTGCAAATCGATGGTTTTATAGCGGTCACAGAAAATGGCAGCGATGAACAAGAACTTTTAGAAAAGCATGACAACTACTGGCAGAATTTGTTATCTCTAGAACTGCGCAATTTATCATTCCCGTATGGGCTAGTATTAATAGGTCTTATTATTGGCGTACTAGGCTTATGGGGCTGGAATCAGCATATCGTATTAGGGCTGGCGGGGACGTCTATTGGGATCGTCATGATCTGGACCTCGCTCGGTAATCATACCAAAGCGAAAAGAAAAATCAAAGAGAATATTGAAACACGTCAGACAAAAGCAAGAGAGGTGCTGCGCGGATGTATTGCTGAAACAGTAGATTATAGAATGGAATCAACCACAGAAGATGCCAAAGCCGAAACACTGCGTCGGCTATTGAACGCTATTACTCCTGAAGATTTTTCAAGTATCTCAAAGGATACCAAAAACATATTACATGCAAACTAATTCAAGCTATCATGGAAAATAGAATAATCTTAGATAATACTCAAGTACAGCCTGAAACTACAGATCAGGTAAACGACAAACCTCAACCTACCAGGCCTAATTTATTTCCGGGGAGAACGGATGCAGAAATGGAAAATGCAAAATTTCCCAATTGGGATATTGTACCTCCAAATCAATTTATAAATCCAAGAATAAAAAACCATAAATGATGCAGATTTCAACTTATTCGGAATGGGTAATTATTCTTGATCGTTTTGGAAATGGGGATGACATTGTAATTGACAAATTGAAAATGGGGGCATTTAAAATTGATGCTGGCACAGCCCAACGATTTTATGAAAAAGTGGAGCAGGCATACAAAAAGAGGAAGCAAAATTGGCTGGATAAATTTCAACGATCTCTTCAAACTCAAAATACACGTATTGAAGATCTTGAAATAACATTACGAAATGGCAAACAACATCTTTCGCCTTTAGTAAATTTTGTTAATCTAAATGGTTTACCAGAAGACTTAAAGAAGATCTTGCAAAAAGATCTGTATGATTTTGTGGCTGAGATCAAAAAGTCGATGCTGGATAAAATCTCTACAACCAATATTATCAAAGAAAGGATGATTGTGTTATTAAATTCATTTTCATTGCCTGTAATTCTTCCTGAAGAATTACCGAAAACTTTATCAGATAGAAAAAATGAAATAGCTAATATTCCTTCAACAGGACGAAAAATAATATTCTAATATGGCAAATAGTGTGGAATTTAAAATATCGTTGTTAAGGATGTTCCGTGCAAGGATACCTTTTATAGCGATCCGAAGTATCGAACGAACAAGAGTATTGGAAGTCATACAACAACTGGCGGAAGAAATAAATATCCCCATATATGTACACAGCCTTTCGCACGGAATGATAGATATAAAATCTAAAAAGAATGTAAATGATGATCGATCTGTTGCCGGCGGGATAGACTTTGCTGTACAGAATATCTCTCAAAGACAGAATCTAACATTTGTATTTACGGAAGTTAGCGACATTGAAGATGACAACCTGGTCTCCAGACATATTTATGATTGTGTTGTACAGGCCATTGAACGAGGTGGCAGCATCTGTGTAATCTCAACTAAAAGTGTCTGGTCGCAATTGCAACGTCTCGGTATGACACTGACACTTGATGCGCCTAATGAAGAAGAAATGCTGGACGTAGTCAAAGATTGTGTCATCCCTTATAAAGGTTCAATTCCAATCGAATGGGAGGAAAAAGATTTTAAGATGGCTGCAACGATATTGGCAAACATGACAAAGATAGAAGCCGAAAACGTATTGGCTACACTGATGGCGAAAGGCTCTTTGACAAAAGAAGATATTAAAGAATTGAGTCAAGCAAAAGACAAATTATTTAGTGATATCTCAGGTCTTGAAAAAGTCAAAATTGATTCCAACACGCTTACAGTGGCAGGGCTTAATGGCTTGCAGCAATGGTTGGAAAATCAGCGTCAACTGCTAACCGCAGATCTCAAGGCCAGAAAACTAAGACCTCCACGCGGGGTTTTACTAGTCGGTGTCCCTGGATGTGGAAAGTCGCTATCAGCAAAATTTATTGCTGCATCATGGAATTTACCGTTACACCGTTTAGACTTTGCTTCTATTCAAGGTATGTATGTAGGTCAATCCGAAAATCGACTAAAAGAGGCTTTTGCTTCCGCTGATAATGCGGCTCCATGTGTTTTATGGATCGATGAAATAGAAAAGGGGCTTGCTGCTAATGCGAACGACTCATCGGGGGTCACCACCAGAATGATAGGCCAATTTCTGTTTTGGTTACAAGAGAGCACAGCAAAAGTATTTGTCGTAGCGACGGCAAACGACGTAACCAAGCTACCGCCAGAATTATTACGGAAAGGCCGGTTCGATGAATTATTTTTTGTGGATTTGCCTTCTGAAACGGAGCGTAGGGATATCATCAATCTTTATATTGAACGAAATCTATTGCCCAAGCCCTCTAATGAGACGATCGACAACCTAGTAGATATTTCAAACGGCTTTGCTGGATCAGACCTCGAAGGAGCAGTACGGGATGTAGCTATTCAGGCAGTAATCCATGGGGATGAGTCTGTGGATGATTCTCTTTTTGAAAAATGCTTCAAAAATATTGTTCCATTAAGCAAGACCAGCCCCGAGAGAATTGAAGCTATTCGTGGTTGGGGTAAAGAAAGAGCAGTTCCCGCGTCAGGGCTTGCTTGGGAAACGGATTCTCACGATCGAACTTCAAGTAAACGATCAATTATTATATAAATTATCCATCTAAAAAATTACAAAATTAACAATGGCATTTGAATCAAAAGTTTTTAAAATATTAATCGCAAGTCCCGGCGATGTTGATGAAGAACGAAAAGCAATACCTGAAATAATTTCAGACTGGAATAATGCAAATTCAGAAGCAAATAAAGTTGTGCTTTTACCTGTAAAGTGGGAAACCCACTCAGCTCCATTACTAGGAGACAGACCACAAGGAATAATTAACAGCCAACTTTTAACCACTTGCGATATGGCAATCGGTGTTTTTTGGACAAGACTTGGATCTCCAACTGGTGTTAGCGAAAGTGGGACCGCTGAGGAAATCGAATGGTTTATTGAGAATAAAAAACCTGTTATGATTTATTTTTCTTCTAGAGACATTAACCCAACAAAACTTGATCTTGAACAATATAAATCTCTGACAGATTTTAAAAGTAGATTACGCAAAATAGGATTAACGGGTTCCTACGAAAATTTATCAGATTTCAAAGAACAATTATTAAGACAGTTATCAATCAATGTTAGAAAGCTTCTTGACAACCCGGATTACATAGAAAGTTTAAGCCCCACAGCTGCAAAAGCAAAGGAGAAAGAAATTAAAAAGATCCTAAAAGCAGACAGTATTTATATTGAGGATTATGAAAAAGATGGCAAAATAAAAACTTTTTTGGTTAAAGGTGACACAACATCTATTAAAACACAATTAAAAGAAATGGGTGGAAGATGGAATAACTCATTGAAAGGTTGGATTTTCACAAAAAACAAAGAAATAGAAGTTGCGGAATTTATTAAGAAGAATAAATAGGATATTTCACATGGTCCTTAAAAGAGGCTTGTATCAGCCTCTTTTTTCATTTACGGGAACCCGTAACTTTCTCGGAAGGACTCTCTTTAACTTTGGTCATAATCAAATATTATTAACATGATGGAAAACGATCTACGACTCAAACTGGAGCAGCTACATCAACGTGTAGGCAATCTTAAAGATCAAATCAGTACAGAGGAAGCAACTAAGAATGCTTTTGTAATGCCTTTTATCCAAATTTTAGGCTATGATATATTCAACCCTACGGAAGTAATACCTGAATTCATATGCGATATCGGCACCAAAAAGGGAGAAAAGGTAGACTATGTCATTAAGAAAGATAATGAGCCGATACTGATTATTGAATGTAAGCACTGGAAGGAAACTGCTGATGCACACAATTCACAGTTGCACCGTTATTTTCATGTTTCAAAAGCAAGATTTGGCGTGTTGACGAATGGACATATCTATAATTTTTATGCTGATCTCGAAAAACCGAATATCATGGATGAGAAACCATTCTTTACCTTGGATCTCAACAATCTCAAAGATTCTAACATCAAAATCCTGGAGAAGTTCACCAAGAATGGTTACCACCTAGAGGGAATACTGGATTCCGCAGAAGGACTAAAATATATCAAGGCGATCCGAAAAGAGTTTGAAAAAGAACTTCAGGAGCCATCTGATGAACTAGTCAAACTTTTGGTAAACAGATTTTTCGACAAACCGCTGATCGCTTCCAGAATGGCCGCTTTTAAAGAATACACCAAGAAAGCCCTTTCATCATCTATCAATGAATCCATCAGCTCAAGATTGAAAACTGCTCTTAGTATCAATGAGACGATACCACAAAAAGCGACTGCTGAAGTGGCGCCAATTGACGAGAATATCAGTACCGAGATCAAAATAATTACAACAGAAGAGGAAATTGAGGGATCACAGATCGTAAAAGCGATCTTGCGTGAGCATGTCCCCGCCTCTCGTATAGCTTTCAGGGATACGCAATCTTATTTTGGTATCCTACTCGATGACAATAACCGCAAACCCTTGGCTCGATTACACTTCAACTCGACTAATAAATATCTTGAAGTATTCCCAGAAGGTAAGGACAAAGGTGTTAGAAAGCTGTTGACCTCCCTGGATGAAATCTATAATTACCGCCAAGATATAACAGATGCACTGAAAAATTATGAATAATACATGCTTTCATTATAATAATTCTTTAACTATCGCTTGGGAGCAAGACTCTTAAGCGATATATCTTTTTATAGTACCTCAAGCGAACTCATAATCGCACAGAAAAAATAACTTCCAAAAACCATGAAAAGAAGATATGTAAGTGGACTGATATCACCCAGTAAGAAAATATTTAAAGATATCTTCCATGGAACAAGTAACCAAACGCAGGCAAAGAAGTTCCCTTGGTGGCAGATCGTTTTGTCCAGCTGTATTATGTTGTTTGCCTTTGTAATCGCTAACAACCTGCTATCTGGATTGATCTTGGCTTCAATCTCTTCACTGTTTATCCCCCCAACTGAGGCCAAATGGGAAAACATGCTACGAGTAAAATTGGACTCTAGGGTAAAACTCTTTATCACGGTGCTTCTTATTGTCTTTTCAATCCCTGTTAGTATTGCCAGTCATCATTTCCAATTACAAAAAGAAAAGGAAAAAGCACAGCTGGAGCTAGCTGCACAACAAAAGAAAGCATTGGAGGATAAGAATGAAGCTGTACGGAAGGATAGTCTAAACTATTATTTAAAACTGCTGGCAGCCCCTACTAAAAATATTGAACGATCACTAAGACTGATTGATCGTGCAAATACATTTGCCAAGTTTGGCGATGAAATAGATCTGCTATCCAACAAGAGAAATACCTTACGGTCCAACCAGATTGATCTATTTATCAAACAAGGCAATTATAGCGATGCGCTAGGAAAGCTGGATAACTTGATAGCCCACAATAAGGACGCAGGCCATTACTACAGGCGAGCTATATGCTATCAAAAATTAAAGCAACCACAGGCAGCTGTCAACGACCTCAATAGAGCGATGGAGCTTGGGTCAACCGCTGCCCAAAGATTATATAATGTAATCAATCCCTTAAGGAAGCGGATTATAGACTATGTGACAAGATGCTGTGACGGCACTACATCTGACGCACGAGGTCGAGGGGCCTGCTCCTGGCATGGTGGTGTATGTAACTGGAATGATCCCATATATGAAGAATACAGACAATATGAATAAGGAAATATTTGAAAAGAAACCGCTCATCAAGAAAAGTCTCTTGCAAAGTTGGTTCAAGCAAGAGCCGGATGAGAATTGTGTAATTGAAATCAATAACCTCTTTGCAAATAAACCAATAGAATCGGTCAGCATCCATGAAATGGAGCTGATCGTATCAAAGTATGGCACCGACGTTTACAAAAGCTTCGGGTTGAATATGGAGGAATTTTATATCACCTATATCAATGAATGCTGCAAAAATGGGATCATCAGTGAATTTGAATTAGATAACATTAAACATTTACAATCTTTGTTACTCATAACCGATCATACAGCAACATATTATCGGCAAAAATTAGGTATTGATGTGATCGATAGGGAATACATTAAACTACTTAAAGACCCTATTTTGGATAACAACGACTTTGCTCATTTCAATAAATTAGTTCAGTTTTTTAACATCGGTGAGACCATACTCAAAGGAATAAAAGATAAAAGGAATACACAATTCGTTGATTCGCTGGCCAAGCCTTTTATCGCAAAAAAAAGAATATCATACCGTGAATTTCATGAGCTAGAGCAGTCACTAGAGATACGTAACATCAAGTTTCCGGCTCATAGTAAACAAATGCTCAATAAATTTCTTTCCTACTGGAAACTCGAGAAAGAACCTCTCCAGCAATGGGGTACAAATCAAGAGATTATAAAAAATGAAATATGCTTATACGAGGAAAGCAACATCGACTGGTTTGAATTGCGTTCAGATCGGGGCTATTCAAGTTATAAGTTTATAAAAAGAGGGACCATAGTGATGACAAACAAAAAAATCTATCTTTTTACTTCGGATTCCTCTTCTAAGCTCGCCTACACCCAAATCGCTAATATTCTGGCCCTGCCTGACCAAGTATTGATCAAAAAGTACAAGGGCAAAGAACCTAAACTGGTATCTAAAAAGGACCAGATCATATTTGAGATTATGATGAAAAAAATATGGAATGCCCATCTAAACCAGAACTGGCCAAGCTAGCTGTACCACAAAGTCCTGAAGATATAATTTCGCTAAAAACAAAATCGGTCTGTTATTTTGATATAATAGACCGATCTAATGAACCAAAGATTGAGTAATCAGTCTAGTTTAGGATTATCGTATACGTTCCAAAGTCCCAAGCGATTTGAGCGCGCATAATGCTGGCCTGCGACAAACTGGGATTCATACCGCACATTGGGTGGTACAGTCATTAATAGCGCATATCCATTTTTGATCATCTCAGCATTTATAAATGTATCGTTGAGATAAGCGTACGCCAACGTGCGACCATAACGGTCTAGCGAGTCCACATCATATTCCAATCGGATCTCCTTATTCAGAATCAAGCTATCTAGATAACGTTTGGATGTTATTCCAAAAGGATGCTTCTTTTTGTGAAAAGCATTTCGATCCTCAGGAGCGTCGATGCCGATCAGCCTAATCTTCACATTATTGCCGCGATTATTTTTAGCCCAGAAGGTGTCTCCATCAACTACTTTAAATACCCGTACCGCATCAGAATGAGGAAGATTACTTTTTTCCAAAAAGCCGAAAGACCTGAAAGTCTGTTCGGATTGCGCGCAGCTCATAAAAAAAACAAGAAGAAAAAACAGTGCGATTATGCCCAGTTTGATCATTACATTTATCCACTTTTTCATCCTGCCTATAATGTTTTGAGGAATTGTTCAAACTCCTGATAAAACTGTTCTTTTGTATTCACTGCCTGAATAACCTTAACATTGGCACAGCCACTATCTTTAAGCCATTTCTCCCAGATAACCTTGATAATCTGAAAATCAGTAGGCTGTTCTTTGGCCGCACCGCTTGGATCCAATGAACGGTCAACAAGTTCAGCAATAAAGATGTTCATGTCTTTGAGGTTAAAATCAGTTCTATTGATTGCATAGGTGGAATCGGATTGTATAAAAGCGGCTAAGTCTCGCTTACCGCTCGCATTGTAATCTTTACGGATCTTGGCTACAAGTTCTGATCCCAGTCTATAGCCCCTCCCCTTATTAGTGCTCTCAATATAACCGTCTGTCAAAAGAAGCAGGACATTCGTATTTTTCTTATCGACAATGATCTTATTGCTCCCATCTATTCGTTTTGGAGAAACATCTACCAACGAACTTTTAATCGTTTCGTTAAAATAATTCCAGACATCCGCGCCGGACTGATTTTTCAATGCATAATCATAGACCCGGTTTACCTCATTTGAAAACGCCTTTACATCGCTTTTCAGTCCTTTGCGAATATAGCTGACCCTATCTAGCTGATTATTGGAAAACCGATTAAAATCAATAGTCATCCGCTTAGGATCGAATGATGAGGTATTTAATATTCCTCGATTGATAAAATCAAGTTTATAAACATCTAATTGTCCGGAACTTCGATTGTGGAGCTTTAATAGCTCATCACTATGGTCAATGACTTCACGGATCAAAACAGTATCGTGGATTGGTTTCGGATATAAATGTGTATTGATCCTATTGGATAGATCCGGCGCAATAATGATATTGTAATCTTTGAGCATTACCTGTTGCTTTTTGGAATCATCATTTCGACAACCGGCTAGCAAGAATAGTAAAAATAATGGAAAAATATAGGATATTTTCATTGGGTTGATTGGTTAATTGTTAAAAGCCGTAATGTCTTCTAAAAGTTCGTGTTTAATGTCAGACTGTAGTCCTAAATTAGAAAGCCAGGCTTCGCATTCACCTACAGCCTCACGGGTTTTGGTCTCTGCTTTTAAGATTGCATATACTTCGTATAGATATTTGCTCCATCCTTCCATATAGATATTGACCCTGTTTTCCATCTCGGCTTTGGAAATGGGGAGCTTATCATTGTCAATCTGGCTCTTGTAAATCTGTCCGATATTGCTAATCCGTTCTTTGAAAGTGAGCAATTGATGTTGCAATGCACCTACTCGTTCGTTCTGCTGAATCGGAAGCTGCTGGATCTGACCGATCTTTTCATCTTTGCTCACTTGCAATGAAAATAGTTCAGCTTGTATGGTATCGTTCTCCAATTGAATTTTATTGATCTGCTCCTGGTACTCACTGATCTCTTTCTGGTGGCTCTCTACAATATGCTTGGTCTTCTGCTGTTGAAAAGTGAGATTACGTTCGTTGACCTGACTCATTAATTTTTCGAAAAAGAATCCAAAAAGAAACACACCCAGCGCACCTAGGATAAAGACTAGCCAAAAATTGCTATCTCCAAGAACATTGAATAATGACAATCGTTGATCTGTCTTATTGGTCAATAACTCAATGTCGTTGATATTTTTCGAAACCTTATAGGCGATAAAAACATCAACAACAAGGATAAGGATAATTCCCAAATTGTCCACTAAAGCCCTTTTGATCTTCTGCATAAAACCTTGTCGCTCGATTTCCTGTTTTTCATTGATCTCAAAGAGATCTTTAAAAACCTTGTACATACCCAATGCGAGCGGGATAGCAACAAACAAAAAGAGAAATAATATGCCACCCACACCTTTCTCACCTATCTTGGTGATGGCATGTGGATTAAAAACTTCGGGAGACTGCGTGTTTGCAGAACCTAGCAACATCATTTCATTGATCTCTTCTTTCGAGAAAATAAAGATATAGGCAACAGAGGAGTAAAAAACAAATATATACAAAGCCAGTAATAGCGTCGTACCTGCTAGGATCAACATAATAGGTTTATTGACTGATGGTTTTACAAACTCAACTTCCAATTCTTTGATCTTTTGCTTCAAGGCAATGATCTTACTTTCGATAAAGGGGATTCTCGTGTTGTTATTCGAGGTAATTTGAAGACGTTTCTCTTCAATTTTTGCGGTCAAAGTATTGATATCCGAATCGAGATTTTGCTTGTCTACTGTTGCATTGCCCTTAATTTTTTCTATTTCCTGTTCTGTACGAAATTCCATGTTGGTCGAACTCACTTTCTGCTGTTCGTCAATGCGCACTTTCAAACGATCCTTTTTCTCGGCGATAACTTCAATTTCATTGATGAAATTGGAGTACAGACTATCCATGGCCTGGTGAAGAATCTGATGATCGCCATTGTTTTCTTTGGCGCGGTTATAGCCACTTTGCTTGACCAGATCCTTATCAAAGGCTCCTACTTCAGAGGCAATGATATTGTCCAGCACGTCTTTGAATTCTTTTAAAGACTGCTGTTGGAAATTGAGTTCTCCTCCTGAAGACACAGTATACCGGGGAGTATGGTTTTCGGGTTTAAGCTGCATAGGTGTTTCTATTTGTTCAGATGCGATAATATCTTCCAATGATTCACCGTTATTGATCCTTATGGCTCGGGTTCGGATCCCATGAAAAGTATCAGTAAGCTCAGCGATAGTCTTTGGATAATTGGTGACGATGACGCTTACATGATTATTGCTTTTGGAGTTATTACTCCAGTTATAGGAGCCAGTGATAGCAACGGCTTGGTCAATCACACAGAATTTCTGATTCATGATCCCCCAGCCAACATTCTTGACCTTGGTCACCTCTGCGCCCTGTTTTTCCAAGAGTGAAAAGTCGAGCTTTTCATTATCCGGCTGATCTGATATAATAATTGAAACTTTTACATGACGATCAAGGCATCCCTGAACTGTCGCGAAAAGTTCATTATCGGTAAACCAGGCCATTGCAATCAAGACTTCGGCACGGGCTTTAGAAAGCTCCTGCCTAACACGTTCATAGATGACTCTGCTATCGGAGAGCGTATCCTGGATCAATTGATCTGTATTCATAGTGTTTTTCAGTTAAATACGGTTATATGACTTTGCTGATGTTTGTTGATTCATCGATTCAAAACTATCAAAAACCGTAAAGGAGATTTTACGGTTTCCCGTAAAGGCGTAATTAAGAATTGGTAGGATTACTCTTTGTGCAAAACTTAATATAAAAACAACAATGAGAAGGAAGACTTTGCGAGGCTTTCAGTATATTTAGCAGCACATAGCAACCAAAATTAGATCTTGATAAAATGAGTTCAAATGTTCCTATTGTTCGACAAATATCCTGGCCCGCATTTGCAATTGTATTTGCAATAACCTTGGCTTTTTTATTCGCTTTCGAGTATATCTTTCAGACAGATGATGTTTTCATCGGCGTCATTATCTTCTCCATTTTAGCGATTGTATTGCGAATGACTGTCCCCAGAAGCCATCGAAAAGGAATGAAAGCACTCAAGCAAAACGACTTTGAAACGGCAATACCACATTTTAAAGAGAGTGTTGATTATTTTACAAGAAACAAATGGGTAGATAAGTACCGTGTCATTACGGTATTAAGTTCTTCAAAAATGTGCTACCGGGAAATGGGACTCTGTAATATCGCATTTTGTTATTCACAGACAATGCAGGCAGAAAAAGCGAAGGCACTCTACGAAGAAATTCTGGAAGAATACCCCGACAATGGGATTGCTTACTATGCGCTAAATTCAATCAATACGTTTTCGAATAAAAATAATGAACCAAGCTAAGTAAATGTCCCGTAACATCCGTACAGATAAAATATGGCTTATTTAACGATCTGCTTATTCTATTATCGTATGGGAGATCAACGGAACCTTTTGCTTCCAAACACCCTTCACATTAAAACGATGCTCTGAATTTTTATTTTTTATGGTAAAGGTATAATTGCAGCTTCGCTCAAGGTAGGTAAACTCACCGCGAACAGATAGGCTCCGATGGGGTTTGAGCGCTAATGTTTGGCTATTTCCCGGTTTGATATAATTTTCAAAGGTCTTCCCTTTGACATAGAGGACTTTCCCCTGCCAATGACTAACATCATCTATCAATACTTCATCCATAAAAATGCTTGCATCTTTTTTATTGATCCAGTCAAAAGCACCGTAGCTGTTACTCGAAAATTCAGAGCTGTATTTGACGTCTCTAAAGATTTCAAGCGTCTCTACATTTTTCTCCAGATCCGAATCATTTCGTACTGTCAGAGAACTGCACCCTTCACTGCTAACATATATTTTGCGACTACCTTCTATTTCTTTAATTTCCTTGTTGATCAGTTCGTATTCATCACCCCTAGATTGGCTAAAACTTATTTCATCCTTTCTATCGGACGATTGGATGCCTATCACAAAATTCCGCGGCTGGTCACTGAAATTTTCTTGCAACGTGAGCTTTAGCTCATTGCTGGCCGTTTTTTCCAAGGTTAACCATCCCGCTTCCATTTCAACGGTCCCCACACTTTCCAATTTGAGCGCATTGCCCATCGAATCTTTCAAGATCTCACCTGTAAGTGCATCTTTGACATAAGAAACAGCCCATCTATCTGCTTTGATAGGAATGATATCATCTGTAAAACCAGTATTTAAGGTTAGACTCTTAAGGTCCTGCGCGATTAGCCCTTCTTTGGGAGTAACGTCTTCTTTGGAACAGGAATTGAATATGAACAAGCCAAATGACAACGCAAGGAGAGATAAGATGGATATTAGCTTTGAAGACTTTTTCATACGAATTGATTATTTAGATAAGCGAGCTGATCGAAAATTTATCTGTAAGATAAAAAAAATAATGCAATTTAGCTCCTTTTCTAAAAAACAGCTATAGGAACGAGATATGCCAATAATAAAGAAAGGCTATCCTCCGATAGCCTTTCTCTTTTCATAAAATTAGTTAACATATAGCGCTAAATATCCTGAATGCATTGGATATTTTTATGTAACGAAAAATATATTTCCTGCTATAAATCCGTCCATACAAACCTAATGCAATACAATAACGATCCTTTACGGGTTCCCGTAAGGAGGTAAAAATATTTTTATATAAAGCCCAGTTCCTTACAATGGGCCACCAGCTGTTCATTTTTGGTAAAGCCGAGTACATCTTTCATCAGGTTGAGCCGTTTCTCGATACTGCTGAGGCTTGATGGTCGAATATCACGCTGCTGTAGGTATTCGGGCATCTCCTTTTGGGATATTCCTTCATAGAGCAATTTGACGATATGAAGGTCAAATTGGGTAAACTCGTGCGAATTCTGTTCCTGTATAAACTTCTTGCTATCGGGCGACTGATACGTACGGTGCTGATAAACTGTCTGGAGTGCCTCGCGCAGATGCTGACCGTCCCGACGAGCTTTGCGTACAAGTCCGTCAATCTGATTGTCTCGAAACATCTCATTGATCAGTGCCGACCGGTCTTTGGCGGTCAACACAATAACCTTGATATCGGGTTGTACCATCTTAACGGCTTTGATCAGCGAAAGACCATCTTTGATCTCCTGTGGGCTATCGTCATCTTCAAATTCGATATCGGTGATCAACAGATCATAGGGTTCGCCATCGCGGATGGCATTTTTGATCCAGGTAAGGGCATGATCACAATAGTACACGTATTTGGTATTGTGAATACCCAGGTCGTGCAGGGTTTTCTGCACTGAAATGTTGGCTATCTCGTGGTCTTCGGCAATGAGTACTTTTTTAAACATACATTATTGTCTTTTTATTATAGAGGGATATTGGTCGTAATGCTGAGCCCTTTTCCCGGTTCACTGACAAAGATAATTTTGCCACCGAGGCTTTCAATACGGGAAACCGTATTTGCCAGCCCTTTTCCCTGAGATTTTTCGGCGGGCATCCCGACACCGTTATCTTTATAATATATAGTGAGTTGCTGATCCAATTTTTCAAAGCGTACCACAACTTGCTCGGCCTGGCTATGCTTCTTCATATTGACCATAAGTTCCTGCAGCACATGCTTTACCTCTTCTTTAATACGCTTACTGACATCGGTCCATTGCTCAGCATCGTTACCAGCGATCAGTACACGGCGATGGTCTGCAGCAAAAGACTTGAGCAAGGAGGCCAGCTGTTCATTGTACGGGATCTCGGTGATGGTCTGCTGTTCGACATTATGCGAAATATCACGTGACTGATGGTACATGTTTTCAAGTTTGTCGAGTACACCATCGCGATCCACATCTTCGCTATGTTCGATCTCGGACATGACACGATAGATACCATTGGCAACGACATCATGGATCTTCTTGGAGAGGTGAAGCTGGGTCTCTTTGACCTTGTTCTCAGCTTCGAGTTCGAGCCGTTGCTTGCGTCGTTTGTACCAGAGGGTACCACCTCCTACTGCCAACAAGAGTAAAAAGATGCTTGCCCCTGTAATGACACGCTGTCGGATAAGACGGCTTTGTTTTTCAGCATTTTCTTTTTCTAAACGGAGATTATCGGCTTTATTTTTTTCTACCTCATAGCGGATCAGCGCAAATTGATTTTTGGCGGCAGCACGGGCATCTTGGACGCTATCATTAAGATATTTGTATCGCTGAAAATATTGCTTGGATTTATTGGGGGGACTAAGTAGAATTAATCTGTACAATGCTCTGATTTGATCATTTGCATTATGTAACTTTTTAGTAATTTCATATTGTTGAAGCGCATAGAATAAAGCAGAATCTGGTTTTTCCTTAATATAGTAATCCGCCAAATGAGCTAAACTTGCATTCTGTCCCAATAAATCACCGCTTTGCTTTCGAATTTGCAATGATTTAAGATAATCGGGCACGGCAACGTATGAGCTATCATGTTGCCATTTAGCTTTTGCAAAATTTGATATTACCCGAGCATGCTCACTTGGATTATTTTTTGTTTGCTGGAACAAATTTATATATATATCAAATGCCTCTTTGTAACGTTTAAGATATTGGTAACTTAAAGCTAAGTTATTCTTTATAGCCACCGCAGTCGCAGTGTCTGTTGAAAACTTCAATGCTTTTTTGTAGAAGTCGATTGCTTTTTGGTATTCTTTTAAGTTATAGGTTGCCGTAGCTAAACTATTGTAATTTGACCCTATATAAAGATGGTGTTTGGGATTTTTTTCATCCAGGTAATCCATAGCTTTTAATGAAGATTCCTGTGCGCCAAAATTATCCCCCTGATCTTTTTCTATTATCGCCATTACGATAAAACAATTCGCAATATTTATGCTGTCGTTTACTTCTATAAACAGGTCTTTTGCCTTACTAAAATAAAAAAAGGCACTATCATTCTTTCCTTTATCAAGAAAAGCATACGCTTGATCATAGTAGGGGTTTTCGGAAGATAGGGATTGTTTCGTTTCTTTTTTAGAACAAGAAACAAAAGTAATAACAAATAGTAATATGTATAACGGTTTCAAGATGGCTTGTTTTCTTCGAAATTACTGAAAATATGAAGGTAAATCAAAGAATTGACGATAAAAAGAAAAGGCAGCTAACGCTGCCTTTTTACTATACATATCCAATTAAGGTTTTGTTGGACGAGGAGGAATAGGTGTGCTGGTTTCTCCACCATCACCGAAAGTTTGCACAGTTGGATGCTCTGGGTTTGGTTGAGGGTTAGACGGTTGACCGATTCCAAATAATAGATATAACAAAAAACTAATCATTGCTCAAAAAATTAAAAAAGTTCAAAAACCTGGTAGGTCCGCGTGCTCCGTGCACGGGATTGCTACAAATGTTTTCAGAAGGCCTTCTGAATTTTTTGGGAAGTAAGAGTGTCAATCGCGGGAGGCAGAAGCTGCTTCCCAAACCGGCGAATGTCTACCGCGAGATCTTCTCATTGTGAAATCAGTTTAGTATCTTAGCCTCATAAACTAATCGACTATCATCTGATTTCGAAAACAAAGTTATAGCCGTTAAAACCCTTTTTATCAAACATTTCCAGCACTTCATGACATTTCATAATGTTTCAAAAGTCTACAACGGTTTTCCAATATTTTCCAAATGGTCAAGATGATTTTTAAGATGTTTTTGAATACGGTTTCCCGTATTTTCCATTAATGAAAAGATGTTAATTTTGGAATCATGTTTGAGTATTTTCAAAAGGCTGTAAGAGACGGCTACCTAGATTTAAAGGAGAATAGACAGCTTGATTTTTCCCGCGAATGGCCTTCGACAGGAGATCTTAAGAATTGGTCTATACAATGTTTCGAGAAAGGATTATCACCTGAAGATGAAGTCGTATTCACCGATTTTTTCAGAGAAAAAGTTGAAAAGAAACAGCAAAAGTTACTTGGTAAGTCGTTAAAAGAAATAGTGAAAGTTTCGGAAACGGATAAATTCAGGGCATTAAGAAATTTTATAATTGGTGACACAAAACGCAGCCCCGAACGAGATGTCGTAAAATTTCTCGCTATACTGATCAATTTTCAGCCGCGTCCTTATGACTTTAATTATTGGAATTCATTACAGCCGGATACAACGATTTCCAGCAAACATAGCTTACATCGAGACAAAGAATCAGATGATCATAATTGTAATAATGAAAATTGTCCGGGTGACAACAAAGATGCTATTTCAAATGATCTAACGAATCCAGAAGAGGTAGCGAATGCTACAGTAGCTAAGAAAAATGAAAGCAATCATTCCTCAGCTATATGTGAAGAGGAAAATAAAGTAGAATTAGAAGAAGTATTTCTAACGGAAAATAATCCCACAACTTTTTCAGAAGAATTGGATGATGGAGAAAAGTTTACTATTCAACCAGAAAAAAGGTCTTTTATTGGAAATAATAAATATGTCCTAAGATTTTCAGGGATTGCTTCGCTGATTATCGCGATCTTTTTTACAGTGCATTATTTAACTCCAGAGGATTGCATGTGCTGGAACGGAGAAAGATATATCCAGGTTGACTGCCAAGATAAAACTCAACGCTATCGAGTGATCGGATTGGATCAAGAAAAACTCGAGCACTTCCGTAAAATCACCAGACCCGATACGCTAGGAATAAAAGATATGGGGACTATTTGGTACTCAAAGATTGATAACGAAATCGAATTTTTCACAGCTCCAGGCTACCACCCCATTCAAACAATGCGCTCACTGAAAGCAACCACAAAACATATTTTTGAAACCTATGCCGGCCAAAGGACGGAGAATAATCAAAATAAGCAATTTGGGATTATGCAAAAACAGTAATACTCGCACTTAAAATATTCAAGCATAAAAAAAGCCACATCTCACGACGTGGCCTTAAATAAACATATGATTCACTAGTGGTTTGCCTTTTTATGACTGGCAAACCACCAGTGATAAGGTACTATTTATACGAATTGATTGATTTGGAGACTTTCCAGTTGTTGCCTTCGCGCTCCAAGGTAACCAGATCAGTCTTGGTGAAGTTCTCAAATTTCAAGGTCACCTTAGCCACCATATAGTCTGCTGACTCTTCAAGGATTTCGGTGCTTACTGCACAGTTCAATTTCTCCCCCTTTTGTTTTTTCAGAGATTTAACCACTGCCTCACGGCCATGAGATTGCGCATTGGAAGACTGGATCTTTTGGTTGAAATCTTCAGCAAATAACTGCTCTACGCCTGCTGATTCTCCCTCCGTAGTTACCGCAACATAGTGCTCTAAAGCGAAATCTGCTGTGGAAAGGTTAACGTTTGCTTTTGCTGATTTGGAACCTGGTCCTTCAGCTGCCATAGCAAATGTGGATACTGCGATTAAAGTTGCTGCTGCGAATGTTTTTACTAGCGTTTTCATAATGTCTTTATTTTATTGTGTTAGTTCTTTTGTTCTTATTTGTTGACTCAAAACTACGACACAATACGCCCCTAACCTACGGGCTTTAGACCAACGATCAGGAAAACTCGGTAAATGGCGGGAATGGGAAGGTGGAAGTCAAATGAAAGCATTCTTTACTGCTGAACAAAAAGCAATTTTTCATTATTTTTACACTCGTAAATACTCCCCTGGTAGGAGAAAGTAGCTTTAAAAACTATATTCAATTTCGTAAAACATGTTATTATGGTTGACTTAGAACGCAGAAAAAAGCTTGCTTACCATTTACGCCACTTAGTAGTCGGACTTATTAGTAATGACGAATTTGAAGGATCAATTACTGAGGACATCTCATTCGGCTGGCTGCCTGAACAATATTATCGTTCAAAAGAGGCAAAATCTGATGATCCTATTATTAGGCCAATGCTTGAACTATGCTGGTGCCTTTACAGCGACCTAGAAAACCATACACTGACCGATAACTACAAGCTTTCCGATGAAGCGCTAGACGATATTAGTAGATACATTTTATTTCTATACTCAGATTTTGAATACGAATGGCCTTACTTTGATCATACAAATCCACTATTTCGGCTATCATTTAAAGACTTGTTATTTACAGCGCTGACCTTGGGACAACATTATGTGGTGAAACTAAATGAACGAAAAGAACAGCATGATGAATTTAAAAATACAGGAGATCACCATCTATGGCCGTTTATAAACAAAGAACAGTATGAACAGCAATTGAGAAAACAACCCTTTTTATGGGGGCGGAAACCAGACTAAATTTAGCAAATAGTTTCCTTTGCTCGTTCAAAAAACTGTACTCAGAATAAGATTCACATCTAATTACAATGACTATTCAATTATTTATCAAAAATTTCAGTTCAGTTACTACAATTTATCAAAAATAATTTACTCCAATAAAACTATTTCAAATCGACTGTTGTTCTTACCATACAAAACGGCAACAAGCTTCCTTTCGAAAGAAAGGTTCAACATAAAAATTGGCGTCGTACAGTGAAAGTCCAATTGTCTTTAAAAACATTGGATGACGAAACAAAAAAGAGGAAACGATAAGAAACACAAAAATTACTGTACAAGTAAACGCTAAGAGAAAGGGTCTGATGAAGAATCAGGCCCTTTTGACGTAAAAAAGCCACATCTCTCGACGTGGCTCTACAATATAAATTATATACTATTTAACTTACCTGTTGCCCACTATTACGATCGGCCTGCAACTTGCTATTTAAGATTAATTTTAGATCATTGACCAATGCGATTGCCGAAGCTAGATCCGTGGCATTGGGTAGCGCACTGTTGGCCACACCAGAAGATTGAGATACCAGCCCTTTATTAGCAACAGCAGCATTTTGAAAAACATTGATCCAGCCAATGCTTCCACCACCATTTCTTTTAATCCAAATGGATGAGACTCCTGACTCGTTGATTTCATTATATCTTGATCCTTGTCTGGCCGTAACAACACCTTCAGGACTACCGATACCCGTATACTCGCCCAGAAAACCAAAAGGTATAAAATTGCGTCCGTCTGGTGCATTGTTATACCAGCCGTAGGTGTACTTTAGCTGGGGATCGGTATGTTGCACCACTGCATTGACATTTTTTAGCACATCCCCTACCTGCCATTCTCCGGCCACACTAGCAAGGCCATTGCTTGTCTGTGTCTGCCAGGCATTCGAGCCAATCTCCTGATTCCGTCTGGCACTATTAGCAACGGACACCTGGGTATTAATATTATTAAAGCATCTATTGTTTACAGATTTAACATTGGTCACCGAACCAGCGTTAGCGCTAATTCCTGTAATCTGGGTCCGATCATTACCCGTACGAGAATCATAACAGATATTATCAACAACATCAACATGATCGCAAGTAAAGGTACCAGTAGGTATCACACTGATACCATCCCCAACCGAATCGACTACAGTATTGCCAATAAATTGGCAGTTATCACCTTTAAGCAATCTGATACCCGTATTGCCAGCATTAGTAACCATGTTGCCTTTGACAATAGTATTGCTGCCATTTACTGTGATTCCCTGTAATACAGGTTTGATAATCCGATTGTCTGAAATCGTATTAAACCCCTCACTGGAACCTACTTCAATACCGCTGCGTTGTGGTTCAATAATCTTGTTGTCAGATACGGTACAGTTGGAACCATTATTGGAGATCAGAACACCATGTCCCTGCGGTTTTACAATGGTATTGTTGGTTGCTATACAACTATCTCCAGCCAATCTAATTCCATAGAAAATAATAAAAAAGTTGGAGGTGCCCATGACGGAATCCAAATAGAGATTTTTAATGGTATTGTTAGAGAAGATAATACGTCGTGAATAGTTGATTCCGTCAGGAAAACTAGTGCTTACAGGAACGACATGACTTTCACATTTAAATCCACCAGCCGCTCCATCTACTGTATTATTGGATACAACGATATCCTGACATCCGCCAGAACAATCGACTGCCAGACCGCTGCCATACATATTTGTTGGCTCCGGCATGCATCGACCTACATTGACGAAATTATTGTTGGATACAGTCGCATTAACGACCTCATTAAATCCGACACCGTGATGACCGGTCTCAGTGAAATAACAGTCTGTAATACGGATATTGGTTGTCAACGGATGTGGATAGCATTCTGCGGATCTTCCATAACTCTGGATACCCGAACTCCAAGAGCGTTTGATACAGCAATTGGTAATGCTGATATTATCTACTGCTCCGTCATGGATAGGATTAAAATAGATCAAAAACTCAGCACCATCAACATTCCATTTGCTTATAGGATTATTTATTGATACAGGGAGTCTGTTAGTCGTAGCTCCCCCATCCAACTGCAAGTTTTGGAATGAAATATTCTTGTGGTTATATAATCTAAACATCCATTTTACAGTCTTAGATATTAATGCTCCCTCGTGCCGAAATTCGAGATGTGATCTATTCCCGTCACCATATAACATACAATCACTTGGAGGAATTAAAGTATCGGTGATAAGATAATGTCCCGTTGGAAAGTAAACTGATGAGACCACATCTCTATTAGAATAGGTCAACGCATTTTGTATTACTTGAGTATCATCTTGAATAAAATCGCCTTTTGCGCCGAAGTATCGAATGTTTACATTTCCAACAAACTTATGCTCAAGTACCTTGCCTCCTACTAGGATCACATTCCCACCATTGTCAGCGTCTGTTGTAGTGGAAAGATAGTATTCAATTGGAGTGGGGGTATCCCCTGCTTGGTAGTAGCCTAAAAGCTGTACACCAGAATAAGTACCATTAGTTAATGCTGTAATTTCAGCTGCAGATAAAGCACGCATATCTGCCATGGTGTTTTTAATAAGAAATTGATTTGCCATAATGTTGTTGTTTTAAATTCTTACACAAACTTAGGCTTCAGTGGGTGCCTAAATGAGGGAAACTAAGGCTATGTTATCGGTAGAGCGAAACAGCCGAAAAGTCTCCGCTTTGTTGTCCCAAAACAGAAAAAGCCACATCTCACGACGTGGCTTTATAAACAATCTCACTTTTTAAATTCAATGGACTAAGGCAGCATATCGCTAAAAATCACCTTTCGCACAACTGCTGGAGTAGTGACTGTCCAATTCGTAAAGTTGATCACAGGGGGAGTTATTACCTCATATAAAGTACGGTTTTCGCTATTGACACATACAATATCTCCCTCCTGTGTCCCAGCGGGAATGGTACCCAAACTCCGAACCTGAATATGTCCCTTATGATCCTTATATATATTTCTCAATCTACTTCCCAGACCGTTTACTCCCATATAAGTCTGAAAAGGAATAATACTGAGTTGTATATTTCCATCCCCTTGAGACAAATAGGGGGACGAGAGATGATTGTGAGCTATGGTATTATAACTATTATATATATCATTATAGCCAATCATTTCAATCAAATTGATACTGCGCGTATCTGGCAGGCCCTCGCGTGTATTCACCTGCAGTTCATTAAAAGAAAGATTGTTTCGACTGCCTCCCAATCGAATGGAAATAAGATTAAGACCATTGACTGGAGCTGTGTTATATAAAAACTTGTTTCCGCTAACGAAGTTATAAGACTGTATATCTAAACAGGTGCTTGCAAGATTAATAAAATCATTGTTTAGGATACTCGTACTTTTGGGCGGATTCTGATTGGTAGTCAAAACGAAAGGCTTAGTGAGCTCTACCACTGTATTTTTCGAAATAACAGAACTTCCACCTCTCAAGATCAAAGTCGCGTCGCGATCGGTGGCAGATGCCAACACAGTATTGTTAGTAAAAATAAAGTTATCTGTATTCACTCCAACCTCAACAGTAGAGTTTTTGAGGTGACAGTGGTTTACTGTGATCCTCCTAGTTGTGTAAAGATCATCGGTATAAATATCTTCTGATGTACGCATATAGAAGTCTTCCAGGTTACTGTTCCGCAGTTGAAGATTGACCGCTCCTCGAATATTGCCTTCCCACATGGTGATATTTCTAAAAACAATATTATCGATGGTGACGTTCTCGGCTTGCCGCTCAATATTAAATCCTACATAATTTGCCTCACTGACGCAATTGCGAAAAGTAATATCTTTTACTCCTCCTGGACCAAACCCATCTACAATAAAACCAGCTCCACTACAATCTTTGAATAGACAATTTTCAACGAGAATATCTCGACAATGATTAGATGCGCTCCAGGGTTCTATATCGATACCGGACTGTGGTGCAGTTCCGTTTGTTTTTTCAAAAATACTATTAGAAACACGCCCACGAACAAGACCTTCAATAGAGAGTCCTTGTCTCCTATTATTATAGGCATGGCACCCTTCTAGACTAACATCATAATTATTTCCCTGATAAACTTGTATATTAAATCCGTCTCCCCAGAAATCCTGCGCCCGACAGTCTTTGAGCAATACATTAGAGCTTCCTAAAATGGCTACGCCATAACCATTTTCACCATACACACCTACAATCACAAATTTAATATCACCCCAGACAATCGTGCTGCCTACGGTTGTTCCGACGGGATATACAATATCAGTATTTGGCGATGTTCCACCCTGCGTTATTCTTAGAAAACGATTAGATTTGTCCACCAGATAAGTATCAACTGCATAAGCCGTATTTTTCTGAATCAAGGGATCAGTATCTGTTTTTCCCTCAACCCTGTAAAAATGTTCGTTCCTTTCACCGTAAATAGTTGCGTTCAGAACAGTCACATTGGTCTTGTTTACAATCTTAATAACATGATAAGCATTGTGATTTGTTGGGATGGCCTTTAAAGATGCCCCAGGCTCAAACAACAGGGTTTGATTAGATTGAACACCAATCCCTCCTTCATCCAACAGCGCATTCGTAAGATATCCCGCTTCAATCGGGCCTCTCCTGCTATTATGCGCTTTGATCATATAAGAATTTCCTGTATTGGGAAAATAAATATCCTTTTGGGTATCTATGGCGTTCTGGATATATTGGGTATCATCTTGCAGCCCGTCGCCTTTGGCTCCAAAATAGCGTACATCAAGCAATGCATTTTTAAATTGATGTATCAACCGTCCCTGAGGTAAAGCGACAATACTCCCTCCATTCTCTGTAGTCGTATCCGATTCAAAATAATGATACACAATAGGTTCAGGTGTATCTCCTACCTGATAATACCCTAATAATTGAACTCCTTGATAAGTTCCGTCTTGCAATGCCGTAATTTCACATGCGCACAAATTGCGCATTGCAGCCATTGTCTTTTTAAGAAGAAATTGATTTGCCATAATGTTGTGTTTTTAATATTTACACAAACCTAGCTTTCATGGGTGGGTCGGTGAAAGCATATTGGGAGTATGTTATCGGTAGAGCGAAACAACCGAAAAGTCTCTGCTTTGTTGTCCCAAAAACGGAAAAGCCACATCTCGCGACGTGGCCTTAAATAAACATATGATTCACTAGTGGTTTGTCTTTTTATGACTGGCAAACCACCAGTGATAAGATACTATTTATACGAATTGATCGATTTGGACACTTTCCACACATTACCTTCACGTACCAAAGTCACAAGGTCTGTCTTGGTGAAGTTTTCAAATTTCAAAGTTACTTTGGCAATCATATAATCTGCTGACTCTTCGATGATGTCTGTAGTTACTGTACAGTTTAACTTCTCTCCTTTTTGTTTTTTCAAAGATTTGATCAACGCGCTACGGCTATGGGTTTGTGTATTAGAAGCTTGAACTTTTTGGCTGAAGTCCTCGGCAAACAGTTGTTCTACACCTGCTGACTCTCCTTCGGTAGTGACCGCAACATAATGGTCTAAGGCAAAGTCTGCTGTGGAAAGGGTAACGTTTGCTTTTGCCGATTTTGATACCGGTCCTTCAGCTGCCATAGCGAAAGTGGATACTGCGATTAAGGCTGCTGCTGCGAATGTTTTTACTAGCGTTTTCATAATGTCTTTATTTTATATTGTTAGTTTATATCTGTTCTTATTTGTTGACTCAAAACTACGACACAATATGCCCCTGGCCTATGGGCTTTAGACTAACGATCAGGAAAACTCGGTGAATGGAGGGAATGGGGAGGTAAAATTTATTATCTTTAGGTGATTAGGGATCGCAATTTAGAATAGGAACTCTTATAGCATACTTTCGGAGTGAACTGTGTATTTATTAGTGCTAAAAATGTTGCACTCCAAGTCAACAATTATGCTGCATGCTTATTTACCATCCACAGTCTTATACTTCACGAAATTCTACAGACTGAATATTAATAAAATCAATAGAAATTTTAGTTTCTATAACCTTTTTATGGTCTTTTGAATCCTTTATATGCAAATCTAAAAAAATACTGCCACTTTTATATCCGTGCTCGAGATATGGCTTATTCATCAGTTTAAGCTCTTTTGTGATGGCCTTAATTCATAAAATTCTACAATTTCCGATTCTTCCTCTTGATTGAAAACAGCTTTATCATTGAAACTACTAAATTGATTTTCTGAAATTCTTATTGTAGCAGGATAATCTGCCAAATACATAGATAAAACAACATTACAAGTTGGACATAAAGTTGAACCAGCAATTTGTTTTACACTTAGATTTTCCGTTTCTGGATTTTCCCAGTCAATTACAAACAATTCCCCACAATTTGTACAAGTAACTAAGCTATTATTGCTCCAACCATTTTTTAATGGTAAGAAAACTTTATAGTTATAGATCCCTTGTGCGACATTTTCATACTTTATTAAACATCTAATTTCTTTCTTTTGCATACGCATATCTAAGGTATTCTTGAGCCAACGACTATACCCTTGTGCATTAATAAACTGGTAGTTTCCCGCCCCCCTCAAACAGATCCACACGAATAGGTGCACCCGAAATAACTCCTTTATTCAAACCAGGGAACTCCTACAAGGATCTAAATAATTTAATCCTTTTTCTTTAAATATTTCCTCGAGCCTGTCTGCTCCATATTCCTTTTTGAACACAAGTTCTTCTTTGGTAATTGGCACGAGCCAATAGAAAAAAACAGACTTGCCATCTTCAAGATCAAGGATTTCCAGTTTGCCCCCATCCAAATAAGGTTGAGAGAGCAACGCAAAAGAGCAGGAAGAATTCAGTCGCCATCCCCTTCCCCAATTGATGGTGTGCCAGTGTCCCAAACGTGTGCGGAATCTATGAAAATGAGCTATCACAATTAATGACTCAACTAGAGTTTGGTCTTGCTCATCCGAAAAGATGTGTAGTTCCAAACAGAGTTGATCCTCAAAATGAGACATACCACAGGTGGCATAAGTCCACATATTTCGTTCCGGCGTTGGCGGAAATTCCAATACCCGAAATTGATCCCCCAAATCTTTATAAGGACCTTTTTCCCAGATAAGTGAACGATATTCATCGCCCCAATTGGAGATATAATGTGATAATAGTTTATGATGGTATAAGTTCTCCTCCATTGTAAATAACTCATTCAAGTTATCAAAAATAATTTACTCCAATAAAACTATTTCAAATCGACTGTTGTTCTTATTATACAAAACGGCTATTAGCTACCTTTCGAAAGAAAGGATCAACATAAAAATTGGCGTCGTACAGTGAAAATCCAATAGTCCTTAAAAGCATTGGATGACGAAACAAAAAAGAGGAAACGATAGGAAACATAAAAATTACTGTACAAGTAAGCGCTAAGAGAAAGGGTCTGATGAGAATCAGGCCCTTTTGAAGTAAAAAAGCCACATCTCTCGACGTAGCTCTACAACATTTATATATTTATTCGAGATGGCTCTTATTTATATGAATTGATCGATTTGGACACTTTCCATTCATTACCTTCGCGTACCAAAGTCACAAGATCTGTCTTGGTAAAGTTTTCAAATTTCATTGTCACCTTGGCTACCATATAATCGCCTGATTCTTCGATGATATCGGTATTTACTGTACAGTTTAGCTTCTCGCCTTTTTGTTTTTTCAAGTATTTAACAACTTGATCGCGGTTGTTGGTCTTTGCATTTGCTGATTGAACCTTTTGGCTGAAATCGGTAGCAAATATCTGCTCTACGCCTGCTGACTCTCCTTCGGTCGTTACCGCAACATAATGGTCAAGGGCCAAGTCTGCTGTGGAAAGGTTAACGTTTGCTTTTGCTGATTTAGAACCTGGTCCTTCAGCTGCCATAGCGAAAGTAGATACTGCAATTAAAGCTGCTGCTGTGAATGTTTTTACTAGAGTTTTCATAATGTCTTTATTTTATATTGTTAGTTCTGTTGTTCTTATTTGTTGAATCAAAACTACGACACAATATACCCCTAGCCTATGGCCTTTAGACTAACAGACAGGAAAACTCGGTGAATGGGGAGAATGGGGAGGTAAAAAGACTAGACATCCAACTGCTGACATCTATTCAGATGATAAAACTATAGGATATGCAAAACTGGAAGCAGGAGATTTCAGTATGATTTACGCACGCTATCCAGCAAGAGCATCGTATCAGAGGTAAGTCAATTTTCCGCTTTTTTCCAAATATTTATCAGTAAAAAATCCACTAAATCATTTTTTTTCTTGTTTTAAAAATAACAGTTTGAAAATTTCATCTAATTAATGACTTTTACAATCGGCTTTATATTTTGACTAAATGAAGTTAATAATTTAAAACACCAAATGAAAGAATATAAATACTGGAAAAAAATTGGAGTTGAGATTCAAAAAGAACTAATATCCAAAGCACTTGCTAAGAATATCAATTATAGCCAAAGTCCCGTATTAGGGCTTCCCGGAACAAAATTGGATGGAAGAGTTTTTTATGAACAGGCTGAATTTTTAAAGGAAGCTCCTTTCCTGCAGACAATTGTTCAGAATCCTAACCATATTGGTTGTCATACTGTCGGAGAATCGGAGCCTTTTTTTCAAGGCACCCAAGATATTGAAAAAGATGTCATTCAAATCTTAAGTAAAGATATATTACAATCTCAAGAAGATTGCGATGGATATGTTACCTCTGGAGGTACAGAAGCCAATATACAAGCATGTTGGATGTACAGAAATTTCTTCATCAATACATTTAATGCCAGTTGTAATGAAATTTTCCTAATTGCATCGCAAGACACACATTATTCGGTCAATAAAGCTGCAAATTTATTGAATATTGATCTTGTCCTTGTTCCGGTCGATTTTGATACCAGAGAAATTCTGCCGGATCAACTGGATAAGTATGTCTATGAAGCTGTGAAAAATGGCAAAAAGTATGCTATCGTTATTTCAAATGCAGGTACCACCATGTTTGGAAGCGTTGATAATCCAGATGATTATGCCTCAGTTTTCATAAAATATGATCTTAATTTTAAACTTCATATAGATGCGGCATTTGGGGGATTTATCTATCCAATTGTCAATCAAAACCATAATATCGGTTTCAACAATAAACACGTCTCATCGGTGACCATGGATGCCCATAAAATGCTCCAAGCCCCTTATGGAACTGGTATATTTATCACGAGAAAAGGATTGATAGACAATGTTTTTACCAAAGAAGCGAAATATGTCAATGGAATGGATACCACTTTGAGCGGAAGTCGCTCTGGAGCAAACGCTGTGGCAATTTGGATGATTTTGCAGACCTATGGCCCACATCAATGGTTAGAGAAAATGAAGATTCTGAACTACCGGACAGAAGTATGTTGTCAGGAACTCGAAAAATTGGGAATTGGCTTTTATAGGGATTCACATATGAATATCATTACCATAAAATCAGCTGATTTGCCCAAAGAGCTAGCAGTTAAATTTGGCTTAATTCCGGATTCGCACGACGAAGATAACAATTGGTATAAAATTGTGGTAATGGACCATGTACAGCAAGAATCACTAAATGATTTTATTAGTGAATTGAAAGAATTCCGCAGTAGAGAGCGTAAAGTTTTGGAAAATTAAAATAGCCGCAAAATCATTTTTTGTTGCATAATGCGCCATGCTATGTGGTTGTTCGGAAGTTCCGAACAACCACTTGCAACTAACCCTTTCCCTAATCTTCTCCGATTTCTTCACCTAAATTTAAGTTCTTCATCTTGCTACAAAACTACCTTGAGGGTTATTAAACCACTTATTAGCAATAATTTCATCAAGTTTACTTCTAATTTTTCTCCTAAATTGCCAAGCGCTTCTCCTAAAATTATTAATGATCATTTGCTGTAAAAGTACTTTATGTGAATCTATATATTTTCATAAAGAGAAATTACTTGGCTTGCTTATAATTTCCAAAGCTTTTTCAATGTAGTCTTTCTTACTATTAATCACCGCTTCTAATAATTGATTCGTGGTTTTAATATTTGAATGATCAAATGGCAAAAGAAAATCAGGATTCACTCCTTCGTTAATTTTATATTTTTTCCCATTACGGTCTTTTAAAACACTTATAGTCAAATCCAGAGAAAAATTATTCCCAATCTCATAATATTGATTGGTCGATGTGAGACCGTATGTCTTTTGACCAACAGTTATCACATTTTTCTGTCCTTTAAAATGTAATAAAAATGCCTCGGCAGCACTAGCGGTATAATAACTGGTCAAAATAACAATGGGAACTTGCGTATTCTTCAATTTAATGGGCGGACGTTTTTTGGGATCTAGCTCTAAAATATCATATACTTGCTTAGCTTGTTCGCCTTCTGGTTTAAGAACTACCGAAATCTTTTTTTCCTCCCCCGTATTCAAAACATCTGAATAGCTGTAATCGACATCAATTAATGACGCAAAATGCCATATCATGGGGTAATTGGCTCCGCCACTGTTTTCGGTAAGGTCTATTATCCAAGCTTGGGGATTATTATCATCCAAAAATTTGAGTTGTTTTCCAATAGTGTCTATATATTTTGCCTGCTCCAACCGAACTGGAGGAATATTTATATAAGCATATTTTTTATCAATCATATAAGATTGATAATTTTTGGGAGGCAGGCCTGCATCTGCATCAGTCATCTTCGCCATCTGCCTCAACTGAACCATAAAATCTTCTTTAATGCTCGTATCGGTCTCATGATATTGTAGAGAGGAATGCACATCCTGAAGATCGCTCAGAACCATCTTGAATAAGGGGAGCAAATCTTTAGCTTCTTTGATACCACAACTTTTCTTGATGATAATCGGAGCAACAGAATCCCAATTTACATTGGCCCTGGAATATGCATTGGATTTAACGGTATCAATAAAAGCATTTGTTAAATTCAGGATGTCCTTATTTTGGGCAACTGCATTAAAACAAAATATTAAAAACGATAGTACAATAAGTAAGCAATGTCTCATCATGCTCTAATATAAAATAAAAATAAATATCTTTTTCATCGATTAATTATTTAAATAATAAACCTTAGTTTGAAAACAGACCAAGTGTTGGGAAAGCTTGGTAAATGACAGGAACGGATAGCTGAGATGGGAATTTATTTTGCTTATTGCTGTAAACAATAAGTATTCAGTCTAATCTAGGTTTTTCAAATGTGATATGCATCTGAGCACATTGAATATAAAAAATAGTGTAAGCATAACTATCGAAAAGAAACTTGGAAGTCCTATAGTGCAATATAGACTATAAAAACCTGCTAATATATAAATATTGAATAGATAATTTCCATTTTAACGCCCAATCTTCTTTTGATTATATAGGTAACGGAATACAACTGATACGCTGATTACGATATAAATAACAGCTAGCAGTGCTGGTACCAGCAAGTGCCATATGAAGGAGGAATCAAAACCATTTAGGCAAGTAATGAGTTGAAATAAAGCAATAAATAATACCATGAAAAAGAATAGGATAAACTTTTCGTTAGGTATGGGCAGATCAAAAAATTGATAAAAGGCAAAACAGAAACTTTTGTCAAATAAGTTGACAAAAAACACTCCATCTGTCTCTCAGCTTCAATGCGTTCGCCATACTTCAATAACTTAACAGGTTCAATAAACCTTGTTCATCGCGTTCCCCGTATGTTTGTACCGCAATCCAATATTATCCAATACCTTTTTTTTAAAATTTTCTATAGCAATTTTTCTATCATTGATCTCTTCTTCGTTTTTAGGTTTGTTATTAACAGGTGTTATCTCTCCGGACTGCTTATTTTCTACGGAGATAAGCAATAATTCGGTGAGGGGATCAGGTGGAACCGGAATTAATACCCAATAGATATCATTATTTTTTGAATCATTAATATAACCTTCGTAAAAATATGGATTGCCCGTACCGATTTTAAATAACGAATCTTGGAGATTCATATTATTATAAGCAGTTATCTTTTTGATCAGAGAATCCTGCGTTATTTCAAATTCATATCGTTCTGCCATTAAATTACTCCCAGCAGCGATAAAGTCGCAAGAGGAAAAGAAACCGCTTAATAGGATTAAAATACCAATGGATTGATAATATTTAAACTTTTTCATTCATTTTTATTATTTAATCCCATTGTCAACGACGCTCTGTCTATTAGCTATTTTATATTGTATTGTGCCATATTACCCAACTCAAAATCTATTTAAATCGAAATAGTTTAACTAGGATAAAATGGATAATAAAGGCAATAAAAATGCAAACAAAAAGTCGTATTATGAGACTTAGTACATACGATGGAATTTCGGAAAACTTAATTTCACCTGAAAAAAGATTTACAAGAGTATAAAGGGAAAATAAAAACAAACAATACTTTATAAGAACCCATAGCATTTTATTTTTTTTCATTTTAATTATTTATATACTCTCATTTCTATAGGTATGGCTATCAACTCACAATAATACGAAAAAAAATAAAAGCCACATCTCTCGACGTGGCTCTACAACATTTATATATTTATTCGAGATGGCTCTTATTTATATGAATTGATCGATTTGGATACTTTCCAGTTATTCCCTTCACGTACCAAAGTTACCAGATCAGTCTTGGTAAAGTCTTCAAATTTCAAAGTTACTTTAGCCACCATATAATCTGCTGACTCTTCAATAATATCGGTACTTACTACGCAATTCAAGCGCTCACCTTTTTGTTTTTTCAGAGATTTAACCACTGCTTCACGGCTATGAGACTGTGCATTTGCCGATTGGATCTTTTGATTGAAATCCTCCGAAAACAATTGCTCCACTCCTGCTGATTGACCTTCTGTCGTTACCGCAACATAGTGCTCTAAAGCAAAGTCTGCTGTAGATAGGTTAACGTTTGCTTTCGCTGATTTTGAACCTGGACCTTCTGCGGCCATAGCGAAAGTGGATACTGCGATTAAAGCTGCTGCTGTGAATGTTTTTACTAGCGTTGTCATAATGTCTTTATTTTATTGTGTTAGTTCTGTTGTTCTTATTTGTTGACTCAAAACTACGACACAATATGCCCCTGACCTATGGGCTTTAGACTAACGGACAGGAAAACTCGGTGAATGACGGGATTGGGCAGGTGAGATACTGCAGATAAAAAAAATAATTATATCTTTGGCTACTTATTTAGCCAAATAAAAAAATGAAAAGTACTCCTCCTAGCAAGGTGAATAAATCCCAAGGGAAAACACTTGGTCTCTATTTTTTAATTTTAATGATTTGCTTTAGTTGCAAAAAGAGCGAACAACCCACGCCAGTAGAAAATCAGCCCCTAAAATTAGAAACTATAGGCGTTGATGCTGCCAACAGGAAGAGTATCGTGTTTGCGGGCCGTGTATTGTATCTCAATAGTGAAAAAATAAAGGATCATGGGTTCGTATTGAAATCTGGTTTTGGATCGTCTCAAGAGGAAAAAAAATATTCATTGGGAACGACCATTCAGATGGGTAAGGTACTGAAGAAAATTGAACCGCCAGCGGAAGTCCTCGAAACTGGTCGGGGAGAATATAGATTTTATATCGAAACGGACAAAAGTACCTATTATGGTGAAACCGTCAAGTTTCAGTTATCAAATGTTTTTATAGACTATCAAACTGGCTTATTAGCAACCGCTGGGGAGACAATCACAGTAAGCGGTGACTTCAAAGATATAAAAAAGGAAAACTATAAGCTTCGTTGCGATTACAACAGCCCAATAGAAATAGATTATAATATCGACGCCACAAATAAGAAAATAACATTTACGGTACCAAGCGGGTATCGCCATGGCGTAGATCTCAGTTTCTATCTAAGTCCAATCCAAAGCGTAACAAATTTAAATAGCGATATCGGTCTGGCATCGGTTAGCATATTGGGAACACTCACCCCACCCACGCAATATAATTATAATTACAATGATTACCTGCGCCTGTCGGGAGTAGGGCTCCCCCCCGATCGGGCTTCGTCATTTTATGTCATCATTGGTGATAAGCTGTTCCCTTATTATCAAGAGTTATTACTGAGTGACATGATCTATGATCAGCCCAAAATGGCCTATAGAATCGGTTACTATAATGGGCGGGATACCGTTATTTTCGACAAGAAGATTACTCTTAATACCCCAAAACCTACAGATTTGGTTATCCGTCGATCTTTTGTTCATCCAGGGCGGTCGATTCCTGTCACAGGTATTATTCCCTATAATTATAGTTTTATGCCAACGATGAGTGTAGGCGGTAAAAGCGCCAGTTACAATGCAACATGGAACGGCGATGATAAAATAACGATCAGTGATATACCAGATGGAAGCTATCCTTTTATTATGGAGGGACCTTTTGCCAGATTTGAAAGTAAAGAAAAAATTGTCGTAAAGTCCCTAAATATAAGCGGAGCAAGCTCATCAAAAGGATATTATGGTGCACAGATAAAAATTCCGGGTAATTTCATTGCGGGAGATCACTACTATGCCAGATTAGGGGATCAGGGAGATGAGAGCTTGCAGGTTTCCAATGGTAGCGCTACCCTCGATATCCCCAATATTAAGCCTGGAAAAGTAAAAATTACGGTGATGTACAATGACGATCATGGCAAACAGCATGTATTCCCCACCGAACATCAAGTTGAAGTCCTCGCTCCTATCTTTGATGATTTTTATCCAAAATCGGCTAAGCCTGGTGATGTTATCACATTAAAGGGAAAAGGGCTAGGCTACTGCGCGATTTTTATGGGTGGTGTCCGCTTGATCTCAGTGGGTGGAACAATAGACCAACCGCAAGTATTTATACCCAGGGATGTCTTCTTCAAAGGAAAGGTGCGCATCAGTGCACAATACAAAACGGATTGGATTGAATGCAAAGAGGCATTTGAATTATTATAACCAAAAAATTTATGAAAATGTACGCTAAAGCGGGGACAACAAAATTTGTGCAGTTAATAGCAATATTATGCTGCATCTTGACGGCCTGCAAGAAAGAAAATAAGACGGAGCCTCCCACGAACACCCAAATAAGTGCAATCACCGGAAGCTTTGAAAAAATGACGGAATCTTCGATCGTCCTCCATGGAACGGTGGGTGAAATGGCTATGCTTCCCAATATTCTAGAATATGGTTTTATATTGAGTATCAAAGAGAACAGCGGATATGCCAGGCCAGAGTTGGAAATTCCGGTAGGTAAGAAAATGAACGATAAGGATGTCGTTTTCATCTATAAACCTGAAGAAAATTTTGACATGAATACAGTCTATTCCTACGCTTTTTATGTCAAGACTAAAAATGGCTTCTTCAAAGGCTCATTGAATTCATTTCAGATGGATGGTATGCAGGTAGAATCACCCTCGGAGATCTTGGGAATGCCAGGTGAAGTAGTGCATCTCAAAGGTCGTTTTTCAATGCTGGATGGTAGCTACAAATTGTATGGTAGATTAGATAAAACCCAACAAATTGACTATCAAATCGCCTCAGACGGTAAGAGCCTAACGTTTAAAATCCCAGATGTCGACGGCTCCCAACATGGTAAAAAGCTAACAATAGATCTACAGAAAAATTCAGCAAATGGTTCTTTCAACAGACAATTGGTTCAAATCAGTTTACTAGGTAAACTCGTTCCACCTGCCATACTGACCTATGGTTTTACTGACCTTATACGATTCTATGGTTCCTGTTTACCATACTCTGGGGATAATGACAAGTCTTTTCAGATAATCATAGGAAACATTACTATTCCTTATACACGGGAAATTGCTATCAAAGACCTGAAAGGGCTAGTGGGAAAAAGCTTTAAAATTGGCTATAAAAATGGCAGAGACAGCGTATTATTTTCGGCTGATTATATCATCCGGTCCCCCAATGCTGCAGATATATATTTTGTCAATGCAGTAGCGCACCCCAATACGCACGCTATTGTCAATGGTTTTTCATTCTATTCATTCTTTGATATGTACCAAACAAAATATTTTTTTGGCAAATATCAGGTTAATGAGATGGAGGTAAATGGCGATTATCCAACGGAAACCATTTCGATACCGATCAAGAATATTCCGGAAGGGCAATATAAATTACGTCTGGACAACGGATTTTTTAATATCGAAAGTACAAAGACGATACAGATCAAAAAGTTTGACTGGACGTCTATTGATAAAAGCGAGGCCTATGTGGGCGACTACCTAACGCTCACTGGAAATTTCATCAAAGGATTTGAGTACACGATTTATGGGGACGATTTCTTTAAAATGCCAGTGGTATGTAGTGAGGATGGTAAATTAACATTCCAGGTCCAGACATTCTTTCAAGAAAGTGAGTCACTACATATTGTGTATAACGAATTTACGGAAACCGGATGGCACCTGTATATGCATCCGAAAGCATTGCCATTTAAAAGCTTAGGTATGACTTTCGACAGTTTATCGCCAAAAACCGGGCTACCAGGAACTGTTGTACAGCTCAAAGGAAAGGGAATCGGCCTGGCGCATATGATCCGGGTTGGCGATACGCAAGTATACCCGCTCATAAAAAATGTAGATGAGGTCACGATTACCATTCCTGCTTTTCAGACAAAAGGAAAAGTGCGGATTTCAGCCGCGGCCTGGGGAAATACAATTCTGTTATCACCAGACTATTTCGAAGTTCAATAGAAAAGTTATTATGAAAAGAACCATTCGACACATACAAATTGGCGTTTCCATCATTGCAGCGCTATCGGCCTGTAAGAAAACAGAGGAAGTCGTCGTTATTAACACGCCAATGACGGTAGTTGCTATGGCACCTTCGGAAGTGAAAGATTCCCAAGTCACCATGCATGGTGAAATAACAACCTCAAATAAGGAAGAAATTTTGGATGTAGGCTTTATTTTATCCGAGACTAAACAATCCGGAAGTACCATCCTACAGGAGATCTCCGCTGGCAAACAAAAATTGATCAATGGCAAAACAGTAGACTTCACTTTGACCGTAAAAGAACCTTTTGATCTAGATTTAATCTATCAATATGTATTCTATGTCAAGACTGCTAAAGGTTTTTACAAAAGTCAGCCTGTCCGTTTCAATGTGGACAATATTAACGTCACAGACAACAAACTTGTATTGGCTTATCTTGGAGAGACCGTATTATTCAAAGGAAATTTTAAGCAATTTAAGGAAAATTACTATTTAATTGCTGACGGAAATACCGAACAACGGTTAGCTTTTACGCTAAAAGACAACAAAACAACTTTAGCTGTAACCCTGCCAAAAAGTGGATATTACCATGGAAACAAATTGGCGATTACGCTTCAAAAACCGCTTAACGGACGTGAATATGTAAGTTCAAAACAGCTGATCGAAACAAAAATAGTTGCTAAAATCACCGAACCGAGTAAAAATAGTTTCGCTTTTAATGAGGGGATTCAGATCAATGGTATCGGTTTACCCCAATATGGTTATGCGGATGACTTATTTCTATTGATCGATGACCAACGCATCCCTTTTACAAATAATCTATTTTTCCGCCAGATAGCGAAGCTCAAAGGCGAATCTTTTCGACTGGGATATGCCAATGGCCGCGATAGCATCTATTTCGATAAAAAAATCCTACTCGAACAACCTTCAGGAGAAAATATCACATTCGCAACGACACTAACCCATCCTGACTGCATGATAGAGGCTACAGGAATTGATTTTTATAAATATTTTGGTGATGAAATCTCTAAAATACTTGTGGGCAATTCGGCTGCAACAGGATTTATCGGGAATAGCGGCGCCAGTACCTATTTGACTATCCCGGACAATCTCCAGGACGGAAAATATGCGGTTACCCTGACAAGTGGATTATCCACTGTCACCAGCAAACAGAAAGTTGAAGTGAAGAGATTACATTGGGATGCTATCAATCAAAATATATTTTTTTCGGGAGATACGGCCCAGCTAACAGGAAACTTTTACAATACAGTAGGTTACAACCTAGAATTTTCCGGCGGAAATGCTGTATATAACAGTGAATTGAAAAATAATCTCGTTAGTTTTAAAATACCGCAGCTAAGACCAGGCCAGTATAAAATCAAGACCTATTACCATGGATACTATGATAGCAAAAAGTTTTATGCCCCCGAAGAGAAAACCATCGAAATAAAAATGCCTATTATTTCGGATTTCAGTCCGCACACAATCACCAGCGAATACGCTATCATTTTAGAAGGTAAAGGCTTGTCCAATGAGTTTAAATTTTACATTGGGGGGCAAGAGGTTTATGCATATAATTTAAATGAAAATGAACGAATAATCAACATTCCTCAAGGAATAAAGCCGGGTAAATATAAGGTATGGATGGATACTAACTATGGAAAAGTTGAAGCAAAAACATTGCTAGAAATCCAATAATCAAAGACCATGAAGCAGCACATTATCAAACTCACTTACATCATTCTTTTATTTTTCGTTCTTGGTTCATGTAAGAAGGATGAACAGGTAATCGATAAAACACCAATAACAGTAGGTACGCTAGAGGCCGGGGATCTCAGAAACAATCACGCCATTTTATATGGCGAAATCCATTATCTAAATGATGAACAGATAATTGACTATGGCTTTAAGATTGCATTAAGGGAAGAAACAACCTTCAGAACGATCTCTTTAGGTAAACAAGCAAAAGTGGGTATAATAAGTTATGACCTCCAATCGACTTTCAAAATCGGTGAATTTTATCAATATATTTTTTATGTAAAGACTGATAAAAATACATACGAAGGAAGACCTGTATATTTTACGGTCAATGATATCTGGGTAGACAATTCCAAAATACAATATGCCAGTCCCGGTGATATCATCACGATCAAAGGCCGATTTAAACAGGTAGATGATTTGTTTAAACTCTCTATCGGGAATGCCTACAACGGTGAGAACAACGAAATCCCTTTTACGCTGGACAAGGAGAAAGAATCGCTAACTTTTACGATGCCCAGTAAGAATCTATACCATGGGGCCGACGCTCGCATGGTGTTATCAAAAAAAATAAATTATCAGGAAGTGCGGCAATATTTATTAAGTTTTAAAATTGCTGCGCGGTTATTGCCGCCGAGTCCGGGGACACACTATTATACAGATCCAATCAAGCTGAAGGCTATTGGGTTATCAGATTACTTATATCACGATTTTAAAATTATTTTAGGTGACAAAGTACTGCGCTATGAAGACAATTATTATGCTCCTTACCTCCCGCTTAATGGACATTCCTATAAATTAGGCTACATCTGGGGGCAGGATACAATTTACCTCAAAGAAACATGGAATCTTGAGGTTCCCGATATGAAAACAGCAGCGCTAAAGTATAAAATAGTGCACCCTTTTGGACATACAGAACTTGAAGGACTCGATTTTTTCAAATATCTTGTCAATAGCAAGTATAAATTAGCAATAGGGAAGTATGAGGGAGATCTTGCTATGATTAATTTTGAAAAGGATATTCCGGTACATATTGCGGACATTCCGGAAGGAAAATATCCTATAGCCATCAATAGCAACGTATACGGCGATCTTAAAATCAATGACCAATTGATCATTCAAAACCTTCGTATTACTGCTGTAGACGCTGGGACTGGTTATTATGAAGACCCGATACGTATAAAAGGGAATTTCCTACCTAATCAAGAATATGTTATAAAATCAGGTGACTTCGAGGTATATTTTGGCTTTCCCAAGAATGGTGAACTTGTATTTCCATGTCCTTTTACCCTTTTAAAAGGGGATAACAATGTAAAAATAGGCTATGCAAAGTATGGTGGCAATTTTTTTGAGGCTGATAGTAAAGTCATAAAAGTAAACGGATTGAGTATAGATAGCTTCTATCCTACCAAAGGAGCTCCTGGAGATATTGTCAAATTAAAAGTACGGGGTGCAAAGACAAATTATTACCGAATCGGGATCGGAGGTATTGAGGTTAGCCCTATATCCGTCAAACTTGGAGAAATGGAATTTATGGTTCCTACGGTCAACAAAAAAGGAAAGACAAAAATAAAAATATTGATTGACAACCAAGTTTTCGAATCAAACGAATATTTTGAAATTATATAAATCCGCATAAAAATTACGATGCAGTGAAACGTTAGAAGAAAAGAGCCTGATGTAAAAAAGCCACATCTCGCGATGTGGCCTTAAATAAACATATGATTCACTAGCTGTCAGCTCCCGGTATGACGGAGCTGACAACTAGTTATTGGGGACTATTTATAGGAGTTGACTGAACTGGACACTTTCCAGTTATTACCTTCACGTACCAAAGTCACGAGGTCAGTCTTGCTGAAGTTTTCAAATTTAAGGGTCACCTTAGCTACCATATAATCTGCTGATTCTTCGATAATGTCTGTAGTTACTGTACAATTTAGTTTCTCGCCTTTTTGTTTTTTCAAGTATTTAACGACTTCATTACGGCTGTTGGTCTTTGCATTTGCTGATTGAACCTTTTGGCTGAAATCTTCAGCAAACAATTGCTCTACTCCTGTCGACTCGCCTTCTGTCGTAACCGCAACATAGTGCTCTAAAGCAAAGTCTGCTGTGGAAAGGTTAACGTTTGCTTTTGCTGGTTTTGAACCTGGACCTTCTGCTGCCATTGCAAATGTTGATACTGCGATTAAGGCTGCTGCTGCGAATGTTTTTAATAATGAGTTCATAATGTCTTTATTTTATATTGTTAGTTTTTTAGTTCTTATTTGTTGACTCAAAACTACGACACAATACGCCCCTAGCCTATGGACTTTAGACCAACGATCTGGAAAACTCGGTAAATGGCGGGAATAAAAGGGTAAAGAAATATAACGTTTAACCGACTTTAATGTCGAGTTCTTCTCATTCGTTATCTATATGAAATTAGATTTGAGATTTAAAGGTGGATGAAATTCTATTATAAGGATGGAAAATATGCAAATTACTACCACAAGAATAGCGCTTAGTACTGATTAAATTGAGTTTGATACGATCTGACATATTGAGGAATAATGGCCTTCCCGAACCAAGAACAATAGGATATAATGCTCAGCTTACAGAAGTACAGAACAAGATTTAATGGAAGAGATAAATCAGCTCAGGTGATCAAAAATAATTCACTCCAGTAAAACTATTTTAAATCAGCTATTGTTCTTATTGTACAAAGCGGCTATTAGCTACCTTTCGAAAGGAAGGATCAACATAAAAATTGGCGTCGTATAGTGAGAATCCAATAGTATTCAAAACACATTGGATGACGAAACAAAAAAGAGGAAACGATAGGAAACATAAAAATTACTGTACAAATAAACGCTAAGAGAAAGGGTCTGATTAACATCAGGCCCTTTTGACGTAAAAAAGCTACTTGCGAATAATAAATCATCCCCAACTGATCCTAATCGTTTATGTCAGTTCATTCCCTACCCTTATTTTATTTACCACAGAATTAAAACGTGCTCCAAAAGGCGTATTTGGTTAAACAAAAAACTTAAAAACAATAAAAAAATTATTGATGAGTATGGTAGTCATTGCTGCGCTATCAACTGGGGCATTTGCTGGTACAACTGCAAAAGCTCCCAAAGAAAATGCAAGTATGAAAACAACTACCCACCGCCTTGCCAACAATACAACTCGGGTTACCAAAGAATCCACATAAGCGACTGCAGCATTCATCCGCTGTAATTTCAAAGTAAGTATTTACAGCTATTGTCCTGTTATGTAGCGCAGTCTACACAGATTATGCGTCTTCAACTAGCGGTTGTGCGCAATTATTACACACAACCCAAAGTACACTATTATAGGTTCAATGTGTAATGCATACCACAAAACGAAAGCGTTGCCTATGCCCTGCTTTCGTTTTTACAAATAGCTTCAATCTTTACCGAACTCACTTATCGTTAAGACTACCTACCTCTCCGCCCCCCTTTTGTTTCCTCTTTTACCTTTGGTATTAGACAAAATAGCGATGCTGAGTTTATAAATATTATTTCCCCGTGGTGAGCCTGCTGTAGGACTTTCTCCCAATTGAGCAAAGGAGTCACCAAGTACAAAAAACTAAAATCGAATAAGTAAGCGCGAATAATAGATCAGCCCTTGCGAATTCCAAACGGTCTACATCAATTTATTTCCTTGTCCTACTTTTATTCTCAGATAATTAAAACATGTCCCAAAAGGCATGTATGGTTAAACAACAAAACTTAAAAAAATGAAAAAATTATTGATGAGCTTGGTAGCCGTAGCTGCGCTATCAACTGCAGCATTTGCCGGCACGGACGCAAATGCCCCCAAAGAAAATGCAAATGTAAAAACAACCACTTACAAGCTTGCCAAAAACAACACCCCGGTTAAAGCTACCGAAGCGGCAAAGGAAAGCAAAGACATGTTGACAAAATGTGTTTACACGCTAAATGTTTACAATGGTAGTGGTCAACTGATTGACACCTTCACTTCGCAGACCTATGTAGAAAATTCTTGTTCAGGATTCTTCAGCACTTGCAAAGCGGTTTATAGACATATGCTTGCTCATGGCGAACTAGGGATATAGCCTGAGGATATATTTCATTCTAATTACAAATGCAAAACTTTAAGCGGGGCTCAGGCCTCGCTTTTCCAAATCCAACGATCATGAACAAATACTTTTTATTCTTTCTATTATCACTGGCCACAACGGTTTCCCATGGACAAAAGCTAAAGGCGGTATACCAATACCTACCATCGCCCATGGCTACTTTTCGGGAAGAGGTTTATTTTCAGGACGGGGTAAAAACGTCCGTTCGCGATTCGCTGCCACAGCCCAAGCCCCAGGCCACTGACAATTCCAATGATGAGGAACTGAGTGGTAGCATGTCGACTACACTAGATATGGGCAAAACCTATAGAAACATCATTATCCAAAAAAGTAATGCACCCAAACTGCTCGAAACCCGCTCGCTCAAAGGCAGCAACTACTTCGTTAGCGACGATTTTCCGCCCCTAGTGTGGAACACTAGCTACACCGATATCGATACCCTAGGCAAACATATATGCAACAAGGCCACCACCACTTACCGCGGTACTACCCTAGTGGCCTATTATACTAACGATATTCCGGTGCCTGCCGGGCCTTACAAATTTGGTGGTCTGCCCGGTCTTATCGTAATGCTATACAACGAAGGGGCCAACCCTCAATACTGGCTGCTTAAAGAAATTGAATACCCCTACACAGGCGATGTACCTGTTAACGAAAAATACATGAATGCGCTGCCTAAGCTCAGCCTGGAGAGCTACATAAAAAAAGAAGATCTCGAAAACGAAGAACGGATGCGCATGATGATGAGCAAAATGCCCCTGATAGAAGGTGTAACTGTGGAACGCAAAAAAGTTCGTGGCAGTGTAGAGCAAGTATATGAGTGGGAAAAAAATTAAGCAGTTAGTAGGGTGGCTTGGGGTATGCCTGTTACCGGTATTTGCACAGGCACAGGTAGTCATACATGGCAGAGTTAGTGTCAAAGATGGAGCTTTGGGCGGTGTACGCATTGCTTTGCGCCTTGCCGCCGATTCCCAAATGCTGGCCTACTCTTTTAGTGATGCCCAGGGAAATTACCGTTTGCAAACCACGCAAAGAGGAAAGTTCATTTTGCAGTTCAAATCACTTGGCTTTGAACCGCTTAGTCTGACAATTGCCCCTATACAAACAGACACCCTTATTGACGCGCAAATGCAAGTCGGTGGCGTACAGCGTTTACAAGAGGTAATCGTGCATGCCAAACAGCCTTATCTACATAGCCGAGATACAATCGAACTGGCGGTAAACTCTTTTTTGCAGGGCGATGAACGCAACGTAGAAGATTTGCTACGTAAAATTCCGGGGATTAACGTAGGTACCGATGGTAGCATTAAGATCGGCAACAAAGAGGTGGAAAAGGTAATGGTAGAAGGTGACGACTTCTTTGAAAAGGGCTACCGCCTGCTTACACAAAATATGAGTGTGCAGCCGCTTGAAAAAATTCAGGTACTACAGCGCTATTCCAACAACAAACAATTAAAAGGTATTGAAAACTCAGACAAGGTAGCCCTCAACCTGCAACTGAAAGCCGATAGCAAAAACCAATGGCTGGGTTCGGTAGGGCTGCAGGGTTCGCCAATTGGTCCAAAATATTACCAAGCTAGCGCCAATCTCATGAATTTTGGCAAGCGCAACAAATATTACCTCTTGGCCAGCGCCAACAACAATGGTTACGATGCCGTAAGCAGTATCAACCACCTTATTCAGTCTGGTTCGGCCAACGAACCTGGGCAAATTGGTATGGATGTAAGCACACCTACCCTTATTGACAATACGCCAAACCTGCCCAATTTCGATTATCGACGCACGAATTTCAACAACGACAAGCTCATTTCACTAAATACAATTTTAAATCCTACATCGGCATTCAAAATCAAATGGTTGGGCTTTGTCAACCCCACTAAAAAGTCGTTTTACCGCAATAGCGTGCAGGAGTATACCCTAGAGGATATTCAATTTACCACCACCGAAAACTATGAATTTGCACGCAAAATTGACAATTATTTCACCAAACTGGAACTGCAGTACGAACCCACCCCCCATACCACACTTAATTATAGTGGTACCCTGGGGTCTCTGAACAGCCACGAGGTGGGAACCCTGCTTTTTAATAACATAGCCAGCTTAGAAACCACCAAAAACAAAGGCTATCTCACCAACCACAACCTAACGTATAGCTACAAATTGTCGGAGCGGAAAGCGCTGGTCAGCTCCATACGCTTTATAAACCAGCGGTCGCCAGTTGATTACAGCATCAATCAATACTATTACGAAGGTCTCTTCGGGTCCAACTCGGTGAGCGAGGTACAACAGCATATAGATAACAACCTACGCTACCTGGGGGCTACAACACATTATGTAAGCCGACAACAAAACGGTAATTTTTTTGAACTTGGGCTAAGCTCAACTTATCAACAGCAGCAGCTCAACACCCAACTACAGCTATTGCCCGACCCCGAAGTGGAGCGCAACACGGCGCTATACCCGCCAAAGTTTGCCAATGAAATGACCCTCCGCTTGTTTCAGACTAACCTTATTTCCAAATACACGGTAAAACATCGCTCCTGGGAAGTTACTCCTCGCCTGCAAGTGGGTATGGTAAACAGTGGGTTGGTTAATTTTGAGGTACAAAAACGCAAAAACAACCTACAGCTCTCTCCTGGCCTATCGGGCAAATGGGCCATACACCGCAAAGGACGGCTGGAAACTGATTTGTTTTTTCAACAGCAGAACGCCAAACTTACTGAACTTATACCCAACTATTACACTACCGGTGTACGCAATTTTATAAAGGGTATGGATAACTTAGCTACCTTGAGCAGTTCGGGCGGAACACTCCTGTACACCTACGGCAATATGAGCGACCGTTTTTTTGCCAACCTCCATATCGGCCATCAGATTTTGCTTGATTATATTGGAACAGAAAGCAACCTCAACCCCAATTTTAACCTTGTGCAACAGCTCTTGCTCAAAAACAAAACCTTGACCTCTTACAAAGGAGAGCTAAATTATTATCTAAAACCCTTAAAAGGAAATATACGCTTGGATGTAGGCTTCAACACTGCTGATTACGAAACTTTGGTGACCGGCTTGGGACGCAGGCGAATTCGCACAAACAGATATGATTATGGGCTGTCGTTCAGGAGTTCCTGGAAATCTAGCTTCAATATATATACAGGATATCTTCTGCAAACCAACAGCTACCGTACAGAAGGTAGCACAAACACCTTGAAAAATGGTCAAGCTTTTTTGAATCTCTTTTTGCGCTTTAGTGACGATCTGCAGTTTAGCCTCAAGAACGAATCTTATCGCTTTGGAGCCATGCCCCAACAAAAAGCCCAAACTTATTATTTTTCGGATTTTTCAGTGTTTTATGACCTTAAAAAATACAAAACCCGTTTTGACATAACGGCTAAAAACATTTTTAACACCCGCTCTTTCAGAAACATGCTGCTCACAGACATTTCGCGTTCCTCCACCGAATACCGGCTCTTGCCCTGGTACATAAGCTTTGGGATAGACTATAACTTTTAAGTCTTTATTACAGCCGTATCTCGCTATATAGCTTTACGGCATAAATTAACCATTCAGCTGCGTGGTATTTTTATAGAATTTTGGTACATTTAAAAAAATATAAACCAACAATATATTTTACTTCAATGAGCGCAAATGTTCCTATTGTTCGACAAGTCTCTTGGCCAGCGGTCTTAATCATCTCATTAGTATTGGCCGGTTTTATTGCTATTTCCGTATTTTTCTTTCAAAAACATGGGATTATTATAGGGATAGCTTTCTTTTGGGCCTTAGCTGTCCTATTAAATCAGACAATTCCGACAAGCCACAACAAAGGGATGAAAGCTATAAAACGAAAGGACTTCAAAGTGGCCCTAGAATATTTTAAGCAAAGTGCTGATTTTTTCACAAAGTATGCGTGGGTAGATAAATATCGTGCTATAACATTTTTAAGTGCTTCAAAAATGTACTATCGGGAAATTGCACTTTGCAATATTGCTTTCTGCTATACACAGACAATGGAAGCAGAAAAAGCAAAGTCAACCTATGAAGAAATCCTAAAAGAATATCCTGACAATGGAATCGCTTATTATGCACTAAATTCAATCAATACATTTTCGAAAAAGAGTGATTAAAAAGACCAAGTCCGACAAATTATTCTGATCTGCAATAGGTCTGGTGCTTAAGTAACCATCTCCCTATCCTTATCTTTATATAATAGAACTAATACTTGCATCCTTGTTTGATCTGATGATACATGTTGAACCTACATATAGTCATCAAGGAAACAGTAGCCTTATTTTTTACTGCGCAAAAATTGTCCTTTGGTATCAAAATATAATTTATTGTCATTGGTTAATTCCAATTTATACCCTTTGTTGGATTTATCTATGCTTTCGACGCCTATATCATTATAATTTTCTTTCAGATAAGATTGAATGGACTCTGGAAAAAAACCTTTAGGCAGCGCAATACCTTCTGGTGCCTGAACTTCAATCCAGTTGCCTAACTTGCCAAAGTCAATTTCTGTATGATCAGCCAATATCACTTCGTGAAATGTCCCCGTAACGGTGGGTGATTTCTTTGTCTTTACTTCAAGTATCTGTACATTTGGAAAATATTCCTTAATAAATGCGAGTGCACTATCAGGTAAAGGAGTCTTTTCAAAAGAGGCTGATGTAACTTGATTGTCCTTGCTAGCATTATAATTCCTATTATTCTGAGCTGCATTGGAACATGTACAGAAAATTAAACAGGTCGGTAGTACCAAAAATAGTTTCCACATGATAGTTTTTCTTATAAGAACTTAAAAATGCGTGAAAATGTTTTAAGTAAATATCCATCCCTTTTTAAATATGGATTTTGTATTGCAATAGTCAATGAATCCACCGACAGCAGAAACATCATTTTGCGTATAATGATCAAGTCACTTTTTGCTTTATAAAAAATACTATTTTCCGAAAGCAAAACTCATTATGGAAGATAAAAAGTCTTTGATTGCTGTACGACCATGCTCTAAGAGAAAGGGTCTGATTAACATCAGGCCCTTTTGACGTAAAAGAGCCACATCTCGCGATGTGGCTCTACAACATTTATATATTTATTGAGATGGCTCTTATTGATAGGAATGAATTGACTTGGATACCTTCCAACTGTCATTCTCGTAGACCAAAGTCACCAGATCAGTCATACTAAAGTTGTTAAATTTTAGTACAATTTTTGCAATCATATAATCTGCCGATTTTTCGACGATCTTGATATTCACTTTGCAGTTCAGGATTTCTCCCTTTTGTTTTTTCAACGATTTGATCACTGTACTACGTCCGTAGGTCGATACATTGGCCGCCTGGATCTTTTGACTAAAATCTTCGGCAAACAACTGCTCCACACCCGCTGATTCTCCCTTTGTCGTTACCGCAACATAGTGATCCAAGGCGAAGTCTGCCGTAGAAAGGTTGATACTTACTTTCTCTGATTTGGAGCCCGGTCCCTCAGCTGCTATTGTGCATGTGGATACAGCGAATAAGGCTGCTGCTGTTAATGTTTTTACTAATCTTTTCATAATGTCTCTATTTCGTTGTGTTGGTTTTCCATCTAAATAATTTGTCTTTTATTTGCGATGAAGCTATCATAAGCGTTTCCATCTATGCTCATGATGGTATATATTCTTACTTGTTAATCTAAAAATCAGATCCTATATATATTTCGTCTACGGAAGTTAGACCGATGATCGGTGAAACTCGGTGAAAAGCACATAGAATCCGTTTTATCAACCGCGTGCCAAATACTATACCAGTTGCCGCAACGAGGCCATTTGTGCTTCCTAAGCTCTACAATAGCCTTTTTTAAGATCTTCTTTTAAAAAGAAATGTACGCATATGAACAGTTTATAAACATATTGTACGCATACGTACAGCGCATCAAGAGTCTAACAAGAGATTAACGATCTGGTGAATACTGATGACCTTGTTTTTATTGACGATAAAGCTATCATGAGCGCCATTTGAAAGCGCTCATGATGGTTCATAATGTCTTTATTTTATATTGTTAGTTTCTTTTCTAATTGTCGCAAGGATATAGATATTGTTGCATTATTTCCTTGTCGATTCTGAATCAAAACTAAGTCTCAATAGCCCCTTACACTATAGGCCTTAGACTAACGGACAGGAAAATTCGGTGAATGACGGGAATGGGCAGGTGGATTTATTATATTTAAGGGATTAATTTGATAACAATGGAAATACCAGTACAACCAATAGAAAAATCATATAAAAAAAACTTGGAACAAGCAATATTTGCTGTCACGCTATTGGCAATAGTCGGTTCGCTCCTATCCAGATGGTTTAATTTTGATTATGGATGGTTTTCCATCATATCAATAATTATTTATATCGGATTAGCGTATTTAATTGGAGCCAAAGAAAATCTCAAAACAACTTTGTGGTCTATCATCAAATTAGGATTATATGATAGTATCATCGGATTACTCTTACCACTATGGTTGGAAGCTCATTTTGACGGGTTTGAGAAAAAAATATATGAGTATGGCATTGTCGGATGGCTGTTTATCATCATTTTACAGATATCTTTTTCAATTTTATTAGGTCTAATCGGTTATGTATTAGCTATTCGAAAAAAAAATAATAAATCAAGTTCTGTAACGTAAAATATTCACAATCTGGTTAATCATTTAAGATTTGTAGGGAGAGCCAGATACACAAAAATAGAAGTCTATTGACAACCCCAGATTATTCAATTCTCTTATATTTACTTCATTCAAGTTCGGTCCTCCAATCATGCCATTACCATAATGGGAATCCATATCCACTTGTATATACCCATCAGCAATCTTCGATAACTTTCGAACTCCTACCTTATCTTTTTTTAGTTCAGAAATTAACTCATCTAATTTAGATGCAAAATCATTTGGCTTTTTACTGGGTTCAATAATAATACCGCTGAAATTATAAGTTGATTTGCGAGATGCTTTTTTATCACCTTTATTCCAACTTTCTGTGATTTCAAGATTTGTATAATTTCTTAGTTCGGTTTCACTTAATTCGGCAGAGGTCGCCTTAAAATAGATTGTAATATGCGGTTCTATAGAAATTCTGATAATTTCCTTTTTGTTAGAATCTATATACATTACCAAATAAAAGCGCTCATTTTCTATTGGAATATAAACACTGATTCCACTTTGGTTGATCACGATATTACCAATTTGTATCTTGTTCTCAAATAAAGCTGGTGCATGAATTTCCAAGAATTGCTCGGTTATCCCCCATTCTTTAAATTTCAATTCAAATTCTATCAATTCAATAATTTCCGTCGTAGTCATTTTTACTCTACTTAGGTTAGCCTGTCGTGTAAATTATAAAAATAGCCACCAATACTAAAACTGATATCACAACCGCTGCTACGGTAGATCTAGCTCTATATTTGAGATCTTTTGGAAACATTAGCTGGCGAATAAGAGCTAAGCCGACTGCACCAACTCCCGAAAGAAACAACCTGATATAAAAGCTACTGTCACTAATATCCATATAGTTTCCGCCGATATAATCAATAATAAAAATCTGTAACACCGTGAAACCTATTGCAAATAACAAAGAGGCGACTGCACCCTTGATGTCTTTTATTTTTACAAAATTTAGCGCTTGAAGTATAGCCCCGAAAATAACTCCAAAAAATAGACTAAAAAATAATATTGCACTATTTTTATATAGTTCGATGGCATTTTCATCGGTTGTAGCTCCTTCGTCCCAAGAATTCTCCTCTGCAAACTCCGCATCTCTCTTCTTATTCACCAGTGCTTCAATCTGCCCTGATTCATCTGGAGTAAAGATCCGTCCCCTTTCTTTTAAAATCTCATAAGCATATTGAACCGCATCAGCTACTGATCTACTATCCGGTTTTATATACTTTTCAAGCTCATTGTCTGAAAGCTTTTTGATAACATTTCTATTTACCATAAAATTTAATAATCCTTTACATTGTTGCACAGACGAACAGCAGTCCAATTGCCCCAACTATTTGTTATATTTCCCGCGAAATACTGTTTTGAAAAAGATAATTCCACCTTAATATTCCTATTTGAGCTAAATTTAAACAACAATGTTTATTGATTTTGATATTGTAAAACTTAAAACAGTCCTTGGCCTAAAAATTCAGTTTGTATACCATAGTAAAATTACATCTATTTCAATTTAAATATATCGATTCAAAAAAATATTTATTTCTCAAACTATTTTAAAATGACAACTGTTCTTATAGTAGAAAACGGCTATTAGCTACCTTTCGAGAAAAAGGTCCAACATACAATTTGGCGTAGTACAGTGAAAATCCAATGGTACCAAAAAACATTGGATGAGGAAACAAAAAAGAGGAAACGATAGGAAACATAAAAATTGCTGTACAAGTAAACGCTAAGAGAAAGGGTCTGATTAACATCAGGCCCTTTTGACGTAAAAAAGCCACATCTTCCGATATGGCTTACATCTTATATATTTATTCTAGATCGCTTCTTATTTATAAGAATTGACAGATTTGGATACTTTCCAGCTATTACCTTCACGTACCAAAGTCACAAGATCAGTCTTCGTGAATTCTTCAAAAGCTAAAGTAACCTTGGCTACCATAAAATCCGCTGACTCTTCGATGATATCGCTCGTTACTGTACAGTTTAGCTTCTCACCTTTTTGTTTTTTCAAGTATTTAACGACTTCTTCACGGCTATGTGTTCCCCCATTAGAAGAAGATTGAACCTTTTGGCTGAAATCTTCGGTAAATAATTGCTCTACACCGGCCGACTCTCCCTCGGTAGTGACCGCAACATAGTGTTCTAGGGCAAAGTCTGCGGTGGAAAGATTAACGTTTGCTTTTGTTGATTTTGAACCTGGTCCTTCAGCTGCCATAGCGAAAGTAGATACTGCGATCAAGGCTGCTGCTGCGAATGTTTTTACTAATGCTTTCATAATGTCTTTATTTTATATTGTTAGTTTTTTAGTTTCTTTTCTAATTGTCGCAAGGATATTGATATTGTTGCATCATTTTCCTTGTTGATTCTGAATCAAAACTACAACACAATAGGTCCATAGCATACCGACTTTAGACTAACATTACGGAAAACTCGGCGAATAGCGAAAATGGAGCGGTGAGCACTCCGAACATAGCGCAAACTTTTAATAACCTTTTTCCAAAGAAACTTCGTTGAGTAAAGGTCGTCCTTCAGTCATTCTTCTATAATTATCCACTACCTGTAAGACCGAAGAACTAATATTTGTCCTACTTGCAACATGTGGAGTTATAAAAACAGAACTGCTATTCCAGAACGGATGATCTTGGGCCAATGGTTCTTGATGAAATACATCGAGGTAAGCCTTAGCAATTTGCTTCTCAGCGATTGCTTCTAATAAATCTTCATCAACAAGATGTCCGCCCCTACCGACGTTAAGTAGAACTGTTCCTTTGGGGCATAAACTGAAAAGATCATGATTTAGAAATCCTCTTGTCGCATCAGTCAATGGCAAAACATTCACAATAAAATCCGTCTGCTCAACAGCCAAGTTAAGTCCCGAAATCCCCGTAAAAGAGCTTACCCCTTGAAGATTTTTAGGTGAATAGGACCACCCGTTTACCTTGAAACCCAACCGGGCTAACCTTTCAGCTACATAACCGCCGATTTCACCCAACCCTAAAATCGTTACACAAGTTTGACCAATAGATTTATATACCAGGGGCTGCCAATGTTGTTTCGCTTTTTCTATGGCATAAGCCGAAAAATTCTTCATCGAATGCATCAAACATGTCAAAACGTGCTCAAACATATCACTTTTTAACATGGGGTCTACAATCCTACAGGTCTGGATATGTGAAGGTATAGATTCAGGGAATAAATGATCTATCCCAGCTCCTCCAGACTGGATAACTTTTAGATTGGGAAAATGAGTATAATAATCTGCCTCAGGCTTCCAACAAAGTGCAAACTCAACCTCGTCATTATTTTCGATCTCAGGATAGATCTCAACTTTTATTTCGGGTAAATGTTTATTGATCTCGAACTTCCATTCTTCAGCCCGACCACTATTCAATATCAATGCTATACTCATGTTACTTTCATTTATACGAAAATAACATTTATCCCAAAAACAGCAATGTACTTGTTCCAGAATAATTACTGTACGAGTAAACGCTAAGAGAAAGGATCCGAATTAAACATACTATTTATTCAGGGTATGTCAATTTTTTGATAATTTAGAGTCATCAAGAATCATTTAACTGACTTGTAAAAGTTTAACTAACAAAATGTAAACACAATCGAATATGAGAAGACTACTACAATTGGCACCTTTATTCTTATTATTGGTAAGTTGCTATACATCGAATAAAAAGACAGATTTATTACGGAATAAAATAGCACAGATCGTTTCAGATAAAGACGCAATTGTTGGTGTTTCAATCATTGGCAATAATGGTCAGGACACAATCTCCTTAAACGGAGATCGGCGGTTTCCAATGCAAAGTGTGTTTAAATTCCATATCGCATTGGCTGTACTGTCTGAAATTGACAAAGGAAACCTTTCTCTGGATAAAAAAATAGAGATAGGTAAGGATGAACTTTTACCTGCAGATTTTTGGAGTCCATTGAGAGATGAAAATCCCAATGGTGGAAGTTTTACAATTGAAAAATTAATCCAATATACCGTTTCCCATAGCGACAATACGGCTTGTGATGTACTGATTCGGCTGATCGGAACGCCCAAAACCGTTGAAGATTATTTCAAAAAGAACAATATCAAAGAAATACAAATCACATATAATGAAGAAGAGATGCAGGCCAAGTGGGAAAATATGTTTCAAAATTGGACTACCCCAAAAGCTGCAAGTGAGACGATAAAAATGTTTTATGAGAATAAGAACAATTTACTTTCAAAAAGCAGTTATGATTTTTTTTGGAAGACTAATATAGAAACAACAACTGGGGTAAATCGAATAAAAGGGCAATTACCCAAAGGAACAATTGTGGCTCATAAAACCGGTTGGTCCGGAACAAATAAAACAACTGGCATTACTGCAGCTGTAAACAACATTGGTATTGTATTTTTACCAAATGGTGAGCATTTTATTATTAGTGTTTTTGTGAGTGAATCAAAGGAAAATTTCGATGCAAACGAGAAAATTATTGCCGACATTGCAAAAGCTACTTATGACTTTTATACCCAGCAATAATCAATTAAAAACTGAACATAAAACTCTTACCAAGCAATGTAAAACACATAATATAGTCCCTGCCAACGACTATAAGTGTTTAATCGATCCAATAACGCTCAAGCCTACGAACCCTATAAATAAGCGCTTAGGTGATGGCTTTTGAATTAACAAAAATAAACGGAGTCGACGGTGGAAATCGGATTTCACTGTTATATGTCCGAGTGTATCTATAGTCTCAAGAATTTTCAAAAAAAGTACTAGGCATACTCCTATAGCAGCCTAACTTGTCTTTTCAATTTTAAAATCTCCGAATTCATAATTGGTTAATTTAATGGACCTCGTGGAGCTGCCCCGTAAGATCAATATATTTTCCTTTAGACTTGAGTAAAAACCTATAACCCTAATAATCAAAACTATAAAATATTATTCTTTCATTTATAAAACCATTGGAAAGTAATGTTTACGCACTCTAAAAAGGCCACATCTCACAATGTGGCCCTAAATACGCTTACGACCCATCTGTGATCAGCCGCAATGATTTGTTTTTGTTCAGTAATAAAACTGACATCAACACCTATAAAAAAAACTTCTAATACCCGAATTTTGCTAAGCGGCCGTACATCTCCACAAAAGCACATTGATCCAACAACCACTTGGATTTTTTTGGTTTCTCCAATGTCCAATCAGCATCAAACAGTCCATCCTGATCACGCATCTTATGCCATGCCAGGTCAAGATTTTTCGCAAAAATGTCCATGTATTTTCTATTCCCATCCTGTTCGAACAAACTGATATATCCCCGCATCATTACTGCATGGAACCAGACATTACTATTTTTTAAGATTGGAAAATCAATTCCATCTCTAGTTTGAAAAAAATAGCTTAAACAAGCTTCAGCAAGCTGCTGCGCATCCATCAGATACTCTTTTTCCTTCGTCAGTTTATAAAGCAAGGCCGCAGCCTGCAACATCTGGCCGGAATTATAGGAATATTTAGCTTTATCTACCTTACCATTTAGATGTATATTATCCCAATATAGCTTGTCATCTGGATCTTGCAAACCTGTTTTTGTCCATTCATATAGACGTCGACCTTCATTTAGGTAATTCTTCTCTTTGGTTGCTTCAAACAGTTTTAGGGCAAACACAGCTGCTGGAGCATTCGAACAGGCATTTTTGGACTCTTTTTTTTGCTCACACCAATAAATACCACCGCCAAGCTTGTTATCTTCACCACTCTTCACAAAAGCCCATATTTCTTTTGCATTTTTGAGGTAATCAGCTTTTTTTGTCTGGATATAGCTATCGGTAAAATCAATACCCAACCATATATTGTCATCATAAAAACGGTCTGACGCTGGTGCGGAATTGATATAAGAGGCATAACCCACAGGTGTACGCTGTTCATCTCTATATTCACGGAGTCCTACCAGTACCTTTTGATCCAATACTTTCTGATGGTCAGCTTTATCCTTAGACAGCTCCATCAATGCATTTACGGCAGAGAAACTCCCCGAGAAGGGCCAGAGATAGGCGTATTTTTTCTGCTGCCCTGCTTGTTCATTATTATTCAGATAATCTGCTTTAAAATTTTCATCAAAAGGATATTTTTCGATCAATAATTTATTTTCAGCACCCCCATATTTGTCGTAGACCACATCTAGGGTCTTTTGCGCACGACCGGAAAATTGGCCTTTTTTTATTTGTGCCTGCGCCGTCAGATAGCACAATCCTGTCAAAAGTAATGTCGTCGTTATCCGGTTTATTTGTTTCATCTGCATCTATTATTTTAATGAAGCCATCAGGAACTAATGTTCATCTAATGGCTTCAGGGTATCCAATCTGTTATTTTAACTTTGTCTGATAGCGTGCCAGCCCTTCAAACAGCATAGCAGCACTGGCATAGGCCGAAATTTCGCTATTACCAATCGGCGGCTGAGACCAGGAAGAGCCAAATAATAGCGTCGGTAAGCTGGTTCCTTTGGTCCAGGCAATTTTACCGTTGTTAACCAAAAACTTCTCAAACTTTGTGCGATAATCTGCATCTATTCCCTCCAGATTCAAATATTCAACAAAATACCGGATGAATATACCCTTAAACAGCGCACCGTCACCATTACCTTCATCGCGCAAAATATTATTCCCCACATCTACACAGCGGGTAATGGTGTAATAACTTATTTTCTGCGCATCCACCAGATAGATCTGATCTTTGGTAATCTTAAAAAGCTCCACAGCCGTACCAAGAAAAGTTCCCTGATTATAGGTCAATGTGGTTACATCAACCGCATCTGTCTCTCCATTGATATTATCGTACACAGCACCTGAAGAAGGGTTATATAAGGTAGCTTTCTGCCATTCATAGATCTTTTTGGCCCAGGTCAGGTAGTTTTCATTTTTTGTTAAATTATAAAGTCTAGCCGCAAGAATGCTAGCAGGTCCATTAGAACAAGCATTCTTGCTGTATAACATATCCTTGCGCCAGGCCAATCCACCGCCAGCATATTGTTCATTCCAGGCTTTCAAAATATCAGTCCATAAAAGTAGTACCGCATCGAGATATTTTTGCTCCTTAGTCGTCTCATATAGTCGCAGCATAGTCAAGGCATTCCACTCCATATCATCATAGAATACATTATAGTAAGTGTTGCCATTTTTAACCTTGACACCCTCAAACCACTTACTGAAATAGGCGCTGTATTTAGCGTCCTTCGTCCGTAGGTAGGCGTCAATAACCACATCCATCGCGTGGGCATTGGGCCAGTATTGAAAGCCCTGATCCGATTGGTTGATGGCGTTGTTAAAATATCCAGCTTCATTCCAGAAACCAGAGATCATTTTGTCGGACACCTGCGTAGCGATCTCTGTCCAAGATTCCTGAATCGTATCGTCGTATAAATATGTATCCTCGACTTTTGTGCACCCAAACAGTAAGAACAGCATGGATGAGATTATCACTATTTTCTTCATCATTTCCTCTTTTTAATTTGGAACTACTGCATGTGTATAATCTTTGTCCCCTTGTAAGATCATGGAGATTTTGGTCGGACGCCCATCTACAGCATCCATAAATTTCCATTTGTCATCCCATTGCGAAAGATTAGGTAATATACGGACAAAGTAATACGATGGGGATGAAGAACTATTTGGTGGGCTATCGGTACCTGTCTGGGTCCCCAATTGTACAGTCTCTGCCTTTCCTGCCTTGACCGTTTCCATCTGGAACTTATAGCGTTGGTCGCGACCCCAGCTTTCCTGCTTAAAGTTGATAACACCTGTTGCCGACCAGACGCCTTTACCTTCATAAGGGAGATCCAGTACCACCGCACCGGAAGGAGAGAAATAAACGCCCATGCTTTTGATTTCAGAATAGGTAATCGTCGAAACGTTGAAATCAATTCGAATTCGATACACCGCAGTCTTGGCAATGGTATTGCTGCCAGTCGTTTCTTCTTTTATCTTAGTTTGATCTTCGGAATAGAATATACGTCCATCCGCCGATTTGCGATCTGTAAAGATATATTTTTTACCGGCTTCCAATTTTGTAAAGATCTCATATTCACCATTACCAACAAGCTTAAACGGTATTGCCTGAGCAATGGCTGTACCGTTCTCAGCACCCTCACCGGTAATAAACAGTTCGTCTGGAATATCTGCAAACCCTTCCAGCGTTTTGATGTTCAGATTTTTTTTCACTTTACTCAGCACTCGTTTCATGCCCCGTATGGAATATACGGACCAACTGATGTCGCCACTTGCACCGGGTTCTATCCCAGCTTTGGCAGCCACCTGATTTAATATTTTGTGACTGATATTTGCGCCATTTGAATTCCCATTATTGTCGGAAGTAACGGTATATAGCGGCTTGCTGAAATCGCCATTTAGCTTATCAAAAACAACTTCATATTGGGCCGCTCCCCCATCGGCGACCAGCGCAGACTCCCATTCAAAATACAGAGCCGCAGAACTCGAACTCAATAATTTGACTGCCTTCCCATCTGTCGGTGCATATAAATTCTCCACAGCGGTTACATCCGCATCCGAGTATTTCATATCGTCTTTTTTGCAGGAAACGATGTTCGCAACCAATGCGAGCATTGCTATAACTTTAAAATACCATTTCATGTCTTTATCTTTAATTTTGTAGTTCAAAACGGACGTTGTTCACGTTATCGTTTGCAACGGTTTGTTTCGATTAAATTTTAGTTTGAATAGCCTTGATTATTGGGCAATAGGTTTTTATTCAGGTCAATCTGTGTCCTTGGCACTGACCATAGATAATCTCTACTCTCGTCAAATCGTCTAATATCCAATTTGATATAGCTATTGTTACCACCATATTTAGCACCAGTTACCTGTCCGTCCAGAAAGGTTTTACCTGCTTTCCAACGTACGATATCATAATAACGCAGCCCCTCCAAAGCGAGTTCGCTTCTTCGTTCATTTCGTACGATCGTTTTCAGATCACCGATCATAGGAAAGTCCAGTGCTGTGCCCACCACAAAGCCAGCTCTTTTGCGGATAGGTTTAATTGTCATATCCCAAATTGCGGCATCGAGCTGCCCCAGCGCCTCTTTCGCTTCGGCATACATCAGTAAGATATCAGCATATCTGAACATAATAATATTGAGCCCGGCATCGTATTTTACCGTTGCTGTCACATCGTAATATTTCTTTACATAATAGCCGGTTGCAGAAGCATTAGCACTCGCTCCCTGATACTCATCCAAGCGCTCTTTATCTGTTCCTCCGGAGCCCGGTTTGATAAAAATCTTACGGACTGTCCCATCAAAGTCAGTCCATTGGCCACCATGAAAAACAATAGTTGCCGCCATCCGTGGGTCTCGATTTATGTAAGGATTATCACTGTTGTAGTTAGGATCCGTGCTTATAGTATTTCCATCAAGGGTGATATAGTTGTCAACAAGGCTCTGCAAAGGGGCATAGCCGTTCAGTCGCGCCTGAGCAGAGATCGGGGCGGCATCATAGAGTTTATTCCAGGTTTTCAACTGCGGTACATAGCCGTAATCCAGAATAACCTCCGAATTGTATTCTTTTGCTGCAGTAAACAATTCCGGATAACTATCGAAAAGCGCATATGTCCCAAATTCCCCTTGTTTCTTGATCAAGTTCTCACAATACTGCAATACTTTGTTCCAGTTGCTCTCATAGAGAAAAGCCCGTGCCTGAAAAGCCGAAGCCGCGCCTTTTGTAATTCGGCCTCTATCATCAGTAGGCAACACATCTTTGCTGGGCAGATCAGCCATACATTCATCCAATTCCTGATGGATAAATGCCATGACGGTTGCCTTGGCCGTTCTTGGAACGATTTTAGATTCCTCCAAGGATATGTCTTTGGTAAAGAAAGGAACATCGCCGTAAAAATTGACCAATCTAAAGTAGAGGAATGCTCGGATAAATCGTACCTCCGCAATCCGACGTTTTTTGAGCACAGCATCCATTCCGGGGACACGATCTACATTTTCAAGGTAAACGTGACAGGTCTTGATCCCGCCATAGAGATCGGACCATTCCGAAGCAAAACGTCCCAAGGTAGGGTCAGCAGTTCCATTGCGGATAGCGCGCTGGTCGGTATTTGACCGTCCTTCAAAAATATTATCACTTAGCGCTTCATCATTCCATAATCGGTCGGCTGAGAAGAGCTGATTATAAGCCATATTGACCATTTTTTCTGCGTTTTCTGGGTAATCCCAAAAGTTCTCATCAGTAAATCTATCTGTTGGCAAGGTATCCAACTTATTGCAGGAAGTGAAATGAACAACAGCCATTAAACTCAAGCCTCCTATAAGTAATTTATATAGTCTCATCACATAAATGGTTAGAATTGAATATTTAATCCGCCGCCATAATATTTCAACGTTGGATAATTGCGGGCACTATTGGCTGAACCTCCCATATTGGAGTCAAATTCGGAAGATTCGGGGTCTATCCAGGAGTTTTTACTCAATGTCAGCAAATTTTGGGCATTAACAAAAAAGCGTACCCGTTGTAGCCCCAATTTGGATGTGACATTCTTTGGTAATGTATATCCTATTTGGAGATTTTTCAGACGTGCATACTTCCCATTGAAAAGATAGAGATCAGAATCTTTCCCAAAGTTGTTTGTTGAGGCTGTAGATCCATTGGCTGTAAGTCGAGGCCACTGCCCATCAATATTTGTCGGCGTCCAGTAATCAAGTTGATGTTGATAAATAGCATACGAATAATTCTGGTGAAAGGGCTCGATCAGTTCACCGCGGATCATCATATCCCGTTTACCAACACCTTGCCAGAACATGCTAAAATCAAAATCCTTATAACTAAGGTTATAGGTCAGGCCGAATGTAAATCGTGGAAAACCATTACCCAGGACAAATCTATCCCGTGCATCGATCATTCCATCATTATTGCGATCCACATATTTGACATCTCCTGGTCGCAAGTCCGCGGCTGTGATACCACTTGGCAGGGCCGAGGTCTCGATATCCGAAATATTCTGGAAAAGTCCAGCCATTTTGTAGCCATAATAGGAATTGTACGGTAGACCGACACGTGTCAATTTGGTAATATTATCTACTGTTGAAATCCGGTCATCTCCTGGCATGGAGACAATCTTATTGTGACTGTCACCTATATTGGCGTTTATCTGATGCTGAAACTCGCCTGTTTTAGCGTGATAGGTCAGGTTGATCTCCCAGCCTTCATTGTTCATTTCGCCCAAATTCTGGTTTTTTAATGAGGTCCCAAACACGGATGGAATTTGTGGTGACATCAGAATATCTACTGTTCGTTTCTTAAAGTAATCAAAGCTTGCTGTCAGCTTATCCTGAAAGAAAGTTGCATCAAGGCCAACATTGAAATTATAGGTTTTCTCCCAGCGCAAATCCAAACTGGCATAATTAAATCCCGCGGCAGCTACTGGCTTATTATTAAATCCATAGCTGTTTGGATAGGATTCATAAGTAAAATAATATGAATAATCATCCACGGCCTGATTTCCCAGTACACCATAGGTTGACCGAATCTTGAGGCTACCGACATGCTCCTTATACCAATTCATAAAAAGCTCTTCCGATGCTCGCCATCCAAGTGATCCTGAGGGAAAGAATCCCCAGCGGTTTGCTTTTGAAAACTTGGAAGATCCATCGTAGCGAAAGCTGAATTCGGCAAAATACTTACTTTCAAAGTCATATCCGGCACGACCGAAGATTGAGTTGATGCTATTCTGTAAAGTTCCATTTGGTGTGACACGGGCACTGGCGGGATCGATAACTGTTCCGGTAGTCGGTGTTCCCAGCACTGGATCGGTAAACTTCATTTTAAGTTCATTCTGTCTACGCGTATAGGACTCATTGGATGCACCAATCAAACCTGAAACATGATGACTCCCGAAGGTCTTGTCATAATCCAGCAATAACTGAAAATTCAGTAAAGAAGCTTTTTCATTAAAATCTTCTGTATTACGATCTGAATTTACGAACACCTGTGGCTGCAATGCGTCAGGGTTGGAATACAGGGGTACTTGGATCCGTCTGATAAAACGATGGTCTGCGTAGATATCTGCTCCAAAAATACCGCGCAGCTTCAGACCGTCGAACAGCTTTGCCTCGAGATTCAGATTGATGTTAAAATAATCATTGTCATTTTTAATATAACCACCTTCATTAAGTTCAGCCAGTGGATTTTGATCTGTGAGTGCGTTATTGACCAGATATTTTCCATTATCTGCCCGCATTCGATAATAATAATAAGAAGGGAGGCGAGAAGCATTGATGATAGCACTTCCGGCTGTATTGCTCATATTGTTGTTACGTGTATACGCTAAAATTGAGGTGAGTTTAAAACGGCCGATCTCAGTACTGAGATTAGTCCGTAGATTATAGCGTTTTATCCCAAAATCCTGTCCAACAAAATTGCTAGGCTGATTATAAAAGCCTCCTGAAAATAAATAAGAACTTTTTTCACCACCACCCGTGACGTTGATATTATATTTTTGTTGAAACGAATTTTTCATGATTTCTGGCAAATTCCATTTTTCGATATCCTGATGTGCATACAGATCAGCAATCGCTTCTGGTGAAAACTGTGGATCCATTCCTGAGTTGGTGAGCGCAAGATTACGTAAGGTCGCATTTTCATAGCCAGCAACTGGGGAAAACAAGATTTTGGGTTGTTGCACACCCCATTGCGTGCCAATTGTAACCGAGGGTTTCTGATTTTGGCGTCCCCTTTTTGTGGTTACCAAGATGACACCATTTGCTGATCGTGAGCCGTAAATGGCTGTGGAACCTGCATCTTTGAGTACAGATACTGTTTCGATATCGTCCGGATTGATCTTGTTCAGTGTTCCACCTTCGGTAATAATTCCGTCAATCACTACTAGTGGGGCATTACTATTTACCGTAGATATTCCCCGGATATTGATGTTCATTGAATTATCGTTTGGATCCATACTTTTCTGTTGAATGGTCAAACTTGGGGAAGCGCCCTGAAGGGCCTGTGTGACGTTGCCGACCGGTCGGTCCTGAAAGGTCTTTGCACCGATCTGATCGACGGCACCGACAACGCGCTGCCGTGTCGTGGTACCATATCCGATAACGATAACTTCTTCCAGCTGGCTATTGCTACTTTTCATCAGCACATGTAACTGTCCCAATTCCTCTGTACGCATAGCGGCCAACTCCACAAGCTGCTGATCGTACCCGACAGAGGAAAATATCAGCGTGGATTTTGGAGAAAGATTACTGATCGTAAAACTACCATCAGCTGCAGTGGAAGTGCCAGCTGATTCATTTCCTTTTACGCGAACGGAAACGTTGGCAAGCGGTTCACCACGCTCATTGGTCACCCGTCCCTTGATCATTGCCTGAACTGGCACCGTCGCTTGCTGTACTGATGGGCCTATGCTTGTAGACCGGGGCTTGTCCCGAATGACGATTGTCTTGCTGTCCATCTGATACGACAGCGGTTGATCTGCAAAAAGCTGAACCAATACATCTGACAACATGCGGTCTTTTACTTTTATATTGACAGGTTTAGCCGCCGACATTTGCCGTTCTGTATAGAGAAAATTGTACCCTGTCTGTGACTTGAGGTCCTTAAATATTCTTTTAAGGCTCATATTGGAGTATTCCAATGTTACCTTTTGTGCAAAAGTCGAAGCGCTAACCTGCATAAAAGTAACCAAGATAATTATGGTCGTCAATCGCATAATAAGCCATAGTTTACGGAATAGCAAATATGCTATCACCTTTTTTCTGATATAATTTTGATACATTTGCAAGGTTTGATTTGCAGTATATTTGAGTCGTCCAAAACAGAAATATAATGCAGATTGGATAGTTAAAATTTAATTGTCCCAAACAGCAACCGAGTCCTTCGGGATCTTGGTTGCTTTCTTATAGCCCACCGTGGTGACTATTCGTTTTGTATATTTCTATTCATCAGTTGCTTTTTTAGGTATTTATAATCAAATTATTTATTAAATAATTACGGAAGAACATATAGGGTTTTCCCTTCAATCCTGAAATGGACTGCCCCCGTATTTTCAAGCAGATTTAAGACTTGCTTTACGTTATCAAAGCGGGATATCCCTCCGCCGAACTTCTCTGTTGTTTTTTTTCCCTGATAGATTACATCCACATTATACCAGCGTGCTATTTTGCGCATTACACTTTCGATATCATCCTCATCAAACATAAATTCGTGATTGGTCCACGCAATTATTGGAGCTGTATCTACTTGCTGTAATTTAAGCGTTCCATTGGCGTTAAGGCTCGATTGTTGTCCAGGAAGTAACCGCAGTTTTTGGTTGCTGGAGGATACTTCGACACTCCCTTCCAAAAGTGTAGTTCGCAATGCAGGTTCATCAGTGTAGCTATTTACATTAAAATGAGTACCCAGTACTTTGATCTGTTGACCGGATGTATTGACAATAAAAGGATGTTTGGGATCCTTTGCTACCTCAAAATAGGCTTCTCCTACCAGTTCCACTTCCCTTTTCCCTTTATGGGCAAACTGCATTGGATACTTAAGGGCTGAAGCAGCATTGAGCCATACCTGTGTACCATCTGGTAACTTAATCCGATAAGTTTCTCCTTTGGTTGTTGATAATATGTGATTGCCAGCCCCACCACCCGCATTTTTTCCTACTTCGTAGATCAATTGTCCATCATTACTTTTAGAAATCTTGATGCCCATTTCATCTGCAATCTGTCCATTCATGGTCTCCTGTAAGCGAATCTGATCGCCATTGGCCAGGGTTAAGGTCGCGGATTGTTTTCCTGGCGATATCAACTCTTGCTTAGACTGTTGATTTACGGAATCACTTACACCATCAAAAAACCACCAGCCAGCAAACGATATTCCAATGACAGTAGCGGCAACAGCGGCAATACGTTTCCAGGACCACAATGATTTCGCTTTTGGTTTATTTATCTGAAGATGTAATTGCTCCCAAGTGTTATCCAATACCAGCAGAAGTTCGGGATCCTGAAGCAAGATCTGATCTACAGGATCATCCAGGACTTCCTGGATCAGCTCCTGCAGCAGTATTCGGTCTTCACCCGATTTTATATAAGACAGAAAAGCGCGAGAATTTTCCTCACTGAGCTCCCCATGTATATACTGTCTTAGCGTATATTGAAGTACTTTTTTTTCCACAATTGGTTATCTTCTTTTTAGCTAATACACTTCAAAAGCAATGATCATCTGCTCCCGTTGCAATTTTATTTTATATTTTTTCAGCCTAAAGAAAATAATAGGGATCAATGATGTTGGAGAAGTATAAAAGAGGCTATTAGCAGCGTGGATTTATCCAAAACACCGTGTCTTTCTTTGATATATTTGGTAGCCTTTACAATATGGTCATTGATTGTGGAAGTCGATATTCTTAATAAGGTACTTACTTCAGCGTAGCTTTTACCTTCGATCTTACAAAGCTTGTAGATCAGTCTGCGTTGGGGTGGAAGCTGTTCAATCGTCTGGGAGAGCCATTGTTCATCCTGTTTTTCGTCTAATTGCTCTTCTACATGGCTGTACAATTGCGTATTATGTTGACTAAGGTAGGCTTGAATCTGTTTCTCCAGATTATTTTTACGGATAAAGTTATATACGGTGTATTTAGCAATCTGAAACAGATAGGATCGAAAAGACTGTTCGGGATCAATTAGCTCCCGCTTATCCCATACTTTTATAAAAACTTCCTGTAAAAGCTCGGCAGCATCCTGTTCGGACTTGACCATTTTACGAATGTTGAGATAGATTCGGCCACTGTAGAGGGTATAAATTTGACGAAAAGCTGTTTGGCAGCCCGAACGCAGGGCCAACAGGTTTTCCTTCTCTTCAATATGATCATATCTCGGTTTATACATTGTCACTCTGGTGAAAATATAAAAAATGGGTCACCAAATCTTGGACCTTTCTCTCATAGTAATGACAAAATAGCAAGAACTATCCCCTTCGTTGAAAAGTAAAAATGCTATAGCTTTATCGTATTTGGTTATCCTCTATCCATCTTAGGTTCATTCAATACATTTATTATCACCATAAAATCCGATAATAAATTCGCGTCGGTATTCCGAAAAATCGAAACTCCAACACGTCTACAGCTTAGCTATTGATACATCCATAAGATTGAATAAAACAAATATAAAAAAACTAAAACGGTTTTGCTTATTTCAGAAGAAAATTAAAAAATGAGCAGGCCGCAGCAATTGCCTCCCGTGGATTTTACAAATTGTCCTTTTTTTAAAATAACGAGGAAACAAAGTATGGATTGGCTCCTATCATCTAGCGATTTCATAGGAACTTTAAACGGACTTTAAACGGACTTTACTCGGACCTCATTCGGATAAAAGCGAATAAAGTCTGTTTCAAATACGAATAATATAGCTATGAAATAAGTATTATTTAGAAAAGAATCTCTTACCTGCTCCCTTGAAAAATAGAAAAAGCCAGATCTCAGGATGGCGCCGAATTTAGCTGCGTCTTCACGGCTATACGTTTTTACATTGGAAGATTGAACCATTTAACAATATAAAATTGAACCGTACAGAAACACTTTCAACATGCAAACTCAGGTAATTTAGCCTAAACCATTTAGATTAAAAAAATGAGTAAAACAATATTAATTACAGGAGCTGCAAGCGGTTTTGGAAAAATTGCTGCATTTGATCTGGCAAGCAAGGGCTACAAAGTAATTGCCACTGCGCAGGTTTACCCACAGGTGAGTGACTTAATACGTGAGGCTACCGAAAAAGGAATCAATCTTATTGTTGACAAATTAGATGTGACCGACCCTCGGGATATGGCTTATATCCACAACAAATATGATATTGATATCCTGATCAGCAACGCTGGCATCATGGAAGGCGGACCAATTGCTGAACAGCCAATGGACTTAATCCGTGCTATGTTTGATGTCAATGTATTTGGAGGTCTTGAACTCGCACGAGGCTTTATCAAAAAATTTATTGCCCAGAAAAAGCCGGGCAAGATTGTCTTCACAACTTCGATGGGCGGTCTTTGGACAGTGCCTTATGTGGCGGCTTATTGTGCATCAAAACACGCGATGGAAGCGATTGCAGAAGGATTAAAAACTGAACTGGCAGACTTTAACATTAAGATCGCGACATGTAATCCCGGTGTATATGGTACAGGGTTCAATGACCGTGGAGTGGATAGCATATTCCGCTGGTACGATCCTGAAATCAATTTTACACCGTCTGCTGTATTTGATGGCATCGCTGAATCGTTGAATAATCAATTGGATCCACAGGGCATGGCAGATTGCATTGTAGATGTAGCGCTGGACGAAAATTCTAATTTTAGGAATGTTTATCCTAAGGAAACCGAAGATTTTGTAAAACAGCTGCAGGTCGAAGCCTGGACTGCAAAAAGTTAGTTAAATAAACAATATCCTATGGGCACAGCTACCTTGCTGTGCTCTTTTCATAAAATAATGGACCAATATGATGAATATAAATTATAATCAAGCAACCCAACTATTGAATGCTTCTATTGTGAAAGCAAACGAAATAGGTATTTCTGTCTGCATAGCAGTAGTAGACAATGGCGGACATTTAATGGCTTTAGCAAGACTTGACAGTGTCTTTGGTGTCATAGACTTCGCGATAAAAAAAGCAAAAACTGCGGTCATGTTTGGTGTAGACAGTGACACTATGGGGAGTATTATCGCTGGCGCTGATATCCATTCCTATGGCATGATCAACTCCAATGATGGTTTATTAACAATACCTGGAGGAATAGTCATTAAAGACGCGAAAGACAACATTATTGGAGCTATTGGCTGCTCCGGAGGTACTCCTGAGCAGGATAAAGAAATTGCAAGCGCGGGTAGTCAGATAATCCTTTAATTTAATGATATTTGTGTCATGACTGCAACCCACGAGATCATATTTGATAGGCTGGTGTATTCCTGTGCATTTGAAAAACATAGGGGATCCGAGGAGTTTTATCCGGATCATTTTTTAGGATTTCAGCTCTGCGGTGAAACACATGCTTTTCATGATCAGGGATTTACAGTTATCCATGAAAATATGGTCGTTCTGGTCAAAAAAAATCAGCTTATCCGTACAATAAAATATCCTTCAAAATCTGGAAAATATAATTTCATTGCAATAACATTGGACAAAGAAACCTTGCAGCGTTATGCTTTTGAAAATAAAATTGTCATAGATACACAATATAGAGGAAAGCAGAAATTATTTTTTGAGCCCAATGAGTTCCTCAACAGTTATTTTATTTCGCTTGCTCCTTATATTAATAAAACAAAACAGGCAACACCCAGACTTGCTGATATCAAAGTCAGGGAGGCCATCGAGCTCTTGCTTGATAGTAACCCTGATTTAAAATATATCCTATTCGATTTCATTAAAACCTATAAAATCGATCTGGAAGAATTTATGAACAACAACTATATGTTTAATGTTCCTCTAGAATCATTCGCAAAACTTACCGGACGCAGTATATCTTCTTTCAAACGTGATTTTGCTCAGATCTTTGATTGTAGTCCCAAATTGTGGCTAAAGAATAAACGTTTGGAAGAAGCTTATTATTTGATCAAACACAAACGACAAAAACCAACGAGTTTCTATCTCGATCTTGGTTTTGAAAATTTAAGTCATTTTTATTCATCATTCAAAGAGAAATATGGCTTAACAACTTCAGAAATCTAGTATTCTTTTTCTCTTATAATTTTTTGACAATATAGGAAAAGCAGTCTTTTTAGTGTACTTACAGATATCGACCAAAGCTGAAATCAAACGCAGAAAATAGATGCTCCACTGGCGAATAAAATGACAATTTTTATTCATAAATTGAGTCAATTCATTATAAACAGATTTGCTATGGGAACTAAAATTTCAACAGACAAACTAGTATTGAAACCTGTCGAACTGTCCGACCTCCAAGACATGTATTATCTTAGGACCAATCCACAAGTTGCTAAATATATTGAGCGGGATGTCAATAAAAATCTCGAAGAGATCAAGCAGTTTATAGAGCTAGTCAGAAAAAATAATTTTTACTTCACGATCAATACCATAGCTCCCAGTGAATTTATTGGAACGATAACCTTATGGAATATCGACCGAAGTACAAATTATGCGGAGATAGGCTACGAGTTGCTTCCTCAATTTCAAGGGAAAGGATTAATGAGTGAAGCCGTAAAGGCAATACTAGATTATGCCTTCAATGAAGCAGGATTTGAATACATTGAAGCATATACGCATCGCGAAAATATAACGTCCAAAAAACTCTTGGAGCGAGTCGGCTTTAAATTGGTAGTGGGTAAAATTGATGAGGATAATTCAGACATTATTATTTATGGAATAAATAAAATAGAGAAAGAGGACTCAATTGATCATGAATAATATAATTTAGTAATTTCAAAGGTGATATATACAGCATAATAAAACAACAGATGAAATTTAGCTTTTTAATTCTATTGTTACTGACTTATGGTTTGGGCCAGGCACAGGATACCGAAATTAACGCTTCAAAAAAAGCCAAGATTAACAATATGATCTCGCTCTTCAAACAAAAGAACTTCGATGTTATTTCAACCATAATAAATTACCCTTTGAAACGAGAAAATCCCATTCCGGATATTAAAACTCCAAAAGAATTTAAGCAACGATCTCATGAAGTTTTTGATCAGAAGCTCCTCAATCTGATTGCAGGTTCAAAAACTGAACAATGGACGGAAGTTGGATGGCGGGGAATCATGCTCGATAACGGCACTGTTTGGATAGATAGTGATATTGGGAAAATAACCGCCATAAACTATCAGAGCTCTTTTGAAAAAAAATTAAAACAAACATTGATCCAACAACAAAAAGATTACGTACACAGTTCTTTAAAACAATTTAAAAATCCGGTATATACAATAAGAACCGAAAAATATCTGATTAGAGTAGATGAACTTGCTAACGGAAAGTACAGATATGCTTCTTGGAAGATTGGCAACAAAGAGAACGCGCAACCTGATATTATAATTAATAATGGCAAATTGGAGTTTGGCGGAAGCGGAGGAAATCACGTCATTACATTCACAAACAGAAACTATACTTACAAAATATATCGGAATATTATTGCCGAAAAAAATGCGTCTGATATTACCCTTGATGTAGAAAAAGATAACCAAAAAATTTTGAGTCAACCCGGAACATTAGTAGCCGATTAATAAGTACAGGTCGACTAAAAAGCCACATCTCGCGATGTGGCTCTCCAACATATATATTTATTTTAAACGACCTGCTTATTTATACGAGTTAATAGATTTGGATACTTTCCAGCTGACGCCTTCGCGAACCAAAGTAACAAGATCCGTCATGGTAAAATTTTCAAATTTCATGGTTACTTTTGCGATCATATAGTCTGCTGATTTTTCGATGATCCGGGCGCTCACGTTACAATTCAACTTTTCTCCTTTTTGTTTTTTGAAAAAATCGACCACAGCATTACGGCTATTGGTTGCTGCCTGTGAAGATTGAACATTTTGGCTGAAATCCTCAGTAAACAATTGTTCTATTCCTGCTGATTCGCCCTTTGTTTTCACCGCAACATAATGGTCAAGGGCTAAGCCTGCTGTGGAAAGATTAACTGATGCTTTCTCTGTTTTTCCGACTATTTTTTCCGTTGCCATAGCGAAAGTAGATAATGCAATTAAAGCGACTGCTGTGAATGTTTTTACTAGTGTTTTCATAATGTCTTTATTCTATTGTGTTAGTTCTGTTGTTCTTATTTGTTGATTCAAAACTACAACACAATACACCCCTCACCTACGGGCTTTAGACTAATGGACTGGAAAACTCGGTGAATGGCGGAAATGGGGAGGTAAATCGGCGACAGGAAATTTAGCTTAAGCTCACAATCTCCAGTTGAATATTTAAACGGGCTTGTTTTTCATACCTATCGAAAAACAAATCTGTTTTAAAGATCCTTTCCATATTCAGAAAACTCTGCAGAACTTGTTTTCTACCTTGGTCAAAATAAATAGAATCTCCATATTCTTTGCGGATGCCGGCGGCATATTTAGCATAAGATACACTGTCAGCCCCTAGTATTGACATATCGGCATCTATAAAGTAATTGATATCAGACGAACTATTGCCCGCATGTGTCTTTGTTGCTAAGATCATCTCGCTACATACGCTGATCAAATCGGATGGATATTGTAGTCTATTTAGATGATTCACAGCCACAAGTGCACTCTTTTCTTCATTAGTACCATCCATCATAAAATAGACGATATCATGATAAATCATAGCTAGATAGGCTGTGGAATAATCTGACAATTTATTTTTGCAAAGATCTAATTGATTGCTAAAATGCTGCAAATGTACCAAAGTATGATATGCTCTTCGTTGATCGGAATATGATACGATTACATCATTCCAGCAAGATTCCAATAGGTATATATCCTCAATATATGGTTTGAGGCACGAAAAATAAATCTCTTTCATCTGTAAAACATCAATGATCATAAGTAAAGCTAATTATTTTTGTAATCATATTCGCTTTCAAACAACTTATCTAATTAACTTTAAATACGAAATTAAAACCGAACGAAGCATGAAACCTGGTAGAATAATTGACACATTGGTGTTGTGGATCATCTTAGCAATACCTTTTCTAGGCAATGGCCAACAATTGACGCAGATCCAAAAGGGGTATTGGGTTGCCTGTGGAGATGACAAAGTGCTTATTATCAATCCCGCAATTGGTTCCGATAGCTCAGCTGTGGTCTGGAAATGGCAATTCGGAGAAAGCGCCAATCAAATACCGAAGGAATATAGTAACTATTTCAAGTCAATAGATGAATGCAAGCCCGTGTTTTCGAATAAAAAAATCCTGATTACATCATCTACTGGTGCAACCTGTTTATTGAATATCGCCGATAAAAAAATTGAGTTTTACGCGAAGACACCCATGGCCCATTCAGCGGACATATTGCCCAGAAAACTTGTAGCTGTGGCAAACTCAACTCATCCAAAAGGTAACTCTCTGGAGCTTTATCAATTAGACCAACCGGAGAAACCAATCTACAAGGACACACTTTATTCGGGACATGGTGTAGTCTGGAACAACAGATTACAGCAATTATTTGTACTTGGCTATGACGATCTGCGAACGTATAAATTAACTGATGCTAAAAAAAGCTTAACTCTCGTCAATACAATAAAAATTCCCGGACAAGGCGGGCATGATCTCTCTCGGATAGATGACAATCGTTTATTGGTTTCGTTTACAGATGGCGTAGTTATTTTTTCTATAAAAGAACGAAAATTCGATCCATTCTCACCCTTAGCTGATGCTCATCATATAAAATCCATAAACTGGAATGCAAAAATAAACCGTCTGGTATACACAAAAGCAGAAGAAAGTTGGTGGACATATAATATCTATGCGACCAATCCAAATCAGAAGGTATATATACCGACCCTGAAACTTTATAAAGTCCGTGTCTGCGATTAGGAGTAGCTGAAACACAAAAAAGCCACATCTCACGACGTGGCTACTAAACTAAACTTATAAACTTATGATTCACTAATAGTCAGGCAATGAGCTAACTTGACTCACCACTAGTTATTGATTCTTTGTCCTATTTATATGCATTTACAGAACTGGACACTTTCCAGCTTCCATTCTCATTGACCAAAGTCACAAGATCTGTCTTGGTGAAATCCGCAAATTGCATTGTTACCTTTGCGACCATATAATCTGACGATTCTTCGATGATCTGGGTGTTTACTTTACAGTTGAGCTTCTCCCCTTTTTGTTTTTTCAAAAATTTGATGACTTCCCTACGGTTATTCGTTGCTGCATTTCCTGATTGGATTTTTTGGCAGAAATCTGCAGCAAATAATTGATCTACTCCGGCCGACTCTCCCTCGGTGATAACCGCAACATAATGACTAAGGGCGATATCTGCAGTGAATAGATTAACAATAGCTTTCTCTGATGTTGAAGATGGTTTATCTGCGGCCATAGCGAAAGTACTTATTGCGATCAACGCTGCTGCCACGAATGTTTTTACGAATGTTTTCATAATATTCTTATTTTATTATATTAGCTTTTCATCTAAATAATTCATCCATTATTAGTGATGAAGCTTTATACTCTCGGTGGTTTATTGTTCTTATTTGTTGATTCAAAATTATAGTACGATAGCCCCTCCGCCTATGGTCTTTAGGTCAACGGGTATAAAAACTCGGTGAACGAAGGAAATAGGGAGGTGAAATTTAAAACGCTTTTCAGAAATCTGAGAACAAAACATATATGACAGAGAATATTCCCTTTATACAAGTAATTAAAGTTCCCATCGTTGCAGATTTAGTACTGAGTCCCACCGTCCTATACGATGAAAATGGAACCTCTATCTGCTTTGAAACGGAGGATAAACAGTTTGGTAGAATCACCATACAAAAAATGGATGGAATCAGAATCTGCCGTGGGGAAATTCCACCTTATCACGATCCCAGAGAAAATTGGGAAGATTTTGAGGTAGGCACCTGGGTGTACCGGGTTGAAAACTCAAGATGGCTGATGGAAAGATATCAATATGAAAAAAAACACTATGGCCAATCGTATGAATGGGGCAATTCAGTGGAAGAAATGTTGACCGACTATACACATTATTACTTTTTCTTTCATGACGAATTTGTAGAGGTTATCGCTAAAGGCTTCTGGTGGGAAAAAGCTGAACAGAGCTTACTCGGAAAACCATTGTCAATGAGTCATCCATTCCTCAAATTACAGATTGATTTTACGGAAGAACTCAACATCAATGATGCTCGATTTTATATCAAGATAAATCCTAAATCACATCAAGAACTCTTAGAAGATGTACGTTTTTGCCATCAAACCATTTTAGAGGTTTGGGTAAAAATTAAGGGTGAATACTTTCAGAAGGGGACACTAAAAATTAAAGAAAATAAGGCTGTCGTTTTTTCTTATTATCAACCTAGGTTCGGAAAAGAAATTATCATAAAAAAAGGCATTGCAGATCTAGCTGACCTGGAAAATGTACTACTGTCCAAACCTTGACAGATTAAGTCGTAGGTCTTATTTTTCTCGTAATATTGGATGTAATTTATCATAATCTGACCAATCGCCAAAACCTTTGAACTGGACACCTTGGCCCCATGGAACCATTGCTTTGCAATCAAAGCAAATTTTGGCAAGTCCAATACATTTTTTATTCTTATAAAAAACAAGGATGTCTCTAAATTCATGTATACATGAACTATCTATATCCTCTTGTCTAGCTTTTCGAAAAAATAATGAATCTATAACGCCATAATGCTTTCCATTAATCAGCGTTTTGGTATAGTCGACATCCTCCAGCCTTTTTAGGATAGCAGTGTCAACTTGATTATCACCTAATACAGACAACAAAAAAACATCCTGCTCGGATTGGATCTTCTTGTCTTGCAACTCTCCTATTTGATTAAGATCAATCATTGTTGAATAATGAACAAGCGAATCAAACTGAAAAGAACCAGAAGTGGTGTTATCTGGGGTCTTTCCCTCGCGCGAACCACCATTGCCAACACAGCCCTGCGAGCAGATAGAGATGATCATAGCAAAAATTCCCACTGATATAAATGTTCCTCTTTTCATTTTCATAAGCTCCTTTTTATTACAGATTCATAGCACCATGATAGCTAAAGAATCGATCCCTGTACAAAATTTATTGACCAACTAGATTCTAGGATAATAGACAAGGCTAAAATATGATAAAAAATTCTATCAAATAAGTAAATCGAAGATTAAAAAAACACAATAAAGTAGCAAAGATATAGCCACAACTAAGAAAAAAATATAGTCAAAATAGGGGTTCTAGCTATCTTCAAGCGTTAGATAAGCTCGCTATCATTACTATTGACCAGAATAAAAAACCAAAAACAACTGTCCTGATAAACATTCAAAATGGGCCAATAATTATTGGCCCATTTTTGCACCAGCATGTTTTAAAACAAAAGTAGAGTCCAAGGCTCAGCTCTCCTATTTCACCGACTACAATCCTTCCCTTATTTGAAGTTCTATATCAAGCTGAAAATTGCATTTTCCTTTAGGATACCTATTTCTTTTCAAGTGATACCATCATTTGCTGACCAAGCGAGCAGGATAGCCCATGATGCATCTATCAAGTTTATTACGGATAATAGTTTATCATTCCGGATTTCCGGCCAAACCGATCGTCAAATATGAAACCATTTATAAAGACTCTGCTTCAAAAATTTGTAATAGTAGGATTTCTGTGCATCCTCTCACTTATGACCTATGCTCAAAAATTAAGCGTAATCGACCTCAAGGTAGAACATCTTAAAAATCCTATGGCAATCGAGACGGTTAATCCCCGATTTAGCTGGAAAATTATTTCTCCTATAAAAAACACTTTACAATCGTCTTATGAAATCAGAGTAGGTACAAATAAGGCTTCGATAAACCTTGGAAAAGATCTCGTCTGGGAAGCTACTGTCTCCGGAGATCAATCTGTACTGATTAAATATAATGGAGCAGCACTGCATTCAAAAAGAAGATATTTTTGGCAAGTTAGGGTAAAAGACAATCATGGCAATACCTCCGCCTGGTCTGATGCCCATTTCTTTCAGATGGGTATTGGCGCTATGGACTGGAGCGCGAAATGGATCAAGGTAGCAGAAACGGACACCTCAGCACGAAGTCCCATTTTTAGAAAAGAATTCTCCATAAATAAAAAACTAAAGTCTGCAATGGTCTATGTCACAGCAAAAGGGCTTTATGAAGCTCGTATAAATGGCCAGCGCATCAGCGATACTTATTTTGCTCCGGGGTGGACCAGTTATAAAAATCATTTACAGTACCAAGTATATGATGTGACCACTGTACTAAAAAATGGTACCAACGTATTCGGTGTCAGCCTCGGAAACGGCTGGTATAAAGGACGGATAGGCTTCGGAAATCAACATAATTTTTATGGCGACACGCGTGGATTGCTTCTGCAACTCCTCGTGGAATATACGGATGGTACAACAGAAACGATCAATTCCGATGAAAGCTGGAAATATGCTTATGGACCGATCATGGCATCTGATATTTATGACGGCGAAATTTATGATGCCAGGATGGAAATAGCCGGCTGGGACAATATCGGCTTTAAAGAGAACAATAAATGGAATAACGTTGGCATCATGGAGAAAGGGCCAGAAAAACTTGTTGCGATGGCCGGTCCACCAGTTAAGAAACATGAACAGTTTAAAGCCCTTAAGGTTTTCAAAACATCAGCAGGTGAAACAGTTGTAGATTTTGGACAAAATCTAGTAGGTTGGGTCATGCTCAAAGCGAAAGGTGCAGCCGGAACCAAGATCACCTTGAGTCATGCTGAAGTGCTTACAAAAGAAGGCAATTTTTATACAACAAATCTCAGGTCTGCAAAGGCACAGGATATCTATATTTTAAAGGAAAACACAGCACAGATCTTTGAACCTCATTTTACATTTCAGGGTTTCAGGTATGTGAAGGTAGAAGGTTATCCAGGTGAATTGACCTCTGAGAACATTACAGCTATCGCCTTATATTCAGCAATGGAGACCACAGGCAAATTCGTAACCTCAAATGCATTATTAAACCAGTTACAGCACAACATTCAATGGGGACAAAAAGGAAATTTTTTGGATGTACCAACAGATTGCCCACAACGCGATGAGCGCTTAGGGTGGACTGGTGATGCGCAAGCTTTTGCCAATACAGCGGCCTATAACATGGATGTGTCGGGATTTTTCACCAAATGGCTAAAGGACGTAAAGGCGGACCAACTCCCTAATGGTGCAATCCCCCACGTAATCCCCAATGTACTGGGGGCAAATGATGGTGCTTCTGCCGGCTGGGCAGATGTAGCTACCATTATCCCATGGGATATGTATGTGGCTTATGGCGATCGACAGTTCTTGGAAAATCAATATGAGAGCATGCGAAAATGGGTAGATTATATCTCATCTACCGCCAAAAATAACCTATGGAATTCAGGTTTCCACTTTGGAGATTGGCTTTTTTATCGTCCTAATGATGATAACGATGGAAGAGCTGCTGTAACGGACAAATATTTGATTGCACAGACTTTTTATGCACATTCGACCCAACTATTGATCAATGCAGCAAATGTATTGGGTAAACAGGAAGACGTAGCTAAATACAGCACCCTCCTAACAAACATTAAATCCGCTTTTGTAAGGGAATACATGACCCCAACGGGTAGGTTGGTTTCAGGCACACAAACAGCCTATGTACTCGCACTACAATTTGATATGCTACCCGAACAACTCAGAGCAGCCTGCGCGGATCGTCTTGTAGCCAATATCCGGGACTATGGAAATCACCTCACAACCGGATTCTTGGGTACGCCATATTTATGTCATGTGCTGACCAGGTTTGGTCACAACGATGTGGCTTACGACCTTTTAATGCAGGAAAGCTATCCTTCTTGGCTTTATCCCGTAAAAATGGGGGCAACAACAATATGGGAACGGTGGGACGGAATTAAACCTGATGGATCTTTTCAAACCCCAGATATGAACTCTTACAACCACTATGCATATGGGGCAATTGGGGACTGGATGTACAGAACGATTGCAGGAATCAATTCGGTTGCTGAAGAACCGGGTTATAAAGCTGTTGTCATTGCTCCCAAACCGAATGGAAAAATAACAAGTGCATCTGCGGAATTAGAAACCGTTTATGGCACGGTAAAATCAGCATGGAAACTTGAAAATGGACTCCTGAAACTTGAGGTCACCATACCAGCAAACAGTAAAGCCACAGTAATTTTGCCTGATTCAACAAGAGAAATTGGTTCAGGCACCTATTATTTTGAAAGTAAAATTTGATATGTAATCCAGCTCAGATCTGGGTTAAGATAAAAATACGAACGGAGTAACAGTTTTATCTCAATTTTAGAAGAGAACAATATGCGCAACAAACAATTATTATCTTAAACATTTTATTCATAATTTAACAGGTATTTTAAGAAGCCATCTTAGGTTGGAATATTATTTTTACTCCCGCCAATCATTCTTTGAAAGATTAATTCAAATCAATTTGTCTGTCAAAAGGGCCATAATCAAATGAATTGTGTCCTTTATACAATGGGGAAAGAGAAGGTTATTGTAAAGAGCTAGGATTACATTTGATTTTTGTAACTTTACATAATCATGAGCGAAACACTGGAAACTCTACAGGATTACTACAAAAGATTAAGCCATCTCCATACAAATAGTGGGGATATACTGGATGTTGAACTCGGAAAATCACATTTCAATATTTCGCCACGCAAATACTGTGATTTTAAAACACCCTACAACAGACGCGATTTTTACAAAATCAGTCTCATCTTAGGCAAAGGATGGTTCAAATATGGACAACATGAATTATATATCGATCGACCGGCGCTGTTTTTACCCGCACTAAATATTCCCTATACATGGGTATGTGACACGAGCAAACAAGAAGGATACTTTTGTCTTTTCAATCAAGAATTCTTTTCAGGAAGCCAGACATTTGAGCCATTTAAAAAGACCTCGTTATTTAAAGAATGGAGTAAACCCATCATCTTTTTAGATGATGGACAGCTGCATTTGATTACAACATTTTTCGATAACATGTTCCGGTTGAATAATTCCAGTTACCCTCTTCGCTGTAGTGCAATCAAAAGCAATTTGGCAGCAATCCTTCATCTGGCCTTAGAGTGGAGAATGGAAGATGTAGAGTTGCAAGATCAATCGGGCAGCGTCCGAATGTATCGTTTGTTTGATGAATTACTTCACAAACAATTTCCATTGGATTCCCCCGCTTACCCGCTTGCATTACATACCGCAGCCGATTTCGCGGCAAAGCTCAATGTACATGTCAATCATCTCAATGCCTCTGTCAAATCGGTAACCAATCAGACAACTACGCAGATCATCAAACAAAAAATCTACGAGGAGGCCAAAAATCTATTGATCTATACAGATTGGAATGTCGCTGAGATTGGTTATACCCTTGGCTTTGATGAACCAGCTCACTTCAACAACTTCTTTAAGAAAAATGCAGAGACATCTCCCCTCAAGTTTAGGCAGAAAAATAAATGATATTTGATTTTCGTAATTTTTACTTTGTCAGACAGCATCGATATTAGCCAGAAAGTCTCTAGTTTTGTTTAACAAAAAAGAGTGAAAATGTTAAAAGAAGCATCTGCGCAACGCATCAGGTTAGTAACATTCATGGCATTTGTATCCATGCCCCTTTCAGGATTTGTAACAGATATCTACCTGCCTTCGTTTCCGGCAATGGCCAAAAGTCTACTTGTTCACGAACGACATATTCAATTAACATTGACCAGTTATCTATTGAGCTATGGCATTTCCCAGTTATTTATAGGTAATATTCTTGACAGTATAGGCCGATATCGACCTAAGCTTTTGGCATTAACACTGGTGATACTAAGCAGCTTATTGATAACCCATACACACAGTGTTTTGCTTATTTGCTTATTAAGAATAGTTCAAGGTATAGCGATATCCATTTTGGTGGTAGCTACACGTGCACTTTTCGTCGATCTATATGCGGGTGATCGGTTAAAAAATTACCTAAGCTATTTTACCATCGTCTGGTCATGTGGCCCAATACTAGCGCCTTTTTTAGGAGGTTATCTGGAAAAACTATTCGATTGGCAGGCCAATTTTTATTTCCTTGCTTTCTACGCGGGTGTATTATTAGTATTTGAAGTATTGTACAGTGGGGAAAGTATTGCCGAAAAGAAAAGGATCAATCTAAGGGACAATCTCAACCTATATAAAATGATGCTTCAAAATAAGCTTTTTATACTGGGTATCCTGGTGCTTGGTTTTAGTTACTCCATTGTGATGCTATTCAATATGACGGGGCCATTTATTATTGAAAATACATTTCATTTTTCATCCGTCACAATTGGCTACTGTACATTGATACTGGGTTTTTCGTGGATGATTGGCGGGTTTGTCACGAAAAAGCAGATGCATCTTGATTTCGTACCCAGGGTAATAGCTCCTGTCCTATTCCAGGCATCACTTATTGTCGCTTTAATTGTAGTGAGTATGTTCCATCAAAACCTATATATCATGGTCGGTTTTGCATTTTTTATTCATATAATTTCAGGTGTTTTATTTACGAACTTTTTCACCAACAGCATGTTATTTTTCCCAAAGCATGCAGGTACCGCAGGCGGTCTAATGGGTGGAATGGTTTACATTGTGACATCACTTTCCAATTTTATTGTGGCCATTACTGGCAAAGTAACCACACAAAATGGATTAGCATGGCGTTATTTTATTTTTTCTGTGCTATTGACATTGATTATCATGTACATGTGGAAACTACGAAAAGATAATAGTAGACAAACAGCTCATTAAGCTAAGGTTAGTCAGACAAAAAATATCAGGAGAACTACTTAGAATAGGCTGTTTTTGGGTATAATCTCTTGAATGCATTATACACAGCCTGATGGATAACTGTTGAATGCAATTCTTCAGGCATATAATCAAAAATAACATCCATCTTCTTATGGTTACCTATGACTTTGTAAAACGCCTCGGCATCCTGATACATTCTAATATCTTCTTCTCTATTAGGCACTCCCAGATATACACGCACCTTTTTTCTCAAATTAGCCTCCAATAGCTTTTCGGTATTTTTCAATAGCTCCTGCTGTCCCCACCACAAACTTGGGCTGACAATAATATAATTATCAAAGAGATCAGGTTGTTTAAGTAGTATTTCTGCAGAGAAAAGCCCAGCTAGTGACTCTCCAATAACCGTCCGTTCCTTGTTTACCCTATAATTTTTACTGATATAGGGCAGTAATTCATCTTTTAGAAAACCTATGTATTTTTCGGATCCGCCATAGGTAGGAAAACTGCTTTTTTGAAAACCTTCTTTCTCTAGGAAATCAACGTTTGGAACAGCGAAAGTAAAATCACGTTTTCGGGTATTTCCCTCGATTCCGACAACAATACTATTGGGGAATCTCGCAATCCAAGGTTGTGTATCAAAACGAACAATTCCCGCAATATGAAAAAAGTCTTCTTCCATACCCCCGTCCAAGACATAGATGACAGGATAAGTTACGGTATCGTTGGCCTGATAATTATTAGGAAGAAAGATATTTATCGTCCGCTTTTCGTTTAAAATATTAGAATGCAATACTTCGGATTGACAGCCAGAAAGCACATTACTTTTGGTTTGTGCAAAAGAGATAAAGCTATAAATTATGGCTATAAAAAGAATGATATTTTTACAATATTTCATTTCGAACATGATGTTATTAAAGAACCTCCATCATAGACATCTTCATTTTGGTATAGAAGCTTTGTCTGGAGGAGAGAAACTGGAGTCGAAAGTAAGTCTAATAATTAATTTAAAAAAACATTTTTTATTATTCTATGCGTAGCCCCATTTCATTTATAGCTAAGTCCACTATCGTGGACGCTCATCGTTATTCTATACGTTCACATTGGTAGCCCCAATCGAGCATCTGTTTGACAATCCCACTTATCTCGATATCCGATTGTGAAGATTCAATCCTTAAAATCCGTTCCTCGTCGTCAAGATCAAAGTTAACTTTATAGGAGGAGAACAGCTGTAGAAGCGTCACAACGATTTGTTGTGCCTCTCTATATTTATTGACATTCGTTTTAAATATTTCAACTCTTTTCATAGTATCGGATCTCACTTAATTTTAAAGAACTCTAGTATACTCTCATCACCGAATCATGCCTTCATTTAGCTTTTTCTTCTATACGTTAAGCATAAAATACCTTATCGTCCAACTCTTTAGATCACATCTACTGCTTATCGATTGATAAGCGTTGTAAATCGGTCAGTTCCCTCTTGTCAGATGTACCTACTGAATCCGTATGATAGACTTGTAGAGCATCAGTGAACACTTCATTATGTTTTTTTGTCTCGATATTCGAAAACAAAGCTAAAACCATAAAAAACAACAAAATGATCAACGCATTAAAGAAATGTACCATACCTATAGTGATTAAATTATGATGGTCCAATTTCCCAAATAAGGAGCTCTTATCCCATATATTTTCGGTAAAAAGCAGATTTCGGTCGGTAAACAATCTCTTTTTTCCTTTTAATACACATTAAGCATTAAAAAAAAAGCCACATTTGACAAAATGTGGCTCAGTTAGTATATTGATTTAAATGGCTTCTTAAGAAAACTGTTCTGTAAGTATACGTGGATTTTCAGGAACGATCGCTATCACACAAAACTGCCTGTCATTATCTTCGATCTGCTGTTGGACATCTTTAGGCAAATTACCTAATGCAAACTGTCGTCTCCAAACCGCTACCCCATCTGTAAATGCCAATGGAAGTTTCTTCGCAAATTCTCCAGGTTTCACAAAATCTATCTTGAAAAGATCCAGAATTTCCTTATCTATCTTGTCATTGGTATTCGTTGGAATAGCAAAAATTTTTTCAGCGATTTTATTGATAAAGGAGCTGTCGTGTCTCGTCTCTCCAGTACTATAGATACAGTAGTAAATATTTTGCACATCATTTCCGTAGACTTTCTTTGCGATACATACAGGCGCCGTCTTAGTCTCTTCATAAAGCTTTTTATGTGCAGAGCGATTAATAACTGCTACCAAAATAAAGCAGACAACCACAATAACCGACATGATACTAATGACACCTATACCAATAGTTTCGACCAGTCCTTCAAAAATAGCAAATGCGAGGAAACAGAGTAAACCTATGCCTATAATCAAAGGCGCATAGACAAGCTTGTTCTTTCCAAAAGCAGAACTTTTCACATACTTATCAATAATTGTACGGTCGTGCTCAAATTTATCAAATTGTATCATGTTCATATACTGATTCTCGCTTTTATATAATTCATATCTGATTTCAAAATAAATGTATATAAAATACGCCTTACCATAATTTCACATTTACAATTCGCCAGCGTTGATTTAATATTCGTTTGAATAAACAGAAAAAACGAACAACTATTTCAGCAGACTTCCATCGAGGCCCCAAACTAATTTTAACTACAAAAAATTAAACACAAATGTGTAATTTTTAAATAAACAAAAATATTTACGCATTTTATAAGCATATTTGTTTATATATCAAAGAAAAAAATGCTTCTAAAAAATTGGATTTTACTTTTATTCGTATTGGAATTAATTTCAAGTTGTACAAAAGATCCGGTGATTAAACCAGAAATCGAACCACCCACTCCTATTGACACGACGAAGGTTGTTGTGCCCAAACCCAAGGATTCACTTTTTGAAAGAAAATCATTCAGTTTTGTGATCAATGAGCACTTCGTTGATGAAACTGTGGATCAACAATTGTTTTTAGGTAGCCTTTGGAGCCTAAAAGACACAACAAAAAGTCTACATTTAGAAAATATTCAGTCCATGGCAAAAAAATTCCCTATTTATGTCATGGCGAATTCGGCCAAAGAAGAAATGGGCCATTTTTTTCCGTCCTATACAAGCATATTAAATTATGCCAATTTATTCAAGAACACAGATCTCTCAGGATCGATAGAAATGGGTTCAAGAGACTTTTCCGATTATGCCGAGATACAATTATATATTCCGTTAAATAAGGACATCGAAAAAGTACTCAATCTCGTAAAACACGGTGATTCAACAACTGTCCAAAAGACTCACAGTACCTTCAGGCACACATTGGTAAGACGATTAACTTTAGATACTGACCAGGTTGATTATTTTTCAAATTACCAAGAATCTGATTTAAATAATCTCAAGAAATTGGGTTATTCACCCTATTTCATCATATCCGTCAATTATGGTTATCAACTTGTTATCGCGGCGGAAAGCGATTTCACTAGACCTGACATGAACAGAGCTATCGATAAACTGTTAGAAGGAAATCCATTGGATAATATTGATGAGCAAGTACTCAATGCAACAAAACTGCTCGTCTATTATAGAGATGGAAGTAAGGACACTTTTATTCGTCATGCTATTAATCTTCAGGAGATTAAAAGTACACTTTCGACATTAAGTCATCGGATAGAAAGCAATTTTGATAATTTTACTTACCCTCTTAGTTATCTCGCCATGCATATCACTACAGGCGAAATCCTAGGGTATACCAATACCTTTGATTTACAAGTGAAGAAAACAAGCAAATAAGGTCGGGTCAAAATAAATTTTCAGCATCATTGTGAGAATGGTAATATTGAATTTAAATTCCAAGCGCTTTTTGATTTTAGCACGAAGTCATTTAATAAAACAGCCATTATATAAAATACGTTCAATTTGGGGCTGTCTCAAAACTTAGAACCATAATTGCGAATCAGTATCAAATTTGGAAATAATAAAATCAGCTTTTCTTCAAAATCCCCTTTTTCACACCATCATCAATTAAACTTTCGGCATATTCCCATAATACAGGGGAACCATCTTTGATCACGCTCTTTTTTGCGTATACCTTATTATAGTTTACACCAGGTTCATTCCAGGTACCCCCATTGTTAGAACTATTCTGCAACAGTGGTTCCAATCGGTCCATTGCTTTGGCGAACTGCGCTTCGCGAGTCTCCCCAGCTTCAAACTCCTCCCAGATCGAAATGAGTTCTTCCGCTTGCTGCTCCGGTAACATCCCAAATATTCGTTTGGCGGCTAAACGCTCTTCCTCCGTATTACTATGTGCTTTTTCGTTATCATAGATAAAGGTATCTCCAGCATCAATTTCAACAATGTCATGTATCAATACCATTTTAATAACTTTCAATAGATCTATAGACTCGTCAGCATGCTCAGCTAAAACAATAGCCATCAGCGCCAAATGCCAGCTGTGTTCGGCATCATTCTCACAACGATCACTATTAAAAAGCTTAGTCCTTCGCTGGATGTATTTCAACTTATCAATCTCCTTGATAAAATCAATCTGTTTCAACAATTTTTCGGATGTCATCATGAATATATTATAGTACAATCAATATACAAAGTTAGTGCTTTTATACTCCTCACCAATTGCCAAATGGCAATTGGTGAGGACGATTTCAATTGCTATTTTATTGACATCCATAGGACAAACCAAGAGTCCTAGATCAGCATAGATTTATTAAATTTGATAAACATCAAATCTCGTCCCGACGAATGAAGAAAATAGGATTTTTATCTTTTGGACATTGGTCCAAACACCCTGCTTATAGCACCCAAACAGCAAGTGACACATTACTTCAGTCAATAGATCTGGCTGTAGCAGCAGAAGAAATAGGCATAGACGGAGCTTATTTTCGTGTACATCATTTTGCCAATCAGTTAGCCTCTCCCTTTCCTTTATTGTCCGCCATTGGGGCAAAGACCAATACGATTGAAATAGGTACAGGAGTAATTGATATGCGCTATGAAAATCCACTTTATATGGTGGAAGATGCTGGAGCAGCCGATTTAATTTCGGAAGGCCGATTACAACTGGGTATCAGTAGAGGTTCACCTGAACAGGTAATAGACGGATGGCGTTATTTTGGTTATGAGCTCGCTGAAGGCGAGACCGACGCTGATATGGGCCGTAGGAAGGCTTTAGAATTCCTGGAAAAACTCAAAGGAAAAGGTTTTGCTGAACCAAATCCCTATCCGATGTTTCCGAACCCTCCGGGCTTACTTAGGCTAGAACCACATGCTGAAGGACTACGAGACCGCATCTGGTGGGGTGCAGCATCGAATGCCACAGCGGTATGGGCGGCTCAAAATAGGATGCACTTACAGAGTTCGACATTAAAGTATGACGAAAATGGAAAGCCTTTCCATATACAACAGGCTGAACAGATACGGCTATATAAACAAACCTGGAAAGAAGCTGGACATCCTGGCGAACCCAGAGTTTCAGTCAGTCGGTCAATTTTTGCATTGGTTGATGATTTAGATAGGTATTATTTTGGACAGGAAGCAGATCGGGCCGACAAGATAGGTTTCATTGAAGCGGACAAACGCGCTATTTTTGGCCGTAGTTATGCGGCCGAGCCTGATCAGCTCGTCAAAGAACTGGCTCAGGACGAAGCTATCCAGGAAGCTGATACTCTTCTCCTGACAATTCCAAATACCTTGGGTGTAGATTACAATATTCATGTACTTTCGGCTATTTTGGAACATGTTGCACCTGAGTTAGGCTGGCGCTAGATATCCTAATTGATGATAAACAATATTCGTTACAAAACCAAAATTGCGATAATCGGTGCAGGACAAGCCGGGCTTTCTTCTGCTTATCATTTAAAGAAATTGGGATTGGAGATTAATCGGGACTTCATTATTTTGGATGAAGCCCCTGCTCCTGGTGGTGCTTGGCAATTTCGCTGGTCTTCGCTCACATTAAGTACGGTTAACAAAATCCATGACCTACCAGGTATGTCATTTGAAGAAACATTGACAAATAATGAGACCGAGGTACAGGCAAATATAGCTGTCCCACATTATTTCGATCTCTATGAAAAAAGGTATGGGCTAGAAGTTTATCGACCACTTAAAGTTGATAGTGTCTCCTTACAGGGGGAACGTTTTCATATAGATACTGCTGAAACTTTGTTTTCTGCAGCGGGCATTATTAACGCCACGGGTACCTGGGAGAATCCTTATATTCCTTTCTACCCGGGAGCAACACTATTTCAAGGAGAGCAACTTCATACAAAAGATTTTAAAAAAGCGGACTATTTCAGAAACAAGCACGTTATTATAGTCGGTGGTGGTATATCTGCCATCCAATTGTTGGATCAGATTTCGGAAGTGACTACGACAACATGGGTCACACGACGTCCTCCGCTATTCCGTGAAGGCCCTTTTGATGATATGGCGGGGCACAATGCCGTTGCTATGGTGGAGGAGCGTGTGCGGAAAGGTTTACCACCGCTATCAGTTGTGTCCGTGACGGGACTACCTTATTCACCCGAAATCCGGGCGATGGAAAAACGAGGGGTACTCACACGGCTTCCCATGTTTAGTGAGATCACTAAAACTGGTGTAAAATGGGAAGATGGAAAAGAAGAAAAAGCAGATATTATCCTCTGGAATACAGGCTTCAAAAGCGCATTGAAACATTTAGATATGGTACTGCCCAAAGAAGAAAATGGGGGTATCTTAATGGATGGGAGACTGGCCACAAGGATCGCGAAGGAACCCCGCATTCATCTGGTCGGCTATGGCCCCTCTGCCTCCACAATCGGAGCCAACCGTGCTGGAAGTGCAGCAGCAAGAGAGCTCGTAAAAACATTAAGCCTTTTGTAATGTTATCTAGGTTAGGATTAAAAATCATACCAAATTATATTTAGTGAAGATTTATCTATATTTAGGTCAGTCAAGAGTTTCATAATAAAATAAATATCACTGATGGATGCGCAAAATATTATTCCAGATCAATCCATTGCGTTGTTTGTCAAGAATATTATGGTATTCGAAAGCAAGAGCGATGGGGAAACAATCATTCCATTTTTTGCGGATGGATACCCTGGGCTATTATTCCATCAAACCGAAGCAGGCTTAACCATTCAACCTCATGGCAAAAAAATGCCCATAATCTCCTTATATGGCCAAACGATCAAACCCATTACCATTGACGTTAACGGTCCCTTCAAAATCATTATTTTTCAATTTTATCCATTTGTATTACGCGCTTTTTGGGAAATAAATCCCGAAGAGATCAATGACAACTGCTATGATCTAAATAATAGGCCAGAAACAAAACTCAATGAACTTATTACAGAAATCCTGTCCTCTCCAACTATTCAAGAAAAGGTCATCATAATATCCAAGTTTCTTATAAGTTATTTTGAGCAGAAAAGAAACAAGCTGGATTTTTCAATAAGGGGGGTAATTCAATCTATTATAGATAAAAAGGGCACTGTGCCTATCAAAGAGATCGCCAAAAAAGAAAGATTGCACATCCGAACACTTGAAAGAAGATTTCTCAAAGAGACTGGAATATCCGCAAAACAATTCGCGAAAATAGTCCAATTTCAATCTTCACTCACTCAATTAACCACAAATGATTTTAGGGAGATAAACGAAATTGTTTATACGAATGGATTCTCTGACCAATCACATTTTATTCGAGTTTTCAAAGATTTCACAGGAGTAACTCCCCATACATTTGGCAAACAATAAAATTGTCGCTTTTATTCTATTTTGGATTCATGCTAATAGCGAATTTTACCCTAAGAAATTAAATATAATATATTTAAATCACCATCAATGAAACTACAAGAAATCACTTTAACTGCTGCTGTGATAACATCGGCATTAATATCCGGGCTCTTTTTTGCCTACACGTTTTCCGTCAATCTTGGACTTCACAAATTGGATGACAGGGGGTATTTGATGGCAATGCAAAATATCAATAGAGAAATCTTAAATCCAATATTTTACAGCTGTTTTTTAGGAGCACCATTATTATTAATGGCATCATCGGTGATGTATTTCGATTTATCTTCTCCAAAGTTCTATTTGATAGCAGCTGCATGCACAAGTTATATCATCGGTGTATTTATTATTACAGCTGCAAAGAATGTTCCGCTAAACAATCAATTGGATACATTAGATATTACAGGTGCAACATCTGATACTTTACATCGAATGCGTCTCCTTATAGAGGAACCTTGGGTGTTCTGGAATAATCTGCGAACGGCGTTCTCTTTCATAACCTTAGTCTGTTTAATTATCAGTCTTATATTTTTCAAATCCAAAGATTAACGGCGAACCAAAAAGGCATATTTCCTTTCATATTATCAAAGCTACGTTGTAATTCCTTTAGTGGGCTGCCTGATGAGGTAGCCTTTTTTCCATCTCAGCTTTCTAAACCGTCCTTTTTTACACATAAATCCCTATACCATCTCCCTTAATAAAAGTACTGATGTAGCGGACAACGGATCATGTAAAAGACGAAAAAAGAAGCAAAGCATACGGATTTAAATTCATTGTCAACGGATTTAAATCCTGCGGTAAAGCGCAACAGATTCTATTGTACTTTTATAAAAAAATAAAGAAGAAAAGACCCAGATGAAATCATCTTGAACGTAAACTAATAAAAAAATCCAATGAAAACACAAAACATAATCCCAGCCCTGCTATTGTCCTCCATAGGTTTAATGTCCTTATCTGCATGTAATGGAACATCAGTAGATACGATTAAAGCCATGGAATCCAACTATGACAATCAGAATAAAACCATCGAGTTAACCGGTGAATTTGATGCTCCATCCTTTACCTTTTCATCGGGCAAATCGAAGACCATGTCAATGAATTTTGTTGTAAAACCTCATGCAATCAGTTCGGAGAAATTTACTGCATTCAGTGTTATATTACCTGTTGGAACAGAAAAAAACAGTGTTCTATTTGAACTCCCTGCAGACCAAAAAAACTATACACTAAAAAATTTCCATGTCATTGATAAAAATGGGGAGAAAATCAATCTCGATACGCATACCACATTTAAAATGACGGGCACCGTACATTACAGTGAATTGGAAAAACCTGAAGGTGAACGGGACAAAAGCAATTTCAACTATAAAATAACTGACGTAACCTTCGAAAAAGATTAAAAAATCATGCTATAAACCCGATCAAACTCGTTAATAAAAACTAAAAACATGATCAATATTCAGCTTGGAAACAGTTTCTCTTTTGGATGGGTAATTATTGGATTTGCCCTTATCATGGCTCTGGGGATTTACATCGCTTATAGAAAACAACACGCAATTAAAATAAAATATGTTATTGCCGTTATCATTATGTTAGTTGTAGGTATAAAATGGCTTTTTGAAAAATAAAAGTAATCTTCTCCAATAGCTGTTTTTTTAGATATAAAAAACGGAAGAGTGCACAAGTATACAACAGAACTTTAACACTTGAATAAATTTATTTTTGTAAATTCAAGTTTAAATATTCGAATCAATCGTGATCGATGCCATTGTTAAATGTAAATTTATCATGAAATTCATTTTCACTTGTGTTCTCTTTTCCATACAACTATTTGTATTTGCTCAAGAACGACCCCAACTTATTCCGTTCAAATTTGACGGTAAATTGGGTTTAATGGATGTATCCACAGCAGAACCTGTGTATCCGGACGCTCTAATGGATGGCCCGAACAGATATTATGTCATTGGAGATTTCTGTAGTTATATTATCTCGAAAAATGAAAAGGAAGATGCTGTAGTTGATGCCTATTCGGGGCAGGAACAGTTTTTTGGGCATTTTGATAGTGCATGTGGCCGCTTGAAAATCAACAAAGACAGTTATTATCACTTTGAAGTGGATGGAAACTCAGCTCTCTTAAAGCCTGGAAGTCCTCTTATACAGCTAACAACCCGATACCAAAGCATTGAACCAAATCATGACGCGTGGGACAATGAAAGCTTGGATGGCAAGCAATATATCTGGGCACAAAAAACGGATGAAACCTACGATGTTTTGAGTGCCGATAAAAACTTTGCCCGTATAAATTCCTTACCGAATTTTGAAAGTTTTGATCTGGTATATCGAATAAATGAAGATGCTCCCATAACTTTGGTTGGATTTGTCTTGGGTAGCAAAAATGCGATCCAACGTGCTTTCGGCCAGAAATATAATATTCCGGAATCTAACCAAATGGTTGAAGTCTATGATATCCATTTTAAAAAATTAGGCAATACAGATTACCAGAATGCAGCAATCAAAAAACTATTCAATCATGAAATTGAACTACGGGGTAGTATGATACCTCCACCAAACCTGGAAAACCAGATAATTACCTCTCGAAATAAAACAATTGTATTGAACGACGAATTTAGCTTAATTCCGGCAAAAGATGATCAGACACAATTGGTACTTGTCAATACGCAGCAAGGAAATACTTCCATCTTAGGAAATGGCCACTTCGATTACAGGTACATAAGTACACCCCAAAATTTAGAAGCGCTCCTACAGATAAGACATGCGGAAACTGGAACTTTTTTTTATTTTGATTTTAATGGGTTTTATTTCCCAAAAGGAGTTCCTTTAATCCCCAAAAATTACAGAAAATGGAACTAGAGGAACGAAGTAAGGTTTCAATAGAAAATAGACAAAATAGGATCGCAAAAAACAATTTTTAACAGATGATTACTTTAGTTTTAGTATTAAGCGTAATTTTGGCGACAGTTGCTTTTCTAGTCACTGAAGAGAATGCAGACTCGTCACTTTCTGGATATAACACCCTTTCGTCAACAGCAAAGCAACAATTTGATATAAAGGCTTTTGTCCCATATTTTAGAAAATTTCATCTATCACTAGCGGTTTCATATTTGTTGATTTCCCTCTTCCTTCTCTTCGTTATCAGTTCGTATTGGGCAAAGATTTTTAGTATAGCTTATCCCTTACTTGCTTATATATTTTTTATTTGGAAAGCGAACAGTTTTTTCATAAAAAGGAATAAAAAACAGTATATCCTTTCAATTACTGTCATTTGCTTTCTTCTTATTGTTCTTTTAGTGATTATGATCCAATTTTTAGAGAGCTAATTCTGTGATCGCCGTAATCAATTTTGATTAGATAAGAAGTATCAAAAAACTATTTCTAATTTTATAGGATTATAATTGACTATATGGACAAGCGATCAGAACATCTACAACAATGGATTGATATCTATAGTGATACACTTCTCAATAGCGCTCTTTTTTTGCTTGCAGACCGACAAGATGCGGAAGATATAGTCCAAAATGTATTTATGTCTGCATTCGAATCATACCATTCTTTCCAGGGGCGAAGCAATGTAAAGACTTGGCTAATGGCTATTCTTAAGAATAAAGTCGCTGAGTTTTACCGTAAAAAGTACCGACATACAGGCAATATTCCACTAGATCATTATTTTGATAGTGAGGGATCATGGAAGCATGATGATATTCTACAAGACTGGAATGAAAAAGACGACAACCTCCTTGACAACAGCGATTTTAATAGCGTAATGGCTGAGTGTATGGACAAATTGCCCCTAAAATGGCTTATCCCGGTAAAGCTCTATTATTTAGAAGAAAAAAAAGCGGCTAGCGTATGTCAGGAAACTGGCCTTACGACAACTAATCTATGGAAAATCCTCCAACGAAGTCGTATGCAACTTCGGGAGTGCCTGGAATTTAACTGGTTTAATATCTCATGATTTCGTAAGCAATGATAAAACAACTCATTCATATATTGATAATGCCCTGCAAACAAGCAACACTGCTTATCGAACAGCAAAATGCTGGTGAGATTCCATTTTTCCAAAAAATACGCTTAAGGTTACATCTTTTGATCTGTAAGTGGTGCAGTGCCTATAACCGCAAAGTACATGCAATGGAAAGTATGATGAAAAAGATATTCACACAAGATGCTCCTGAAAAATTCAGTAAAAATGAACTAGAGCTCTTTAAAGACAAATTAAAAGACAAGTTAAAATAAAAGGATTTTTTTGTCAGGATTTTGAAGTGCATGCTACTAAAAGGGAAACAGTAATTACAAATTAAAATTTTAGAAAAATGCATCTCATAACGCAAACAAAAAATTCCCCACCATCATCGCAATGGGGTTTCTACATTTCCACATTCGGCATAGTCTTCATTCTTCTGTGGCTTGGGATTTTCAAATTTACCCCAACGGAGGCGATGGCCATAAAGCCATTGATAGCGAATCATCCACTCTCTTCCTGGCTATACAAACTATGGAGTGAACAAATGGTGTCCAATATTGTTGGTATTGTTGAAATAGCTGTTGCTATACTTATTTTACTGAGTTTACAATTTAAGCAATTGAGACGATACGCAGGAATTGGGGTATGCATTATTTTTATGATGACTTTAAGTTATCTTTTTACTACACCAAATATGTTCAAACATATAGACGGAGTGCCTGTGACGGACTTCTTTATCCTTAAGGATATACTATTTCTTGGATTTGGAATCAGTTTATTGCAATCAGCTAAAAAATAAAAGATCATGAAAATTATATGGATCATCACTATGCTCGCCTTTATAGGCTTGATAATAGTCAAAATAGGCTTTTCACAAGGAGAAGAGAAAGCATCAGCTCCAGGAAAGAACTCAGCTCATAACAGTAAAACTAGCGAAATCTACTTTGCGGGGGGCTGCTTTTGGGGGACAGAACATTACTTCAAACAAATAAGAGGGGTAACAGCTACAAAAGTTGGGTATGCGAATGGGAATCTTGCCAAACCGAGCTATGAACAGGTATCAACGGGCAATACTGGGTTTGTAGAAGCCGTAAAAGTCGATTATGATCCTACGCTAGTTGATTTGAAATTGTTGATCGACTTATACTTTAAAACAATTGACCCGACAAGCATGGATAAACAGGGTAATGATATTGGTACTCAATATCGGACAGGGATTTACTTTACAAAGAAAGAGGATGAAAAAACGATCCGGGATGAGATTGGTCAGCTTGCAAAGAGCTATAGCTCAAAGCTTGTAGTAGAAGTTGGTCCCCTAAGGAATTTCTATACTGCTGAAAATTATCATCAAAATTATTTAGAGAAAAATCCTCAGGGTTACTGCCATATTCCTGCTGACCTATTTGAGAAAGCGCGACAGGCAAATCCGAAACCGGCTAAGTACAATAAAGTGGAAAAAAAAACACTGAAAAAGGAGCTGACTGCATTACAATATGATGTTACTCAAAACAATGCTACTGAAAAGGCTTTTGACAATGCTTATTGGAATGAATTTCGGGAAGGCATTTATGTTGACGTTACCACCGGCGAGCCGCTATTTATTTCTACAGATAAGTTTGAATCCGATTGCGGATGGCCAAGCTTTTCTAAACCGATCAATGATCGGCTGATTGCCGAAAAAAGCGATAGGTCTTTTGGGATGAATAGAACTGAAGTGAGAAGCAAAACAGGTGACGCTCATTTAGGCCATGTTTTTAATGATGGTCCGACTGAACAAGGGGGACTACGTTATTGTATCAACAGTGCTTCACTACACTTTATCCCAAAAGATCAAATGAAAGCGGAAGGTTATGAGAAATTTATTCCTCTGTTACAAACCAAAAGCGACAAAACTAAGTAGCACAACATCTCATATCAGACTATTAATAAGTGTAATTGCTGGCAGGATAAAATTCCATTAGTCCATTTGAGGGGTGTCATACTAGAGTTTACAGAGATTATTGCCCGGGGAATCTCTTTACAACAGGAGAGCCAAGAAGGTCGAACAGCCCTAGTTTATCTAATTTCGTTGGCATCCCCCGATAATCATTTTCCAAATCCGAAAGGGTTTGTTTTTGGGATTTGGAACGCTTCTTTTAAACACAAAAAGCCAGGTTGAAAAACCTGGCCTTAAAAATAAACATATGATGGATTAGTAAATGGCAGCCCCTATGAACAGTCTATCTCCACGATACGATCCGGGATCTATACTTGAAATTAGATTAAGTTCTAAAATACCCTAATAAATTTACCTTCCAAGGCTCCCTCAGAAACATTGAGGATATCTTCGACCACTATTGTTGCAGACTCTTTGTTAAACTCTTCCAGAAATCTCCACAAATCATTCACTTTTATCGGAACAAAATACTGATTCGTATCTTCCACAGTATTCTCAGACTTAAGTATATTATAGCCTTTACATTTTAAGTCCTGAAGGATATCATTCGTCAATGGGATATTCATCTCTCTAAAGTTTCTATTTCTCGTATGCTCTGCACACGCCGTATTTAACCACTTAGATTTATAGAAATTGAAAGCAATGAACATGTAAGAATAATGAGCAACCAATATCCTTTATATATGGTTGTTTGTCATAGCGTATATCATATATACTGTTCGACGCTAAGACACCATACATTAAACATGTTCATCTGCTTCCAATTCATATTCAAATATAGTAAATAAAACTAATTAAATTAGTTTTATTTACTATATTTTTTAGTTAAAAACTAACAAGTTGTGAGCCATAAGGTTTATATTTTCCGAACATAAAGAATCTCTTTATTATTCCAAACAGCGTTAGGACGAGAAAGCGGTGATACAATTGGACATATACAAGTAGCTATATGCAGGAGCAACAGGAATCTTGTTTCCCAATAAAAGCGGGTTTTATTTGCGAAACAAGGTTTGATTATGGTTGATCACTTCAAAGATGTCCAATGGAAGACAAAAATGTACTGAACATCTTTATAATGAGCGGCTGATATCAACAACATTAAAGATCTGATCCACATCATCCAAGCTGACTTCAAAGTCTGGATAAGTAGCTTTGTCCGTATTGAGGGAACGTAATGTAAGGATTCCATTGGCAACATCATGATGAGCAATTTCCTTAATAATCACCCCTTCATATCGATGTACAACAACCCAATATCTATATTTATGGGTATGAAATTTTGACTGCCACAATTCTCGTTTAATCAAACGTCCGGTAACAATATCACCGTCAAGGACACTGGCATCAGTCCCGTCTGTCATACTATCACCACTAACTTCAAAAGAACGGTAAGCTCCTTTGTGAAATTCATTCACGGTAATAAAATGTGCAGGTAAATCATCCATGTACTCAGCGTCCGAAAAACCAGAAAGATAACCTGCTTTTGCCTTCTCGGTCACGAGCTTAGTTTGCATCAAATAGCGTCCAGGAGACACCTCAAAGAATATATTGTTCTTATTCTCGTCAATAAAGTTGACATCACTGGAAAAATATCCAATAGATTTTCCGTTTCCTACATTGACCATGGAAACAGTATCAGGCTGAATGATTGCACTGGACTGATTTCGTTCTCCTTTTCCATAAAGCAGCCAATCGTACTGAACTTGGGGAAAAGCATTTTGAATACGGGTTTTCATGGTGAGACCGATCGGATATTCACCCTTCTTTATACGCGAATACACCTGTTCACGCACCCCCAATAAGCCTGCAAATTCCCGATTGGTAATTCCCATCTCCAAGCGTAAAATCTCAAAATTATTATCCGGATAAGTTTCCATGTTTTTATAGGGTATTTAACAAATGTTACACTAATTCATAACAATCTGACACTAAGTTACACAAGATATTAAACCTAAACAAATAAATAAATAAAATAAACACATTAACAGCTCATTATCAATATATTATAATTAAACAAATAAGTTTAACAATTTTTATTGAATACAAAATATTCAACAAAATTAACATTAAAAATCTTGAATGATTAACAAATTTGTTTAACTTTGTTTAACAAACATTATGGACGCTTAGTGCTTACTATCGGCAACTCATTAGAGGGAAAAGAAGCTGTTAATGACTTTGAATGATTAGTAGCAATAAGACAGAACAAAAAATATACACTTTAGAAGAACATAAAAATGGAACGCTTCATCACAACAAATTCACAGCTAAACAGATCAACAGGATTGAACCATCAGCACATCAGAAAATATGGTATTATTTCAAAAGAAACACAAAGTATGGAATTAATGACCGTGCTAATGCAACCAAAAAGTTTAACAACAATTACAAGTCAACGAAATGATAAGACCAATTCCCAACGTATGAACACTTTATATTATTCTTTCATTATGAGTTTCTTAAAAGAGAACCATCCCGAAATTTTGAGATCAATTGACAAAATATACGAGCCCGATCTTTCCAAGATCAGTCAGGTCATCGACTGTTATTGTGAATTTATGGGGATACCCTCGCAACAGATTATGGGTGAGTACATCAATTACAAAGATATCCAGCATCGTTACAAGGCAATCGCCGTTGTCTTGCGTATTTTTCAGCCCGAAAAACTGGATAACCTAAAGACTAAAGTAAAAAGCACGATATACAAGGAACTAGGTCCATATTTAAAGATAAATAGCGACACCTTACAAAAGTCCATCATCTGTGCATGTAACCAATTTGACATGTATAACGATTTTAAGAAAGATATCAAGCAAGCGACAAATTATTATTTCATTAATAAACGTTTCAATGACAAATAAGATTGGTTACGCAAGAATTATACCGATCATAAAACAAACAAGTACGAAGTTTTACATGATCGGTATAATAATCTTTTACCCAATTATTACGCTCTCCTACGCAACCACCAGACCATAAGGCATATCACTACAAGTAGGCCTATCAAAAAATAGAATACATTTGTTCCAGCCGGCTGCACCGTCCGTTTTGAAGTCTTTTCATCTATCCGCAGTTTATCTTCTTTGTAGTGAACATTGTGGGCACTCTCCCGACGCTGATCAGAAAGATATTTCTCAACACCATTACTGCTATCAGAATAATGCGTTCGGCGTTTATTTACCCGTCCCTTACCTATTCGCACAACGCCATTCGGACTAATCTCGATCTCCTCACCTTCGAACTGCATCAGATCCTCAGCCTGTGTCAAGAGTCGATTATATGATTGCTCAATCTCCAGGTGCCTTCTACTAGAATCCACGCTTGACAGTTCGGTCATTTTTTCGTTCGCCTCCACTGTCTGCGACTCCTTTGTTTTAGTAATCTTTTTAAATAGACCGCAGCTACTAACGAGCAGTAGCATTACGGTCAATCGAAATATATTTTTCATTTTTCACTCTTTTTAGTTCAATCTGCAATTCATTATAAAGCTTCATCAGGTCATCATATTTCATCTGCAGCTCAGCCAACGTCTTCGAGCAGGCTATACGATCCTCATTGGCGAGTTTTAGTCCTTCATTAAGATCTTCGATAATGGCTCTTAAATGTTCTATATCTTTTTCCAGCCGGTTTGCATAACCTTCCCACTTATCAATCACTTTCCCAGCATTCTCCACATTTGTAGCTTCCACTTCCGCCTGCTGCTTGGGACGACCAACAAAGTAACCTCCGATAGCAGTAACGATAGGAATAATCAGCTTTTCCAAAATTTCAAGTAGTTCCATAGTAATTATTTTTTAATAGTGGCTTAAACTTCATCCAAGGGAATTGTACTCCCGGGTCCTCCTTTCTTCCAGGGGCAATATCACTGTGCCCCAAAATTTCCTGAATAGGATAATGGGCAATAATTGCCTGACAGACTTCAATGGCCGCATTGATCTGCTTTTCGGTATAAGATTCTGTCCCTCTATTTTGCAACTCAATCCCAATACTGTATCTGTTCAGATCTTTCAATCCATCCCAGGAACTCAGGCCTGCGTGCCAACATTTGACATTGAATCGCGCCAGTTGTGTTACAACACCATCGCGACTGATGTGCACGTGAGCCGAAACTTTGCTTTTTGGATCTGACATCCAATAAATCGCACTAGTAGCATTAGACGCGCCATCATAATGCATGATGATATAAATAGGTTTGATATTACCGCTTTTATTAGGTGTATCTTTATAGGACACACCTACCAATTGATGTTCTTTAATATTCATGTCTTCTTTTATTATTATAATTTACTTTGATGTTAATCGCCTCCTTCTTCTTATCTGGATTCCAATTTTATTCCGATAAAGGCCGCCAGCATTTACTTTATTTGCTATTTCTATACAAATTTAGGTGGGAATCAAGCTTGAAAATTAGAATATCAACTGTATGTAAGCGGTATGGAACAACTACCGAATATCAGCTCAAAATGAAGAATTTTTATTGCCGGTCGGTTCACAACAAAAAGAAGGTGCTCAAAAAATAAAAGCGCTTCCCATCGAATAGAATATTTGAAAAGAGATTATCTGGGGGAATGAAAATTTAAATCTTTCGAAACTATATATTAATTTAGTATCCAAGACATATTATTATGCCAATAACCAAAAACGCAGTGTATTTTGAAAACAATGGGGACTCCATTTCATTTGTCATTAAAATGGTTCATCCCCGATTATATAAACTCGTATTCGCTAGTCTATGTGCCCTCTCTATTATTGGAACACTATCTCTGGTTATTATATTCGATATCTTCGCCCTGCTCGGCCCATCATCTCTTCTTATTTTGATGTTGGGAATGCTGATATCATTTGGCTTTTTCAAAATTTACATTTGGCACCATAGTGGAGAAGAATTTTTCTTGTTAACTTCTGATAATTTAAGCTATCAAATCAACAATGGGCTAAAACTCTCAGATTTAAAATCATATGAAGCGATGGGCTATCAAATTGGTTTCCAAGAGACCAATAGCTATGAATCGGAAACCTGCGGAAGAATTTACTTTTTCACCATGGATCCCAAAACCAAACTATCAACAATTATCCTATACAGCACCTTGGAAATCACTTTCGAGGAATATCAATTTCTATTGAGCAATTACCTAAAAATAAGCCAGAAACAACCACCATTATCTCACTTTAGTTTAAACTAACTATCTATCTTTTCACTCTGCCAACCTCTTGCTTAGTAGATAAGCGAATGTGCTAAGTCGAGTTTTTAAACAAGCCTAACCAATTTAAAAATTAGAACTATGATGCATCGCTACGATTCCTTTCTTAAAATTGGATCCGCCAAGAAAAATAAAAAAAGTAAATTTACTTCGACTTGATTAGCTATTGAAAATGATTTATGAATAAAAAAGAAGTAGCAACTAGCAAATTTTTAAGCCTAATACTTCGGCATGTACCGGAGCGTATTGGTATCGAACTTGATGAGAATGGTTGGGCGGATACAGACTTATTGATTCAAAAGATTAATGATCATAACCACGAATTGACATTGGATATGCTTAAGCATATTGTTGCCACGAATCCGAAAAAGAGATTCACCTTCGATGATAGTTTTAAGAAAATCAGAGCAAATCAGGGGCATTCTATTACTATTGAACTCGGATTACGTCCAGAGGTTCCACCTGATGTCCTATACCATGGCACAGCGGTGCAATATGCAAATTCAATCATTGAGCAGGGAATAAAAAAACAGAATAGACTGCATGTGCACCTAAGTAAGGACATCGAAACTGCAAAATCAGTCGGACAACGACATGGAAAACCTATTTTACTCGAAATAAATGCATTAGCTATGTTTAAAGATAGATTTGATTTTTTCTTATCCGAAAATGGTGTTTGGCTCACTGACCACGTGCCTGCACAATACTTACATTTTGTCAATTTCAAAGGAGAATCTACTAAATAGGGACCATAACGCATAAGTTTTAGAATAACACCATTTCCAATAGTTAATAACAGCGATGCTTACATCCGAACAAATAACAATTAAAACAAACGAGATAAAAGAAGACGGTTTCACTGTCATCGAGAATGTCTTTAGCAGAAATGAAGTTGAGCAATTGGTAACCATGATTGAAAACGAAGATCATTCAAGAGATACATTCAGGCGTTCCTCTGATCTTTTTGCGATCCGCCAGATAATTAAAGAAATACCTGCTATATATACTATAATTTTCAATGATAACCTTAAAGATGTTATTTCTAAATTATTGGGAGCAGACCATTTTATTGTAAAGAGCATCTATTTCGATAAACCCGCAACATCAAATTGGTATGTATCATACCACCAAGACTTAACGATATCTGTACTCGAAAAAATTGATTCTGAAGGTTTTTCGAACTGGACGGTCAAACATAATCAATATGCAGTACAGCCCCCGCTGGAAATTTTGGAAAATATAGTTACGATAAGAATTCATCTTGATGACACGGATGCGGAGAATGGTGCACTAAATATTATTCCAGGCTCACATAACAAAGGAATATACCGTCCCGAAACCATCGATTGGAGCATGGAACAGGAAAAAAACTGTCCTGTCCCGGAAGGCGGAATTATGATCATGAAACCACTATTACTCCATAGTTCCAAACGCACAAGCAACAACAAACGTAGAAGAGTTATCCATATTGAATTTTCTAGTATAGAACTAGCCAATAACTTATGCTGGGCTGAAAGATTCTAGTATAAAAGATACTCTCGTTGGCCACAAAAAAAACTTTTCCGTTATTCCATTGTTATTTGATCGTTATAGCATAGGATGAGTTATATCGTGAAGGCTAGGAAATCGGTTCACCTAGCCTTTTTTATTGTCAGCGCCAATACATCCATCTGTACTAAAACGAGTCATTATTTGTTTTACTCAACATCACAAAACATGGCTGTGATGCTAGCGCCATAGAATGCACAACCTGTCCTACCACTCACGGAAATGTAGGTTTTAACGCTAAAGCCAGTTTATAATAGGGCTTCAAGGAATGGTGCAGCATCATTTCATCGCTTTTTTGTTCATCAAATATCCTGAAGTACTCCGCATCAGGAGTTAAAATAACATGTGTCCCTGTACGGACATAATCATTGCTAGGAAAATAAGTCGGTTCTTTAAAATTCGGTAAATATTTCTTAACCATTTTTGAAACCTGTTTGCCCAAGATCTTTTGATAATTCACTACTGCTTTCTGTGATGGATTTTTCAACATCCGAAAAGCGATTCTTTTCTTCAGACCTTGCTTCTTGATCGTAGAAGCTATCGGTGTTACCGGATTTCTACTTGGAAGATCTTGAAGCTGCTGTACAGTAAATGGCATCTGTGGAACCCAATCTTTGGGATTAACAATTTGGTAAGCCCACCCATAACTTCTATTTTCATATTCATAGGCGAAATAAAGGTTACCAGGTTTAGGCGCAGCCGAGCAGTAGGTCTTGAACCGAATGTCTTTCGGCAAGCGGCCAGCATCTTGCAATTGATAGAAATAGGCCGTCAACAGATAACTGATTCCCCCACCCTGACTATGTCCGACAATCAGAATATCCTTTGTACCCTGTTGATAAAGTGAATCTATTTTGGGCAACATATCCCTAGAAAGAAAGGCTGTACTAATTAGGTAGCCGACATGAACAGCGGCATTGGGATCATTAGACAATTTATAATCAAATACAAAATTAGTATCTATTTCCAATTTACCGATAGCTGGAACCATTGCGGCATAGAGATTTGCCAGCCAGCTTAGATTATCGTCTACTGATCCTCGCGTACAAAAAATTGCTGTGTTTTCATCCCGCTGCCATAACTCATACAAATTATTGAGTCCCATAGCTGGACTTCTATAAATCAATTTCGAATACTCGGGTGCTGGGATATCAGATGAATCGCTCTCATCCTGTTCGTAGATATGTGCATTAACTCGCAACATTTCCTGATATTCGGGCAGGTTAAATCCAGGATTAAGCCGCTGGGCTTCAACAGCTGTAGCAACAAAAAGCAGACAGCTAAATAACCAATATTTTATCATAGTGTTATTTCTATTTGTGTAAATAAATTCAAAAAAAATAATTTTCGAAATGCAGTTAATACATGTCCAACAGCAATAGCTATGCCTTAATTATTTATTTTGTACTTTAGAAGAATATATCAAAAGGCGTTTTATGGACAATAATCATTTTTCTAATTGTGACCAAGAACCGATACATCTTTGTGGTCAAATACAGCATTTTGGTTGTCTCATCCTATTTGATGCCACTCAAAATTGTATAGGCTGGAGTGAAAACTGGACAGAAACAGGTTTGCCTAAACAAAGTGTATTCTTGGGACAAAGCTTGACCAAGTTTATCGACTGTTTAGCTATTCAACATGCAATCGATCTTGATCAGATATTACACGATCATGCTGATAGTTTCAAACACCGCTACGTAGCTGATATCTATCTGGGACAAACCCCATATTACCTAAGTATCTATCCCTTTGACAATAAGATATATATTGAAATCGAACAACATCGTTCGCAATCGCATCAATTTAAAAACACATTCTTTTATGCCAAGCATATCAATGACAGTGAGGACATCTGGAAGGCTCTGGCTGAGAATATTTTTACGGTGACGGACTATGACCGTGTTATGATCTATAAATTTTCAGAGAGTGGAGATGGCCAAGTCATTGCTGAACATGTTGTTGGCGACTTGGAACCATTACTAGGCTATCGTTATCCTGAGTTTGATATTCCCCAACAAGCGCGCCAACTCTATACTAAAATATTTGCCAGGGTAACACCCGATGTAGATGCTGTCCCAGTACCGATTTGGGGTCTTGAACCTGAGAAATTAGATCTCTCTATGACAGCGATACGCGCAATGTCTCCCATACATCTGCAATATCTTCGAAATGCCCAAGTAAAAGCAAGTGGTAGTTTCTCCATCATCATCAACGGAAAACTATGGGGATTGGTTGCTTGTCAAAATAGACTACCCAAATACATTGACCTAGCACAAAGGCATCTTTCCATTTTCATTGTTCAATATGCTGTAAATAGCTTTTTGGCCAATAAACATATTGAAGAGAATAACTTCAAACTTAAAACAAAGAGTGTCGCATTTGAAATCAGACAAAATCTATTTACAAAGAAAGATCTTTACAAAGTAATTAGTGCACTGACCACTAGCTTAATGGACATCCTTCGAACAGATGGTATCGCATTTAAATATCTCGACAAATGGCATATTGTTGGCCATGCGCCAAAAAAAGATATGTTATTAAATCTGGATAATCATTTCAGTAGAACAATTTCTGATCAATTGTTTTGGCAATCCGATTTCAAAGGACATCAAGATGAAAACGAGACTACATTTCCATTTCCTGGTATTGCTGGAATAGATTTGGAAAATAAATTAGACTTCAAAATCTATTTCTTCCGAAAGGAAGTAAAAGTTGAGGAAACCTGGGCAGGGCAACCTGAAAAGCAGCTTATTTATGATCCAACAAAGACCATAAATTTCCCTTCTCCCCGCACATCCTTCAATGCGTGGAAGAAAATAGTCGAAGGCACAGCCCCGAAATGGAAAGAACGCGAAATTAATTTCTTAAAAAGCCTAAGCATTACAATTCAGGAAGCCTGCTTAAAGAAGATCATCGAAATCCAAGCGCTCAACGAAAAACTGATTGAAATAAATAATGTCCTGGAAACATTCAGTTACACACTGAGTCATGATCTAAAAAACCCCTTGGCTGCACTACAGATGACAGCCCAGATGATCCGGGACAGAACCGGTTTAAGTCAGGAATTTCTTGGAAAAGCAGGTAAAAACATGATGGACGCTATCCTGTTAATGAATAACATGCTAGATAAAACAGTCGATTTCGCCCGTAGCAAAAGCTATGAGTTCGAATACGAAACTGTCTATCCGGAGCGATTTATTGAAAATATCATTGATGACTGCAGTGTAAGATTTAATGTTCCAAATCTGCAATTCGAAAAAGGGCGAATCCTTCCAATTGATGGTGAAAAGACCTTAGTCTATCAACTGTTTCTAAATCTTTTGGGAAATGCGATCAAGTATAGCAGTAATAAAACGGCTCCCTTAATAGGTATAAACAGCCAAATAGAAGAAGATTATGTTTTGTATAAAATATGGGATAATGGCATCGGAATGTCAGCGGAAGAAACTGAACGGATTTTCGAAATATTCCATCGTTTACCTAACGCGATGCAATTTGATGGATCAGGAGTCGGCCTATCAATTGTGAAAAGAATTGCAGACCGACTCAACGCAAAAATCTCTGTCGAAAGCAAGTTGAATCAGGGTACAATTTTCGAGATCAGATTCCCCATAAGAAACTGATTTTTATGGTATAGAAACAAAAAAATGCACTATTTCCGACAAGAATGTTGGTCAAAAGAAGGTCTAGAACAGATGAAGGTGCAAAGCAATCTGTACCCCGTTTCATCCATTCTTTTTTATTAAATTAGGGACCAGCCGATAGATTCAGATTCGTACTCAACAGGTATAAATTATAATGTGTACAGAATCATTTGATCTACCGGTCATAGAGGGAATCTTCAATAAGTATTAATTGTAAAATGGATAAATTCAGCTTGTTAGTTGGCAATGATATCAATAACATTTCCCCTGGAATCAGTTGGAGTGATTTGCTGTCTAACATTAAAACAAAATATCATGTAACGGCATTGGAAAATGGGCAAAAACCTTTTCCGATGTTGTATGAAGAGATTTTTCTAAATGCAATTAAGATACAGCATCTTAATGAGAAAGAACTTAAAACATATATCTCGGAGAGTGTCTCCCAGATAAATCAAAATGAAATTCACCAGTTGATCCGGACCCTCCCTACTAAAAACATCATCACAACAAATTATGAATTTAGTTTGGAAGGATCCACTTCAAAGAAGAATACAAGCCTGATCCGAGAAACAACATACAGTGTTTTTCGCCGGCATGAAACTTCGGACAAAACATTTTGGCATATCCATGGTGATTGTGACAGTCCCAGCTCCATCAACCTGGGGTACGAACATTATTGTGGGCAGCTTCAGAAAATGAGAGATTATGTTGTAAATGGCACTAATTATTCCTCGGATACGGTATTTAAAGCGGCTTTAATAAAGAGATTGAAACAGAAAAAAGACTTACAGCTGCAATCATGGATAGACCTGTTCTTTACCCAAGATATTCATATTTTGGGACTATCGCTGGATTTTGTGGAAATAGATCTCTGGTGGTTATTGACCTATCGTGCCCGAAATAAGTTTTATAGAAAAAGTGACTTCATTCAAAATCAGCTGTTTTACTATACCACAAAAAAATGGCATCAAATCGCTGTCGATAAAATGCAATTACTCAAAGCCAACGATGTGGAAATTATCGTTATTGATGAATCTGACAAAACAAAATATTACAAAAAAATATTGAAAGAAATCGGTAAACGATACCGGCTTCCTTCCAATAAATAGCCTACTATTCCATGTCATTGACAAAAAAAGAGTTTCGCTTATCAAAAAGAAATATACTCTCTCCCTGTATTGAAAGCCTTTTAAATGGTTCCCTCTTAAAGAGAATAAAAAATATATTTCCGCCCCCATTTTCAGATGTAAAACTAAAGAGCGAAATCACCAAGGTCGTTTATTTGAACTGGATGATACCTATTGAAAAAATTCGAGACATAATTCCCGAAGGGCTACAAGTGAATATTATTCAGGGGAAAGTACTATTTTCTATTTTGACCTATCGTCATGGTCATTTCGGACCAGCTCAACCAAATAGACTGAGGTCATTTTATAGTTCTCCACTACAAAGCAATTGGAGATTTTATATTGCAACAAATACCAAGCTATTTAAAGAACCAACGGTCTTATTTGTCTCCAATAGCATGAGTAGTTTCCTCTACTGTTTAGGCAGTCGCCTATTTAGCAATATGATGTATACACATCATCCCCTATCGTTTAGCCATCAATATATTGATGATCACATTCATACAAAAATAGATCCCGGCACCAGCAATGCGCCAGATCTGGAAGTCATTTGCCATTCAGTTGAAGAATGGAAAATTCCCAACGATTTTCAGCATATATCAACTCATCCCAGCAAGCTTCTTGAAAAAATTATTCTTCAAAACCGTGCATTAACATCTCAAGATCTGAATTCGTCACATATTGCCAACATTTCACTCGCTTTTGATATAAAGGAGATCAAACCTTTAAAAATTGACTTTTTCAAAAGTCATACATTATATGAAATTGTAAAAGAAGAAGAATGTTTTGCCTTTCAAATACCGTCATTGACATTTTTTATGAATAATGAAAAAAGAATAAAACAATGTTTTATATAGATTTTTTTATCGCTGTATTGATAGCGAATGCGATACCGCATTTCATTTTTGGGATCGCCAAAATACGTTTTTTAGGGCTGTTTGGTTATTCACCTACAGGCAATATCTGCTATGCTCTTTTCCAGCTCATTATTGCAGTATCGCTCTTCTCTGTTCAATATGGAATAACGAATATCTATACAAATCCCGCTATACTTGGTGGCCTTGCAGTGCTTTTGCTCTACTTTGCATTTGGTAGACTGCTCATCAACAAGTTCCATAAAAAATAATCTCAACAGTTTTATCGCAATATTAAGCTTATTTTTTTCTCCTCAGGCTCTAATTGGTTAGCATAATCAAATATCTATTATAACACCTTACTGAAGATATTCTCATCCTATTTCCATTGAAACAAAATGACTATTCCGTACCAGAGTGTCCTTATCCAGCAAACTTAGCAGAACATCAGATGAAGGAACTCCGTCAAAACAACCAACTTGCATCATTAAATCTTTCCTACAGAAAGAAATATAAAAAGCTAACACAAAGAAAATATTTAAAAAAATAATTAATATATAAAACTAAAAACAAGCTTAATAGCCAATAAATTTAATCATTTCCGCTAAAAAATATATTTTGCGAAATAAAAAAAATACATCAATTTTGTCTTGGCTAAATTAAAATTAACAGGGAAAGTAATACCAAAAAATTACCGTATCTACATTTTCATATTTTTATTGTTCGACAATGTTTTTCAAGAGATCCACCTATTTCTTTTTAGGTTTATTGTTGCTTATTGGATGTAAAAAAGACATTCCATCTGGTATCACTCCGGTAGATCCCGAACCAATTGATAGAAGCAAAATGCCTATTCCAGCAGGATTTACAGATAATTTGGCTTCAATAAAGATTAGTAGTATAGCCAATGCGAATGAGCCTGGATCTTCACGTCCTGAATTGATCCAGGATATATCTGGTAAAAATGCAAGTTATTGTCATCCTGATGTTGAGTATTTCCCAAAAGGCTTCAACGGATACAAATATTGGATGGTCTTTACACCCTATTTTGGTATATTAGGTTCTGATCGAGCTGCATCTTTATACGAAAACCCCAGTATTGTGGTATCAAATGACGGCAAAGAATGGATCACGCCAACAGGGTTATCCAATCCCATACAACGTCGTCCTGCTTTAGAAGATTCCTATATTCCTCCGAGTGGCATACCCAACCAAGGCTACTGGTCTGATGTCGATTGGAACTTTAATGGAAAGGAGTTTGAATTATATTATAGAGGATGTTTCTTTTCCAATAAAATTTTAAAACAATGGGGTGCAAAGAGCAATAATAATACGAGAAAACTAAATCAAGAAGCCGAGCGTGTCGTTGTTAGGCAAACTTCGATCGATGGAATTCATTGGACTCCACTTGAAGTTGTATACACGAGCAATGAACCAGCTTCTATTCAGGACAATCATATCATATCACCTTCTTTTGTTAGAAATGAAAATGAGATGTTTAGCTACGAAGTAGATTTTAAGCCAACCTATCAATCTCCTATCATGACAAACATCTTACGGCGTTTGTCATCCAATGGTCTGGACTTTACACCCTATAGAAATAGTAAACAAGTTAAATTCATCAATAAACCTTGGCTTGAATTAAACAAAAATTATTCGACCTGGCATCTGCAAGCTGCCTATATTGACGGTTATTATTTTCTATGTCTTGCTATAGGAAATGTGGATAGATACTCCTCAGACTTGAATTATCTCGCCTATTCAAAGGATGGAATACATTTCCGTGTATTTGAAACACCTTTAGCTTCATCGAATGTATATCGCTCGGCTGTGTTTGCTAAATCTTCTTCAACAAATGACATCGAATTTGGTGCTGTTATTGGCTATAAATCAGGCGCGTTTGGTTATAGGGAATTTAAGTTAAACAAGAAGATCTTGGAAGATGGGTTAAAATAAAATAATATGGGCTGTAATACTTACTTTTATAGCTTGACCTTAACACGCTAAAAATGGCAATAAAAGATATTGAAATTGTAAAAACAGAGATTCTATCTGATAATTGGTATACCTTAAAAAAAATCACCTATCAATATACAAAGCCGGACGGAACGGTACAACAACAAAGTCGAGAAGCTTATGATCGCGGAAATGGTGCTGTAATACTACTTTATAACACAACATCTAGAACCGTTATACTGACAAGACAGTTTAGAATTCCAACTTATATAAATGGGAATGAATCTGGAATGCTAATAGAGGCTTGTGCAGGTTTGTTGGATCAAGATTCGCCAGAAGATTGTATCCGGAGAGAAACAGAAGAAGAAACTGGCTATCAGATCAAGGAAGCAAAAAAAATATTTGAAGCGTATATGTCTCCAGGCTCGGTTACCGAAATTCTACATTTCTTTATTGCAGAGTATACGAACAATATGAAGGTTAGTGATGGAGGAGGTTTGCAGGAAGAGGAGGAAAATATTGAAATCCTAGAAATTAATATCGATGATGCTTTAGCTATGATCGAAAGCGGTGAGATCAAGGATGGCAAGACAATCATGCTCCTACAATATATTAAGTTAAAAAGTATCATGTAAGTCGTTACTTTCAACCGGACATCTTAACGAGCTACCTCCCTGAAAATAAATTTAGTCTGTTGGAAATTGATTGTCGATGGTATATAATGAGGAATGCCCATATATTCTTGCTCGGTACCAGTTCCTAAAATATATTGAGACCCTTTCTTAAGTAAAATAAAGGGTCTCCTTTTTTTCTGTCCCCAGCCGAACGGCGTATAGTAATAGTCACCGCTCAGGGTATCATTTTTGATATTCCCCCGAACCTCTCCAGAGTCAATTTCACCACCGGGTCTATAAAAACGCAACTTTCCATGAAAACGGCTTTCAAAGAGATCAAGTTCTAGTTGAGCACTATCGCGATTACTATAAGCAACATACTTCAATAACTCTGCATCCCGCCTCTTTTCTTCACAGCTTGCAAACGAGAAAACCAACAAGACACAATAAACGGCAATTATTATTAAACGCATTTTTCCTATGAAATTTAAACACTCCTAGAATGAGCTAAAAATAATCTATTCTGCTTAAAAACAACAAAATTGTGATAAAATAATCTATCATTAAAATGTTAGTCATTTTCCGCGTTAGCGACGACTTTATCTGCCAAAGCTTTAAGCTGTTGCATATCTGAATAATCCAGTTTTAAAGCTTCAAAAATCTGCATCGGAATGCAGGCTGCTTTTTCTTTCAATTGCGAGCCCTGATCTGTAAGACGAATCTTTACGACTCGTTCATCTGTCTTACTTCGCGTGCGGGTAAGTAGCTCCTTGCTTTCCAATCTTTTCAGTAGTGGTGTAAGGGTACCATTATCCAAAAATAACTTCTCCCCCAATTGGTTTACGGTTTGTTCGTTATTTTCCCATAAAGCCATCATTGTGATATATTGTGGATAAGTCAAATCTACTTCTGCTAGAATAGCGCGATAATGCTGCATAATCTCGCGATGCAAAACATATACGGAAAAACATAACTGTTTGTCCAGTTTCAATAAATCATCCATCTTACAAAGATATTGTTTTCTTAAAGTTTGAAGTATATAATGTTTCTATTTATACTCAACCACAAATTCTTCTTTCGGCATTCTGACTTTTTTCATTGTAGAGATCCAGTCACGAGAAGCATCTGCGACACCTACATACATTAATGATACACTTTTCAATCCAAGTTTTTCCAATTGCAATACTTCATCCACTACTTTGTTATCAAAGCCTTCCGCCGGAGTGGAATCAACCTTGAGTTCTGCCGCTTGTGCCAGAGCTAATCCCAAAGCAATATAAGTTTGTCGTGCTGTATGTACAAAATTACGTTCCGCAGCCTCATTTAGATAAATGGATTTTAACTTATCTGTATACGATCCAAAGCGCCCACGAGGTAAATCTCGCTCATCTGTAGTGAAATCATATACTTTATCAATGCGCTCTTCAGTGTATTTATCCCAAGCCGCAAAAACCAGCACATGAGAACATTCTCGCATGCATTCTGGATTTAAGGCTCCTTTTGCTAACTCATCTTTCAAAGCTTGATTTTCAACTACCAATACTTTAAAAGGTTGCAAACCCGAAGATGTTGGTGCAAACCGAGCTGCCTCCAAGATCTTATCTATATTTTCTTGTGTAACCTTTTTTGTCGGATCATACGCTTTCACAGCGTGTCTCCATTGTAAGTCTGTTATTAAGGACATTTAATTGTTTGTTTATTTTGAGAAAAGAACGAATAATATTGCTAGTAATGCTGGAGCTCCCTGTACAAAGAATATCTTTTTACTTGCAGTGATACCTCCGAAAATGCCAGCTACAAGAACACAGCCTAGAAAGAATAGACGAACATTGTCACTCCAGATCGGATCATTGATAAAAAATGACCAAGCCAAACCGGCGACCAAAAAGCCATTATATAGGCCCTGATTGGCCGCTAGCCCTTTTGTAGGTTTAAATAGCTCGGCAGGTAGCGCTTTACCGAAACTACGTCTTCCAGCAGTTTCCCAAGCAAACATTTCCATCCATACAATATAGACATGTTCAATGAGTACAAGCATCGTGAGCACTGTGGCAATATGATTCATCTATTATTCGTTGTTTGATACTGTTAACTTCACCTCCATATTACCTCTCGTAGCATTTGAATATGGACACACCTGATGTGCTTTTTCAATCAGTTGCTGTGCCACCTCCAAACTGACTGCAGGAATATTGGCATGTAATTCCGCTGCTAAACCAAAACCACCGTTCTCCAATTGTCCAATACTTACCTGAGCGGTAACCCTGGTCTCACCTGTTTTTATCCGTTCTTGTCTAATCACCAAATTCAAAGCACTATCAAAGCAGGCAGCATAACCAGCAGCGAAAAGCATTTCTGGGTTTGCATAATCATCGTTCGCACCTCCAAGACCCTTCGGCATACGAACCGCCAGATCCAATACAGCATTTTCACTTTTTACCTGACCGTTTCGTCCGCCTGTGGCTGTGGCACCTATGGTATATAACGTTTTCATATTTTAATTTGTTTTTGTTTCAACAATACAAATGTAGATTGAAAAATTATATTGTGAAAAATATAATTGGACTATTGACATTAAAATGAAAATAGAAGCCCATCTTTAAAGGGCTAGATTATACTAATCTCCAACGAAAGAATAAAAAAGGTAAATTTGATTATTGCAAATGTAATTGATATGAAAACAACTACAATCGAACAGTTCTACAATGAGATCAATACTTCTATACCCGAGGAAATAGCACGTGAGATCGGACACTTCAACGTATTTAGCTTTGAGGAGCTCGCTGCAAAGCTGAAAGAGAAGCCCATCATGCCTTACAATAAGCGAACTTATTACAAAATCAGTTTAATCACAGGAAAGAATACAGCTGAATATGCTGATAAAGTAATCGAAATTGAGGGATCTGCATTGGTATTTGCAACACCGAAAGTTCCTTACCATTGGATACCCAAAGACGAACACCAACAAGGCTATTTTTGTGTTTTTACTGATGAATTTCTAGCGCGAAATAAAAGTGGTGTCGTATTGGATGATCTACCGATCTTTCAACCTGGTGGACTTCCTATTTTCCAGATTACAACTGAACAGCGCATCGAAATTGAGCGAATTTTCGAAAAAATGAACAAGGAATTATCTTCTGATTATAGGTTTAAATATGATCTTTTACGGAATTATGTTCTTGAAATTATTCATTATGGACAAAAGTTACAACCGAAAAGCATCAGTAATCCCATGCATAATGCGTCAACCAGAATTACCTCACTTTTCATCGAATTATTGGAAAGACAGTTTCCAATAGAATCGCCCATGCAACGGTTGCAACTACGAACTGCAAACGATTTTGCCGAGCGTCTCGCCGTTCATGTAAACCACCTCAATAAAATTCTAAAGGACAATACGGGTAAGACAACAACGCATGTAATCAGCACAAGAATTACACAAGAAGCAAAAATCCTCCTCAGGCAAACGGACTGGAATATCTCAGAGATTGCCTATTCACTGGGTTTTGAGGAAATAGCACATTTTTCTAATTTCTTTAAAAAGCAAACTAAGCTTTCACCAAATAATTATCGTTCTCAACGATTATAATTTGAATTTCGCAAATATTGATTTGCTTTTCACAAACTCAACAAATACTTTTCAAGCGAAATTTGTCCTATTAAATTTTAAAACAAAATAAAAATGGCTAAAAATAAAATCGCTTTAGTAACTGGCGGAAGCCGGGGTTTGGGAAGAAACATGGCAATTAATCTTGCTAAAAAAGGAATTGATGTCATACTGACTTATAATAGCAATAAAGAAGAAGCAGATCATGTCGTCTCTACGATTAAGGCTTTGGGACAACATGCAGGGGCATTCCAATTCAACGCCGGAGATACAAAATCCTTTGATCATTTTATAACACAAATAACCGAACATCTAAAAAATCAAACAGGTCAATCAAACTTTGATTTTCTGATTAATAATGCGGGCACGGCATTATATGCTCCTTTTATGGATACGACGGAGGAGCAATTTGACGCAGTTTACAATATCCATTATAAAGGTGTCTTTTTTCTAACCCAGAAAGCACTTCCATTTATAAACGATGGTGGGCGTATCATTAATATTTCTTCGGGTCTTGCCCGTTTCGCGGTTCCTGGTTCTTCTGCTTATGGCTCGATGAAAGGTACCATCGAAGTCTTGACAAGATATCTTGCCAAGGAACTAGGCCCTCGTAATATTGCAGCGAACGTAGTCGCACCAGGAGCTATTGAAACAGATTTTGGCGGGGGACATGTTCGTGACAACAAAGAAACCAATGCACATATCGCGAGTGTAACAGCCCTAGGTCGTGCTGGTGTACCTGACGACATTGGTGGAGTTGTAGCCTTCTTGTGTACAGAGGATGCCCGATGGATCAATGGACAACGCATTGAAGTATCTGGTGGTATGAATCTTTAATCATCTTAATAGAAAATAAGTATATATCTTACTGTTATAATACAGGATATATACTTATTAAAATATTGTATATTATTTTCGCTGCTATTACTCATGGTTCATCTTAATGAATATAATACCAATTTCATTTTCTTTTTAAAAACAACAACCATACTGTCAATTTGCGCTTCGAATGGCTAATTTTGTAGGATAGATGAAGATACAACTTGCAATAATAAGTGATATACATGCTAATATTGTAGCATTGGATGAAGTACTAGCGGATATAAAAAAGAGCGGGGTAACACAGATTTACTGTTTAGGTGATCTGGTCGATTTTGCCCCATGGGGAAATGAGGTTATTGCCCGAATACAGGAAAGAAATATCCCCTGTTTACTCGGAAATCACGATCAGCGGATTGCCTTCGATGAGCCTATTATTCCCTTACCACACCACGATGCGATCGAAACAGTAAACCGTGACATCGCCATCAATCTCAGCAAAAACGATATAACAGCTGCTCACAAAAAATGGCTGGCAACATTACCTTACAATATTGAATTAACGTTCAAAGTCGGTAATCATCTTAGAAAGATCCTGCTTGTGCACGCCAGTCTTCATAGTAACGATGAATACATTCATGAATCAACACCCAAAGCGGACCTGTCAGTTCAATTGCGCGAAAGAGCCATTGATATCCTGGTCATGGGTCATACCCATCACTCCTATGTCCAACGGACTGAAGAAGTCCTTTTTATCAATTGTGGGTCTGTCGGCCGAAGCAAAGAGAAAGACAGAAAGGCTTCCTATACCTTAGTGACGCTGACAGAAGAAAACATAGAAGCCAAAATAGTTAAAGTCGATTATCCGATTGAGGAAGTTGTAGCTGCTATTTATCACAGTGATATTCCCGATTTCTATGGCGATTTTTTACGCACCATAGAAAGTAATTAACAAAAATCCCCGATGCTTATTTTATATCGTTTCAAAAAAGAACTTAACTTTTTGAGAACAATATTAACACATCGGGGATATACATTTTTATTTTAGGAACAATTTCCGAATCGCTTTATTCGCCACATCCATAAGGTAAATATTACCCTCTTTATCCACCACAACATCCTTTACCAATGTAAATTTCGCCGTTGCTAAATTACCGTCTACATAACCATAGCTTGATTTTATCAAAGTCGTAACCTCCCTCGTGCTCATATTGACTTCACGAATCGCAAAATTATTGTTATCAGCGACAATTAATCGGTTATTCAGACCAGGAGTAATTCCACCGATACCGTTAAAACTTGCATAAGTTCCTATCCCATCTCCATACCCGGCATCTGAACTTCCTACAAACATTCCCCCACGTGTATCACCGGGCTTCACCAACTCAATCCCATTGTTACTACTTGTATTCTGATCCGAATAATATAAGTAACCCTGACTATCCACAAAAGGTTTGGCCATCACCCAGGACGGTCCCGTTACCTTTGTATAATTTCCGGTAATATTGACTTTGTTTACCCCCTGTGCAAATCCAGCAAGGGAGACATACAAATTGCCCGATAAGTCTATGCACATGGATGTAGGAGAAAATCCGCTTGCGTGTACCGTACGTTTACCTGCCGGTGTAATTTTAAGTATCTGATTTGCCCGTTGGTCACTGACATAGACATTATTTTGCTGGTCAATTGCTATGCCTGAAGGATAGTCAAAAATCGCGTTAGCACCATCAACTTGCAGCACGGATACATTACCTGTGGGTGACACCTTCTTGACTTGTTTATTCTCTGTATCTGTAACGTAGATATTTCCCTGTTGATCTATCGCCATTCCAGCCATATTACTGCCAAATGTAGTCATTCCTGGGCCTCCAGCTAGGGTCATTATCCCTGCCCTGCGAAATGGTTGCGGTGCCAAAGCATCTTGGCTACCAACCACGACCTTCACCTGACCTGTCGTTACTCCTTGTGGCGCCTCCAATACCAATTTATTTTCACTGGCACTGCTTACTGGCGTCAAAACACCATTAAAATAAACTAGATTTTCCGCCAGATTTGTACTAAACCCAGTTCCCATAATCGTAACACTTGTCCCTGCCAGACCATTATCTGGGCTCATCGAACGTATCCCCAAGGTCTGATCTTTAAACTGTGGTCCTTCAATCGATTGATCATTGACAACAACTTTTACCTTGCCCGATCCAGTTCCACCGGGAATGGTCAGTTTAATCTGATTTTCACTACTTGAAGAAATAGCGACCTGCTTTCCATTGATAAACACCTGATTTTCATCTAGTATCTTACTAAATAATAGTCCGCTAATCGTCATTTCGGCCCCTTTTGGACCACTTAAAGGTGAAACAGCGTCAATAATTGGTTTACCAACAACAGTAAATGTTGGTCCTGATATTTTCTGTTCATTGATGTTGACGGACAAAAGCCCCGTTCCCACTCCAGCTGGTGCAACAACAACAATTTTTTCAGGACTGGACTCTAGGACAACAGCAATTTTACCGTTAAAATCAACCACATTACCCGAATTCAGTTTCTCAAAGCCCTCACCTGTCAACGTTACCTTTGTCCCTGCTCCACCAGTTGTTGGTTTGATGCTGCGAATAACCTGATAGGTAAAATTTTGACCTTGGGATTTTTTTCCGTCTACGCGTACTTCTACAGCACCATATCCAGCATCTTCTGGCACTTCAGCAATGATGACCTTATCGGTAACACTCACCACCAATGCCTTTTTGCTATTGACGTAAACCTCTGCCGGCGTATCCGTACTGCCAAACCCCTCACCATCAATCCGCAATTGGGTTCCACTGGTACCATTTGTCGGAAAAACTTTCGCTACAGACAAATCCTGATAAGTATATGTGCCGACATCGAAGCTATTGCTACCATACTTCAACACAACTGTTCCGCTTTTATCACCTTTCGGCACACGCAACACAACAGAGGTAGGAGTCGCGCTGATCACCTCCGCCGAATTCCCAGCGACTGTCGCCGTAAATTCAGTGATCGAACTGCCGAAGCCCTGTCCTTCAATCGTAACCAATGTCCCTGCCTTACCTGAATTAGGGTAATAGCTACTCACTTTCGCCACCTCCTTATCTATCAATTCCTCTTTTTTACTACAGCCGATTAATGCAATCATCATTGATATACATAGCATCGTTAGTTTCACTATATTTTTCATGGGAATAAATTCTTTTTTGCACCTTATTTCTTGAGCCTCATTGCTCGATTCATTGTTTCACTCTTTACGATAACTACCATTATAGCACCTTTTAAATTAGAAAGTATAGCGAACGCCACACTGTATCTGCGCCCTTGAGTTAAAATAATCTATGCTATAGGGTTGGCCCGGATCGCTGAATGTAAATACAGGCCAGTTATCCGCATTTTGCCTCGGTGGAAACAATGACGGCGTCAACCCTACACTACTCGTCGAATTAAACGTATTTGGCGAGAAGTATTGAACGCCCCATTTTCTATAAATCAGATTTGTCAAATTCATGACATCCACCGAAAAGGTGATAAATTGCTTTTTTGACTTTTGAACAAAAAAATCATGTGCAACACGTAGATCAGCCTGCAGATTCCATGGCGTACGTCCCATGTTTCGTTCTGTAAAATCACCTCTGCGGGAGCTCAGGTACGCGTTACCATCAATAAATTTATTAAAAGCGTCTGCCTGTTGTTGAGCGGACATTCCACCGGCAATATCCTTGAAATAATGTATTGCCTCTGTCTGTCTCGGAATGTAAACCAAACTGACCTGCTGTGGCAAGCCTTGGATACTATTGTTGACAATACCATAGGTAAATGGGCTACCTGATTGTGCACTAAAATATAAGGTAAAACTTGTCCGCCCAGCACTGTGCCATACTTGCTCATAATTTATACTTGAAACGATACGATGACGTATATCGAAATTACTGTAGGCCAATTTTGGATTGTTCGGAATCAATGATTGATTGAGCTGCCAGTTACTTTCCATAGAGTTACGGACACCATTGCTCAAATCCTTGGATTGACCATAGGTGTAACTCAAAGTCGCATTCAACTTTTCCTTGATGGTTTTCCCTATCGTACCGGTTAGGCTATACCGATAACCTTGATTGGTATTGCTCAATAAGTAAACATTTGAAAAACGATTATCTACAGTGCCGTTATAAACCGGTTGTTGCTTGTTGACATCGTAACCATACCACAACGGATTGTCTTTATTGTTCAATTGCTGAAACAATACATCTTTTATATTTTTTGTATAAATACCTTCCACTGTAAACTTCCAGCCTTCTGCCTGGTAATCTATGCCTAAACTTGACCGGAGAACTTGTGGAAGTACAAAATCATTATCAACTAAATCTACCTGTGTTTTCCCGGTACTTGGATCATGGATTATAGCACCATTTTGCGCAATAAAATCTCCAATTCCATTTGGACTAGGTTTAATGGGATCAGATCCTGGCGCGAAAGGTTTTTGATCAGCTTTTTGATCAAATGCGCCATAGCTATCGCCTGTATTGTAATAAGCATAGGCAAGCCAAGCAAACGGTATGCGTCCGGTAAATAACCCAGCTCCCCCTCTAATGATCAATTGTTTATTGTCCATCGCTTCCCAACGAAATCCAATTCGGGGAGAAAGTTGAATTTTATTTAAAAACTCATTTTTCAGGCGATTGGTAGGGGTATATGTATAACTGGTTCCGAAACCAGGATCAGCCCACATGTCTTTGACTTTATCGCTTAAGGTTGGCATATCTGGTAGGCTCGCTAAATCTGCTCTAAGTCCGGGGATAATTTGGAAATGATCATTCACACGGATCTCATCCTGGAGGTAGAGACTGTACATATTGACCGAAAAATCTGCAGCAGGGTGATCTAAGATATACGATCGACTATTGTCCGTATAATTATAGCTACCTCGTACACGATACGGTACATTGGTAACAAAATCCGCAATACTATTATAATCAACACGACCATTCCAACTGTTGACAAAGCCATACCGGATACGATAAAGTTCATTATGCGTTCCGATCAAAAACTTGTGTCTGCCTTTCGTCCAATTCAGATTAGCCGTAATCTCCCAAGTCCCTTGTCGCATATTAAAAATACTGGCTTCACGATCGGTCCCAAGATAGATCGTCGTACCCGGTGTACGTCCCTGAATCTGCACCTGAGGCAAAGAAGGATCACTCAACGGATCACGGCGGTCATTCACTTGCGTATATCCCACTACAACATTGGAGGAAAGATTGTTACTAAATCTGCTCTTTAATTCTGCAACAGTACTGGTTTGGTTATTCTCTTGTTCAAATGCCATTCCACTGAAACGAAAATCTTGTTGATCCCTGTCCATATGTGTCGCTTTGCTAAAGATGGTATTGTTACGAACCGCCAATTGGTGCTGTGCATTGATATTCCAGTCCAAACGATTAAAAAATTTTGTTGAACGTGACCAGTTGGTATAATTGTCAGCTGTTCCGATATTAAAAATATCTCCATAACGTGACTGAGCTGCTGTTTTTATTGCCTCTACATCGGCTTGATCCAGAATATGTGCCGTTTCAACCGTTCCCACACGTAGCTGTGTAGGGTCTTGACGTCGTGTGATCTCTTCGTTACTGAAAAAGAATAATTTATCCTTAATCAAAGGAAAACCAATTCGAAATCCCGTCTGATAATCATAGAAGTCCTTACTCATTTTCCCTAAAGTTCCCACACGATCCTTCCCTGTTAATGCAGCATTACGTCCGAAAGCATAAACCGAACCTTCGACCTTGTTTGTACCACTCCTTGTCACGGCATTGACCGATCCACCTGTAAAATTTCCAATTTTGACATCATAGGGAGCTAGATACACCTGCATATCCTGAATGGCATCGATAGAGATTGGATTGGTCCGTGTACTGCTTCCTGCCATTCCGGAAGTACCGGTCTGTCCTCCTAGAGAGGGGCTAAAACCTATTGCATCATTGTTGATGGCTCCGTCCACCGTCACGTTGTTATACCTGAAATTGGTTCCACCGAAGCTATTGTCCCGGCTACCCTGAGGTGTTAGCCTTGTCACATCTGTAATCGAACGATTGGCTGTCGGCATATTCCGTACCTGCTCACTGCTGATATGATTTCCTGTTCCAACCGTACCGACCCTAGCATCCCTTTTTCGGCCCGTTATAACCACCTCACCCAGTGTTTCGGTACGTTGTTCTAAGATAAAATCAACCTGCAAGGCCTCTCCCAGACGTACGAAGATATTTTCCCTGTGATCGGCCTGTAGCCCCACACTGCTTACATCTACTATATATGGTCCACCAATACGAATATTATTTAATGTAAAACGTCCATCTTTATCCGTGGACTGTACATAACGCGTCCCCGTAGGTGTATGTACAACAGTGACTGTTGCTTTCTCCACAGCGTTCCCGCCACTATTTTGTACCTTTCCTGTGATTGCACCTGAGGTTTCCTGTGCTGAAGAAACGAACCCCTGCAAAAGAAATAAAAAGAGGAAAATTAATTTAAGTGCTGACATTATTATACAGCTGATCTTGGTTGACCGTCCTATATAAATACTGCCATATTGATATTTATTCATTTCTGTTTTTCCTTAAATCGTGAGATAAAACTTTTTTATTATTGTGTAATCCGCAAGCATTGATCGACAATATGCAGTACCCCATCACCAGTTAATATATCCTGCTTTTGTAACAAGACATCACTGGTATTGCCCAGACCACGAAGTGCTATACCACTAAATGCCCCCGGAGAATTTGCATTAGGGATCAATCTAATCTGTACGTTATTCCCGTCCAGCATCGTTTGTTTAGATACATTTGTATTACCTGTACTTAAGATATAATCGTACACAAAGCGGCGGTCACGAACGATATGGTAATTGACCACTTGCTTCAATTCGGCTACCCCAATCTTTTCAATTTCTTGTATTGAAGTAAATCCCATCTGTGCCATTGCTGCATTCGTCGGTGCAAAGATGGTATAAGGCCCTTGATTGACTTTATCCGATAGCACAGCAGACCTTTTAATTGCCCTGGCAAATATGCTGATACTTGCATCCGCATTGATTGCATCCACAATCTTATCATGGACATAAGGCGTCATGACACGATCAAGCACTTGTATCAATCCATTTGAAGCTGGTAAATTTTGAGTCAATACACGGGCACCATTTAATGTAAGTACCGTATCAGCACCCTTGACCCAATGTGTCGCATAGACTTTACCTTTACGTGTCTTTAGTTCTTGATTAAATAGAAATGGAAGTTTATCCAATTCATATTTTCCGTCCAATATGTGATAATAGGCGATATTGGAAATTATTGCCGCACGCTCAGATAATATTTTGACGACACTAGGATAGCCAGCTTTGGAGAAAGCATCATCCGATGGTGCCAGCAATGTATAAGGTCCCTTTCCTGTCTTCAGCTCCTTATCCATGTTGCTTACACGCAATGCGGCATTAAATGCAGATAAATTAAAATTATCAGCAACAACAAAATTGACGCTGTTGTTGTCAAAGCTAACCGCATTATCATCCTTTTTACAGGCAAATACCAGGCTGCCTAGCAGTACAAGTATACAGTACGTGTAATAGCTAAATTGATATTGTTTCATTTCTTTATTTAAGTTTGAATCCCTTCGGAATTAACAAATTATCAAGTACATGGATAGGTCCATTAAGGGTATTGATATCCGATTCCACAATATTGACTGGTAGCTGCTCCGCATTTTTGATCTTCATCTGGTTCTGGTTCGAATTTCGAGAGAAAGCAAATGGCATCTTATAAGCATATTGAACCTGTCCCGAACCGCCGATGTTGATATAATAATCATTTAGCAGCACCGGATCCAGATCGTTGCTGTAGAATACGGTATTGTTAGATATGGCAAGACCGTAGGCCGGATCTTTTGTTCCAAACAACCGTCCCCAATTGCGATGATAGTTAAACAGGGTATCTGTTGGATATGCTCCTCGTGGTTCAAAATATAAATCATCAAACCTGACATCACCTCGCTTAGCATTGAATGCTAAAATTTCCTCCACACTGTTAAAACCCGCACGTTTAAATGCATCATCCGTAGGCGCAAATAATGTTGTCAGGGTCATATTGGCTATTTCTTCATGATTTGGTTCCATGTTTGCTTCCCAGTCATTTTTATAGGGATATCTGACACCAGGGTAATAACTCAAAAATTCTTCTTTTGTCATCCGATAGCCCATCAGTGGCTCAATATCATTTAACATCTTCTCAAAAAAAGCATCATCGGCCAAACGTTGTGATTCAATAAAAAAAGTAAATCTTCCATCAGCAATTAAAGCTTCCAGAGTTGTCATAGTAGGTTTTTGAACAAATTTCTCCATGAAATAAATACCGCCATTTGTTGCTGGCTCATAGCTTAATTTTCCTACAGACTTACCATTGACAAGCAGATTTCCGTCTTTTACTGCCAGATAATGTCTATAATAATATAAGTCATAACGTCTTCCCACAGGTTCCTCGTTATCATAAAATGGAACCCGGTATTTTGAATTTTTTAACATTGAGCGCACCATCAGGCTATATTGACCAAGTTTAGTCTGATCAAACTCACCCCAAAAGCAGTAAAACTGGATAAAGTCAGTAAGCTCTTCCTTTGTCATTTTTTGAATGGCCTCCGCAGTTATTCCTGCTTGCTTCAGTGCATTATCAGTTGGAACCAAAATGGTAACTTTCGTATGAATGCCCTCAGCTTTAATGAGTGTTAGTATGTTGCTTTTCTGCCATGCTGCTAAAAATACTTTTGCATCGCTACGTTTTGCCAACAATTGACTAAGATCCTGTGTTGCCTCATTTTGATAAGGCACCTGTTCTCCCATAAGATCAGGCATAAATTCGGTCTTACTACAAGAGGACATGACGAGTAAACTTATCGCCCAAATCAGTAAAATATATCGCGTGCCCCTGATTGATTTATTTTTCATTTTCTTCCTTTTTAATAGCCTGATCAGGGCTTACCAGCCCCTTATCTAAATCGTGTACCACACCGTTACTGCATAGATAATCCATCCTGGCAGCTACCGAATAGGTTATATCGGCCAGGATAATCGAATTAAACATATCGTTGCTCCTGAGCCTCATATTGTAACTCAATTTCCATGTTGGATAAGCTTCATCCGCAAAATATTCCATGTAATGAACTTTATCTTTTAAGTGGTATTTGTAAGAACCATTCGAATTAATAATGGTGAATACCTGTGAATCCGATATAAAAAAATGTTTATCATACATGATATAGGCACCAAAGAGCACCTCGCCTACATATTGTTCAGGATCAGCACCCTCCAAAAAACTCATCGTTACCCCTCGTTTTTCCAAAGCTTCATTTGTTGGCGCAAATACTGTAAATGGTCCTTTTTGAGCCAGTTGATCCCACAGGCCAAACTTCTTCAGCCCAGCGACAAACACTGCATATTCCTTCTTATCACTCAGCCAATCCTGAATATTTTTTTCGAACTGTGGCTTCATCAACTTATCGAGCACATGCAACACACCGTTAGATAAAACCACATCTTTACGGATTGCCTTTGCACCACTGAAAAACAACATGTTGGTCGGCGCAGTTGCGCCTGGTGTGAGCGAGCCTAAGGATGCATATAATTCCGATCCTTCACGTGTTGCATACCGAAAATCGACAGAGTTGCTCGGAATATCGCGTAAGTAAAGACGTCGGGGAAGAATATGGTAGGCAATGATTCGTCGCAGACTATCTTTATTCATCTTGTCAAAATCTGTCGGACGAAATATCCCTATTTCATTAAACGCAAGATCATTGGGTACAAGGACAGTAAATGGCCCTTCTCCATTGAGTTCTGCAGTCAATCCTGTCTTTTGGAGTGCAGCATTAAAGAGACGCATTTCATAATTATTATGAATAAAATCCGCTGCTGGCCGTATATTTTCATTCGGCACAGGCATAGTAAGATTGTCATGTTTACAACTTTGTAGGATAGAAATAAACAGGCATACAAAAAAGCAACCTAAGCACTTCATCTGAGACATCTTATATTTTATTTCGCAATTATTTGTTCGATTCATTTCAGCTTATGTTTAATAGATAGGCGGTGCATATTTTCGTTGTATCGTCGTTAAGTATACTCGTCCATTGACAACTTCAATCGTATTGACCGTCGCAAAAGTGTGCGGATTGTCTTTTCCTGAATGCACATTGACCAGTAGGTTTGGAAGCAACGTTCCATTCTCATTACTTGTTAATCTAACCTTTCCATTTAAAAGGCAGTTGAGTACCGCCCAATTGCTTCCTGTATTGCTGTCACTATCATAAAAGGGATTTGTCACGGGATTCATTCCAAGTGCAAAAAAATCAAATCGTTGCCATATATCAGTTCGGATACCGTTTGCTTTATTACTTGCCCATAGCGGAAAACTCACATAAGGACTTACAGCATTCGTGCTTGTATTGCGTTTGACCGTCGTCATAAATTTACCACGGTAGCCTTTTACTGTGGCGGCATAATGGCTCAACTCTTCCTGGCTTTCATAAAGTGACATAAACACATTCATTTCATCCTTGATCCCATACTTAAAACTTGCCAGTTTGTAATCATCATCTTTTAAATTGGCATCAGCCTCCCAAAAGCCTTTGGCACTCATGTTATAGAAGTTGACGTAGACCAATGAATCGGATAAGGGAAGTTTATAGAAGTTCTCCTGCCGCAATAAAATCCCGTGATCTTTTTTGACAAAATCTTTTTGCAGGAGATGCAGTGTGTAGACTTCTTTGCTTTGCAGATTGATTACCGTATCTATCAGTATGTCATTTTTTAAGCGTTCTTCCAATTCAAAGAATGGAACTGTATTTTTGGGGCGATAAGCGAATACAACACGAACCTCTCCAGATGGAATCTGTGCCCAGCTACTCAGATCAAATCCGTTTAAGATTGGGCCAACCAATACATTCTCTTTTCCCGGATATTCCGGATTACTTAGACTATTACTGTTACCGATATGTGAAGGATAGGGTGGCGCATAAGGATCCCGTTTGTCCAAAAAATCACCGACAATTTCTGCTCCGGTAAACTTTCCATCAGCTCCGGTCTTCGGATTGATAAGCATACAGAAATAAGGAACCTTGTCATCTTTGCTTCCCATGGTCTGTACATAGTTGATATTATTAAAAACCCGGAGGTAAGCGGGCTCAGCGATCTGTGTATAATCGATTTTGGTACAGCCCGTCAACAGGATGAGAAAAATGCCCAACACGCTTACACAATGTAGTATTCTTTGTCTTTTCATTATTTATTATGTTTGATAATGATCATTCTAGCTTTCTCTTTAGTAGATGCTCCAGCTCCGCTTTTTCCAATTAATGCTACGGTATAAATTCCCGGTTCGTGAGCAGGTAATGCTCTTTTGATTTTTGTATAAAGCGATTTATCTGCGATAAAGTCAGTTGATTTCAGTACATCGATATCTTCAGCCCACACACCGGGTACCACATCGGGCTTAGATCGGTAGGCCATAATCTCATATGCTTTCATCATCGCGTTCATATTTGTGTAAGGCATATTCAGCGAAGGAATACCAGGTTGAAGATTCGCATTCGAACTATTTCCAATAGGCTGTCCATTTGGAAGCGTAAACGTGATATAGGGGTTCCCGATAGATAGATTTAAGAAACGATTGAAAAAGAAAAACTTAAAAGCGAGTCTACTATAAGTACCATCATCTTCTGCCGGTAATGGAAGTGTACCACTAAGATCATTGGCAATCAGCAACAGTTGAGCTTTTCCATTTTGATCGGGATGGAGCCAAACTGTATAGTTTTGGTTGCTCCGTAAATCCTGATTTAAGGAAGCAAGTACATTTCCTGAATTGTCAATTGCCTCAATCGTATACTGTTTTTGGGTAAAAACACCATAAGTACTCACTTTTCCAAAATCAAGCCCCGATGCGAGTGTTTTCCCATCGATCCTAAACCCGATGGGCTGATCTTTGTAGGCATTGACTCCCTGTATCCGAAGATAACTTTGGTTTACTGGTGCTGCAATATCTGTAATAATTTGAAACGAATTTTGATAGATATTCACTGTTTCGTCCAATTCATTGGAGATGTAATTAAATTTCTGTGGAGCAACTACAATCGTATACACTCCACCGGGTTGAAAATTCTGAATTGGTGCATAGACCAGGTTAGTTGACTTAGCATGATTTTCAGGAATAGTAGAAGTCGGTAAATCAATAAGACCATACTCATATCGTTCCGTCCCTAATGCCGGAAGTGGTCTCCCATCCTGAAGCAATACCTTGAATTGATAAGTCCCATAAGGTAATTCGATATATTCTGAGGCCTTCTGAGCAACAGATATTGTATTCGTCTTTGGGCTGACCAAAGCACCATCGGCATAAGCCAATGATATCGCTCCAACCAAATTCTCCTGAGGCCCCGTCAATCCGCTGGGGGGATTTTTAATTGCTCCAGCTAGATTTACAATCCTAATCTTGAAATGATCGGGTTTACTTGGGCTAGTAGCGCTCCGCTCTAAGGAGACAACATCAGGTTGACCATTCATGAACATCGTCGGCAGCAAAAAATAGTCTTTGGGCATCTCATAACTATTATTCACATTGACTTTGAGGTCATGATTTAAGCCAAAACCAGCATAATAACGAGCGGAAAAGCTCAATTCGGCTTCTTCCTTCTGGTTGAAAAGCTCTTGTGGAATGGGCCATATTTTCCCTAAGCGTCCATCCGTTGGGAAATACGATGTGCCTGGGTATTTATGATTACCCGGAAGCAACGGATGTAATACCACAAAATTAGTCAGGCTATCACCATTAGCGATAAGCTGATTGTAGTCGAATAAGTTAACAATTCTCGAATTCGAATTTGACCTATTTTCAGTCACAGGGCGGTTGTCGATAATAACGTCCAACTTTTCTTTTTTACAAGCGACAAAAGAAAACGAACATAAAACTGTTATTCCTAAAAACCACCAGCATCTATTTTTAAACACGTTGATTTTCATTAGATTAAAATAAGTTATAGGTAAAACCGATCATAATTTCTGCACCACGTTTGTAGCTCCGGTTGATGTATTCATTTCCGTACCATTTCCCTCCTGTTTGTGGATTTGCATAAACTGTTTTTATTGCAGGATTAATGATATTTTTGGCATAGCCTTTAAATAAGATTCGTCTATTAAGCTTTTGTGAGAATACAAAATCAAGATAAGGTACGGGTTGTGTATACAGATCCGGTTCTCCTGTCAAGTTGATCTGTACCAGACGTTCTCCGACCATGTTGAAGGTCAAGGTCAAATCTGTTCCCGATTTGTCATTATCATAATTTAGCCAAGCATTGATGGAATAAGGTGCTTGCTCGAATAATGGACTATTTTTAGGCGTGTACCGATCAACGGAGCGATTTGCTTCATAACGTTCAGCAGATTTTTTTATCTCACTTTGTGCCAACAAGAGGTTGGTACCGAGAAACAGATTTTTCAAAGGATCATATAAAGTTCCTAGATTCTTCACAACTTCGAACTCCAATCCCCACACTTTACCGATATTACCATCATTTTGAAATTGAATTGTTGGAAATTCAGGATAAGTTGCAGCCAGACCCTCCGTTTTTAAATTAAAAACTTTGACCAATTGATTCTCGATACGTTTTCCAAAAGCAGAAATAGCGATAACCTCTCCCTTTTCGGGAAACCATTCCCAACGAAAATCCGCATTTTGTGTATATTGATTCTTCAGATTAGGATTACCGACGACCAATCCCATTTGAAAGGCATCAAATTCAAAGACATTCGTAATCTCTCTCAACTCTGGTCTCGCCAAGGTTGTATTGAAAGCTCCACGAAAATTCATATTATCGTTGAGCGTATAAGTAGCGTTGACTGAATAAAAAGGTTTGTAACCAGTTTTGTATACAGAATTTGGATTGATTGGATCCAGAGGAATGCGTGTCCCATCTGGAGATGCTGCGGTAAGTGCTGGGTCTAAAAATACATTGGCTGTATCTACAGCAGATCCAATATTGGTCATCTCAAATCGCACACCGCCCGCTAGACGAAGCCGTTCCGCAATTTTAAGATCCAACATACCATAAAGTGCATTGGTCTCAAAATAACCTTTGTAGTTGTTCGGTGATTTTTGGCTATTATATAAGAAACCTCCAATTGGCATCATTCCTTCCCCCTGTCCTGTCTTTGGTAGCACAACACCAACGATTTCATTGCTGACCAAGCGGTCCAGGTTTCCTTGAACATCATACAATGGAATGGATTTATTGCCTGTAAAATTTGATCCCGGTAAAAACAATTGGTTTTCCATAAATTTGCGATCTCTGAACAAATAATTGAAACCTGTCTTTAGCAATTGTTTCTCTCCAAAAAGCTTAAAAGGAAAATTTAAATCTGCTTTTGAATTAAAATTGTCTTCATTTAAATTTCGCCATCTCCGACCATTGGGCTCTGCCTGAATAATGCCATAATTTCCAAATCCGTTGACATAACCCGATGTAAGTGCATAAAGGTGTTCAGAATAGACATAATCATCAGATCCAGCTTGATCTCCGATAATGGGCCGTCTATACCATCCTCCACCTCTAGGTGTATAATCAACAAGGCTCACAAATCTAAAATCTGGATCATTTTGCGTGGATTTTGAAGTTGCCACGTTATAACTCAATCGTGGAGAGAATCCATCTTTCAAAAATTTATGCTCTCCCTGTAGATTAAAGGTATTGAGATTCCGAAAAGTCTGTTTTAAAGAATGGATTGTACTTCTCACTTCTCCGGGTAATCCGGAATATTCATAACGTCCATTCAAATTGGTGGCTATGGACTCACCGCCCCAGCTACCCAAATATTGCATACTGATTTCATGCTGTGTACTGAAACGATAAGTAACACCGACAAGCGTACCATAATTGAGTGTTTCCGTTCCCGTATTCTCTTTATAGGTCTGATATTTCCCCATAAACAAACTATTGGGTGTGATATAATTGGGAATATTTCGAAAACTAAATATATCTGGATTGCCTGTCACGACACCTTGGTAGATGCTATATTGTGTCAACTCACCTTGATAAGTATCAGAAATCCTTCGGTAATAATTTCCGCCGACAACAAGTCCCAATTTGTGTTTGCCAAAGACGTCGTAGCTATTTCCAAACGTGGCTGAATATAACTGATTCATAGGTGCCCGGCGATATCGTGTAGTCATTACCGGATCAAAGCTTTTCATAATACCATTGATGCGGTTCACTTCCTGATATCCGGAAGGACTATAGTTGCTGTTGGAAATCCTGTCTTGAATGGAGCTCAGTCCATTGGGATATTGCTTCGCTAGATCCAGGAAATCAGAAGATAGATCCTTTTTGTTAATTCGGGTGCCGAATATTCCCATTTCACTGTTCCAAAAACTATTGTAATTACCACCTAGACCAATATTCGAATTGAGACCAGTCTGGGCGATAAGTTCGAATGTCATTTTATCCGGTACAGATTTCGTTTTCAGTTCCACAATACCCGAAGCAGCATCCGCTGGTTTATCTGGAGTAACTGTTTTATATACCGTAATATTGTCCAGAAGAGAAGCCGGAACGAGATCCAGCGGGATAGCACTACGATCAGGATCGGAAGATGCCAATCGTACACCATTCAATTGCCCGATCACAGATCTATCTCCTAATCCCCTTACTGCAATATACTTATCATCCGTTACGGTCACCCCGGTGACACGTTGTAAAGCTTGCGTAGTGGTGATACTTGCTGTACGTTCGATCAATTCGGCAGAAATCGCGTCTTGCACAATAGATGAGCGCTTCCGTTCCTCCAGTACTGCAGTTTCGGTATTAGCTTTGCGCCTCGCCTGAACAGTGACCTCTTCCAGAGCTGTTGCAAGTGGTGCTAAACCGATAACAAGGTTTGCCTGTCCTTCTTTGACTTCCAGCTCTCTTGTTTGATAGCCTAAATATGAAACAACCAATGTTGCGGGACTTTTAGCGACCATCAAAGAGAAATTACCATTGACATCAGAATTTGTCCCGCCCGATGTTCCCTTAACCCGGATGGAAACACTTGCCAAAGCCCGCTTTGTCTCCTGGTCTATTATCCGTCCAGAAAGCAGTTGCTGTTGTGATCCATAAGCTGGTTTTTCCTGGACCAAAGGCGACGCCGTCACGACAACCAATTTATTTTTCACGACATAACCAAATGGTTGTCCTGCAAAACAGATATCTAACGCATCCTCAACAGTTGCATTTTTGAGACTGATATTAACGGGTTTTGCACGATTAAATAAGCCGTTATCATAAAAAAAATCATAGCCGCTCTGCTGCCTTATTTCTTTTAAAATAGTTGGGATATTGCTATTTTGCCTGTTGAGTGTAATCCGTTGACCATAAGTAAACGCACTGACTTTCACCAACAAACAAGTTAAAAATACCATGGTGATTTTCATAACACGCATGCATTGATAAAAACTCATATATTTGTTGTAGTTAATATTATTTGATGATTATTGAATCGCAACGTTATCGATAAGCTTAACACATTGACCAAGGGTGTTACCAGCACCTTTGGTTGTTTTTATTCAGCTTATCGCAGATTAGATAGGTCAATCTATCACAATAAGCCTCCTTCCATTTAGTGTTAATTTTACCTTCCCAGTTGTCTGTAACATGTCCATGATGGTAGAGAGCGGTTGGGAACGCGATACCATACCATCAAATTTGAGTTTATTGAGCCGCTGTGGACACTCCACATCCACATTGTACCACCTTGAAATCTTACGTAGTAAACTACCCAATTCTTCACCCTTGAATACAAAGTCCCCCGCTATCCATGCGACGTCCTGAGAAATATCAATATCATCGACACGCAACCGCTCACTTAATAATGCTCTTTGTCCCGGCTTCAATAGGACAGATTCATTCATTTTTAAAGAAGTCACACGTACGCTCCCCTCCAACAGTGTTGTTGTGGTATAGGGTTCGTCCTGATAGGCATTGACATTGAAATGAGTTCCGAGTACTTCGATTTTTTGTTCTGCCGTTTCCACATAGAAAGGGATTCGTTTCCCATCCGTTCCCCTATCCATCTTTGCGACCTCAAAATAGATCTCTCCCGTCATACGCACACTTCGCGCATCATTTGCAAACTTCAATGGATAGGTCAAAGTGGAATTTGCATTCAGAAAAGCCTTAGATCCATCAGGCAAAATCACTTGATATTGATTGCCCCGATTGGTTGTTATTTTATTGACCGCCGCTGCTGCAGCACCGTCCTGTTCTACCGCCTTATAAACCAACTCACCGTTTTTGCTCTTCTGAATTTCCACTCCCCCTTGAAGTGCAACGACACTCCCATTGCGAATGTCAGTTAAGGAAATTACTGAACCATCTTTTAAAGTCAACAGTGCTGCATCTTGTCCTGGAGAACCAATATGTTGGACAATTTCTATTGTTTCTTTAGGAGCTTGTTGTTGAAATAAAAACAGTGAAACAGTACCTACAGCAAGTACCGCAGCAGCAATTTTGAACCAGACGGTTTTACCAATTTCCTTAAAACGGTTCTGGTTAGAATGCTTTTTTATCTGTTGCTGTAAACGGAAGTAATTTGCCTGAACGGATACCTCTCCGGCATAATATCCCATTGCCAAGATAGTCTCCTTTAGTTCCGCAATGGATTGTTGATGTTCTGGATATTTTTGCAGCCATTTTTCCCATTTCTCGATATCCTCTTTTTCTGTTCTCCTGCAATAGTTGACAAAAGATTCATCTTGCAATAAGGCCCGTAAATTAAGTTCGTCCATTCCGCTCTGATTGTAATTTATCCAATAGAGCGATGGACATCATTTTTTCACTACTTGTTTTTAAGAAAAAATCAATAAAAATGAAGAAAGTAGGCCTACGGCTACTTTAAGGAAGACTTCTTGTTCACTAGACAGATTATTTTTGATCTTTTCTAGCGATTTATAGATCGTATTATAAATGGTATGAATAGAAACTTGATTGGCGTCCGCAATTTCCTGATAAGAGAGGTCAAGAAAAAAACGTTGATAAATTACCAAACGTTGCTTCGTTCCCAATTGCTCTAGATGTTCCTGAACCAATTGTGCGACAGTATTTGTTGTTGTGGTACGAATATACTGCTCTTCGACAGATTGATGGATAGCTGGATCGTGTACCTCTTCCGAAAAATCCAAATCTGTCAGTTGAAGCGTTTCTTTACGAAAGAGCTTTCGAAAGAATACCGTAATAATATAATTATGATGATTACGTATTTGCCGATTGCCATTCTTTTTCTCCCAAAGATGTAAAAACACATCATTGACACTATCCTGAATACGCTGCATGGACATTTTCTTTTTCAGTCCCAAGTAGGAAAGATAATGGTAATAATGTTTGTATAAGGTATAAAAGGATTCCTCACATTCATCTTCTACAAATTGATCCCAAACATTTCTTAAATCTTTTCCGGTTAGTGCAAACATGATATATTGGTAACAATGACTTTGCACAAAAAAACAAAAGTCTTATTAACAAGAGATTAACCCAAGATGAAGAATAAGAAAATTGTATGTAAATTAGAATTATAAAAATGATATAAACCTTACGATACTGACATTACTTTAAAAAATCTAATTTTTTATCAAAAACAAAGGAGCACTAATCAATAGAAAATTTTAACAGGAAATGGAAAAGCAGCTATTTATTGCAAGCAGACTTAGAGAAGTTTTATTAAATGGTCATTGGATTGCAAATACCAACTACCAAGAACAACTAGCAGATATCAGTTGGGAACAGGCTATCCTGAAGATCAACAATTTAAATTCCATTGCCGCACTCACCTATCACATCAATTATTACTTAAAGGGATTACTTGCCGCATTTGAAACGGGAAAGCTGGAAATTAATGATAAATACAGTTTTGATTTACCTGAAATAACCAACAAAGCCGATTGGGAAGAGCTCCGGCTTGATTTCATCAGAAATGCAGAGCGCTTCGCAGATAAAATTGAACAATTTGATACAGAAATTTTTAGCCAGCCTTTTTTTGATGAGAAATATGGTTCCTATCTAAGGAATATGGAAGGCGTGATTGAGCATAGTTACTATCATCTGGGACAAATCGTATTGATCAAGAAAATAATCAGCCAATGAAATGTAAAGAACTTTCCCTCGTTTTTTTGATCCCCAACGTTCAGTTAGCAAGCCCATATTATTTTTAAAAGAATCTAAAAATGGATCTTACTATTGACATAGCTGCTTAGATCATATCATTGGGCTTAGATTGAATGCTCCTGTTTGATCTTTTCACGGTATTCCAACCCCCAGTCGACCAACGATTCAGTAACGGGAACAACACTTTTCCCGTAATTCGTGATTTTATAGAAAACCCGAACAGGCTCTTCACTTGCTTGACGTGACACCAATAAATTTTGTTCAAGGTCCCGCAGTTCCTTAGTCAACACCTTCGCTGAAATCCCAAGAATCTCCCGCTGCATTTTTTTAAAATGAATGTCTTGTTTCTCACGGTTCGTTAAATAACGGAGGATCATTAATTTCCATTTTCCACCTAAAATATCCAACGCATCACGCATTGCACGTAGTTCCTCACCACAGCTTGCTTCCCTTACAGTATTTTCTTCGATGACTTTACCCATTAATTTATCAAAACTACTAGTTACCACTTGTTAACTACCAACAAATATATATCAAAACTCACTTAAATTTGTAATAACGGCTGTTCAGGGCAAAAAATCTAGTTCGATCATAGGATACTATCAGTTTCAAATAAGTTAGATGTTGCCAATAAGACTGAAAAATATAAATGAATATGAGATGAATGCTGTCATTTTAAATAAAAAAAATCAATTGGTCAATGCCGAAGTGGTACTGCGTCAATTAAAACCCGAGGAGATAAAGATTAGAATAATCGCATCCGCACTCAATCCCATCGATTATCAAATGCGTGAAAATGAATACGAAAGAAGGTATATATTTTCACCTATTTTAGGGAGGGAAGGTGCGGGCGTAGTCACAGAGGTAGGCTCCGAGGTCATAGATTTCCTCATCGGTGATGAGGTTTTCTTTGCTTGTGGCAGTATGGGAAGCAATGGCACATATTCAGATTACATTTTACTACCCGCAGCCCTCGTTGCTCTAAAGCCCAAGAATATTTCTTTTGAACAAGCGGCTGCACTACCTACATCTGGAATCACAGCTTTACAAGTCTTTGATCGCGCATCCATTACTCCCCCCGATCAAGTATTCCTTACAGGAGCTTCAGGAGGTGTAGGCCTTTTTGTGTTAAAACTACTATTGGCCAATGGTATAAATAATATTATTGCTACAGCAGGAAATGCAACAAGTTTCGAAAGACTACATCAGCTAGGATTAAACACCGATAATATCATCGATTATAAACAGTACAATTTAATCGAAACACTAAAAAATAAGGTTAATAATCAAGGGTTTGACTTTTCTATTGATGCGGTCGGCCATACCCTTTCAGAGACCTCAGCGGTCGTATTGAAACCCTATGGCTGCTATATTGATATTACCCACTTTACGACAACCTCAGCGAGAGACACACTTTTTAGCTCAGCCGCCAAAATCATCAATATCTCTAACTTTATTCACGCGCAAAACCTCAATTATACATATTTCAAACAGGCATTGAACCGTATTACAACTTATATAGAGCAAGAAACTATACTGCCTATGCCAATTCATCCGATCGGCGATCTGACATCAGAGACGATCGAAAAAGGACATCAGCTATTAAAAAATAACAAAACCGAAGGTTATAAATTAATCCTACACAATCCATTATAGTATGAGAGCTATTCCGAGAAGAATCATCACCGCCGAACGAAACGGTAAATCGTATATAAAACAAGATGCTATCGTAACGAATGTATCCGAGCATTATCCCAACCTCATTATTTCAGACATCTGGCAGACAAGTCAGATGCCAGCACAGTTTATTGAGGAAAGCCCTGTAGAAAATTCAGCCATACCACAAGTCATTAGGAATGGAACTTATTTCCGTTATGTACAAATTCCCCCCGACAAACAGCTCGGTATTGAGGCCCCGATTGGTCAGACACACCCTCTAATGCATCAAACTGCCAGTCTGGACTATATTGTGATTCTTTCGGGCGAAATCTATCTGATTACAGATACCGAAGAAACCTTATTACAAGCTGGAGATATTGTGATCCAACGTGGTACCAACCACGCTTGGAGCAACCGTTCTGATCAAATGTGTCTGCAATTGGCTATTCTTATTGATGCGAAATAGATTGCATACATCATTCATACTAAAAAACGATCATATTTATATTGTATTGAAAAACAATACTTTAATAAAAATGTTTCCAGATAACTTTATCTTGCATTGCTAACGCAATTTAGTTAAGTTTGATGTCTATGATGGCAACTTATTTTCAGTCTTTGGGTCTCTTCGACCGGGAAGATATCACCCAAATTGTTCAGCTTTTTGAATATAGGAAGCTAAACAAGAATGATTTTTTTGTTAAAGAAAATCAGCCCTGTAACGAGGTCGCCTTCATTGCCTCTGGAATTTTTCGTTCGTATTACAGCAGCTCAAGCACAGAAGATGTCACCTATTGTTTTCGATTTCCAAACAGCCTAATCGCTGCCTACTCCTCTTTTATCACCGGTGGACCAAGTGTTGAAACCATGCAGGCCCTCAGCCCCGCCGAACTCTGGGTCATCAAAAAAAGTGCTATTGACAAACTTGCTGCCGAAAGTCTAGTATGGACAAAATATCTTAAAATGATTGCTGAACAGCAATACCTCGAACTTGAAAAACGTATCTTTCAATTGCAGAAAGAAACTGCTTTGCAACGCTATACGGTCTTGCTCCGAGATCAGCCCGAATTTGTACAACAAATACCGTTGCAGTATTTAGCGTCCTACCTGGGCATCACACAACGGCATTTAAGCCGGATCCGCAGTGAAATTACTTTTTAGACATTTGTCCTATAATTCAAGTACCAGCACCTCTACTTTTGTGTTATCAGAAGAATAACATGAAGAAGAAAATACTTATCATCAACGGTCACCCCAATAGGGAATCCTTCAATTTTGGCATTGCTGCAACATATAAAGATGGTGCCGAAGAATCTGGAGCGGAAGTTCGATCGATTAATATTGCAGATTTGAATTTTAATCCCAATCTCCAGTTTGGATACCAGAAGCGAACAGAACTCGAACCAGATCTCCTACAAGCGTGGGAAGATATCCTATGGGCCGAACATTTAGTTTGGGTACACCCTGTATGGTGGGGTGGTCTTCCGGCTATTATGAAAGGTTTTATCGATAGACTCTTTCTACCTGGTTTTGCATTCCAATATCGTGAAAACTCTCTTTTTTGGGACAAATTACTCAAAGGGAAATCCGCCAGAATTATAACGACCCTGGACCAGCCCGGTTGGTATTATGCCCTGGTCTTTGGTAGACCGAGCGTAAACCAACTCAAAAGATCTACCTTACTATTTTGTGGTATATCACCAGTAAAAGTCACTTACATCGGAATTATAAAGACTTCGGATATAAAAAAGCGGAATAAATGGTTATATAAAATCAAACAGCTCGGACAGAAACAAAGCTAAAACTGATCTGGTTCCCCTTAGATCGATGTTTCAGGGAATAAACACCATCACTTGCTTTTTTGCCAAATGACAATTGTCCCTTTCCTGCTTTGCACTAATTTTGATCCGTAAATTCAAAACAACAGTACTATGTATATTTTAATTGGACTCCAGTGGGGAGATGAAGGAAAAGGAAAAATCATTGATCTGATCAGTCGTGATTATGACATTATTGCCCGGTTCAATGGTGGCGCAAACGCTGGGCATAGTATCTATCATGAAGGCAAACGGATCACTCTCAAATTACTTCCTTCAGGAATCTTTTATCCCCAGATTAAAAATATTATTGGTACTGGTGTAGTGATAGATCCTCTGGTACTCCAAGCGGAGGTGGAATTACTTCAAACCATTATTTCTGACACAGAAATAATCAATCGAATCTTAATCTCAGAGAAAGCCCACCTTGTATTGCCCACTTACAAGTACTGGGATATTTACCTCGAAGAATCGCCGCAATACCGTACTATCGGAACAACAAAAAATGGTATTGCACCCACTTATTCCAATAAAATACTTCGACAGAACGTACGCGTGGGAGATATCTTTTCCAAAGATTTCGAAGCCTATGTTTTCCAAATTTTGAATAAACAGTATGCCGAATTACAGGCTTTAGGGCAGGATATGCCGGCAGTACAAGAATTATATGACAATTTTCTAGAGGCATGCAATTTTTTTAAAAAATTACAAATTACGGATACAGAAATAATCATCAATGAAGCAATTAAGAACAATAAAAAAGTGCTGGCAGAAGGTGCTCAGGCTACATTATTGGACATTGATCATGGTACCTACCCCTATGTAACCTCTTCAAACACCATCGCATCCGCAGCATGTGTAGGTTTAGGAGTATCGCCCAAGCTTATCGATAAGATTTATGGTGTTACCAAAGCCTATTGTACACGTGTTGGAAACGGTATATTTCCAACGGAAATCACGGGCGCTCTTGCAAATGAGCTACGTGAAAAAGGTGGTGAATTTGGATCCAATACCAAACGCCCGCGAAGAGTGGGTTGGCTTGACCTACCTGCATTAAAATATGCTGTCATGTTAAACGGTGTGACCGATCTTGTACTGACAAAGGCAGATATCCTAAATGGAATGTCCGAGGTACCAATTTGTACAGCATATGAGATAGATGGTGAAACAAGAACCTTAATTGCTACGACACTTGCAGACAATGTCCCAAAACCAGTCTGGAAATTTTTAGACGGATGGAATAGTACTTTGCTTAAAATCGATCATTGGGCACAAATTCCGAAAGAACTGAAGCTATTTGTATCCTTTTTGGAAAAGGAATTAAAGATTCCTGTAAAATACCTATCCACTGGTCCCCAACGAGAAGAATTGATTATCTTAGGTAATTAATATAAGCAATATGGAACAGCTTCTAGTGTTTATCCGAAAATTTGGCCAGCTTGATAAGCGGGAGGAAGGTCTAATCAGGCAGGCATTCGAGAAGAAGAGCATTCCAAAAGCCAGCTATTTTATCACCTGTGGAAAGGTTAACAATAGTATTGCCTTCGTAGAAAGTGGTGTATTTCGCTCCCTTTATTATAATCATAAAGGTGATGATTTTACACGATACTTTATTTACGAAGGCCGCTTTATCGGAGATTTCCAAAGTTTTCTGGATCGCACTCCGTCCAATGACTATATCGAATCCGTAACTGATGCACAGCTATGGATTCTTGATATCCATAATTTCCTGTTGTTAGAAAAAGAAATCAAAATCTGGCCCTTATTGATGGCCAAGCTGTATGGCTTTGTCATTGAAAGCAAGTTAAAAACAGCGAATACCATGATGAATCTTGATGCCAAGGAACGCTATCTGCTATTTCTAAAGCTCTATCCCGGATTGGCAAATCGTGTTCCCTTAACGACGCTGGCCTCCTATTTAGGGATTACAGCTTCTTCCTTAAGTCGTATCCGAAAAAATATCACGTGAGGATACTAATCATATCGGGTCATCGTTCCTCGCGAACTTGGTGAGTTGTCACGGAACCACTCATCAAACTGAGGTTTGGCGATAAAGAATGTAATTTTATTTTTCGCTGAATCCTTTAATTTGTCTTTAAACAATGTAATAATCTGCTCTTTACTAAAAGTCTCTTTCGGTTCGATAGGATTACCATCGTCATCATAGGAAGGACTATACTCCTCATTGCTCCGGTCAAATCGCAGGGGTTCTATTTCGGGCACCACGAGTTGAAATACTTTATCCTTGGTATGCCAGATCAAGTGCAATCCAGAGGAAACACCTTCCAATTCCCTCGAATTCATTGTCGCATCGGGATTATCCAATGCAATCTGGTCCACTAGTTTATTCACATCATCCGCAGATACATCCTCTTGTTCAGCCATCCAGGCAAAAACTTCCTTTTCTGCCAGATCTGTTAGAAGTTCAAGAGTTTTAAATTTAAAACTACCATAATCCGCCAGATTGATGTCATCCTTATTAGAATTGACATTATATTGAACATAATACACTGTGCTATCAGGAAGATCTTTTCGCTCAAGTACGATTTCATTTTCTTCCACATCGAGATTCACCATATCGACTTTACCCCGAAAAAGATCCTCATTACCTAGAAATTTTGCAAGATCCACATTCATATCAACCCCTTTCAACTGCAGTGGGGCTTCTGCGTATGGCTTGACAGACTGTTTACAGGCAAATATGCTAAGCGATAAGATTGCAATGCCTATAGTCCCTATCTTTGTATTTTTCATACGTTTTGATTTTTTAAGTTTCTATTCGTCCTATTAGTAGAGGTTATCAATAGAAACATTAACAACATTTCCGTCCTTGTCAAGAACGATCTCCCCCATGGTGAAATATCCTGTACCATCCTTTGAAAAGGCAACATCCAAGCGTTGAGAACCATCTGGAGAAGGAGGCAATACAATTTTTTTGAAGATACTATTGTTTTTATCGATCAGAAACAACTCCTCCTTTGCAGTGCGAACCAATGCATGCCCCCTGTAGAATTCGGTAATATTACTATATTGAGGCTGAATAACAATCTTTCCGTTCAGATCAATAAAACCATAACCATCATAGTCAGAGAAAGGAATCATCCCTTCGGCGCTCCGACTGATGTCTACATATCTAAGGTTGGCGGGAAGATCGACCCGTTTATTCTGGTAATCTAGCAAAAAAGTCTCCCTACCTTTAGTGGCATACACCCAATTCACAGTTTTCAATCCTTCAATTTTATCATATTCCATCGGAATGACCAGTTTTCCGCTGGTATTTAAAACTCCGAATTTATGCAACTTACTGCGTACCATAAAACTACTATCTGCAAGTATTTCAACGGCACTTAACAATGGAGTTTCGATCAGATCTCCTTTTAATGTATATAAATCAAACGTCTCGCGTCCCCTTAGTGTGTATTTTGCAACGAATAGCTTACCCTGTCTTTCTATAGTCGTATACTTAAAAGGCACTATTTCCTCCTGTCCATTGCGAAGTACACCCAAATCTCCTTTTTTACTTTTAAATACAGATAAGTTCGTCTCAAGCTTCCGTTCAAATCGGTAACCAGCTTTAACAGGTTCCAGCTTTTTATCTTTCACATTTAGGAAATAATCAATACTATCACTTGAGTCAAAGAAATAATCTTGACTACTACGCGTCAATTCTTTAAAACGAGGTTCAATAATAACATTACCTATGGAATCAACAATACCATATTTCTTCGCTTCTTGGTCCAAATAGGTCATATATCCATACGAAGCAGCACGCGAAACAGGAATCCGGCGCTCTGCTTTAATTGTTTCGTTCGATTTTCCAAAATACAATAAGAATTGCTTTACGGGATAAGGGAATGAGATGGAGAGTCGCTGTTCAACAGGTCCTAGGTATTCCTCATTGGATTCGATATATTCTCTAAGCTTTTTGATAACATCAAACACATCTTCATTTTTGTTATCACCCAACAATACTTTAAGCTCCTTCTCAATAGCGGACTGGTAGTAATTCAGCTTTTTCAAACCTTGAAACATTCCCTCAGTAAACTGCGGTTCAAAACGGTCAAGCATGGCATCCTCTACCGCTGCGGTCTGGAATTTTTGAAACAACTGGCCAGCCGACTTCGCCTGTTTCTGAATTTCCGGATGTAGTCCATAAAGTGGCATCGCCGAATAAGAATTCGATTCCACCAGTTTATCATTTGGAATTTTCCCTCGGTGACCAAGATAGTTGTAATATAAATCCAGCGGCAGATCGAGTTCTATTCCCTGTGGACTAATCGTATCGATCGTTAAATCGTAGCCCATATATTTCAACGTTTTAGCATCCGGAGCGATTGCCAAAGAGTCCAATTCATGAGGAAGTTGATATTTTATTTCCACAAGCGCCTGACTAACGGGCAAAAGACCGACTTTGGATGAATCAAGAGATTTACTTCCTTGAAACAATTGTTTAAATGAGGTTGAGAGCTGTCCTGTTTCCGATATTTTATCATCGGTAGCATCTAGCTCAAATGATGAATGTGGACTACCAAAACTTTGTACCGCTTTGAGTGTATTGGCATAGCTTTCAAATGCAACTTTCAGTGTATCGGGATTAGGAATAACAAAGGCCTTATTTTGGATATCCATCCGATTCCAGTTTACCGTATCCCAATTAACTTCCTTAGAATCACCTGAAGATAATCCCATTGAAAAGCTAAAATAAATGGTTTGATCTTTTACCTTCGCTAAGGCAGTATCAATCAATTGTACCTGCTGTTTAAAAAAGTTCGCCCGATCCTGAGGCGAAAGCTTACGGATATGAGCCAGCATCTCTGTCCGGCTATCAAATTGTCCAATGTCTTTTTTCCCTGTACAGGAAGCAAAAAACAAGATCAATAAAAATAGGAATGTTATTCTCATGCAATTTCTCTTTTCAAAACCCTAGTCATTTATTTCACCATATGATCAAATATCCTGCCTAAGTCGTAGAGCTTGCTTTAATTTTTAAACATTCAATAAAATTAACTGACACATTTTACCAGCGGTATAACAATCGGGTAGTAAAAACATTGTCTTTCAGATCATCAGAAAAATTCTTCAAACTCGTCTTTTCATTGGTCACATGCTCATTATAGACGGTCAGTTTTAATCTATTACTGATCTGATAAGCGACGCCATAACCCAATGTACTAAATTTAACATCACCGTCAGCAGTAAAATTATCAGGCATTCCTATGGTCATGCCACTTGCCTTAGTATTGGGGTCATACACATCGTAAGCCAATAAAGCTGTAACACCCGTTTTTGCGATTTCTTGGGTAAGCCAAAGATAATAACCGTTAAATTTCCGTTGATATAAATCCGTCGCCGGTTGTGTCGTAAAACTTCTGCTCGCGTAAGGCCCTTTGATATCCGCGCCTCCTGCGACACCAGGCTGATCACCAGCCACATATTCCGTCTTGAAGCTGGATTTCCCAAAGCTATTATCCAGTTCGATCTGTAAGTTTGCACCATAGTAGTTTCGACCAATGCCTTTTCCTTCATTATCATCACTGGTATGCGCAGTATAACCATTAGCGATAGCAGTGTAGTATGTTTTGGTGTCGTTGCGGACAGAACCTTTATAGAAGGAACCACCAAATCCGAGGTGCAATCTTTTATCTGCAAGGCTATCGAATTTAAATCCCAGGTTACCGATCAGATCTTTTTTGGAGTCGTAATCTTTGGCAGAGTGGCCGCTTCCGTTTACCAGAGCCAAGTCCAAATTGAGGAATTTCATTTTGCCTCCAGGATGGTAGCTGACCATCCCTCCAAGGTCACGCTCTCGTGGCATTAAGGTTTGGAAAACACGTGCTCGTTCGGGGAAATCACGGTAGCCAGAAGAATAAACAATAGAATATCCGAACGGTCTATTGAAGAGACCTGCTGTCAGACTCAGGCCTTTCTGATCGGGGTGGCGCAATTGAATAAAAGCATCCATTAGCTGTACACCATCCTGTGTCGCATCGATCTGGAATACAATACTGGAATAGGTATCTACACGGTCAATCTTGAGGCGGCCACGTCGGATCATGAAACGATTGTCCGAATTCTTAGAAAAATCACCACCGGAGAAAGAAGTTATTCCCGGCGATTGAGCCTTTTGAAACTGCGTCTGAAGGTATCCTGTGATTTTGATATCATGTGGATCATAACTTGATGGTGCATTGTTATTTTGCGCCATGGCCACTACTGGACCGATCAGAGTTGCGAGTAAAAGTGCTTTTTTCATCTATTTAATTTATTTACAAGTATTTAGGCCCATTGCTATAAATGAGCTTGTTTACTCATTAGATTAGTATTTTAAGGCATTCGTGAGCTCACTTCGTTCGGTTCACTCGGTTTGTTTTCAGCTGTGATGAAGCTATCTGATTTATTCAACTCGTTGTGCAGCTCGAATAAAGCTTGATAGTTTCATTGGAATAAAATAATCTCTAATATAATGAATGAATTTTAAGCGCATTATAGGTTTCATTAAATCGTATAAGCGCTCTTCTTTCAACGCCGTAAAAATAGATTCTCAATGTTAAGTTAGTATTAATAAATTGTTAGTCTATTAATTTTTACATATAAAATTAATGATTTGATAACAATACTTCTTTCATAGCAGCTCTCAACATTTTGCAAGTTCATAAAAAAACCAACAAGCAAAATAAGCTTGTTGGTTTTTTATATAAACAAAATTTTATTTTTAATATGACGCTAATCTTTCTAAAAAATTTCACCTCTCAAATATCATAGTAGCAATTTATATCTTTCAGTTCAATACTACTATGATATTTGTTTCAATAAAAATAAACAATTCTTACCTCGTTATTTACCATTCCACCAAACGGGAACTATAATTGATTTAGTTGGATCTCCCGACAAATCCGAAGGTACATTCGCACTGTTATATAGAAGCTCATTTGATGGATACGGAAATCTAACAGGAATCTGGTTAATTCTTGGTGGTTGATCCAGTTTAACCTGACCAGGATACATCTCATTATTAATAGGAAGTGCTGGGAGGCCTGTTCTTCTAAAGTCATTATATGCCTCGAACATCAAGAAATTAGCAATATATTTTTGATCCATAATCTGCGCATATGCCAAATTAGCGTTAGCCTTCAAAGCATTATTATTTAAATAGGTATCCGCATCTGTTGCTGCAATCCCATAAAAATCCATTGAAGCTTTAACGGCTTTATTATAGGCAGCTGTCACTGTCGCATTGACAGTCTTGTTTGCTACAAGAAACTCCGCTTCCGCTTTAATAAACTCAACCTCAGGATATACTAACCAATATAAAGCTGCATCATTTGTGCTATAAAAAGATCCTATAGCCGAATAATTTCCTATTGAATTGGATGGTGCTTCATTAGTTACTCCGATATACTTTCCAACATTAGCTGGATCCACACCAGTTCCTGCAACTACTTTCCTAGCTTGGAACGCGATTCTCGGATCGTTTGAAGCCAATAATTTATTGATATAATATTGGGAAGGTCTTGTTGTTAAAGCCCATTTACCATCGATAGCATATTGAAACCAAGGGTTTTCCGCTCCTGTTTTCGCATAGTATTTAAAGGTAGGTTGGGTTGCCAACGTAATTGCCCCTTTTGCAATCTCATCTAATGCCAATTTTGCTTGTGCACTAGCTGTCTTCCCTGGCGCATTTGAAAGTCTTAAATGGAAACGAGCCTTTAACGTATGAGCTAATGCTGTCCATTTCTTCATATCTCCCTGATAAACGAAATCTTCTGCACCAACCTTTAATACATTGTTTGTAGACGCCGCTTCTGTTATAGCTTCATCTAATAACGCCTGAATAGACGTATATATACTTTCTTGAGTATCGTATTTCGCTTTAAAAACCCCCTCTGTTCCTTTAAATGCGTCAGTGTAAGGAATATCGCCAAATACATCTGTTGTCATCGATAGGTTCCATGCTAATATTATCTTAGCAATAGCAGAATAATTTGGGTTTCCATTTGCTGTAGCTTTGTTCTTTAGCACAAAAGCATTATTCATAACATCAGGATAAGAATAATTCGTCCAAAAATTATTAACATCCTGAGCGGTGATCAGATAATTACCTTCATGATTTCCTGCGATACCACCAGCAAGGTGTTTTGTCCATAATGCCGCGATTCTAGTCGGATACCCACCATTAACTTCATAAGAGAAATTAGATAACAAGGCGGGTAATATTAAATTTTCGGGCACATCTGTAGGGTTATTTGGATCTTGATTTACATCCAAGTTTTTAGAACAAGATGTAAAAATCATTGGTGATACAAACAATATCAAAAGTATTGATAATATAATATTTTGTTTTTTCATAAGATTAAAATTTAACATTAACTCCAAACGTAAAACCTTTAGAATTCGGAGTAACTGCATGGTACAGACCTTGAACCTGATTTCCTAGTAAACTTCCTTCAGGATCTTTGTATACAAAGTCTGATTTAATCCAAAGATTACGTCCAGTAGCAGAAATAGTTACGTCTTCAAGTTTAGTCTTTTTCAACCAAGATTTCGGCAATGAATAACTTAGGGTCACTTCACGCAATTTTACAAATCCGGCATCTTCCACAAAATTTTGATCTATTGTGGAGAACCAATTTTGGTAATAACTTTGATTTTTAACTACTTCCTTTGTGTTAGTTTGACCATCTGATTCTCTTACACCCTCATGTACTATTTTAGTTCCACGATCCTCAGTTAATGCTGATGATCCATAGAAAGTAGCATAATATAAATCCAAATTCAACAGTTTACCCCCATGTCTGAAATCTAATAACCCAGATACGGAAAGGTTTTTATAACGAAATGAATTTCGTAAGCCCATCGTCCATTTTGGCATTACGTCACCAATAGGTCCTAATTCTTCAGACATTATTGGTAAGCCATCATCATCGATTAGCGTTTGCCCCTGTTCATTCTTTTTGAACCCGTATCCCCAGATGATGTAGCCATAATTTTTGTCAATTCTTACTTGCGGATTTGTAAACCCCCCTATAAAAACATTGTCAACTCCATCTGCCAGAGATTTTAGCTTATATTTGTTCTTTGCAAAATTTGTAACAATATTCCATTGAAAATCTTCCGTTTTGACAGGAATTAGATCTAACATCACCTCAATACCTGAATTTTGCAACTTACCAACATTCGCAACTAAACTTGTATAGCCTGAAGAGGATGCAATTGGTTGCTCGATGATTTGGTTGTCACTTTGTTTGTTATAATATGAAAACTCTAAGTTGATCCGGTTTTTAAAAAATTTAAGCTCGGTACCAATTTCATATTCTGTTACGATCTCTGGTTTCAAAGTATTACTTGCTAATCTACCACTCATATTAAAGCCATTGAATCCATTAAAAGGAAAATCAATATTTCCCCTTGTACCATCTCCGGGATTTGCTTTTGTAAATGTTTGTGTGGTATAATATGGAGGCGCATCATTACCCGCAACTGCATAGGATGCACGGATTTTACCAAAAGAAAATACATCATTCGTCAAGCCGAAAGCTTCCGAAAACACAAAGGACGAAGAGATAGAAGGATAGAAATAGCTATTATTTCCTTTCGGCATCGTAGATGACCAGTCATTCCGCGCGGTAACATTTAAAAACCAATAATTTTTAAAGTCAATACTTGCAGAAGCATACAAACCTACCAGTCTTCTCAACTCATCACTTTGAAATGCCTGAACAGTCCCCATCCCGCTGATATCGAAGAATCCAGGAATATTTAGATCTAAACCTCTAACTGTCCGGCGATGATATCCACGTTCATTATAGTTGGTACCCACTAATCCTGAAATACTCCAATCATCATTAAATTTATGATTTGCAGACAAGATAAAGTCATTATTCCATTGCTTCCGCTCAACCAATGCAGAAAAGTACCTACCTTTTGGAATCCCTTTAGTACCTATATCTACTTTTTCTTCCAACAGATCTGTATACGTATCCAATCCAACCCTATTCGTAGCCTTTAGCCAAGGTAAGATATCAATATTGATCTCATTGGATATTACAAAACGATTTGTTGTACTTGGGCTAGAATTATGATTGACCAACCAATAAGGATTATTAAAACCTGTTCCTGAAGTTGCAGGAGATTGCCACGAAATATTTCCATACTTATCATAGGCATCTTTCATATCAAAACTAACCGGAGCAAAATTCAAACCATATAAAAATGATTGGCCTCCATTACCTTCTAACATCCGGTTATTTTTACTATTCGTGTATGCTACTGAGGTATTCGATGTAACAAGTTTACCTAATTTAGAACCAAATGCTCCGCTAAAACTATTACGTTTAAATGTATTGTTCGGAACAATACCTTCTTGATTTGTGTTAGAATACGTTAATCGATACGTAGTATTGGCTACACCGCCACTGATAGATGCAGAATTATTCCACATTACTCCAGTTTGATAAAATGCTTTACGCGGGTCAATCAATTTTGGCATGCCATATTCATCAAGCACCTTTTGGCTTACGGAGTCCTTATGTGGGCCCCAAACAGCCGATCCTTGAGGGTTAGTTGTTCCTCCTTCTTCAGCATAACCACCGAGAGCAAGAGGTAATCCACTTCTAAATTTACCATTTACCCCCTGTAAATAAGTTGTTTGAAAACCATCCGTTATGGCATTGTCAAAGGTTACACTTGATGATAGAGATACTCTCGGTAATTTCCTATTGTCCTCGGCAAGTCCTTTCTTTGTTGTAATCATGATTACACCATTGGCTCCTCTAGAGCCGTATAAAGCACTAGCACCAGCCCCTTTCAATACAGAAACACTTTCTACAATGTTCGGATCTAAATCAGAAAGCCTGCTACCATTTGTCCCTGTAAATAGCGTAGAAATATTACTATCACCTTTATCTACAGAATTATCCATCGGAATACCATCAATGACAAATAAGGGTTCACTAGAACCTGTGATGGATGTATTTCCCCTTAATTGAATTGAAGCAGAAGATCCCGCCTGTCCACCTGAGCTCGAAATTTGCAAACCAGCCACCTTACCAGCTAGCGCATTGACAACATTTGGTTCGCGTGATGTTAGGATGTCATTGGCTTTAACTTCTTGAACTGAATAACCAACTGATTTTTTCTCTTTTTTCACGCCCAATGCCGTAACAACTACTTCTTCTAATGAATTATCAGAATTATCCAAAGTTATGTTAAAAGCCGATTGCCCTTCTTTAACAATTATTGTTTTGTCAGCAAATCCCACTGAACGGAATACAATAACTTTTCCGGTAGGTACAGATAGCGAATAGTTTCCATTCGCATCAGTTTGAGTAGCAACGTTTGATCCCTGTACAGCGATAGTTACACCGGCCAATGGTTTGCCATCAGCACCCGTTACACGACCACTTACTTTCTTCTCTTGCGCGAACGCTACTGAAGTCAGGATCATACTACCCACGAAAAAACTGAGTAATTTGTGTTTCATATGTTTATGTTTATTTAAATAAGTATGTTTATTTTTTACAAGACACTTTGGTTAGTATACTATATCTTTTCAATAATTTAAATAAGTCCGTTAGTTAGCAATACATCTTTCCGCAAACGGTGAGTCTGTTAAAAAATGTTAAATACAAAAATATAACTTTTTTTAACATTTGCAATGCATGCATAATTTTCCAATAACAATATGGTAAAGAAAAAATAACAAATAGCTTATAATCAGATTATTATTTTATACTTTTTTTTTAAAAGATTGTAAAGAAAAATATTTTATTTATCGAAATAAGATAAAATAACATTATAATAACTAAATAAAAAGGCTATACATGTTTTAACAAGTATAGCCTTTTGAATCAAGCTTATTTAATAAGTTCTATCTCTTTACATTCCCCACCAAACAGCGACGTCCATCGGAATGTTCTTCGCATTTGGATTATATAAAGTTGTTGTTTGTGGGAACGGATAACGTTTTGGGATAATTGGCAAAGTTGCTCCAACACTTTGTGGTCTTGGTGTCAACGCAGGAATTCCTGTTCTTCTATAATCGTTATATGGTTCGATACCCTGATTATAGAGTGCTACCCACTTCTCTGTTAAAATATCCATTTTAGTAGCTACAGCATAATTTGCAACAGCATCAGCAGACTCAGCTCCATCTGTTACATATGCTACATTTGCCTCAATTGCCTTATTTAACACAGCAGCTGCATTTCCTCCTTGTCTTTGTTTCACTTCCGCCTCTATAAATTTAGCTTCATAATAGGTAATTATTGGAAAATTATTATCACTTGCAAAAAAGGGACCTATCACTGATATATCAGGTGCAATAGATTCCTTAGTTATATCTCCACCAATAAATTGTTTTTTAGAATTAGGACGCAAAAAGTAGGCTAACCTCGGATCTTTTTTTGTGGACAAGCGATCAACAAATAAATTGCTCGCGCCCATATATCCTCTTCTCGTTGCTTGAAAAGCTCCCCATTGATTTTGGCTAACATCATCGTGGGGGGCTATCATATTTTCCGCATTAGAGGAAATTCCCTTAGATAAATACTCCAATACCTTAGCTTCTGTTCCCGCCACTTTACCAGAAGTACGATTTAGAAAACGAGCTCTTAACGTATAAGCTGCTTTAATCCATTTTTTATTATCTCCTTTAAATATCAAATCTTCGTCACTTGGCAAATAATAATTTTCATCTTCACCAACACTAAGATCTGTGATTCCCTCTGCTAAAAGATTATCAATCGCTTTATAGACATCTTGTTGTGTATCCAATTTCGGAGTTTTGTTACCGGTCGTCCATTGAAAAGCTTCAGAATAAGGAACGTCCCCCCAAAGATCGGTGGCAAAACTGAGATTAAGAGCCATCAAAACCTTGGCCATTCCACCATAATATGGACTCTTGGTCCCAGCAATATTAGCTTTATCAATCATCAGCTTCAAATTGTACATCGTATTTGCGTACAATCCAATCCAGACGTTATCAAAATCGCCTTGTGTGATCCGATAATTCTGAACATCAGAATATTGCGCATTCAGACCTACTGAATGCTGTGCCATAATACTGCTCATCCGAGACAAGTCTCCCTCCACATTCTGAAATGTATTCACCTCTGAGGCAGTCAATAGTGCGGGTAAGTTTCCATCCAAAGGATTATTTGGACTGATATATAAATCGTCACCTGTCTTACAACCAACAATAGCTGTAAAGCATAAGGCATATAGAAATTTTACTTTATTTTTCATGTTATGAATAATGTTTAATTAAAAACCAACTCTAAAATTGACGGAATAAGATTTAGTACCAGGATTATTAAAGAAATCATAACCCGCAAAATTTTGATCTGATCCGGTCAAACTTGTTTCGGGGTCAATACCTTTATATTTCGTGATTAAGATCGGATTCCGAAGGTTGACACCTACTTGAATATACTGGATCGCTTTGGAGACTTTATTAAAACGATAATTTAAATCTACAGAACGTAATCTTGCCCAAGTACCATCTTGAATGGATATTTCTGACGATGAGTTACCCAAGTAATTTTTAAAATAATTAAATGCAGTTAGTTCGGTTGTATTTTTCTGTCCTGCATTTGCTCCGTCGCCATAAACGCCATCGATAACATATTTGCGTTCACGATCTTCTGTTATAGCCGCCTTACCTCTGTTGATCAAAACAGCATTTGTAGCTCCCCATAATTTACCCCCTTTTCTAAAATCCCATAGGAAAGAGAATGACCAATTTTTATAGGAAAACTCATTATTAATATTCATTAACCATTTAGGAATAGTACTTCCCACACTACCCAAATCAGATTCATACATCGGCAAACCGCTGCTTGGATCTATTAATACCTGTCCTTGTGCATTTCGCTGAAACTTTTGCGCATAAATTACACCAAATGGTTGTCCTACAATAGCAAAAGACTGTGGTGCAGAAAAGGCATCACCGATAGACAATTTATCTACCCCAGGTGCTAGCTCAGTTACCTCATTGGTGTTTTTTGACCAATTTAAAGTCGTATTCCAATTGAAGTTTTCGGATTTCACAACATGACCGTTTAAAGACAATTCGATCCCACTATTTTTCATTTTACCGAAATTATTATAGTAGTATGCAAACCCACTTGTTGGATCTACAGGCATCGAAATCAAAAGATTGGAGGCATGTTGTTGGTAATATGTAAAATCAAACCCGAGGCGATTTTTCAGAAACTTCATCTCCAAACCGGCCTCATAGCCAACATTTCTCTCTGGCTTCAGATTTTCAGCAACAAATTCATTCGAAATGGCAAATCCCAATTGTCCTTGATATGGGAACGAAAATCCATTTGTCATACCATCCGCAATCAAAGGGGAAGTAAAATAAGTCCTATCTGAATAAGGCTTAGGTGATATACCTACATTTGAGTAGGCAAACCGAACCTTTCCAAAATTGACAATTTCCGACTCTTTAAACAAATCTGAAAAAACATATGAGATATCAGCTTTCGGATAGAAGAATCCTTTTGCGTTACGGCCAAAGGTCGTTGACCATTCATTCCGACCAGTCAGGGTCAAAAATAGAATACTTCTATAGTCAAATGTCGCATCCAAAAAGATTGCTTTACTATTTCTATATTCTTCTGAATTACTAGCATAGAGTATTCTAGCGTTATTTAAATTGTAATAATCTGGGATAAGTAAATTTTTCCCTCTTGCGAAATTAGCAATACTTTGAACATAGTTAAAATTACCCCCTAACAAACCCGAGACCGAGAAATCTTCGGAAATCTTTTTATTAAATTTTAACAAAAGATCGGTATAGATATTACGATAATTTACATTGGTTCTTTTAATTTCACCCCATTGTGCTGAATCATCATCACCATTAGACCCAATGGTATAAATCTGGTTGCCATTCGTTGCATAACTGTCTAAACCTGTTTTCCAAGAAATGGAAAAGACATCATTTAATTTAACATCAGCATAAACGTTACCTAAAAAACGATTATTTTCCTCCTTGTAAGGATTACGCTCTGTAGAAAAATAAGGGTTATCGTAGTTTGCAAAATAGGTTTTTTGCACACCGAATTCATCTACATAGTCTTTTAAATTGAAATCCACTGGTGACCGCAATAAAGCCAACATAACACCCGAGGTATTACTCCCATTTTGTGCCGCACGTGTATTTGCATTTGTAAAACTGAAATTTCCACCAATAGTAATTTGATCGCTTAATTTTGATTCAGCATTCAATCGGGAAGTATAACGATTATAACTTGTGTGAGGTACTATACCAGTGTTATTTGTCGATCCAACAGAGAAGCGCATTGTTGTTTTTTCTCCACCTGAAGTAATCGCCAAATTATTATTGAAAACATTTCCGTTTTTGAAAAACTCATCCACATTATTATAAATGGGTTTTCCAGCTGCAATTAAGTTTTCTCCCCAGCTATCAGCAGTCTCGTTGGTATACACGTTGCCCGTTCCCTGTCCATATTTCTTTTGAAATTCGGGCAATTTATTTACCTTTTGCATTTCATAACTCGAAGAGAAAGTAATACCAAGGCCAGATCCAAGTTTACCTTTTTTTGTAGTATAAATAATAGCTCCATTACCTGCTGCCTGACCATATAGGGCGGCCGCCGCAGGGCCTTTCAATATGGTTACCGTTTCAATATCATCTGGATTGATATCCAATGCTCTATTGGCAACCTGCACACCAGAAAGACTCTGGTTATAAGGATCATCACCTGCCTTTGTATTGTTCAGACCATTATCGATTGGAACACCATCGACCACAATAAGTGGTTGGTTATCTCCTGAAAAGGAAGCCGCACCACGTAAAACAATTTTAGAAGAAGCTCCTGGAGTACCTGCTGAAGAAGTAATTTGAACACCAGAAGCTTTGGCTGCTAGCCCTTGAATAATATTTGCTTCACCAGATTTCACTAGGTCATCCCCGCTTACCTTTGATGTGGAGTAACCAATACCTCTAGAATTTTTAGAAATTCCCAATGCGGTTACAACAACTTCCTCCAATGCATTGTCCTTATTGTCCAATACCATATTAAAAGATGTCTGACCTTCTTTGACGATCAAAGTTTTATCAGCAAAACCTACAGAGCGAAAGACAATCACTTTACCAGTTGGCACAGTCAATGTATAATTTCCGTTAGCATCTGTAGACGTAGCTACATTTGATCCTTGTACGGCAATAGTTACTCCGACCAATGGCTTACCATCGGCACCCGTAACACGACCACTGACTTTTTTTTCTTGCGCAAACGCAACAGAAGTCAAGATCATACTACCCACAAAAAAACTGAGTAATGTCTGTTTCATATAATTTATGTTTATTAAAAGTGTTTATATCTTATAAAAGCTATGTAGGCAAGTGCCATCTAGTATAAATAAGTATTTTAGTTAGTAATGTATTTTTAACAAAATTTTCTCCTGTTAAAAAATGTTAAGAGCAAATTTATAACTTTTTTTATCTTTTACAATGCATGCATAAAAACATGAGATCATTTAGCAATACCAAAACACACAAACAACTGATTAACAAGTAATTAATTTATAAAAAAAACTATAACAATAACCTTAAGGCTAATAATCTCCCTTTACAACTACGGCAGACATGTCGCTAGTATTAAATTAAACAATTTCAATTCTCTAAACCATTTACTAAATCAAGGTTTTCAGATTTCAATTACGCACAATTTTAAAACCACAACCCTACAACAAGAAAACAACTTATTTACAACAACATAACAATAAATAAAATTTCTTCTTAGAGAATATTTAAAGTATCATTTATATTACAAAAGGCATCTAAAGGTATTTTAAAGCCTTTTTGGCTATAAAAAAAATATTTTAAATTCATTAATATCTTAAAATAAACGAAACAGAAGTAAAGCATAACTTATATTATTTAAACATAAAGCTATAGTAATGAAAAGAGTCTTTCTGAAATTTAATAGATCTATTGAAATACGCTTACGAACAAAACAATCCTAACGTGTCAGTAATCGAGGGTTCAGTTTTGAGGTTGATAACAAAAAAAAGCGGCCTCTTTCGAGACCGCCTTCCAATTTATAACCTTAAGCCGATAGACTAGCGTGTACCGCCTGCCCACCAAACATTTTCAGTGTAGACGTATTGTCCATTACCGTATGCTGCCTGAACATTTGGATTAGTTGTGGTATCATCGTTACCATATGGTAAACGTAATGGGAATTTACCAGGATTTTTCAATTCGATAAGGTTTTCACCATTTGCTTTCCAACGACGGATGTCGTTGTACATCTCTGTTGACTCACCAGAAGCGCCAAAGAAGGCTAAATATTTTTGGTTTGCAATCTCTTTCAATGCATTAGCTTGAAATAATGGTTTAACGTTATTATTGAAATAATCCGAAGCAGCTGAACTCGTAATTTTATCCGACGTTTCAACCATTGTACCGTTTGCCGCTACTGTTGGTGCAACCAGTGCTGCATTAACAGAAACTTCAGAGTTAGCAATAGATGCTATTACCGCATCCTTCAATACCGCTTCTACCGTATTCACTCCCTGTCCTAAACGTTGCATAGCCTCTGCTTTCAAAAATAACAACTCATGATAACTCAAAAACTGAGTGGGAGCAGTTTGAGAAAACACAAACGTTGATGTTAAGTATTGATATTGTACTTGCTCGCTTTCTCCATTTGGAGCCAATAGCTTATAGGATGCTACATTTGACGCGATATCATTTACTTGTGTCCAAACACCTGTTTTTGAATTCTGTGGTGTAAAGAAATCTCTTACTAAGCGTGGATCCTTACGTGCAACCATCTTATCTGCTAGACTTTTACTTGCAGCTAAACCATCTCTTGACCACTGAAAATCAAATAATGGATTTAAGTTGGTCTTACTGTACTGCGCAAATTTCGCTTCATCTGAAGCACTCGCGAAAGATTTATCTACATTCGCGATAACCTCAGTTAATGCAGCCGACTTATTTGAAGAAACATTCAAAAGGCGCATTCCGTAACGAGCTTTAAGCCCATATGCAAATTTCAGCCATTTAGCACTGTTACCATTATATAATATGTCTTGTCCACCGGCAGCACCCGACGCATGCGTATCTCCTTTAGGAAGATTAGCAATAGCCGCGTCCAAATAAGCGATGACTTGTTTATATAATTCCTGCTGTTTATCTAATTTGGGATTCTTAATTTCCAAAGGTTTAAACCCTTCAGAATATGGCACATCACCAAACATATCAGTCAACAAAGCTAAGTTGTAAGCCGCCATTACCTGCCCCATACCCAATGTGGTATAGTTGCCAGCTTGTGGACCACCTTCCGAACATTTCTCAATGACAATACGGGCATCACGAAGAGCAAAATACATATTCCCCCAAGTGTTGTTAAACGTTGATGCTGCCGATGGTTCATTTGTACGATGCTCCGCATTCCATGTCTGATTGAACACTCCCACTTCATGCTCCACATAAGTAGAAAGATAAGTATTGAAGTCACCGCCAACATTATAAAAAGCAGTCCTTGTGATCACATCAGTCAAAACAAATTTAGCTTGTACATCTGTAGGCTTGTTTACATTTTCGTTGATCTTGTCCATCGCATCCTCTGAACAAGAAGTAAAAATTACTGGAGCAGCCAAAACGCCCATGGCCAATAATCCTACTATATTTAATTTTAATTTCATTGTATTAATCTTAGAATTTAACGTTAACACCTAGTCCATAACTTGATGTGCCCGGTAGAGAGAAACGCTCGAATGCACCCGACATATTTGTATTTCCTTGTGAAACCTCGGGATCAAAACCCTTTAATTCGGACCAAAGAATGATGTTACGTGCGAAGGCATTTACATCAACCTTGATTTTTGAATTTTGATATACAGGATACCCCACAGCAATTTCACGTAACTTCACAAACGAAGTTCCACGGATACCAGCTTCGGAGATATTACTCAAAGTATTGAAATAATCATATGCTTTTGAAGGATCAATCACAATATCGTTAGTTTCATATTGACCTGGAGCTACTTCTTTTACAGCAGGTTGCTCAAATAAGAATCCATTTCCATCACGAAAATCGGCTGTTTTCTGTGTGACACCATAAACATCTAACGTGTTTGAAGTACCGTGATACATTTGTCCACCTTGTTTCCAATCCAATACCGCTGAAAGTCTTACTTTTTTATATTCAAAGTTAGTATTGAAACCTAAATTGAAATCTGGAGAAACGCTACCGATTACTTTTTCCGCACCTGCCTGTGGAAGGCCATTTTTATCAACGACAATCTGTCCGGCATCATTTCTCAAATAAGACACCCCGTAAATTACTGGAAATTTAGATCCAATACCTGCACGAACTTGCGGAGTAACAAAACCTCCCATGAAGATACTGTTTACACCTTCTGCCAATTCATCGACATAGTTATCTATTTTGGTAAAGTTGAATGCAAAATCCCATTTAAAATCCCCCTTACGATATGGTGCAACCGCTAAAGTAACCTCATGTGCATTGGTATGAATTCTACCGCCATTTGTAACTAAGCTAGAGTAACCTGTAGAAGCCGCCAAAGGCACTTCAAATATTTGGTCTTTTACATTCTGACGTGAGAAGGTATAATTCAAATTAATTAAACCATTCCAGAATGTTAAATCTGTACCAACTTCAATCGCTTGGGTATTTTGCGGTTTCAGATTCGGGTCATAAACAATAGAGTATGGGGTATAAGAAGTTATACCATCACTGTTGATTGGGTAAATAATTGGTGTACCACTAGAAAAACCGCCTCCATATGTTGGTTTGTCATAATAGCTTTCATAGTAATCTCCTGCTTGACCAACTTCAGCGTATGAGGCTCTCAATTTACCCATGGTCAATACCGAATTTTTAACACTTTCCAATTCTGTAAAGACAAAACCTGCTGAAACAGAAGGGTAGAAGAATGAACGGTTGTTTCTAGGCATGGAAGAAACGATGTCATTACGACCCGTAGCATTCAAAAACAACATGCTTTTGTACGCCAACGCTAAACTACCAAAAGTACCAAAAGTGCGTGTGTGACGCAAGGTTTGCTCACCAGTTACACTTGAAGCATTATTGATATGATTCCATCCCGGAAAGTTAAAATTCATTCCATAAGCGTAATCTCTTCTACGAACACGGTTTACAATCTCGTTACCCACCATGGCATCAAAGACCAAATCATCATTAATCTTCCAATTGTAAGCAGCTGTTCCCAACGAGTTCCACTCTGTAACAGCGACGTTGAAATTTTCGACTTCACCAAAGCCATTCGCATGACCATACCCCCAAAGATCCGTGTAGTTTGTTGTATATGAGTCAACACCTGCTTGATACTTTAGTGTTAATTTTTGGTTCTCGCCTAAGTTAGTCGCATATTGTCCAAAGCCATTACCAAAGAAACGTTGTGTATCCTCTGTAAATTTGTTATTCTCAACTGCCCAATAAGCACCATCAAATCCAGCTGTACCACGGTAAGTATTTTGGCTTGTAGGAGCGTTTAAATTATGTGATGGTATACCCTTTAAATCATATGAAGCTGGAGCACCATAAACAGTAGCTACAATTCCATTATTTGCACCGGTTTGTTTTGAGATATGGGAATTCACGTAGTTACCCGTGAAACCAGTCGTCCATTTATCTGACAACTTAGCCTCACCCGATAATTTAGCCGTATAACGGTCCATTCCTGTCGAAGGGACAATACCATTGGCATTGGTTGAACCTAAAGACAATGCGTAACTTCCTTTTTCAAATCCTTGTACAATATTAAAAGAGTTATTAAAGGTATTTCCAACATTAAAGAAATCCTTCGCATTGTTATATGCTTGCGGAGTTGCCCAAGGATCTAACCCTGCATTGGCACGTTGTGGAACGTAATACTGCCCTTGGTGTTTACCATATTGTTTCGTATACTCATTATCGGTATTTCCACCATAAGTCGCATCATTAGCCAATTGATCGATAACAGGTCCCCAGGACATAGATGACAATGGTGAATACTTTCCACCTGTTCCTTGCGCATATTTCGTTTGAAAGTCTGGAAGAACTGAAACTTTATCGAAGGAAACATTGGAACTGTATGATATTTGTGGCTTACCTTGTTTTCCTTTACCGCTCTTTGTGGTAATAATAATTACACCATTAGAGGCACGCATACCATACAAAGCTGACGCTGCTTGTCCTTTTAGGATATTGATGCTTTCGATATCGTTTGGATCAATATCCAGCCCTCTGGATGAATAATCTGCACCGGAAACAGAGTTACCTGTAGACTGATCTGAAGTTGAAGAAATTGGCAATCCGTCGACAATGTATAGCGGCGAGTTATTTCCTGTAAATGAACGTGCACCACGGATCGTAATATTCGCAGATGCTCCCGGCATACCTGATGAAGGTGTTACCTGAACCCCTGACACTTTACCTTGTAATGCTGTAGCCAAGTTGCTATTTGCTGCCTCAGTCAATTTATCCCCTTTTACTTCTTGTGTCGCATAACTCAATGCACGTTTTTGACGCGACTGTCCCATTGCTGTCACAACAACCTCTTCCAATGCATTGTCATGATTCTCCATAGAAACATTGAATACAGTGCTATTGTTATTAACAATAATGGTTTTATCGTCAAAACCAACTGAACGGAAGACAACAACTTTGCCCGCAGGTACATTTAATGAATAATTACCACTAGCATCTGTTTGTGTCGCTTGATTAGTTCCTTGTACAACCACTGTAACCCCTGGTAACCCCTTACCATCAGCAGATGTAACACGACCACTAATCTTTTTTTCTTGTGCGAATGCGACCGAAGTCAGGATCATTCCACCAACAAGAAAACTTAGTAATGTTTGTTTCATGTTTTAGTTAGTTAATTTTATTATTTTTCTAATCCTATATATTGATATAAATTATATCCGTTAACATAACTGTCTAAACATACATTGCTTAGACAATAAATAATAATACGCAAAACAGCATATCGCCATTCAGTTGGTAACAGTTGAAAATATTATTGAAAAAGTCAACCCTAGGTAGATGTAGAGTCAATCCGTTGAAAATACTCAGCTGTAAAATTTGCTCCTTTCAGCATTTACAGTATATAATAGTTAGTGCGATTTTTATTAGCGGTTCCAAATATATAAAGCCAAAGTTGCTTTTACAAGTTTTTTAACATTCACTCGCAAAAACAAAAAATACCGCAATAAAGACATCAGTATCTTACAAATTCAAACGCGAGATCCATTTTAGAATAAAAACTCTACAAACAAATTCAAAACAGAATTTTATACGGAATCACTTATATTTAACAAAATATTAACAATGCAATAAGAAAACATTAACATAAGGATAGATTCGTTTTTTATAACCAAAAAAGGTGTAATTTATAATGATTCTAAAGTTGTTTTGAATCGAGTTATTCCAAAAAAAAGAGACTTTACCTGTTCAGGTAGAGTCTCTTTTCAATAAAAATCCTGAAACAGGAATTTATTACTTAATTACATCTATTAATCAATATATTCAAATTTGGTATAAGGTACCAAAACAGCTGGTATCCGAATACCTTTATCCGTTTGATTATTCTCTAAAATAGCAGCAACAATACGTGGTAAAGCTAAGGCAGAACCATTTAATGTGTGAGCCAATTGCATTTTTCCTTCGGAATTTTTGAAACGTACTTTCAGGCGGTTGGCTTGATATGTTTCAAAATTAGATACGGAAGAAACCTCCAACCAGCGTTTTTGGGCAGAACTATACACCTCCATATCATAAGTCAACGCAGAAGCAAAACCCATATCGCCACCACATAAACGCAACACACGATAAGGCAGTTCCAATTTTTTAAGCAAACCTTGAACATACAGGCTCATTTCCTCCAACACTTCATACGATTTTTCTGGATGAACGATCTGTACTGCCTCAACTTTATCAAACTGGTGCAGACGGTTCAAACCGCGTACATGGGCACCGTAAGAACCTGCTTCGCGACGGAAACATGGTGTATAGGCACAATGCTTAATCGGAAACTGCGCTTCCTTAACGATTACATCTCTGTAAATATTGGTTACGGGAACCTCTGCTGTAGGAATCAAGTATAGATTGTCATTGTTGACATAATACATCTGCCCTTCCTTATCTGGCAATTGTCCTGTAGCAAACGCAGAGTCTTCATTAACCAAGATCGGCACCTGCACCTCTTCATATCCTTGCTCAGCCGCCTGATCCAAAAAGAAATTGATCAATGCACGTTGCAATTTTGCACCCTTGCCTTTATAAATTGGGAATCCAGCTCCGGCAACTTTTACACCAAGCTCCAGATCCACAATATCATATTTGTTTAATAGCTCCCAATGTGGCAACGCATCCTCTGATAAAGCTGGAATCTCCCCATTCGTTAAAACGACTTCATTATCATCAGCGCTTACACCAACAGGAACAGATTGATGCGGTAAATTAGGTAATTGTACAATCTTATCATTCAGCTCGATTTCGATCGCTCCCAATTTATCCAACAGTTGCTTCACCTGCTCTTTATATCCGGATGATTGCGATTTAACGGCTTCAGCTTCTTCTTTTTTTCCCTGGCGCATCAGATCTCCAATCTGTTTTGCTGCCGCATTAGCTTCTCCCGAAAGGGCGTCAGATTCCGATTGGATCTTACGGCGGTCTTCATCTAAACTGATGATTTCGTCGATCAATCCAATTTCCTTGAAATGCTTGACAGCCAATCTTTCGATAACCGTATCCCTGTTTTCACGGATATAATTTAATTGCAACATAATATAAATGTGTTATTTAAAAAATAGTGAACAAACTTAGATAAATTTGCCTTCATAAACAAGCAAATTTATTCAGTAGCGCCTGTTTGTAGCGCGTTCATACTCCTTTCACCCGCATAGGTCTCCCCGTCACCCTTGTGTGTTATACACGTGTCGATTGAATGGAAAGGCTTGGCTTTGCTCAGAAGATACCGTCTATTATTGATAGCTTGCAAGATCCCTCAATGATTTAATCAGAATCAAAGTTAACGCACTTTTACCATCAGGTAGCGATACGCTCAATAAGAGTGAAAGAGATTTTCTTTACCTATTTTCATTCCGATCCGACCGATATAAAAAACGTCCTCCGGAAAAACAGTTTCCTGAAGTACGTCCCAAGCAATATTTTTTCACTAAATGAATCAGTAGATAAAGATCTTTTGTCGACACCTTGATATTAAATCAGATTTAAACGATCATCTAAGCTATCGTAACTTCTTTACATAAATAGACATCTTGGATTGCATGTAGCAATTCGACTCCTTCATTCATCGGCTTTTGGAAAGCTTTCCGACCGGATATCAAGCCTGTCCCGCCGGCTCTTTTATTGATCACAGCGGTTTTTACAGCTTCCTGTATATCATTTTGTCCCGATGCTCCACCCGAATTGATCAGTCCTGCCCTACCGGCGAAACAATTGAGTACCTGATAGCGACAAAGATCAATCGGATGGTCGGATGATAACTGAGTATACATCCGTTCATCTAATTTACCATAGCTACTTTTACCCATATTCAACGCCTTAAAACCGCCGTTCAATTCAGGAAGTTTTTGTTTAATAATATCTGCTTTTATGGTTACACCGAGATGGTTGGCCTGCCCCGTTAGATCCGCCGCCAAATGATAATCTTTCTCTCCTGTTTTAAATGCTGAATTTCGCAAATAGCACCACAATACAGTAGCCATACCAAGTGAATGTGCTTCTTCAAATGCTTTTGCTACTTCGATAATCTGACGATCGGACTCTTCCGAACCGAAATAAATGGTCGCGCCAACAGCCACTGCACCCATATTCCAAGCTTCGCGTATCGTTCCATATAGAATTTGATCAGCACGATTGGGATAGGTCAACAATTCGTTGTGATTGATCTTGACCAAAAAAGGAATCTTATGCGCATATTTTCGTGATACTGCCCCTAAAACACCAAAAGTCGAGGCTACGGCATTACAGTTTCCTTCCAATGCTAATTTCACGATATTCTCCGGATCAAAATATTGCGGATTGGGTGCAAAAGAAGCGCCTGCACTATGTTCAATTCCCTGATCTACCGGCAATATGGACAGATATCCTGTATCGGCGAGCCGACCGGTCCCGAAAAGTTGTCCCAAGCTACGCAATACCTGGGGTGTGCGGTCGCTGGCACCATATACCTGATCAATAAAAGTAGTTTCGGGAAGATGGAGCATCGTTTTGGAAACTGCTGGTTTGTCAAACGCTAATAGATAATCTGATTCTGCACCTAGATGTGCCTGTATTTTTTCGATGTTTTGCATAATTTATTATTGCATTTATATAGAAAATAACTCCAAAATAGACAGAATGTTTTAGCACATATTATATAGTAAAAAAAACTTAACTTTGACCATGTTATATTTAGTTCCAACACCTATTGGCAATCTGGAAGACATGACCTTTCGTGCAGTCAATATTCTGAAAGAAGTAGACATCATCTTAGCAGAGGATACAAGAACAAGTGCTCCCCTTTTAAAGCATTTTGGCATCGATAAAAAGGTATTTGCACATCATCAACATAATGAGCACAAAGCGGTTTCTGAAATCATAAAGTTTCTGAAAGAAGGCCAAAAAATCGCCCTCATTTCAGATGCTGGGACACCAGCGATCTCTGATCCCGGTTTTTTATTGGTGCGAGCTGCTCTTAAAGAAGGATTGGAAGTGCAATGTCTACCTGGTGCCACCGCTTTTGTACCGGCCCTTGTAAACTCAGGTTTACCAAATGACCGTTTCTGTTTTGAAGGATTTCTACCTGTTAAAAAAGGACGCCAAACTCGTCTCAAGGCTTTAGCTGAAGAAAAGAGAACAATGATTTTCTACGAATCACCACACCGCATCCTCAAGACAATCGAAGAGTTTATTACTGTCTTCGGTGCAGAGAGACAAGCTTCGATTTCTAGAGAATTGAGCAAGTTATATGAGGAAAATGTCCGCGGAACATTAACTGATTTAAAATTACACTTTGAAAACAATCCAATTAAAGGAGAATTTGTATTTTGTGTAGGTGGATTGGAATAAATTTTGACAATCTTTGATTAATAAAACGTATTTGACATGAACATGGAACAATTTGCACAAGATGGACAGGATATAAAAATCATTGAAAAATTGATTACTAAAGTCCAGGACATGCTTACTCCAGGAGAAAAAATAGATTATATCGCGGTACAGAAAAAACCTGCGGTGACAATTTTACCGGACAGTATCACCATTAGTAATAAACGCATTTTTATGTGTGAATTTACCAAATTGGGCTTAGCGACTGATTTTGAGATTTTCGGATGGCAGGATATTAAAGATATTGCCTTCAAAGAAGAGATCTTTGGTTCAAAAGTCACCGTCATTCCTTTTACTGGAGAGAACTTGAGTATTGACTACATTCCAAAAGTTCAAGCCAGAAAACTCTACCAATATATTAAAGCTGCTCTTGAAAATTATAAAAAAGCAGAGCTAGCTGCTGAAAAGGAAAAGATCGTAATCGCCCCCAGCAGCCCTCGGGAGGTTATCGTGGAGAAGGTTGAAGACAATCAGCCGAGTCCGGTACCTGTTTCGACAGCAGCGCCGGTCGTTACCCCTCCTGCGCCAGTAGCACAACCTGTTTTCTCGGCACCCGTAGTTCCACCAGCGCCGCCTGTTTCCGCCCCTGTGACTCCGGTTATCGATGAAGAGGAGGATGAAATTACCTTAAAGCTAAAAAAACTAAAAACACTCTTTGACAAGCAACTCATCACACAAGATGAATATGAACAAAAGAAAAGAGAAGTTTTATCCAGTTTATAAAAATAAGTGGATATTGTGAAGAACAACTATTTATTGGCACTTTTAAGTGCCTTTTTATTGTGGTTGGGTTGGCCTCCCATCCCCTATTCCAGCGTATTGCTTTTTATCGGTTTTTTACCCTTATTGATTGCGCTAGAAAATATCATCCGCAATGATACAATTAAAAAGAAAGGTAAAAAGATCTTTCTAACGGCAGGCCTGACAGCAGTGATCTGGAATACGGCATCCATTTATTGGGTATACAATTCCATCTCGGCAGTTATGCCTCCTTTTGCAGCGATTTTGATCAGTTTGATCCCTTTCTGTCTGGGCGCTGCATTAATGGCCATTGCATTCAACTTATACTATCGATTAAGACGTAAGACTTCGCTGTTGTTATCCCTTTTTGGATTAATGGGATTTTGGATCAGTTATGAATTTCTTCATGCTACTTGGGATCTTGCATTTCCATGGATGACCTTAGGAAACGGCTTTGCTAATTTTCATCAATTGATTCAATGGTACGACATCACTGGTGTATACGGTGGATCAATATGGATCTGGTTGGTCAATATCTTAGTTTTTGTAATCTATCTAAATCGAAAAGGTATCTACCAACTCAAAAATAGGATAGTTCCCATTCTTTGTCTAGTGCTGGTCATATGTGTTCCAACGGTCTATTCATTGGTTCGCTATTTCAATTACGAGGAACACCAAAATCCTGCCCAGGTGGTGGTGGTGCAGCCCAATGTGAACCCTTACATCAAGTTTCAGCTTAGCCCCGAGGAGCAATTAAACACCTTGTTTTCACTATCAAGTTCAGTAGCCAAACCCAATACGGAATTTTTTATCTGGCCCGAAACTGCCCTCTCCCAAAATGGTGATTTTGATGAAGAAAACCTGCGTGAAACGTATTCCTATCAACGGATTCTAAAATTTTTGGATCAGTACAAAAATGGCAATGTCTTATCGGGTATAGAGAGCTATCAATTATACAATTATGCAAAGACAGCAACTGCACGTGAAATTGCCCCGAATATTTACCAGGATAATTTTAACGCAGCAACATTGATCGATTACTCATCCAAGCTGCAATTTTACCACAAATCTAAATTGGTTCCCGGCGTAGAACAGATGCCCTTTGGTGCTGCGATGAATTTTTTAAAACCTTTGTTTAAAGCTTTTGGAGGTACGACAGGTGGCTATGGAAAACAAGCAGAACCTTCTGTTTTCTATGCACAAAGTGGTATTGGCGCTGCTCCCGTTATCTGCTATGAATCTATCTGGGGAGATTATGTGGCAAAATATGTTAAAAAAGGAGCGCAGTTTATTGCGATCATCACCAATGATGGCTGGTGGGGCAATACTTCTGGAAAAGACCAACATTTGCAATATGCAAAATTAAGAGCCATCGAAAATCGACGCTGGGTTGCCCGATCGGCAAATACCGGAATTTCTGGTTTTATCAATCAACGTGGTGATATCATACAGCAGACAAAATGGTGGGAACCCGCAGCATTGAATCAGGAGATCAATCTGAGCGAAGAGATTACAACATACACCAAAGTAGGTGACATCGCTGCATATCTAGGTCTAGCGATCGCTCTGGGTGGATTTCTTATAATAATCGTTCGCAGACGCCGCCCACGACTATTATAAACCTACAGCAAGTTACTACTCAATGTATATTTTGTCATAGATGATGAATCCCAAAAGTTAAATAAAAACCTTTGGGCTTCATCTCAACTTCAAGACAAGCAGTTTGTCCCTATTCCCCTCATATTCCCCCAACAATCCATAGCAAATATCCAATTCACTACATATCCACTTTTACTTTTTTGAGGTCTTCTGATTTCAATCGATAAGCTCTCCCTCCTTATTCAACGCTTCAATAAAAAAAACGACTAAATTATGATGAAAATAAGTCATTTAATGCATTTGATTTACTTTTGAGATTTGTAATTTTGCATCATGCAAGTATATTTCGACAATGCTGCGACTACAGCCTTAGATCCTGAAGTTATAAAAGTAATGGTAGATGTCATGGATAACAATTTTGGAAATCCATCTTCTATCCATAGTCACGGAAGACAAGTAAAAACAATAGTAGAAAAAGCCCGGAAAACAATCGCCAACCTACTCCATGTATCTCCGGCAGAAATTTTCTTTACCTCGGGTGGAACCGAAGCCGATAATATGGCGATCGTACGTTCGATCACGGACTTTGGTATCACACATGCAATTACCTCACCGATAGAGCACCATGCCGTTCTACATACTTTGGAGGAGCTTGAGAAACAGGGAAAAGTTCATCTTGATCTGCTTCATGTGGACAACAAGGGGAATCTGGACCTGAATCAACTGGAGGAGCTCTTAAGTAGCAATCCGCGTACCTTTGTTTCCATTATGCACGCCAATAATGAAATTGGCAACCTGAATGATATCCAACGTATATCGGAATTATGCCAACAATACAACGCGATATTTCACTCGGATACCGTACAGACCATGGGCCATTATCCGCATGATTTAGGTCATCTTAAAATCGATTTCATTACAGGTGCAGCGCACAAGTTTCATGGCCCAAAAGGTGTAGGTTTTCTCTATATCAATGCAAATAATAAAATCAAACCGTTGATTTATGGTGGAGCTCAGGAGCGGAATATGCGTGGCGGAACTGAGAATGTTTATGGGATAGCAGGACTCGCCAAAGCTTTAGAACTTGCCTATGAACATATGGAAGAACATCAAGCTTATATCCAGGCGCTTAAATCGTATATGATTGAAGAACTGCAAAAAGCGATTCCAGATATTGATTTCAATGGTGTTATCGAGCCTAGTAAATCGCTATATACGGTACTAAACGTATCCTTCCCTTGCAGTGATCTTGCTGACATGTTGCTATTCAATCTTGACATTTCGGGCATATCCTGCTCCGGAGGAAGCGCCTGTAGTTCAGGAACCGATATTGGATCCCATGTACTAGGGGCTATTAAAACAAATTCAGACCGTCCATCGGTCAGATTCTCCTTTTGCAAAAACAACACCAAAGAAGAAGTGGATTTTGTTGTGTCAACCTTAAAAGAACTTTGTACAAAAAATAAATAGCAATAAGTCTACTAAACAAAAAAACCGAAGAGAATTCTCTTCGGTTTTTTTCTATGTAGGTATTATATCTTTCAATAAATTTCAGTTTTTCGTTAGCACATAGTATTTGGAGATATCCCCGGTAATATCATTACCCGATAGATCCAACTGGCTTAAGAAATGGTTGCCTAATTTGAATTTGTAATCAACGCCGTCCAATGTAATAATGTTTCCATCCAACTTCCATTTTCCTTCACGTACAAAAACATAATCACTTTTATTGAGATATTTGGACGAATATTTATAGGAGTTGTCTTTGTGTAATGAGATCAATGTTTCAATGCCATCGCAGTCGGCACAGGGCATCACCCCTTTATATTCTCCAATCACGATTTCCGCTCTGTCTCTTCCCTTTAATTCTTGCAAATTATCTTTATAGGCAGCCACACTCTGTTTGGGATTATCACATCCCCCCAATACAATCATTACCAACAATCCCACTGTCCAAATAAACCTTTTCATCTCATTCCAAATTCAAAAAAATCAGCATCTAATAGTTACACCCTTAAAATTCATAACAAATTAGATACCAAAAATTTAGAATGGATTAAAAATCATCATCGTCATCCTCTACTAAAAATGACAAAGCTCCCTGTAACTCTCCCAATGCATGGAAATTACGGCTTTTGCGTGCTATTTCAATTCCATTTTTATAGGTTGTAATTGCAGGTTCCTGTTTGTCCAGTTTTTCATATAATTTTCCCAGATGATAATATGTCCCCACATAGTCGGGATGGTTTTCTATCAGCTTTTCAAATCTGACCAAAGCTTCCTGCTCATCATTCAGCTTCAGATACTCCGCTGCAATGGCGTATTTTAAAAAAGGATCTTCAGGACTCTCTTTCAAAAATTCGTTGAGTTGATCCAATCGTGTCGACATATCTTTTTTATTTCAAATTTAACTAAAAATGTGTTTATCTGTAAACAATTGTTTTAATTCTACGGTAGCTGCTATGCCGTAAATCAACCCATTCGGCACACTTCTCTCGTAATGATCAAGTGAAGTGTATTCAATTTAGTATTCTAAATTTCCGCTATATCTCAGCAATAAAATCTAAATCATGGCCGCTTCCTAAACAATCATAATAGTACCCTATGAAGGTCATTATAAAAAGCTGTCACCTTTTCAACTTCATCAAAAAAACAACAAAGTTATATTGCTAGCTTGCTCCAAGCAATTGAACATTAAATGCTACAGTCTGAGCAATTCGTCGAAGCAAAAATACTATGCTAGCATATAAAATGACATTATACTGACGCATGATCCTCATTAAAAAAAAGAATACTGAAACTGTCAAAATTTAACAAATACAAACTAAACAAGATGAAAAATTCAAAATATAGTAAAAATAACAAGACATAAGCAATACAAATTAAAAATAACACAACAGCACAAATGAACCCTGAGACAAAATTTTAAGCGGGTCGGGGCTTTTTATTTGATAGAAAATATGGTAAGTTTGGGTAAAACCAATCGTATATGAAAATATTAGTTTGTATAAGTAATGTCCCTGACACTACATCGAAGATCACTTTTACAAATGACAACACTGCCTTTAATACAGCTGGGGTGCAGTTTATTATAAACCCTTATGATGAGATTGCCCTTTCGAAGGCAGTTGAATTGGCTGAAGGAGGAAAAGGAACAGTGACTGTCATCAATGTTGGAGATGCATCCACCGATGCGACCATTCGCAAAGCATTGGCTATAGGCGCAGACAATGCCGTACGTATTAATGCTATTCCCAGAGATGCCTGGTTTGTGGCCAATCAAATCGCAAATTATGCAAAGGACAATGCTTTTGATCTGATTTTAACCGGACGGGAATCCATCGATTATAATGGTGCTCAGGTCGGTGCAATAGTTGCCGAATTGCTGAATATACCATCGGTATCAATCGCCAAAAAGGTTGATATAGCTGCTGATTCTGTCAGTATTGAACGTGAAATAGAAGGTGGAAAAGAAGTCGTAACGTCTAAACTTCCCATTGTTATTGGCACAGCGGAAGGAGTTGCCGAACCTAAGATACCCAATATGCGTGGTATTATGAGTGCACGTACCAAACCATTGGATGTGCTAGAACCATCCGCAGTTGATACACTTTCCCACATTGTTAATTATGAGACTCCAGCTCCACGCGGCACTGTAAAACTCGTTGATGCTGCAGAAGTTGAGAAACTGGTTTCTCTATTACATGATGAGGCCAAAGTTATTTAATCATTAAATTCCGAAAAAACTATGTCAATACTAGTATATGTAGAAAATACCGATGGAAAATTCAAAAAGTCTGCTTTTGAAGTAGTTTCTTATGCGAAAGCCATCGCTGATAATACAAACACTGATCTTGTTGCCATTTCCATTGGTAATGTTGCGCAGGATGAACTTGCCGCACTAGGCAACTATGGTGCTTCCAAAGTACTCAGCGTCAATAATGAGCAACTCTCCTCTTTCGTCAATCAGGCTTATGCAAGCATTATTGCTGAGGCTGTCAAAAGTATAGGAGCTAACCTGCTTGTACTTTCCAATTCATTCTCAGGTAAAGGACTTGCTCCCCGGATTGCTGCGAAACTCCATGCTGCACTTGCAGATGGCGCGCTATCCCTACCAACTATAGAAGGCGAAAAATTAACTGTTAAAAAGACTGCATTTTCAAATAAAGCATTTGCCACAGTAGAATTGACCGCAGCAACCAAGGTCATTGCCCTTAGTCCCAATGCTTACGAGACCAAGGAAACCGGAGGATCTGCAGTGGTTGAATCATTCACGGCAAATGTTGCCCAAGCCGACTTCTCAACAATTGTCAAAGAGATTGTACGCGCGACAGATAAAGTTTCGTTACCAGAGGCAGAAATCGTTGTCTCAGCAGGCCGGGGACTAAAGGGCCCTGAAAACTGGGGAATGGTCGAAGAGTTAGCAGATGTCCTCGGTGCCGCCACAGCATGTTCAAAACCTGTCTCTGATGCAGGATGGCGTCCCCATTCTGAACACGTTGGCCAAACGGGTATTGTTGTAAGTCCCAATCTCTATATCGCAATTGGTATTTCAGGAGCCATTCAACATTTGGCTGGAGTCAGCTCATCGAAAACTATTGTTGTCATCAACAAGGATCCCGAAGCGCCATTCTTCAAAGTTGCTGATTATGGTATCGTTGGTGATGCCTTTGATATTGTACCCAAATTGACACAAGCATTAAAAGCTTACAAAGGTAGCTAAGCTTTTTATACCATATTTCCCTCCCCATTCATAAAAAATGAATGGGGAGTTTTCGTTTTGCCTTTAAATATTTTCACTCTCCACATTCGAAAAGGTCTTAATTACTAAGGAGAAATCGATAAATTTGTTTCACACGGAACGTAATTATAATTGCATATAAAAGCAAATTTATCTAAGTTTGTACACCGCTTTGGAATTAAAATGAAGAAAATCAGATTAGATATAGTTGGTTTATCCTATAGTCAAACACAGTCTGGGGCCTATGCCCTAGTATTGGGAGAAGTGGAGGGCAACAGAAGATTGCCCATCATTATTGGTAGCCATGAAGCCCAAGCTATTGCTATTCGGATAGAAAAAATGATTCCAAGCCGCCCCCTTACGCATGACCTATTTCAATCTTTCGCGGAATCCTTTGGTATTAAACTCGTTGAGGTACTTATCTATAACCTGATTGAGGGCATTTTTTATGCGAAGATTATTTGTTCTGACGGTAACAAAATGGTTGAAATTGATGCACGAACCTCCGATGCCGTTGCGCTGGCCGTTCGATTTGAAGCACCAATTTACGCCTATGAATTTATCATGTCATCTGCGGGAATCATTATTGAGGGACATGAATTCGCATTTTTGGAAAATCTGGACAAAGCCAACAAAGTACAAGATCCGAGTATGGTTGAGGTCGAAGAAAAGACTCCTTCCAAATCCCCTAACAACCCTTTTTCTTCGTTGACAGACGAACAATTGGAGCAAGCACTCAACCAAGCATTAACGGAAGAGAATTACGAGCAAGCAGCGTTGATTAGGGATGAAATTTCCAAAAGAAAATAACTCCTCTCTCTAAAGCGAAACAAAAACTCTAAATAATATCGTTTTATGTCTATTAAATTAAGATTGACCATTATGAGCTTCTTTCAGTTTTTTGTCTGGGGAGCATGGTTGATTACAATAGCTAACTATTGGTTTGGCACAAAGCAATGGGATGGCACACAATTCGGCGCTATCTTCGCGACAATGGGAATAGCTTCGCTATTTATGCCAACATTAATGGGGATCATTGCAGACCGCTGGATAAATGCTGAAAAACTATACTTTATTCTTCATTTATGCTATGCTGCCGTTCTTTTCTATTTACCGCAGGTAAATGATCCCAACACCTTTTTTTATGTGATGCTCGCGGCCATGTGTTTCTACATGCCCACATTGGCCCTATCCAACTCAATCGCTTATACGGCGTTGAATGAAAACAACTACGATCTGGTCAAAGCATTCCCTCCGATCCGTGTTTTCGGGACTCTCGGATTTATCGTTGCCATGTGGATTACAAATCTTACAGGCAATAAAGCGACAGGCTACCAATTTTATATCGCCGGAACAGCCGCCCTCTCTTTAAGTCTATATGCACTGACTTTACCCAAATGCCCACCTAAAAGACTCCAGCAGGAAAATGCCTCTTGGACGCAATTGCTGGGGCTAGAAGCTTTTAAATTATTTAAAAGCTATAAGATGGCATTGTTCTTCGTTTTCTCTATGTTCCTAGGCGCAGCTTTACAATTAACCAATGCCTATGGTGATGTATTTCTGGACGAATTTAAATTTTTCCCTAAATATGCTGAGTCAATAGTAGTAAAACGTTCGACAATCATTATGTCCATCTCGCAATTCTCCGAAACATTGTTCATTTTGGCCATACCGTTCTTTTTAAAAAGATTTGGTATTAAGAAAGTTATGTTGATCTCTATGTTTGCTTGGGTCTTGCGCTTCGGCTTATTCTCGTTCGGAGATCCGGCAGGAGGCTTATGGATGATTGTACTTTCTTGTATCGTCTATGGAATGGCATTCGACTTTTTCAATATCTCGGGTTCCCTATTTGTAGAGACATCTACAACTTCGAGCATACGTAGTTCTGCCCAAGGTTTATTTATGATGATGACAAATGGCTTTGGTGCAGTATTTGGCAGTTTTGCTTCCGGTTGGATTATTGACCATTATTTCACCAAAAGCTTTCAGAATGGACAAGATCTTGCCCAATATCTGGATACCAATATCAATGATACTCATTTCCTTAATTTTCTGAAGGAAAAAAGTATCTCCCTATTGCCTGACGGAACACTGAACAATAGTCTCATGCTCAAGGATTGGCATGACATCTGGCTTGCCTTTGCCATCTACACGCTGATTATAGCAATTCTCTTCGCAATATTCTTTAGACATAAACATGAGCGTGAATCGCAAAATTAAAAATAACAAAAAGCCGCAAATGCGGCTTTTTGTATATTTGCAGGATGCAAAACACAGCAACAGAATTGTTGAAGGATTCTCAATCCCAAATTTATAACTGGACTTTTCAATGGATTAAAAATCTTGGTTTGGATAACCAAACCAACCATTTTATCAACTCAATTATTTTATTGTTGTTGGTTGTCTTATTTTTGATAATTGTTGATTATTTCAGCAAAAAAACACTCTTATTATTAACGATCAAAGCCATCCGAAGAAGCACCAACCGATTTGATGACTTATTGATTCGGAATAAAACGTTAAAACTGGTTGCCCATTTTGTCCCCATATTGGTCGCACAATATATCATACCCGTTATTTTTATGGGTTTCCCGAATTGGAAAGAAAACATCAACAAATTGCTGGCGATTGCCACTACCGTTGTCAGTTTGCTGATTGTACACTCCTTATTAAAAAGTATTCGGGATATATTACGAACAAAAAAATCCTTTGCGGACAAACCGTTAGAAAGCTATTTACAAGTCTGCCAGATCATCATGCTCTTTATTGGTGGTACCATCTGTTTTTCGATCTTAACAGGCAGTTCGCCATGGTCATTTCTCTTATCACTCGGTGCTGCCTCAGCGATCCTGATGCTGGTCTTCAAAGACACCATCCTAGGTTTTGTCGCCAGTATACAGGTCTCGGCCAATGATTCAATACGTGTAGGCGACTGGATTGAAATGCCTAAATACGGAGCCGACGGAACCGTAAAGGAAATCAATCTCAATAATGTTAAAGTGCAGAACTTCGACAAGACCATCACAACAATCCCAACACATACCTTATTATCGGATTCCTTTAAGAATTATAGGGGCATGCAGCAATCTGGAGGAAGGCGCCTAAAAAGAGCTATAAATATTAAAATTTCCACGATCCGGTTTTTAGATAATAAGGAGATTGAAGAACTAAAGAATATACAGATTCTCCGTCCCTATATCGAAGACCGTGCAAGAACAATAGATGAATTTAACAGCATTCATCAGATTGATCCTTCCAATCCAATTAATGGCAGGAAAATGACCAATTTGGGTATGTTTCGTGCCTATGCACTTACTTACCTCCGTCAGAATCCCAATATCCATAAAACCATGCCCTTAATGGTACGGCAGTTGGCATCGACCGAACATGGGGTACCGATCGAACTTTACTTCTTTGTCAATGATATACGCTGGGAATATTATGAAGGCATTGTATCCGATGTTTTTGACCATCTGTTTGCTGCCACAAAATATTTTAACCTCGAAATATTCGAAAATCCTGCTTCGGATGATTTTAGACAATTTATAAGAGCACAAAAAATCAGTATATTGAATTAGTGCCAGTAACAAGCGCTATCCATAAAAACAGTGAAAGGTAATCCGGGGAGATTACCTTTTCACTTTAAAAACAAACTAAATTTTTAGACGTGTTTCACAACAGATCTACACATTAACCCTAACTCTTTATGAATCAAAAATTACTCTACACAAATATAGGACTGCTATGTTAAGTCCATCTTAAGCTAACTTTAAACTTAAAACAATTCGACAAATAGTTATTTAAATCATTTAATTCGCATCTTTTATCAATAAATCAGACTTCAATACGTTTAAAATAAATCTTGGTTTGTCAACTGAACCAATCCTATAAGATTGTGTGCCAAACCTCTAGGAATTATTCTTCGATTAATTTCTTCCCCCTATCGCAATAGGGATACTGCGGTATTTCGAAAAGAAAAGGCAATCCGAAGATTGCCTTTTCCTGAAATAGTAAATACTCGATTATTCCACCACAATACTTTTCGTCGCGAAATGTTCTCTATTGAACATATCTATTGCCCTAATTTCGATCTGATATTTCCCTGTTTTAAGTTTCGGCAAATTCGTTACCCACAGATGGCTGGATTTTTCCGGATTAGATGGGCGGCGAGTTGTCATCAGCTTTTCGGCGGTATCATATTTCGCTAGCGATTTTAAGAAAGCGGGATCACTCTCGTTAACATATTCCATCTCTTTCCAATCTCCTTGGTTAATTCGATAAGCCACTTTATCTCCTTCCCTACCAATAAAGAAGTTTGCATAAATCGGGTATCTTTTCGTATACTTTTCGGGTACTACGGAAGCACCATAAATATCGATCTGATAGTTTGCCGGCTTACCTATCACTTTATAATCGAAACTATATTGATTACCTTCAATTTTCAAAATGGCATAACCCTTTGGTGTACCATCCCGCATGGTCGAAACCGGAATTCCCTTGTCATTCAGCTCGCCTGAATACCAATCCCCTGATGTGGTTCCGACATTATATTCGTGATGCGCATGTTCCTGTTTCCAACCATCTTTCTGTCCATAAAAATATTGGCGTTGAAAATGTGTATGTGCCGAAAGCGAAAGTGTGTGTTTAAAAGGGGCTAAAATATCAAAAAGACGCTGTCTGTCTTCATTGCGAAACACATTAGAGTTTTCATGATATAATGGGATATGGAAGGAAAGGACAACCAATTTGTCTTTAGCTACCTGCTTTAAGTCATTCTCAACAAAATCCAATTGATCTTTCCGAAAACCTCCGAGATACCCTTTTCCGGTACGTGGGTTGGGGTAGATAATATTGTCCAATACAATAAAATGTGCATCCCCATAATTAAAGGAATAATTATTAGGGCCAAAAGTTCGCTCAAAAGACTCATCCGAAAGGCTGTCGGTTTTAGCATCATAATTCATGTCATGATTTCCCATGACATTATACCAAGGTAATCCCATCGTAGAAATGACCGACTTGTATTTTGGCTGAAGAGACAAATCATCACCGACCAAATCTCCTAGACTGATTCCGAATTTAGCAACAGATTTATCAGCGATTTCATTAATGATGCCATCCTTAAAAAATCCCAGTTCTTCCTCGGTATATGCTTGTGGGTCACCAAAGACAAAAGCGGAAAAATTGGCTTGCTCATCTTGTTGATATAAAGCAAAGTTCACACTGGCAGGGATTTTACCCGTTGCAGTTACACCGGGATATTTTGACGTTGGGCTACCATTGACTTTGTGTATATAATAGAATTTTGGATGATTATTCTCATCTACGGGTACTGCATATCCCGAAGGTTTGACAACGAAAATGATATTATCATTTCCAACGGGTAATTGATAGTTACCATCTTTATCTGTAGCAACAACTTCGCGACCGTTGCTGACCGAAACAGATGTTATCCCTTTCTCATGCTTATCTAATTTTCCGTTTCTGTTTACATCTAGAAAAACTTTTCCCTTTGCAAATTCTTGTGCTTGTACTGTCTGGGCCAGCGCCAAAGAAATGGCCAATGCCATAAATGTTTTCATATCGAACGTTAGTTTTGCCGCTAAAGTACCCTATTAGCATTAAGACAATATCAATTGAATATAAAGGATTCGTAAATATAAACACGTATCAAGGAGTGATCAACTTAATAAATAACACCTAATTAGTTCTTATATGATAGGGATTTAAATCGGACTTTATACGTATTTATCCGAATGAGGTCCGAGTAAGGTCCGTATAAGGTCCGTATCAAGTCCCTGTTAGTTTACTGTTTAGTATGAATTTGCTCACCACTTGATATAAGGTTTTCCAGCATCATTGCATTCAAATTTTAGAATTGTAATGGCATGAAATTATTTGAATAATTGGCTTATCGATAAAGGATTCCATTAATTCGGAAAAGCGTAAAAAAAAGAAGGAGAAACCAAATGCTCGGTCTCTCCTTCTTTCAATAAATATAATTATCGTTATTATCTTGCTTGGGCAGTCGCTAACATACGATTTACTTCGTCTATCATCGATTTGGCGGCATCATGCATCCGTGGATTGCCTGCAAAGTCCGCATCTAAAGTGACACGTTTTGATTTATCCTTGTAATTATATTCCAGATAAAAACGGGGTACTTTAGAATTTGTGGAGTCCTTTTTCCATTCTGGACCTGTCATATCAGTATCTAAATTCCAAAACCCTAATTCCATTGCTTTGCGGTGCAAATACAATAGATCATCTTTTGTGAACTTTACAGTATCCGTAATTAATGAATCTTGTTTGTCTAAATATTTATAGATACGCGTTTTTGAATTGTATTCATTGACCATATGATTCGGTTCACCATATTTGAATTCAATTGATTCAAAATCAGCAAAACGGAAAGGTGCGTTTTTAATCATATTGCTATAATAATAAACACAATACATTAAAAATGGCACAATAATACAAAGGCCTAAAAAAATCTTTTTACTCTTTATTGTCATTTCTATAAAATTTTGACAAAAATAAGGATTTATATAGGGTATAAAAGTTTATGTCAAGATATGACATAAAACCTACATGGATTTCACCTGGTTAGATCTTTGGAGAACCTGCATCAACGAAAGTTTTGGCGTACCAGCTATCCGTCAGATCTGATATAATAACCCCTTTGCGCGTTGAGACATGAACAAATTTATTGTTGTGCAAGTATACGCCCACATGGTCAATTCCTTTTTTACCGAAAGAAAAAAATACCAAATCACCTTCTTCCAATTTCTCAGGCTTCTTTCTTTTCACAATGCCTTCCATATCTCGTGATGTCCGTGGAAGATTGCCTTTGTAGACTTCGATATATAATAGATTAACAAAACCCGAACAATCCACTCCACTTTTAGTCTGTCCCCCCATTCGATGCGGTATACCCATCCAGTCGTCGATAAATGAATAGAGCTGTGGGTTTAGCTTCTTCGTATTTACATTCAGTAATGAGGCATAATTATCAAGACGAGATCCAGAAAATATTTTTCCTCGCGCCGAACTTGCATCTGTCAACACCGAACCATTGGAGGAACGCGAACCGGAGGTGAGTACTTTTTTCTTCGTTGAACAACTGCTCAAGAATAGTAGTGCGCTTAAAAAGAAGATAAAATAAGATTTAGCAATCATTATGTTCGATTTATTTTCCTGTAAGACAAACTTAAATAAATTGCCCCTGATATACAACCTATTTACCCCCTTCTTAAAAAACAATTTATTCATTCTCCCTATTTTATTGATAAGCTATTCGTCATAAAGGATTATTCCCATACACTGAGTAGTTAGGATTGGTTGATCTTCATTGAAGCTTTTAGTTCAACTATCCTCAATAGCTGCGGATCTATCCTTTTTCCCTACCAAGAACGTAGGATCGGAAAAAGAATTGTCCAGAAATCGTAACTTTGCCGCCTAATTTATTTGAGAATGGAAAAATTAAAAGGTGCATTAGCTGTCTTTTTAGGTGCGAGTAGCTTTGGGATACTATCAACGTTTGTAAAAAAAGCATATGGTCAGGGGCTTACTTTAGGAGAGGTAACAGGGATTCAGGTATTATTTGGCATGCTTATGCTTTGGCTTATCTTTATCGTGATCAAGCTATTTTCTGGAAAATCCTTTCAATCATCAACTAAAAAATCATCTTGGGTCAAAATATTGATCAGTGGTACATCAACGGGGCTCGTGAGTGTCTTATACTATAAATGTGTACAGTTGGTGCCGGCATCTCTGGCTATTGTCCTACTGATGCAGTATATATGGATCGGTGTGGTCATTGAATTTATCTTTTTCAAAACAAAACCATCAAAAAACAACTTGATCGGTATTGGTATCGTATTGATTGCAACATTATTGGCAACAGGGCTCATTGAGAAAGGATTGGAGGATATCAGCTTAACAGGTCTATTATTTGGGTTCTTGGCCGCTACCGCTTATTCGGTTTTTATGATCGTAAATGGCCGCGTGGGCAATGATTATCATCCAATACAAAAAAGTGCAATCATGGTAAGTGGTTCCTGTATTTTGATTTTCACGTTATTTCCACCGAACTATTTATTTAATGGTCAATTTGATACTAATTTTCTACATTTTGGACTGATCCTGTCCTTATTTGGCACCGTCATTCCACCATTGTTATTCGCTTATGGTTTACCAAAAACAGGCTTCTCTTTAGGTGGAATATTAAGTTCTGCAGAATTACCTGTAGCTACCTGTATGTCTTATTTTATATTACATGAATCTGTTTCGTTGGTACAATGGATCGGTGTTCTTTTGATTTTAGGGACAGTGATCTGGTTAAATGCCGCAAAAAGCAGTGCACACTAATCAATGCATACATTTCAAAACACGATCTCAGGTATTCTATACAATCGTATTGGATAGAATATCAACCATGATCAAAAGATCTTGGAATGAAACTCTTCCTTAGTAAAAAGGGCAATCTTATAGAAGATTGCCCTTTTTATGAATGTATAATTCTTAAAAAATTAATGTGCTAATGTTTCAGGAACCTCCTCGACTTCTACTTCACAAGTATCTGTTACTTCCATAAATTTCACAGGTACAACCTCGTTCACCAATAACGGGTCATACAAAGTCCTCACCTTGACATAATTTTTGGAGAAACCATGCATATAACCGTCTTTTTCATCTGCTTCGAACAGGACATCTCCCTGAGCTCCAAGCTGTAATTCATAAAAAGCGCGACGTTTCTTCTCTGAAAGAATATGCAACATCTTACTTCTATCACTACGTTGTGCTCCTGGTACTGCTCCTTCCATTTGGGCTGCAATTGTATTTTCACGCTCCGAATAGGTAAACACGTGCAAATAGGAAATATCCATATCGTTCAGAAAATTATAGGTATCTATAAAGTCTTCACGCGTTTCTCCGGGAAATCCAACAATCACGTCAACACCTATACAACAGTTCGGCATTAATGACTTGATAAACTCTACACGTTCAGTATATAGCTCCCGTTTATATCTCCGGCGCATCAAGCTCAAAATCTTGTTATTTCCTGACTGCAATGGCATATGAAAATGTGGAACAAATCTTTTGGATTGTGCGACAAATTCGATGATATCGTTGGAAAGAAGATTAGGTTCAATAGAAGAAATACGTATCCGATCAATACCATCCACCTCATCCAGTGCTTTTACCAAATCCAGGAAGCGGTCTTCACGTTTCCCATCCCGAATACCAAAATCACCAATATTAACCCCTGTCAATACGATTTCTTTTACACCCGAAGCAGCAATTTCTTCCGCTTGCTTGACAATCTCTTCAATCTTTCCTGAGCGACTTCCACCACGTGCCAAAGGGATTGTACAGAAAGTACATGAATAGTCACATCCATCCTGTACTTTTAAAAAGGTACGCGTACGGTCGCCGATGGAATAAGCCGACACAAATTGATTGGTTTCATCAATCGGGCCATTATAAACAATTGTTTTTTCCTGTTTGGTCAAGTCATTGATATGTTCAATGATATTAAATTTCTCAGCAGCTCCCAATACCATATCTACACCAGGAATCTCCGCGATCTCCTTTGGTTTTAGTTGGGCATAACAACCAACAATGGTAATATAGGCATTCGGAGAGTGCTTTAAAGCTTCTTTAACCACTTTTCTACACTTCTTGTCAGCATTGTCCGTTACAGAACATGTATTGATTACATAGACGTCCGCACGGCTATTGAACGCTGTTGTATCATAGCCCGCATCCTTAAATAAACGTCCTATGGATGATGTCTCCGAATAATTCAGTTTACATCCAAGTGTATAAAAAGCTACTTTTTTATTCTCCATAATATTTTGCAAAATTACATTTTTTTTCAGTAACCCTTCTTATCATTTTAAGTTTTGACTTTCTCGTTATAAGGATTTTCCTTAGTTTTGACTATCTTGAAAGGTTGGATGCGCTAGAAGATTTAAATTTTATAGCTAAAGGCAGATACAGCATCCACTGGTTATGGTTTTAATGCAATTTTGATATAGAAGGGTATGTAAAAAGGCATACACACCTACTAATATAAGCAGCAGAACATGCATATTCAGACCTCGGGTATTAAGCGTTTAACAAATAAAACTTACAGATGAAACAATATTTAGATTTACTCAGACACGTATATACGAATGGTGTTGTAAAAACGGATCGTACCGGGACAGGTACCAAAAGTGTCTTTGGATATCAGATGCGTTTCAACCTTCAGGAAGGATTTCCGCTAGTAACAACAAAAAAATTGCACTTGCGATCAATTCTTCATGAGTTAATCTGGTTTTTGAAAGGAGAAACCAATATTCAGTATTTAAAAGACAATGGCGTGAGTATCTGGGACGAATGGGCTGACGAACAGGGGAACCTAGGCCCTGTTTATGGTTCACAATGGCGCTCTTGGCCAACACCTGATGGCCGTCATATCGATCAGATCACACAGGTTATCAACCAGCTGAAAAATTCACCGGATTCCCGTCGCATTATTGTATCGGCATGGAATGTTGCTGAAATCGAAAACATGGCCTTGCCTCCTTGTCATGCTTTCTTTCAATTTTATGTAGCACCAGCACAGCCTGAGAAAGGGATTATGAAGCCTCAATTATCCTGTCAGCTTTATCAACGTAGCGCCGACATATTTTTAGGTGTTCCTTTCAATATTGCCTCTTATGCCCTGTTGACGATGATGGTGGCACAAGTCTGTGATATGGAAGCCGCTGAATTTATCCATACATTGGGCGATGCACATATCTATAGCAATCACTTTGAACAAACGGAACTACAGCTGAGCCGTGATCCAAAGCCATTGCCACAAATGAAGATAAACCCAGAGGTGAAAGATATTTTTGATTTCAAATTCGAAGATTTCGAATTGCTGAATTATGAATCACATGCGCATATAAAAGCCCCTGTTGCAGTTTAGGAGAACCTTTAGGAGGCTCTTCTAGACACAATATCACTTTACACAACAGAACTAATCTACACGATACAAAAATGAGTAACCCAACGATCACATTAATCGTAGCTGCCTCGGAAAACAATGCTATCGGCATCAATAATCAGATGCCCTGGCATTTACCAAATGACTTTAAATATTTTAAAAGAAACACCATTGAGCATTCTGTCCTGATGGGCAGAAAGACCTTTGAGGCCATCGGTAAGGCATTGCCCGATCGAAGAAATATCGTCATCACACGTAATGCTAATTTTCAGGGAGAGGATATTGATGTTGCCAACAGTATCCAGGAGGCTCTTTTATATTGTCGCGACGAGCGTGAGGTATTTATCATCGGTGGAGCAAATATCTATCAACAGGCTTTACCATTGGCAAACAAGGTACTTTTGACACGTGTACACACAACGATTCAGGGAGATGCGTTTTTTCCAGAACTATCATCGGAAGAATGGGAACTGGTTTCCGCGGAACCACATCAGGCAGATGATAAACATGCATTCAACTATACCTTTGAAGTGTATACAAGAAAATAGTTCTATACCATGAATAAACTGAGCCTGCAATTGAATAAGATAAAGATGTATCATATCATGTATGCGATAAGCTTTTTTCTTTTTACTTTGCTGACTTCAACACAAGCCTTCGCACAGTTCCTTCCACCAACGACTATACGGACACCTTATGGAAATGTTACTACGCCAGGCCACTATATGCCTCGGTTCTATTCTTCATTCAAGAAGGAACCTGTGAGTAGCAGATATGAGTTTTATATTGTCTTAAAAAATGACAGCACTGTTGTTTCAAAAACTAAAATAAAACTTAGAACCGCTACCAAACCCAGTGAAATCTCTTATAAAGAAAAAGGCATAAAATATACAGTAACACCTGACCAAACGAAAGAAATATACCGGATAGATTACCGGAAAAATAAAATAAAAGGTATTCCACAGGATAGTTGTTGGTTATTTTTGGTAGACACGGTAAAATATCAAAGAAAAATCAGACGATATAGTATGACTGCTGATATCAATGATCCCGCAATATCACATTTTAAGATTGATAAAATGAACGAAATCCTACCACTTCAAAAAAGCACATTAGAGCCTCACGTTCAGGAAAATGAAAAAGCAAAGAAATTGGTGTCAAAAAATAAATTATTAAAAGCAATCGAGGAATTGAATAGATAATAGCGTAGAACGACTAAAGATCAAATGCAAGTGATTAAGTTTTATCTAGCTAATTATAACATAATAAGCATCTGAAATACAATCTTCTAAAAAATGCATAGATATCTGCTATTATTTTTCACACTATTTATGTCGGACACATATGCTCAAAATATAGATACAGTATACCTGGAAAAATTACTTCAGAGTCGTCCTGATCTATTCCAACAAATATTAAATCATCCGACAAAGAATGAAGTGCAGATCCTGTACACTCAAATTGATCGTGATAAATTTAATATCCCACACTTCAGGTCTTATAGTTATCGACTGAATCCCAATTGGTATTTCTATCCCGCAAGTACCGTAAAACTGCCAACTGCGATTTTGGCTCTGGAAAAAATCAATGAATTACATATTAAGGGCCTTACAAAAGATACACCCCTACGCATTGACTCTGCTTTTGAAAAACAAACTAAAGTATCTCTGGATGAATCCGCGGTTAATGGTCTTCCGTCAATTGCTCAGTATGTAAAAAAAATATTATTGACCAGTGACAATGATGCTCAAAACAGGCTGTTCGAATTTATTGGCCGTGCTGAGCTAAATGCAAAACTCAAAAAATATGGCACCAAGTACAGCCGAATTGTCAACCGCCTTGCCATCGGTGACAAAGGAATCTGGGCGAAGCATACTAATCCTTTCACCTTCTACAACGGTGACAATATTATCTATCAGCAAAAAGAACAATTTGACCCCAAAGACTATGATATCAAGTTAGCCAATACGCTTCAGGGAAAAGGTTACATGAATGATAAAGATGAACTCATCCACGAACCATGGAGTTTTGAGGGACTAAACGTTTATGCGCTAGCGGATCAACAGCTGATCTTGAAGAAATTACTGTTTCCAGAAGCATTCAAAAGCAAAGACAGATTTAATCTGTTGAAAGAGGATTATACGCTACTCTATGATTATATGTCACGTTATCCATTTGAATCGGATTTCCCTAAATATGATACAACAGAATTTTGGCCAACATATAGCAAATTACTGTTCTATGGACGTGAAAAAAGTGTAGAGCTAAACCCTAATATCCGTATCTTCAATAAGTATGGTGACTCTTATGGTTATAATATTGATAACGCCTATATTGTAGATTTTGAACATGGAATAGAGTTTCTCCTTGCCGTCGTTGTCCAGTCTAATGAAAACGGTATTTACAATGACGGTATTTATGAATACGAAACCGTCACTTACCCCTTTTTGAAAAACATTGGACAGCTTATCTATCAGGAAGAATTAAAGAGAACAAAAAAATCAAACCTGATTTATCCAAGTTTGATTTCAGAAAATAACAAAGGGGCTTTCAAAAAATTGAAAGCCCCTTTGAATTAGAAATGATCTATTTTATTTAGCGGATAATAAAGCGCTTTCGATCAATTCACCATAGAAATCACCTTCTTTCATACCAAAGGCACGCACCTGCTGCGGGATAAAACTCTGTGCTGTCTGCCCAGGAATTGTATTGATCTCGATAAAGTAAAACTTATCGGTACCGTTTTCCAGGAAAAAGTCCACGCGCACCATGCCTTTACAATTTAACCTAACATAAATTTCCTTCAGAATACGGGCAGCACGTTCTTGCTGCTCTGTCGTCAGGTCTGCTGGTGTAATTTCCTCGGTCAAGCCAGGGATATATTTCGCTTCAAAATCAAAAAATTCACGTGTCGTACGAACCTCTGTTGCAGGCAACACGACCAATTCCCCTTTCGCGTTACGGAAAATCCCTTCAGAAAACTCACGTCCGGTCACAAATTCTTCAACAATCACTTGCTTTCCCGTATTCTCGGCATCGAATGCTTTGTCAATAGCTTCCTGTAACTGAACTGATTCTTTCACCTTTGTCATTCCGATACTACTTCCACCAGCGTTAGGCTTCACAAAATATGGAAGGGAAAGGTTAGTTTCTACAACGTTGGCTGCTTCCGCCCGTTGCGATTCAAATAATAAAACCGATTTGGCCAGGTACAATTCAGGAATACCATTTAAGACCGCCTTCGTGTAGCCCTTGTTCATCGTCAAAGCTGACGTCAGTGCATCGCATGAAGTATAAGGAATATCCAGCAAATCAAAGTAGCTCTGTAGTCTTCCATCCTCTCCAGGTACGCCATGAACCATAATAAAAGCTAAGTCAAAACTTATTGTCTCTCCATTTAATGGTAAGGTAAAGCTTTCGCGCAGGATCGGATACTGCCGACCATCTTTATCTGTATAAAACCATGCGTCTTTTGATATGGTAATCAGGTACACATCGTATTTGTCATGATCGAGTTGGGAATTGACAAAGGCAGAACTTTTAAAAGAAACTTCGGCCTCCCCTGTATAACCTCCAGTTATTAATGCTATTTTTGCTTTCATAAATTTTAGCGATTCGAATAGCAAATATAATTTGCTATACACGGAAAAACGAATAATTTTGTGAGGAATAATTTTATTTAACCATTCTGCAAAATTGGCTTCAATATTGCGGTTCTATGCAGAATTCATTTTTATCAAACACAGTAATGTCCAAAGTCGTACAATATCTTCAGACACCCACCTTCAGAAAAAATCTCATTGCCGCATTCATCGCGATAGTCTGCCTATTTCTTGCCGTATATGTGGGGCTGAAAATATATACTAAGCATGATGAATCTATTGCGGTTCCGAAAATAAAGGGACTCCATATCAACGCAGCCATCCAAGCCTTGGAGGATGCCGGATTAGAATATCAAATTGACTCCGTCTATCAGATGGATGCTAAACCGGGCCTTGTGATCGAACAAGATCCCGAGCAGGGATTTCATGTGAAATCTGGTCGAACAATTTATCTGACCATTATCACCCAGGTGGCTCCGGAAGTCTCCTTTCCAAATATTAAAGATAAGACCCTGATCGAAGCAACAGCTATCTTGAAAAATCATAATCTTAAAATAGGTGACACTTCTTATGTTGCTGATATTGCTAGAGATATTGTTCTGGATGCTCAATTTGCGGGTCAGTCTATTCGAAATGGCCGAATGATTCCAAAAGGTTCACGGATAGATCTTGTCCTAGGTAATGGTCTTGGGGCGAATGAAGTTGAAATCCCCAATCTGATCGGACTGCCTTTGAACGAAGCTAAATTTGCCCTTTCTGGTGCCGGACTTGGCTTGGGAACAGTAACCTACGATCCCAATGTAACCGATACAACAACAGCGGTAATCAGTGTGCAATCTCCGGGGGTAGAAAAGGGATTAACAAGCTTAGGTGCCAAAATAGACGTGACACTTTCGCTGACAGCGCCTTCACCGACAACAGGTACACCAGGATCTTCAACTGTACCCAAACCACAGGTAACTCCGACTCAGTCGAACCCACCTGCCGCGAAGCCCGTTGCTACGAAGCCAGCTACCACGACAAAAACGACAACAAACACCCCTCCCGCCAAGTCTTCAAATACAGCGCCTACAGCGGGACAAAAAAAGGAAAATAAAGCAAATAGTCTAGGCTTCTAAAGCGATCATGAAACCTTCATAAGCCATAATCATTTGTATAAAAGATGAGTTCTATGTCGGTGAAGGTTTTATCACAGATATAAAAAAGTAATTCTGATGGAAAATAAAAAAGGAATACCAAGTTGGTTAAAAATTGTTGCATTAATCGTCATCCTTGTTGGGGGGTATTTTGCATGGACATTTTATAAGGCTTTCTTTGCCTCAAACGTTTCTGGAGAGAAGAAATACCTCTATATTCATGATGGCGCAAAGTATGAAGATGTCCTCAAATCGATTCAAGACTCTAGTCTTTTGGATGATATCGCTTCATTCGAACGTGCTGCTCAATATAAAAAATACGAACAAAGTGTTAAACCGGGTCGCTACTTATTAACTCCCGGAATGAACAACCGACGTTTGATCGGTAACTTGATCGGTGGCTATCAGGAACCTGTGAAATTTAGATTTGCCAATGTAAGGCTAAAAGAAAATATGGCTGCATTATTGGGCAAAAGCTTTGAGGCTGATTCAGCACAATTTATTGCAGTACTGAATGATGAAGCTACAGCGCAAAAATTTGGATTTACCAAAGAAAACCTGATTTCAATTTTCATTCCAAATACCTATGAAATTTACTGGAACACGAGTCCAGAAAAGGTTATTGCCCGCTTTGATGATGAGTGGAAAAAATTCTGGAATGCAGATCGCATTACTAAAGCAAAAGCACTGAACCTAACCCCACAACAGGTGAGTACATTGGCTTCCATCGTTAAAGGCGAGGCTTTGCACCAAGACGAAATGCCCATGATCGCTGGCTTATATTTAAATCGTCTAAAAAAAGGCATGCTCCTACAAGCCGATCCAACAGTAATCTTTGCTAACAATGATTTTACGATCAGAAGGGTCTTAAATAAACATTTAAGAATGGATAACCCTTACAATACTTACATCTATAGAGGCTTGCCGCCGGGGCCTATTTCTATCCCGAGTATCGCTGCTATTGATGCGGTTCTGAATTTTAAACAACATGATTATATCTATATGTGTGCAAAGGATGATTTCTCAGGTTACCATAATTTTGCAAAAACAGAAGTAGAACACCTGGTAAATGCTCGAAAATTCCAACAAGCCTTAGACGCCAGAAATATCAAGAAATAATGTTTGTATTTGACCATCAGATTCGTGTTCGCTACGCAGAAACAGACCAAATGGGTTATGTCTATTATGGCAATTACGCAGCCTTTTATGAGATAGCAAGGACTGAAATGCTGAGAAGTACAGGGATATCTTATAAAGAACTGGAAGAAATGGGCGTTATGCTCCCTGTCACAGAGCTGAAAACAAAATATCTCAAACCGGGTAAGTATGATGATTTGATAACGATCCGGGTAACGATTCGTAAGAAACCTGCGATCCGCATTATTTTTGAATATGAACTTTTTAACGAAAGTGGTGAGTTACTCAATCAAGGAGAGACAACGTTGGTATTTGTCAATATGGAAAAGAACAAACCATGTATGCCGCCACAGGTCTTTCAGGATAAGATGAGTAAATATTTTAATTGATATGGGGAAATTCCACCAATGGCTATTAAATTTTGAACCTTATTTTAGATTAATCGAATGGAGTAAACGGGTTGTGTTACCAGGATTTGGGTCACTTCCCCTTTATACTGTAGCGGTGTTTTTCTTTCAGGAGCTCGCCAGAGATTCAATCGTCAGCAAGGCATCATCATTATCATATAGTTTTTTGTTGGCTATATTTCCCGGTATCATCTTTCTATTTACATTAATTCCCTATATTCCAATCAACAACTTTCAGGAGCAATTACTGGATTTTTTAGCGGTTGTCATCCCTAAGAATGCGTTCCTTGTCGTTGAAACCACCCTCGAGGATATTATTAAAAACCAGAATGGTGGGCTCCTTTCCTTCGGTTTTCTTTTCGCAGCATATTTTGCGACAAATGGTATGGCCTCATTAATGAATGCTTTCAATAAAGCTTCCTTAATGACCGAGAAAAGACCTTGGATAAGAAAAAGGCTCGTTGCACTAACATTAGCCTTTCTGATTATTTTTGCCCTTACCGTCGGGATGACTGTATTTACAATTGCTGGTGTAACGATTGATTATCTAAAAGAAACCACGGGCATTAAATCCAGTATGTGGGCGACTTTGTTAAAGCTCTCTCGATGGATTATTATTTTCGCAATTTATTTCTTTACAGTAAGCTGTATTTATAAGTTTGGCCCATCTACATCAAACAAGTGGAAGTTGTTTAGCCCCGGAGCCTCCATGGCCACTATATTAGCGATTTTGACTTTCTCGATTTTCACATTCTATATTAATCATTTTGGTGCATATAATAAATTATATGGTTCGATCGGAACGCTGATCGTCATTATGCTCTGGATCTATCTCAATACCCTGATATTACTATTGGGCTATGAGTTAAATGCCGCAATAGCTTTGTCCAAGCAAACCATTGTCATTGCCAAGCCGCGGATCTTCAACTCCTTTAAAAAAGATAACGAATAGCACTACAAGACACAACGAACCGTCAAAAAGGATACTGTAAGGCTCAAAATTTTTCCTATTCTGACCAATGAAAGATCCTATCCTGAGCCCTTTCAGACCAAGTTGTTCGACTGCAACCTATAACTAGGGGATAACTGAAAGTCTTTCAATAAAATAAGAAAAATAAAATTTTGCATTAAAAGTTTTTTTGTACCTTTGCAACTCCTACAACGTAGGAAAAAGGAGAAAATTAATTAATGGCAAAAAAACAAGAAGCAGAAAAAGAATTAGCAGCGAAAAACGCAGAGCTACAAGGTGCTGACACTAAAGTAGTGAAAGACACTGAAAAAATTGAATCAGAAGCTGATTCAAACTTAATCGACGAAATCAAATCAAACACTTGGATCACACCAGAAGGTGAATTTGACTGGGATGCAAATGATAAAGGTTTCGGAAATTATAGCGAAGCTGAACGCGCTAAACTTGAAGCACAATACGCAGATACTTTCAACCAAGTTAACCAAGGTGAAATTATTGAAGGTACTGTCGTTTCTATCAACAATAAAGACGTTGTCTTAAATGTTGGTTTCAAATCTGACGGTTTAGTTTCTTTATCCGAATTCCGTGACTTACCAGAATTAAAAATTGGTGACAAAGTTGACGTATTCGTTGAATCTCAAGAAGATGCTAACGGTCAATTAGTACTTTCTCGCAAACGTGCTAAAACTCAAAAATCTTGGGAAGCTATCAATGAGGCATTGGAAAATGATGCAATCATTACTGGCTTCGTTAAGAGCCGTACTAAAGGTGGTCTTATCGTTGACATCAAAGGTGTTGAAGCTTTCTTACCTGGATCTCAAATCGACATCAAACCTATCCGTGACTACGATATATACGTAGGTAAAACAATGGAATTCAAAGTTGTTAAAATCAACCACGAATTCAAAAACGTTGTCGTATCACACAAAGTATTAATTGAGAACGACTTAGAAAACCAAAAATCTGAGATCGTTGCTAAATTAGAAAAAGGTCAAGTATTAGAAGGAACTGTTAAAAATATCACTGACTTCGGTGTATTCATCGACTTAGGTGGTGTTGACGGTTTGTTGCATATCACAGATATCTCTTGGGGCCGTATCGAGCATCCAAAAGAAGTTTTAGCTTTAGATCAAACAATCAACGTTGTTGTATTAGACTTTGATGATGAGAAAAAACGTATCGCTTTAGGCTTGAAACAATTATCTGAGCATCCTTGGGAATCTTTAGATACAGCATTAGAAGTTGGTTCTAAAGTTAAAGGTAAAATCGTAACAGTTGCTGATTACGGTGCTTTCTTAGAAATCATCCCAGGTGTTGAAGGTTTGATCCACGTTTCTGAAATGTCTTGGTCTCAAAACTTACGTTCTCCACAAGAGTTCTTAAAAGTTGGAGACGAGATCGAAGCTCAAATCTTAACTTTAGATCGTGATGAGCGTAAAATGAGCTTAGGTATCAAACAATTGACTCCAGATCCTTGGAAAAACATCACTGAGCGTTACCCTGTTGGTTCTAAACAATCAGCTGTTGTTAAAAACATGACTAACTTCGGTGTATTTGTTGAGTTAGAAGAAGGTATCGACGGTTTGATCCACATCTCTGATTTATCTTGGTCTAAAAAAATCAACCACCCTAACGAATTCACTAAAGTTGGTGAGACATTAGAAGTAGTTGTATTAGAATTAGATGAAGAAAACCGTAAATTATCTTTAGGTCACAAACAATTGGAAGAAAACCCTTGGGATACTTTCGAGACAATCTTCACTGAAGGTTCTATCCATGAAGGTACTGTGATCAAAGTTGGTGACAAAGGTGATATCGTTGCTCTACAATATGGTGTTGAAGGTTTCTGTCCTTCTAAACACTCTGTTAAAGAAGACGGTTCTTCATTGAAAGTTGATGAAGTTACTTCATTCAAAATCATCGAGTTCAACAAAGAGAACAAACGTTTGGTAATTTCTCACTCTCGTATCTGGGAAGAAGAGAAAGAAGAAGCTCGCAAAGAAGAGTCTAGCAACCGTAAAAAAGACGCTAAAGCTGAGTCTTCAGCTGTTAAAAAAGTAAAAGATTCTGTTGAAAAATCTACTTTAGGCGATTTAGACGTGTTAGCTCAATTGAAAGAGCAAATGGAAAATGACAAAAACGCTAAGTAATTAGCATTTTCAATCCATAAAAAGAGGCTGTTCCAAAAGAACAGCCTCTTTGTTTTTAACGGTCTGCTTTGTAATTTTGTATACATAAGAATAATTGTTATGTCATTCAAATCAGCCTTAATTAGTCCATCCGAACTTCGGGATACATTGACAAGAGATGCAAATGTGATCCTACTAGATTGTACCATCGATAAGGTCGGTCAATCCTTAAAAGATTCAAAATTAGAATTACTGCCAAATTCACTATTTTTTGATATCGAGGGGAAATTTTCAGACCATGCTGCTAAATTGCCCCATACCTTGGTCTCTGAACAAGTATTTGAGTCAGAGGCTCAAGCATTGGGAATTGATCAGAACAGCATTATTGTTTTATATGATAGGTGGGGTGTTTATTCCAGTCCACGTGCCTGGTGGATGTTTAAGGTAATGGGATTTGATCAGGTTTATATTTTAAATGGAGGAGTTCCTGCCTGGAAAAAAAACAAATTTGAACTAACAGACAATTATAATCAGCAGCACAAAACGGGAAATTTTAAAGCACAATTTCAAAAAAACCTTTACGCTGACAAAGAATATATCTTAGCACATTATAAAGCACCAGAAGTAAGTATTTTCGATGCTAGAAGTAAAGGAAGATTTATCGGCTTAGTTGCGGAACCCCGAAAAGGCCTTAATGGCGGGCATATTCCCCATTCTAAAAACCTGCCTTTCGAAGATTTGCTTGATGGTATTTATTACAAGCAAACTGACGAACTTAAGCAGCAATTTGATCAATTTAAAACAACAGGAAGTGAATACGTATTTTCCTGTGGTTCGGGGGTAACAGCCTCTATCCTCGCCTTTGCATCGTATATCTCAGGCCACGCAAACATACGTGTATACGATGGTTCCTGGTCTGAATGGGGCAGAGAAGAACTTAACCTACCAATAGAAAAATAATCAAAATAAAGTATTCCAGGAATAGAGCTTGTCCTCCAAACGAATTACTTCGGCATCCAGTAGATCACGGACAATCTCTATTCTTCTTTTTTCAGTTCCAAGGGTCAAACTTTCAATCAGATCGTGAAGACTTTTAGGTCCCAACAACAAGCTGTTTTTTATCTCTTCCTTAATTTTAGTTCGCTGGCTTTCTTTGTGTATACGCATTAAACAGAGATCACATACCTGGCAAAAACCCGCATTCTTTTCGCCAAAATAAAGCAGCAAGGACTGACTACGACAATGGGATTTTTCGATATAATCTATCATTCCATTGACCTGTTCCCCTTTGACCTGATGGCGGTCACGAATAAAGATATGATCGATATACAGGTGTTTGTAGTCCACACGATTTTGCAAAAACATAAGCTGTGGTGCATCCGTAGAGGGAAGGTAACTCGCAATTTCCAATGCTTCCAGTGATTTTAGCAGTTCTACCACCCGACCGTATGGAACTCCAAGCTTATTTGCAAATTCATATTCATTAATTAGTATATAATTCTCAAAAACCCCACCATAGGTACGTAAAATTGCCTTAATCAATTTATCATATTTCACATATTGTATCTGGACTTTATACAATTCTGTGCTATCAATTTCAAATTTGAAACGAGAAGGTATCGTTACTGCTTCTGACAATGTCAACCAACCATCACGTTCCAAAAATTTCAATGCATTCATGACTGGTACCAAAGGTAATTGATATTTTTTGGCAAACGTAACCACATCAAAATCCACCGTAAGACCTTCGCCTGCTCCATAGGGGATCTGGAAATGATTACACAAATAATGATAAGTCTGTTGAATGAAAGGGACATCCGGAAAACTGGCCTCCAATGTATCAACAAGCTTCTTTTCATCATTCTTTTGATAAAGAATAACTGGATAAGCTTTTTTACCATCACGTCCGGCCCTACCAGCTTCCTGGTAATAAGCTTCCAGCGAATCAGGCAGATCCAAGTGAATGACAAAACGAACATCGGGTTTATCGATTCCCATTCCAAAAGCATTTGTGGCAACGATAACACGAACAGCATTAGTCATCCAGCCATTCTGCTTTTGATCACGCTCCTGTCCGGGCAACCCTGCATGATAGTAGTCTGATGCTATTCCATTGTTGATTAAAATACGTGCTATTTCCTGCGTCTCTCTCCGATTTCGAACATACACGATACCTGATCCACCCAGTTTATGAATAACACGCACCATCCGTCCCATTTTGTCTTCTTCCTCAATAGCCATATAAGCTAAGTTATCTCGAAGAAAACTTTTGACAAATACATTTTCCGCTGGAAAATTTAGCTTCTGTTGTATATCAACAATAACCCGTTCAGTCGCGGTTGCTGTCAGCGCTAAAAATGGCACTTTAGGATGAAGCTCCTTCAGTTTCGCCAACTCCAGGTATGGCGGTCTAAAATCATAACCCCATTGAGAAATACAATGTGCTTCATCGATAGCGAACAGATTAACATTCATAAATCTGATCCGCTCCCTCACAAGATCATTATACAATCGTTCGGGAGATAGGTAAAGAAACTTTATTTTTCCATAGACACAATTATCCAAGGTAATATCCACTTCCCTCTTTTTCATCCCTGAATAGATAGCGACTGCCTGAATACCGTTTTTCTTCAGATGTTCTACTTGATCTTTCATCAGCGCAATCAGCGGTGTTACCACGATGCAGATTCCCTCCATCATCAATGCTGGCACCTGAAAACAAATGGATTTCCCCCCTCCTGTAGGTAGTAAAGCAAGTGTATCTTTACCAGAAATAACTGACTGAATAATTTCTTCCTGTAATGGTCGAAATGATTCAAAACCCCAATATTGCCTTAAGATTGATATACTATCTAAAGTCATAAGCTCTCCTTATCCCAAACATACGCAAAATTATCTTTTATGATATAACTCTTTATCCCCAAACTGTACAGCACAACCTGGGCTTGTAAGGATTTCTTCAAAGAATTGGAGCCATCAAGGATAACTTGCTTGGGTGAAATTATACGTACTGCAGCAGATAGTTTATGAATTGCATTCTTCCTAATAACCAATAGATCTGCTTGTGGTAACGCATCTTCAAAATACTCCATAACGACTACCTTTCCTATTGGTAGCTCTATTAAATAATTATTCCTTATAGCTTTACCATTTAATGGAATAAATTGAATATTGCCATCAGCAGTCAATACCTGGATTTCCCGACCGCAAGCATATTGCAGGGCTTTATGATTTAATGAATCAAAGGTGCTGTAAATTATAGCCCGTCTATTCTTAAAATAAGCTACTGTTAATTCATTTCTTGTATTGTACACACGAAATCGCTCCGTATTTTTATTTATCATCTGTTGGTTGATGTCTATGATCATGATCCCTGTTACACAAAGGAGCCCCAGATAGTGATACTTTTTGTCTTTCCATTGGTAAGCATATAAAAATGAAGAAATAGCCGCATATGAAAGAAAAAGGAGGCCATTGTCAATGATATTGATTTTGATAGTTGAAAAGGCCAAATGATCAATGGAATTCAGGCAATAAAGCATAAATCTGATTAAATTTTCTAGAAGATTTCCCAAGATCTCATTTAACCAATCAATAGGATTGATCGTCATCACAAAACCCAGATACATTGCTAAAGTTGAAGGGAAGTCAACTAATAGATTAGCCAGTAAAAAATAGGTAGGAAATTGTCCAAAATAATAGAGCGTAAGTGGTGTTGTCAAAATTTGTGCGGCTATAGAAATGCCAACAGTATCCCTAAAAAAACGCAACACAAGATTTTTTGCAACAATCATTTTTTCAAAAATTGGCAAAAATAATATCATGCCTAAAACCGCCAAAAATGAGAGCTGAAATCCCACATTCATAATCGCTCTAGGAGACAAGAGCAAAATAACTGTTGCGGCAGCCACCAGCGCATTTAAAGTTGAGCTATTTCGCTTAAAATACTGCGCTGATAAAACAAAGCTTATCATGATAGCAGCACGAGCAATAGGTGGATCTAACCCCGTAATAAAAGCATATAGCCAAATAGCTGAAAATGTTATTACAAAAGGTAACCAGTTCAACATTGGGCGCAAGGGGATATATCTAAACACAAGTGATAAAAATCCGAAAAGCACAGCTACATGCATTCCAGAAACGCTCAATACATGTATCGTTCCCGTATTTGTAAATGTTCTGATAGTTTCTTCATCAACGTCGCCACGAAAACCATATAACAAAGCAGCTGCAATGGAGAAGTATTCCTCCTTCTCAAAATAATGTCGCAGTTTTCTTAAAAAATATCCTCGTGTTTTTAATGCCATACCAGTGATATCGGTGGATTGCGAAGCTCCCTGTGCAATTAGGCCATAGTTATCTGCGCGCAAGAAAATTTGATGATAGATACCAGCTCTTTCCAAGTGTTCTTTATAGTCAAATTCGAGGGGGTTCAATGGCGGAGGTACGCTCAACATATTCCCCTTTAACCATATCTGATCGGCATATTGAAACTGGATTTTCGCTCTAGATTTTAAGGAGACTATGATCTTGCCAGTAGTTGCGATAAAACTTCCCTGACTATAACCGCCTATTACCTCAGCTGAGAATCGTATGATACCGGACTTAACTTTAGGTTCCTCAGTAATATCCACAACATAGCTATCCAACTCAAAATGCGAAAAATGATTTCTAACATAAAGTGGGTCGTTACGCCAAAACTGCCACGCAGCAAATAACAGGATCAGCATATAATATCCGATAAGATAGCTATATATAAAGAATCTTCCTTTGATCATATAGCAACAAAGGATTATTCCAGTTAACAGGAACAAGCTATATTGTAGGTATTGAAACCATACTGGTGAGAGCTTTAGCACTCGAGCTGTAAAGAGCCCAATAGCGTAAACAACCGTCAACTTTAATATAGGAATTCGTTCCAGCTTTTGATAAAAACTCAATTCCTTCATAATTGCCATCTCAATTGCAGCTTGATTTCGGACCTTCTGTTACCATCGCTTTCATCCAATCCTGTACCGATGACTTCTTTATCAGGGTAATAATAAACACCATACTTTGCCCATATATCAACATTATGGTTTATTCTATACCTTAAATTCAGATATGCACGCCAGCCTTTCATATTATACATTCCAAATCCGGAAGCATATAACACATCGTTCTCATAAGCATAAATCCGATTGTCATAAGTATCGGTTTGAAAATAGGCTATCCGTGAATTCAATTGAATTTTTCCGACATCAGGTTTCCAGAAGACATCCTGATAAAATAGATAGCCCAGACTATTATCCTCATATTCTTTCTGGAATAAATTAGCTTCAGCTCGGGAACGAATAGTCCAGATACGATTCAATTTATATTGAAACTCTATGCGTACCTGTTGTTTTGAGCTATTCGCCAGTCCTGATTCAGTTTGCCCCTCCCCCAAATAATCTGTCTGTTTTAGTCGATTTCTGTACCTCAACGTGAGTTGTCCCTTCTTATACCATATATAACTGAGTTGACTAAAAAAGTCCGCACCTACAGATCCGGTATCGGCCTGATATTTAGCCTCTGGGAAGCTAAATATATCGATGTAACTGGACCAAACTAACTTTCTTGCCAATTGATAGGTTAGTCCTGCATAAATTCCCTCTTCATTTGAGGTGTTACTCGATTCACCAAAACCTTGTCCATAAAAAGTATGGTAATTTTTCCTGTAATTTCGAACAAGAACAACAGTGGATACCCGTGGGTGTAAGCTGACAATTGACCCCAATAACATAGCCGATCCACCATCAAGGCTACTGGCGTATTCTCCAAATAGATGGGCATTTCGGAACGTATAGTTTGTATAGAGACTTATATTTTGCAGCACATCGCCTTCGAAATCATACTGCTGTCTTTTGCCGGTCCCTTTGAGCTTAATCGCATCCAATTGAGATTGATTGAAATTGACTCCTATTTTGAAACGATTGTATCGCCATAAAACATTCATTCCATAGGTCATTTGATGTGCAGCATTTCTATAGCGTTGCTCAGTTGCTGTTCGGTGTAATCCTGATTTCGCAATTGTCTTAATTACCTTAGATTCTATATTATCGACTACATTGGCGTCAATGTTCTGGTATGAAAAATATGGTGTGATCTCAAATCGCTGGAGCTGTAATGTTCCAGTAATTCCGCGCATAAAATTAACCTCATTTAATGAGGTGTATTGCCTCACTCCGATTCCCTGTCGGGCGGTATTCTGTATCAGCCCACCTTTACCAAAGCTCAAACCATTCCACATACTAAGTCCCTGACCAAATTGCAATGCATAATCTCCAATGACAAGGTTGCGAACTGGACCAATAGACTTAACGAATAGACTTATTCCATAAAAATCAAATCCCAATTTTTGCCTATCCTTAAAAAATGGCTCACCAGCATCCTTTTCCATATTGATTGCCAAGCGAATTTTATCTTTTAGATTAGCCCGATATCGAATGGCATATCGGTTGGGGTCCCCCAGGTACCGGGATCTTGTGGTATCTATAATTTGGTATCCTTTTGTTTTCTCTAGGGTACGTCCATATCGCAACATAACTTCGTGCGATAAATCATTGAATTTGCTTCCCGTAAATGGACTAGCCTCTCCGACTTTAACGAAAGGCAACAATAAGCTCACGATCCGAGTATTAAAGCCCTCAATGGACTGTATCTCTAGGACATTGATAAAGCTGCCAGAAACCTGACGATGCTCAATCAACCGCTGCAACAATAGAGGATCTATAAATTGTAATTCGATGAGTTCTGTCCCATCAGTCTTATTCAGATCAATTGGATTTTTTAGATAGTAGGTCCATTTTTCACTTAGTTCGCTTAAATCAGTGTCTTCGGGTAGTTCCTCCGATAAACTTTCAAATAGCTCTTCAAGGTTGATTTTTTCATTTGTTTGCGCTATACAGGTTATCCCAATAAAATAACCTATAAAGAGCAAAATTTTGCTACAATATTTCATAATAGGTTCTATTAAATATTGGCTATCCGTTGGTTGAAGAAGCACTTATCCCGGCAGAAAAATGGTTCCTCTGTATTAAGTTAGAAAATAAAATGGAATAAAAAAAGGTCTGATGAAATTTTCATCAGACCTTCTATTTCCGTTATAAAATTGTGCTTAGATATCAATTTTTGCGTAACGTGCATTTTTCTCAATAAACTCACGGCGAGGTGCAACTTCATCCCCCATTAACATCGAGAAAATACGGTCACATTCAGCTGCATTTTCAATAGTTACTTGACGCAAAGTACGCGTTTCAGGATTCATTGTTGTATCCCATAGTTGTTCCGCATTCATCTCACCGAGACCTTTATAGCGCTGTACATGTACACTATCTTCTTTACCTGTTCCCTTTAGGCGTTGGATCGCATTCATACGTTGGTCTTCATTCCAAGCATACTCATGTTCTTTACCTTTTTTCACAAGGTACAAAGGAGGAGTAGCAATGTACACATATCCTCTTTCGATCAATTCCTTCATATACCTGAAATAGAATGTCAGGATCAAAGTCGTAATGTGGGAACCATCCACATCGGCATCGGTCATGATAATAATACGATGGTAGCGTAATTTGTCAATATTCAACGCTTTGGCATCTTCAGCAGTACCAACGCTTACACCTAAAGCGGTAAACATATTTTTGATCTCTTCATTTTCATAGATCTTATGTTCCATTGCTTTTTCAACGTTCAGGATCTTACCCCTTAATGGCATAATGGCTTGGTGCTTCCGGTCACGGCCAGACTTCGCTGTACCGCCCGCAGAATCCCCCTCGACAAAATAAATCTCACATTTGGTAGGGTCATTATCTTGGCAGTCGGCCAATTTACCTGGAAGCCCTGAACCGCCCATGACAGTTTTGCGTTGTACCAGGTCACGTGCTTTACGCGCTGCTGCACGCGCTTGAGCAGCGATGACAACCTTTTGAACAATAGATTTTGCTTCACGTGGGTTTTCTTCAAGGTAAACACCTAAAATCTCACCAACAGCCACATCTACAGCTCCCATTACCTCAGAGTTACCTAACTTGGTTTTTGTCTGCCCTTCAAATTGAGGCTCTGCAACCTTCACCGAAATGACAGCAGTCAACCCCTCACGGAAATCATCACCTGTAATTTCGACTTTTAAGTTTTTAAGCAAACCTGATTTATCAGCATACGCTTTCAAGGTACGTGTCAAACCCCTACGGAAACCCGCTACGTGTGAACCACCCTCGATCGTGTTGATATTATTTACATAAGAATGGACATTCTCAGAATAAGTATCGTTATACTGCAAAGCCAACTCCACAGGAATACCTTGTTTAATTCCCTCTACATAGATTGGTTCAGGAATCAATGCTTGACGTGTGCCATCCAAGAATTTGACAAATTCTTTCAACCCACCTTCAGAATGGAAAGTTTCTTTCTTTTCTGATCCGTCTTCGTTGGTTTCACGCTCATCATCCAAAGTTAGGCTTACTCCTTTATTCAAAAATGCAAGCTCACGAAGTCGATTGGCCAAAGTATCGTAATTATATACCGTGGTCTGTGTGAATATTGTTGCATCCGGATGGAATGTTACAATTGTACCTGTCTTATCAGAGACACCAACTTCTTTTACATCATATAAAGGTTTACCGATTTGATACTCTTGTTGGTATACTTTTCCATCGCGGTGTACCTCAGCTTTCAAAAGTGTAGACAATGCGTTCACACAAGATACCCCCACACCGTGTAGACCTCCAGATACTTTGTATGTATCTTTGTCAAACTTACCACCAGCATGTAATACCGTCATAACGAGTTCCAACGCTGATTTATTCTCTTTTTTGTTGATTCCGGTAGGGATACCACGACCGTTATCCCGAACAGAAATTGAATTGTCTTTATGGATAGTAACAAAGATATCTGTACAGTACCCTGCTACAGCTTCGTCGATTGAATTGTCTACAACCTCGTATACCAAATGGTGTAATCCTTTTACACCGGTATCACCAATATACATGGATGGACGCTTACGAACCGCCTCTAAACCCTCTAATACCTGAATATTATCGGCCGAGTAGGTGGATGCATTTTTCTTTTCTTCGCTCATTGAAAAACTGTTAAATGTAATATTCAAAAATACGAAATTTTGGCCGATTTATCAAGTCTACGGTGAAGTATTAAACGGATAATCCGAAACAATCAAATGGTCGATAATTTTACTTTTTTATGCTTAAAAATTAGAATTTCGATTTTTTTATGTTAGGTTTGTTTCAGTATTAATTCGCAAATAATAAAAAAATGAACACTATATTTTCAATTGTATCGAAAGTTTCCTTTGGTCTTTTATTGGCTGGAACAATCGTATCATGTAATCAAGGTGCGAAAACGCAAAATGAACCTTCCAAAAATGATTCAAACGCTGTAAGCAAAGAAAGCCAAAGCAGTAATAAGGATAAAATAGTTTATTTAAATTCTGATTCACTTTCGGAAAAATATCAATATTTTAAAGACATCAAATCAAAGCTTGAAAACAAAGTAAAAAAAGCGCAAGCTGATCTTCAAGCTAAAAGTGCTGCGTTTCAACGTGAGGTTGCTGACTATCAAAAAAATGCTGCTACAATGTCTGCTGCAGATAGACAAGCTACCGAACAAAAATTAGCGCGTAAACAAGATGAGTTGGCAAGATTGGATCAGACGGCTTCTTCATCCCTCGCTAAAGATGAGTCAGAAGAATTCAACAACGTGTATAATAAAATCACTGAGTTTTTGAAAAAACATGCTGCAGATAACGGTTATAAACTTGTACTGACTTATTCTAAATCCAACCCTACTGTATTATATGCTGATCCTTCTCTGGAAATCACCAATGAAGTAATCAAACAGTTAAATGACGAATACAAATCTTCCAACAAATAAGAAGACTAAAATAAATATCAAAAAAGCCATCATACCATTTGATGGCTTTTTTGATATTTATTAAGCTTCCAAGCCTGCCAATTAAAAATTAAACCTCAATTATCACCTTTCTGCAGGTATTGGCAACAAACAAAATTGTTTAGTATCTTGTCTTTGTATAAATTAGATTTATGATCAAAACGATTGTTGAAAAAGAAATCGCAAATTACGAATGGATTGATATCTCCGAGCCTACCTCAGAAGATTTTGCGTTCATCAAGGAAAGATATAATCTAAATGATGCCTCCATCAAGGATTCCAAGGAACCGGATCATCTCCCTAAAATTGAAGAATTTGAAAACTACACGTTTGTTATTCTCCGGGTCATGTCTGATAATTTCAAAGAGAATTCGGACAGTATAGGCGAAGTAACAGATCGCCTAACGATTTTCTATGGGAGCAATTTTGTAATCACTGTACATAAACGCCGTATTGAGTTTTTAGAGAAGCTCAAAAACATTGAGTTTACGAGCATAAAGACTAAAAATAGTCGAAAACTGGCTGTATTTATTACTACAGCTGCGGTTTTCACTTTCAGTAAAACATTGGAACAACTGTCAACACGTATCGATTCTTATGAGGAACTGATTTTTTTGAAACGTATGAAGCAACAACCTGTACTGAAAAATCTATATTTCATTAAACGGCAAATAGATGTCGCCAGAAAGGTTATTTTCTTGTATAAGGAGGTCATCGAACATTTTCATTCATCCTCCAAAAAAGACGTGTACACACGAGACTTAAAAGATCTTCAAATACGCACCTCGACATTGTATGAAAACTTATCTGAGAATGTTGCGCAATTATTGAACGTATTCTTTAATATATCATCAAATCACACGAACGAAATCATGCGTATTTTGACGATTTTCTCAGTCTTTTTTATGCCGATTACATTTGTGGCTGGAGTATATGGAATGAATTTTAAAAATATGCCAGAACTGGAATGGTATTATGGTTACCCCATTGCTATGGCAATCATGGTTGCTATTTCGATGGCCATTTACTTCTGGTTCAAAAGAAAAGGTTGGCTATAAGCCAACCTTTTTCTTTGTCATTACCACAAAGTCTTTCAGATAGAAAGGCTCAAAATAGGCAACATCCTCGAATTCTTTATTTTGAAATTTGTCAAACGCCAACTGCGATAAAAACGCAGCCGAATCTTTAAACCCCAACTGCACATTCACCCGATCGTTCGTCTCAAACAATGTATCAAATTTATCAGCACCTGAGCCAAATAGATTAACACGATTGTATTTAGTCAACAGTTCTTCATAATAATCAGCGTCAATGATCTCTGCCGAAGTAGGTTTTACAAGTCCACGCTTATGGTCATATACTGCAGAATATACTTCCATGCGGCGCGCATCTAGCATTGGTATAAAAGCTTCACCTTCCTGTAATCCAAATTGCTCTTGATATCCAAAAAACAATGCTTCAAGCGTATTGATTGCAATCAAAGGTATATCTAAACCATAACAAAGACCTTTTGCTGTAGACACCCCAATACGCAGCCCTGTATAAGATCCTGGTCCCATGCTCACCGCTATCGCTATCAGTTCTTTCATAGAACGTTTTGTTTCACATAAAATTTGTTCGATCAAAACAGTCACCTTGGCCGCATGCGCATTAGGTTCATCAAGATCTATCACAGCCAATGTCTGTCCATTTTCACTTAAGGCAACCGAACAAACGGTGGTTGAGGTATCAATTTGTAAAATTAAATTATTCATCGTTTATATTGAGATCAAGGTACAGGATCATGGCCATGGCCGCCCCAGGGATTACAACGTCCAATTCGCTTCAAGGCCATCCAGCCCCCTTTAAAAGGTCCATATTTTAGAATAGCCTCCTTGCCATATTGAGAACAAGTAGGTGTATACCGGCAATTGGCCCCCAAGAATGGTGAAATAAATAGTTGATAGAAACGAATAATAGCTAAGAAAATAAAACTAAAGAAAGGTTTAATTCCCTTTTTCCAAATAAGCATCAGCACATTCATCCTGTAATTTTTTCAGCATTTTATTCATCGCGGTATGGAACACATCATATGCTAAGATCTGTTTGCCCACGTACTGAATAGCTAAATACAAAGTTACATTATGTTTTAACAAAAAAGGAATCAAATCATTCGATTTCTGGAGACGATAGCCTTCACGCATCATACGTTTTATCGCATTGCGATCTACTGCTCTTTTGAACCTACGTTTGGAAACGGATATAATAGACTGACAGGGGGGAATATTTTCAGTCTCATTGTTTTTTTCAAATACAAAAACAATTCTAAAAGGGTACAAAACAAAAGAAGAACCGCTTTTAAAAAGCGCATCAATACGCCTTTTCGCACATAACCGTTCTTCTTTTGTAAATGTATTTCTCATACGATGACTTAATCTTATCAGAAAAATCTCTTATAAGCGGCCACCGATCCTTGTCAAAGATTAACCTTTGTGACGGTATTCGTCAGACACTGTAAGACGTTTTCTACCTTTAGCTCTACGTGAAGCTAATACTCTTCTACCGTTTGCAGAGCTCATGCGCTCTCTAAAACCGTGTTTGTTTCTTCTTTTTCTTTGCGATGGCTGAAATGTTCTTTTCATGACGCTATTATGCTAATTTGTTCTTACTTCAATTAATACAAAACTCCCCAAGAGGAATGCAAAAGTAAAGTTTATTTTAGACAAAAACAAACAATATTGAGAACATTTAGACTTTAAGTAAAAAGTCATCTCTAATTTATTCAGTGACAGCCTAAAAAACCAATTTACAAATTGCACAAGAATAAAAAACAGAGAAGTGGTACTCCTCTGTTTTATTCGAAATCAAATAAAAATTTGAAATTATTTAGTTTTCAGAATATCTCTGATCTCAGTCAACAATGTTTCTTCTTTTGTCGGTGCAGCTGGAGCGGCAGGAGCAGCCTCCTCTTTACGTTTTAGCGAATTTAATGCTTTAATGACAGTGAAAATACATAATGCAACAATTATAAACTGGATGACCACATTGATAAAATTCCCATAGTTAATAGAAACTTCAGCTTGTTTTGTGGCCTCGTCAGCAACTTTAAGTATAATTTTCTTGGATGCAAAATCTACGCCACCTGTTAAATAACCTATGGGTGGCATGATAATATCGTCAACCAATGAGGTAACAATTTTACCAAATGCCCCACCGATAACAACACCGACAGCCAAATCAACAACGCTACCGCGCATTGCGAACTCTTTAAATTCTTTTAAAAATCCCATATTAAAACCATTTAATCTTTTAAAATTTTACCAAAACTAGTAATTGTCACATAAATCTAATTAAAATAAACCACTTTTTTATCGCGAGTCTTTTATTGTCCTATATTTTTTTATCTTAAATCCTATTTTTAAAATTATGACCTAAAACGATATGCTCAAGTTTTTTATTAACTTAATTTGCTATATTTGCTCGTTAACTAGGGCAAAATATCAAGATATATTGTATATTGATAGTACTTTAAATTTCGTACGGTAATTAAAGCCCAGAATAATATAAAGTATCTATGAAGAAGATTCTTATTGCAGACGACCACGGTATTGTACGACTCGGAGCTTCCGTTATTATTAAGGAGACCCTTAAAAAAGCAGAAATATTTCAAGCCGAAAATTTTGACGAGGTACTAGAAAAGATAAAACTGGAAGATTTCGACCTATTATTACTGGACATCAATATGCCCGGAGGAAATAATATTAGAGTTGTTGAAGAAATCCTACAGATTCAACCTACTATCAAAATTCTAATTTTCTCATCTTATGATGAATCATTATATGCTTTACGCTATATTGAAGCTGGAGCAGTAGGCTATCTCAATAAAACTACCGCGATGGCAGAATTGAGTCACGCTATATTAGCTATCCAAGAGAGAGGTAAGTATATGTCAAGCAATGTACAGGATTTATATGTTCAAAAATTGACTCAGAGTAAATCCGAGCTTACGAAATTGAATCCATTGGCACGCTTGTCAAACAGAGAGGTGGATGTGGCAAAACAACTGATCAAAGGTCTAGGAATCATTGAAGTATCGGGCCTACTCGAGCTGAGCCCATCAACTGTAAGCACCTATAAAAGCAGAATATTTGAAAAATTAAATGTTTCCAATATTCCTGAGCTAATTGAACTTTTCAGAATACACTCCAACAATTAAAATGTTGTTGGAGTGTATCTTCTTTAGATTAGATCATCCATTGTAATAACTGGAATATCTTTCACATTGATATCTTTTAGAGGTTCAGATTTTTTATAAGCGTAACCTACCTCAGCTTCCAAATCCCATAACATAGGGGCTAAGAAATTAAGACAAGTCGTAAATCCCTGTACTGTTGCCGAAAAATCTCCTGTATCTTTTGAATTTTTCGCCTCATTTTCAATTTCAAATGGCCCTTTGAATCCACGTTCCTGAAGTAGATCAACAAAACCACGCCAATCCATGCTATCTGATCCACCAAATCCAGGAAGCATCGCTTCATAGTGATGTCTATCCCAGTCATGCCCCGGAATACTCACATTTGCTTTTTTTGCTAGTTCAGCATCGACATGTTGCATAGGATACATTCCGCCCCAATCTACACGAGCAGTTGTCTGTAGGTTACGTGTGGTTTTCACATGTATACGCTGCAATCGACTGATATCAGTATTACGAATGACGTCAATTGGGTTTGTATTTTGCCAAACATCATGTGAAGGATCGTAAATTTCACCATGTGCTTTACTAGGTATCATTGCATACATCAATTTACGTGCTGCCAAGACTCCTGGTAAGTTGTTGTAGGTAGAACTATACCTTGAAGAACGCCAGCCCTCCATAGGACAGTTTTCATATAATATTGTTACCCCAAGACTCTCAGCGTAATTCACAATTGGTGCAAATACGCGCTTATATTCATCTAGGTTTTTCTGAAATCCATCGAGCTGATTTCCCAATTCGTGATTATAACCGACGAAAGTACCAACTTTGATATTATTCTCATCACCACCCAGCAAATGGGCAATCCGGATCAATTTTAATAGGTGATTCTGATTTTTCACACGTTGCTCGGGATCTCCTCCAATCATATTCTCAAAGGCTCCAAGTGAAAGCTTTAAATCGGCTTGATTAAACAATTCTAGCGTCTCTTTAGCTTTTACTGGTGTAAATCCCTCATAGTCCAAATGTGTAGCTGTATGATCCTCACGCGTGCCATCTTTTCTAAAAACACAAAGGTCAATTCCACCCGCGCCAATTCTTTTTGTAGTTTGAATCAATTCTGGTAGTGACAATTTATCAAAGGCAGAACTCATCACCCATACAGGGTTATTTAATTTTGTAGTCATAGCTTGTATAATTGTAATATATCGGTATTTAAAGATACTAAAAAAGCCATCCGATTGGATGGCTTTTTTAGTATTTTATGTCAATTCAATTAATCTACATTGTCGTGTAAAAAGGAATTATTTGGTCGAATCTCGGTATTGCCATCTTCAAATGACAATGTAAAGCGAGAGACTTGTGACTGCGAAGAATGCGGTGTATCCTCCAATGACATCTGCTTTCTTTTGTAAGCTGGCTCATTTTCCAACTCATGAAGACCATTCGAAGATTTCAATTTCATGCTTAGTTCTTTCAAGCGTAGAATACGCTCTTTGGTACGTACCAATTGATCCTCAAACGATACCTGCTCTTCTTCTACCTGCGGAACTTCTATTTGTTCATTTGTTGTACTTGAGGAGAAAGTTGGTTTTTCCTCATAGTCTGATGCAGATGGAGCCGAATAGGAATCGAATACTGTTGGCATTTGAAACTGAAAAACAGAAGGTGAAGTTTTCAATTGAAAATCACTTTCAGCAAATGGAGTTTCCTCTTCATAAGCGCCATCAAACCCCAAATCATGACGTATTACCTGTGGTTCTTCAATCACTACTTGCTGTTGTTGCACAACATTTTTGGGAGAAGTAAATAAGTCAGACTGCAGATTATTTGGCGTCGAAGTATTTGTTGAAGGAGCTGGTGTATCCACACGTTGAACCGGAGTGACAAAACTATTGGCAACTGGCGCTTCTTTTGGAGCCACCTGAGAAACAGGTTTAACAAAAGAATTTACCGGTTCAGGTGTCAAGGGCATAGATACTTTTGTATTTTCGCGCTCTTTATCACGTTCTTCCGAAGTCTGAAAACCTGTTGCGATAATTGTTACTGACAATTCATCTTCAAAGTTTTCGTCAATACAATTACCCCAGATCAAATCGGCAGACAAGCCTGCTTTTTCTTGGATATAATCTGTAATGATTGCAACTTCATCCATAGTTACCTCTTTTGTTCCAGAAGTAATATTCAATAAAATATAACGAGCTCCTTCGATCTCATTGTCTTTCAACAATGGGGAAGCCAAAGCACCTTCTACTGCACGTAATGCACGATCTTCGCCTTCGGCAATCGCATTACCCATAATCGCTACACCACTATCGTTCATAACTGTACGAACATCTTTAAAATCGACGTTTACATAACCAGGGATAGTGATAATTTCGGCGATACCTTTTGCAGCAGTGGTCAATATGTCATCTGCCTTTGCGAAAGCTGCTGTCATCGTTAGATTTCCAAAGATTTCGCGCAAGCGATCATTGGAGATAACAAGATAAGAGTCTACATATTTACGCAATTCCGAAAGTCCCTCTTCCGCCTGTGAGCGACGACGTTTACCTTCGAATGTAAATGGTGTGGTAATGATCGCAACAGTAAGAATGCCCAATTCCTTAGCGGCCTTAGCCAAAACGGGGCTTGCTCCAGTACCTGTACCACCGCCCATACCAGCAGTAATAAACAACATTTTGGTATTGGTGCCCAACATGCGTTTGATATCTTCAATACTTTCGATAGCCGAATTTTCACCTACATCAGGATCTGCTCCAGCACCCATACCTTCGGTTAGACTTATTCCCAATTGAACTTTATTTGGGATCGGGCTTAATTCCAATGCTTGCGCATCAGTATTACACACGATAAAATCTACACCACTAATTCCTTGTTTATACATGTGGTTTACGGCATTGCCGCCACCACCACCAACCCCAATAACCTTGATTATTGAAGATTGCTCTTTTAACATTTCAAACTGTATTGACATAACTTATCCCTATTTAACTTATAATGAACACGATATCAAAAATGAACCAAACCCACTATATGTAATGTAATAATAATATAATTTCAACAAAAGTTTTCCACATTTGTGAAATTGTGGAAAACTTCAATCATTGTGGAAAACTTACTTTTTATCTAAAAAACTTGCGTCATCAATTTCGTTACCATCCTTAATAAATCGCTTGAACCATGATAACAATCCTTGCTCTTTCTGCTGTTGTTCCGAAACTTCCTTCGTCGTCGTGGTCGCCTGCACTTTTTTAGCAGGAGCATGCACTTCTCTACGACTATCTTCCTCTTCTTCATGCGATTGAATACCCTTGATCAACAAACCAATACTTGTTGCGTATAACGGGCTTTTCAATTCTTCAAATAGTGGTTTCGGTAATACTTCATTCTTCGAAAGATACTCGTTAGGAAAACCGACACGACAATCTATTCCGGTGATGTACTCAACAAGTTGTACCAAATGCTTCAATTGAGCTCCACCTCCTGTGATAACGATACCGCCTATCAATTTATTTTCATAACCAGAAGATTTGATCTCGTAATACACGTGCTCGATAATCTCTTCCATTCTAGCTTGAATAATATAAGCTAAGTTTTTAACCGAAATTTCTTTCGGCTCACGACCTTTCAGCCCCGGAACACAAATCACCTCATTTTCTTTATTTTCATCTGCAAGAGCAGATCCAAATCGAGTTTTCAGCAATTCCGCCTGCGAACGCAATACAGAACAACCTTGGCGAATATCTTCGGTCACAATATTACCGCCCAATGGGATTACAGCAGTATGACGAATAATTCCTTCATGGAAGATTGCAACATCTGTCGTTCCACCACCAATATCAACTAATACAACACCAGCATTTTTTTCATCTTCATCCAATACAGCTTCTGAAGATGCCAAAGGCTCAAGGATCAGTTCAGCAACTTCCAGGTTGGAATTATCAATACATTTTTTAATATTTTTGATATCGGTAACTCTTCCCGAAATAATATGGAAATTTGCTTCTATACGACGTCCAGCCATGCCGATAGGTTCGCGGATACCCGGTTCATTATCCACCGTAAACTCCTGAGGTAAAACATGTATAATTTCTTCTCCTGGAGGCAGTACCAGTTTATACATATCCGAAATCAATCGTTCGATATCTCTTCGAATGATTTCATCATCACCATCTGTTTTGGTAAATATTCCACGGTGTTGGATGCTCTTAATGTGCTGACCAGCGATCCCCACATTGACAACCTTAATATCGACATTAGATTGTGCTTCGGCAATTTCTACCGCCTCCAAAATACTTCCCACAGTTTTTTGGATATTGGCAACCACTCCTCGGCTCACACCCGCAGAGTCGGCTTTGCCCACACCTAATAATTCGATTTTGTTCCCTGAGCTACGTCTCCCAACCGTAACACAAATTTTGGTAGTACCAATATCGAGTCCCACGATAATTGGATTCTCTCTTTCAATTTCTGCTGCCTTTGAGTTCATAATTTCCTGTATTGTTGCTGTATTACTATAATGTATTATTTGCTATTTTTTTTGTTTGATCATCTGAGAAGTTCCAATTTCCTCGCTTTTCACAAATGATCTGTCCTCCGTATTTTACATTCACCACGCCATAGGCATTGATACCTACTTTTGGCATGATCTGCGTATAAAATGTTTTTAATAATTCAAACTTTTGTTCCAACGAATCGGCAGATCCAACAATCAATTGTTGTGTTCCGACACGGGGTACAAGTTCTATGTCATGATCTGCATTCACATAGATCTGTACAACCTGGTTACTCCACAATTCATCTTTTCCAATAAACTCCGCCACCTTCACTAGATCTTTCACCAATGGAGTTGATATTGTATCCAATGCCTCGTTGTATCCTTCGGCGATATTGCCAGTTGCCACCATGATGTGCGGAATATACTTTAATGTAGTTGGTATCTTTAAACCTTTGGGATCAACATAGAACTCACGTCCATTTTTATTGATAATCCGCATGACCGCTTCGCGCTGATCGATATTAATCCGTATTGTTCCGTCCATATCGGCATGAATACTCGCATTCGATACATAGGGCAACTTTTTCAACGTCTTTTCTACCCGCTGAAAAGGAATACCATTGACCTTCTTTCCTACAAAACTTCCATAGTTTTGCTCAATCAGTTTTGAAATATCTGCTTGATCAATAAAAGCCTCTGTTCCTTCAATGACTATTTTCACATCCTTACAAAGCTGTTGTTCATCACGCTTCCCCACAATGGCCATGATTACAACCACCACTATAACCCCAATAAAAAATAGGGTAAAGTAGAGTACACGATTCCATTGTATGTCACGTAATTTTTTAAGCATGTTCAAAAATCGCTTGTAATGGTTTTACCAATTTATCTATATCTCCCGCACCTACTGTCACGATCAAATCCGGTCTTTCATTTCGTGCAAAATCTAATACCTCTTCGGCCGTAACAATCTGTTTATGCTGCGCTGTAATTTTATCCAACAACCATCTTGAGTTAACACCCTCTATCGGAAGTTCCCGTGCTGGATATATTTCCATTAAGAGTAGGTTATCCGCTGTAGATAACACTTCAGCAAAACCATCCACAAAATCTCTGGTACGCGTAAACAAATGTGGCTGAAATACAACATTTAGTTTCTTTGTGGGATATAATTTCCGCATGGATGTCAAAAATGCCCGTAACTCTTCAGGATGGTGCGCATAATCGTCGATATAGACCACCTCCGGTGTACGAACGATATACTCGAAACGCCTTTTAACTCCTTTGAATGTTGTCAAAGCGGTCTTAATTGCCTCTGTCGAAATTCCCAGCAGACGTGCTACTGTAATTGCTGCAACAGCATTTTCAACATTGTGAATCCCAGGAATACCCAAATGAATATCTTCAATTTTCCCATTGGCATCCTGGTAATCGAAAAAGAACTCCCCTTCTCTTACATGAACATTGGACGCATACGCATCTGCCACTTCCTGGCCAGAATAACTAATCTGACCTTTAAATTCCAGTCCTTTCCTTATTATACGTGTGCCACCATCAACGACCTTGTCCAAAAACAATTGGAAAGATTCAAGCAAATGACTCTTATCCCCGTAGATATCCAAATGATCTGCATCCGAAGAAGTTAAGATCGCGATATTCGGATGAAGTGTTAAAAATGAACGGTCAAATTCGTCAGCTTCAACCACTACGGTGTTATTGTTTCCGTAAAGAACATTCGTATCGTAATTAGAGCTTATACCGCCTAAAAAAGCGGAGCAATCGTAGCCCGAATCTTTCAACAGGTGTGCGACCATCGTTGAAGTAGTCGTTTTGCCATGTGTTCCAGCTACCGCAATTGTAAACCTACTTTCACTAATGATACCGAGTACTTGTGATCTTTTATACAATACATGACCCTGAGACTCAAAAAAAGCTTTAATCCTAGAATCTTTAGGAATCGCAGGTGTAAATATCACCAATGTAGCAGCAGCAGGCTGATGGAAAATAGAATCAATAGAATTCACATCATCCTGATATGTGATCGAAATACCTTCTTTGACCAATGTCTTGGTCAATTCAGTTTCCGTACGGTCATATCCATTCACCTCACAGCCCAAATGCTTAAAATAGCGTGCAAGGCCACTCATGCCGATTCCGCCAATTCCGATCAAGTAAACTTGTTTTATTGCATCTAGATTCATACGCTTTATCTATTTCTTATTTGCCAATTTATACACTTGCTCTGCAATCTGAATATCAGCATCCAGCTTACCAAGTATTTTTATATTTTCACTCAACTGTGCCACTTGATCCGGATTTCCGAATAAATCCAAAGCTGTTGGAATCAAAGTTTTTACGGCATCTATATCTTTCACCAACAGCGCAGCATGCTTATTGACCAATGCCATTGCATTTTTAGTCTGATGATCTTCCGCAACATTTGGCGAAGGAACTAGAATAACAGGTTTCCCCACAACACACAGTTCCGAGATTGTACCTGCTCCAGCTCGACTAATAATCAAATCAGCAGCGGCATAGGCATAATCCATTTTTTGAAGAAATGCCATCATCTTCACATTCGCTGGCAGTTTCCCTTCCAAGTCCGTCCGAAGTGTGTCGATATAAAAGCTACCACATTGCCAAATCACCTGGACATCCTCTTTGGACAGCGAATCCAAATAGGCGACAACACTTTCATTCAATGTTCTGGCCCCTAAACTCCCGCCTAATACCAAGATTGTTTTTTTGTGTTGTTCCAATCCAAAAAACTCCAAAGCCTCAGCCTTTTTTCCCTCGATCAAAACAGACTCCCTTCGTATCGGATTTCCAGTCAACAACACTTTATCAGCAGGGAAGAATTGTTCCATCCCCTCATAGGCTACACAAATCTTTGCCGCTTTTGCGCCAACCTTTTTATTTGTTACGCCAGCGTAAGAATTCTGCTCCTGAACTACGGTGGGAACACCCAATTTATTCGCCATCATCAATAAAGGTCCCGAAGCAAAACCACCAACACCTACTGCGACATCGGGTTTAAAGTCCCGAATTACCTTTTTTGCCTTACGGAGGCTCTTCATTAATTTAAATGGTAATAGGATATTCTTCCAAAGCTGCTTTCTATTGATTCCCTGAATATCAAGTCCAACAATAGTATAGCCTGCAGCGGGGACCTTATCCATTTCCATCCGACCATTGGCACCTACAAATAAAATTTCATTTGCAGGATCCATCGTCTTCAATGCATTTGCAATTGAAATCGCCGGAAAAATATGTCCTCCGGTACCACCCCCACTTATTATTACTCGAATTGCCATGCTCAATATATTGTTTAGGCTGGAATTGAACCGATCACCACTTTTTTAGGCCTCGGCTTTTCGTCCAGCTGCTCTTTACCTTTTAATTCCTCAATATTTCTGCTCACGCTCAGGATAATTCCTAAGGCTACACTTGTAAATAAAATGGATGTACCTCCCATACTCACTAAGGGCAATGGTACCCCAGTTACTGGCCCCAGCCCTACTGCCACCGCCATATTCGCCAGAGCTTGTATGGTTAAACTGAAACCTAAACCCGCCGCCAAGAACGTCCCAAACGCCTTGGGACTCATCGTGACAATACGTATACATCGATACATAAAAGCCAAGTATAGAAATAGCAGGATCACCCCTCCAACTGTACCATACTCCTCTATAATAATTGCATAAATAAAATCGGAATATGGATGCGGCAATACATTTCGCTGAACGCTATTTCCCGGGCCTTTACCAAAGAGCCCTCCTGTAGCAATTGCGATCTTTGCGTTATTTGCTTGATAGTTCTTATCATCCTGGAACGAAACTGGTGTTGCATCATCTTTCTTTTCTACTCCAAAGAAAGACTTAACACGACTATAATACGTCGCACGCCTAGGGCCAACAGACACCACTATAATCCCCAATAAAACAACCCCCGCCGAAACAATAGCGATCTGTTTAAACGATATCCGACCAATCAAAAGCAATAAAACACTCACACCAAACAACATAACCGCAGTAGACATATTCGCCCAAGCGATCAGAACGAAAACACCACACACCGACCCCATTATGGGTAAAAATGCCTTTTTAACGTCCTTGATTTCCTCCTGTTTTCGAGATAACATCCGCGCAAGAAAAACAATCAACGACAATTTTGCCAAATCTGATGTCTGGAATGTCATGCCTGTACCAGGAATAGTTAACCAGCGGCTCGCCTGATTTACACTACTTCCAAATAATAAAGTAAATAGTAATAAAGGTATCGTGATCCCCATTAAGATTTTAGAAATACCTGCATAATACCGATAATCCAGCTTATGTGAGAGATACATCAAAATAAATCCGATGGCGATGATAGAAAAATGCTTCAACAGATACATCTCTGTCCCCTTTCCTTCTTTATAGGCTAAGGTTCCGACCGAACTGTATACAGCCAAAAGTGACCATCCCGATAAGATAATCACAATGATCCATATCCATCGATCACCTTTTAATTTAGACATTATGTTCTGTAGCATATCCTTCTTCCTTTATGGTTGTACCATTTATTTATAATTCCATTACAGCTGCTTTAAATTTATCGCCACGATCTTCATAGTTTTTAAACCAATCAAAGCTCGCACAAGCTGGGGACAATAATACAGTATCGCCCTTTTTAGCTAAATGTGAAGACAAGATAACTGCATCCTGCATCGATGTGCTGTTAACGATAATTTCAACATCCTGCTCAAAGGCCTTATGAATTGCTGCTGTGTCCTTTCCCAAACACACGATAGCGTGCACTTTGTCTTTCACCAAATCAGCAAGCATTGTATAGTCATTTCCTTTATCTACACCACCCAATAACAACACAATCGGTGTCGAAAAACTCTCTAAAGCATACCATACCGAATTAACATTCGTTGCCTTTGAATCATTAACGTAGTTTATACCGCCGATACAAGCAACATGTTCAAGACGATGTGGAATATTCACATACGATCCCATGCTCTCTTTCATCGCTTGATTTCTCAACTCCTGCACTTTTGCAATCAATCCAGAAGCCATACTATTATAAATATTATGCTTCCCCTGCAATGACAATTCCTCAGTTCTCATAGTGAATGTATCGTTATTTGGTGTATTAATAATCATTGTTTTATTGGCAGTTAAATAGGCTCCCAATTCAACAAGCTGTTCTTGTGTAAAAGGTAAATAAGTCCCTTTACTATGGTGTCTCTCCAATCCTTTGATCGTCTCAGGATCGTCTAGACAGTATATAAAATAATCTTTTTCCGTCTGATTTTGGATCATTCTGAATTTGGAATCCACATAATTCTCCATTTTATGGTCGTAACGATCCAAATGATCTGGCGTGATATTTAGAATTACAGCGATATCAGCTCTAAAATGGTACATATCATCCAGCATAAAGCTTGAAATTTCCAATACGTAACAGTCAAAATTCTCACGCGCTACCTGAAGTGCAAAGCTTTTTCCAATATTACCCGCCAAACCAACATTAAGGCCACCATGTTTTAGCATTTCATATGTCAACATGGTTGTCGTAGATTTGCCATTTGATCCTGTGATGCAGATTAATTTAGCAGCAGTATATTGGGCAGCAAATTCTATTTCGGCAATAACCGGAATATTTTTTTCCTTTAGGGCGACCACCAAGGGTACTGTCTCTGGAATTCCTGGGCTCTTGACAACAAGAGCAGCATTCAATATCCGAGATTCATCATGATTCCCTTCCTCGAAAGCAATGCCTTCCACTTTCAATTGCTCCTTATAATGATCTGCTATGAGCCCTTTATCCGATACAAAAACATCATAGCCCTTTTCCTTCCCCAGGATTGCTGTACCCACACCGCTTTCACCTGCGCCTAAAATGACCAAGCTTCCCGATTGAGGGTAATATGCTGTTGATATATTTGACATCGTTATCTAATTTTTAATGTTACAATTGTCAGAATGGCTAAAATTATTCCCACAATGACAAAACGCGTTACAATTTTCGCTTCATGATACCCCTTCTTTTGGAAGTGGTGATGCAAAGGGGACATTAAAAATATCCTTCTTCCTTCACCGTATTTCTTTTTGGTGTATTTGAAATAGGAAACCTGTAGGATCACGGAGAGATTTTCCAACAAAAACACACCACATAAAATCGGAATCAACAATTCTTTACGGATCAAAATGGCAAATGCCGCAATGATACCACCAATTGCCAAGCTACCGGTATCACCCATAAAAACCTGTGCTGGATAGGTATTATACCATAGAAAACCGACACAAGCTCCCACAAATGCACCTGCAAAAATCACAAGCTCACCAGAGTTGGGGATATACATAATATTGAGATAGTCTGAAAAAATTACGTTACCAGACACATAAGCCAAAATTGCCAAGGTAACCCCAATTATTGCGGACGTACTCGTGGCCAGACCATCGATACCATCGGTAATATTAGCACCATTGGATACTGCAGTAACAATAAAAATGACGACAATTAAAAAGACTACAAAAGTCAGATAGTCACTTTGCAAGCCAAACATCTTGAAAACCTTGGCGTAGTCAAACTCATTATTCTTATAAAACGGGATATTTGTTTTAGAAGATTTTACATTTTCAGCATATGTTTTTTCTCCTGTCCCCTCGTTAATAACCACTTCCACCGGTTTAGTTGAAGTTGGCTTATCCACACCTTTACGTACCACAATATCGGGGTGAAAATACATCGTGCAGGCAATAATAGCCCCTAGGCCTACTTGACCAACAACTTTGAATTTCCCAGCTAACCCTTCTTTATTATGTCTAAAAACTTTAATATAATCATCCAGAAAACCTATTGCCCCCATCCAAAGTGTTGTTACAATCATGATGATCACATAGATATTTGTCAACTTGGCAAATAATAACGTCGGAATCAAGATCCCTGCGATGATAATTATTCCTCCCATTGTGGGCGTACCAGCTTTCTTTTTTTCACCTTCTAGCCCTAAATCACGAATTGTCTCCCCAACTTGTTTATTATGCAAGAACTGGATCAATTTTCCCCCAAAAACCGTGGTAATAATTAATGAAGCAATTACTGCCATAGATGTTCTAAAGGAGATGTATTGAAACAAACCTCCTCCTGGTATATGGATATATTCGCTAAGCCACGTAAATAGATGGTACAACATATTCTATTTTTCGTTAAATGTATTCTCTAAAATTTCCTTATCATCAAAATGATGCTTGACACCATTCACATCTTGATATTTTTCATGTCCTTTTCCGGCGACCAGGATAATATCTCCAGGGTTTGCCAACTGATACGCTGTACGTATCGCCTCTTTACGGTCTGCTATGGACAGTGTTTTTGACCTTTGATCAGCCCCTACACCAGCTTCTATATCTTTGATAATCTGATATGGATCCTCTGTACGTGGGTTATCAGATGTAATCAAGAAACGATCACTGTAGCGTAATGCCGCTTCTGCCATTTCAGGCCTTTTGGTTTTGTCACGATCACCACCGCAACCCAAAACAGTAATAATCTTTTGCTCTGGACGTCTTAAAGAACTAATGGTCTTTAACACATTCTCAACAGCATCAGGTGTATGCGCATAGTCCACAATACCAAAAACACCGGAGGTAGATTTCATCGTTTCAAAGCGTCCTTCTGCCCCTTTCAGGGTACTTAAGGCCGTCAATACCTTTACTGTCTCTTGCTCCAATAGGATTGCTGCGGTATACACCGCTAGAAGATTATATGCATTAAAATCGCCGATCAATTTGACCCACACTTCCTGCCCATCAATACTCATCAACATGCCATCAAAATGGCTTTCGATAACTTTAGCTTTAAAATCAGCCCCAGAACGCAAGCCATAGCTTTTTTTATGGGCAACTGTATTTTGCAACATGATCTGACCATTTCGATCATCCGCATTTGTTAAAGCAAACGCATGTACATCCAGATCATCAAAGAACTTCTTCTTTGCTTTGATATAGTTGTCAAAAGTTTTATGAAAATCCAGATGGTCGTGTGTAATATTCGTAAATATTGCACCTGCAAACACTAACCCTGCAATACGCTCCTGCACCACAGCATGCGAACTGACTTCCATAAAAGCGTAATCACAACCATGGTCTACCATATCCCGTAAGAGTTGGTTCAACTGGATCGGATCCGGTGTAGTGTGTGTTGCGGGAATTATCTTTGGACCAATTTGATTCTGCACTGTTGACAGCAAACCAACATGATATCCCAGCTCAGTAAACAATTGGAATAACAATGTCGCTACTGTTGTTTTTCCATTGGTTCCCGTCACTCCAACCAACTTGAGTTGCTCGGATGGATTACCATGGAAATTAGCAGAAGCAACTCCCAAGGCATATGCCGAGTCTGCCACTAAAATGTAAGCCACAGAGTCCAATGTTTCCGCAGGAAGTTCTTCAACAATAACTGCCCTTGCCCCGGAAGTGATTGCTTTATCGACAAATAAATGTCCATCTGTCTGAACACCACGCACAGCGATAAACAAACTTCCCAGCTCCACTTTTCTGGAATCAAAGCACAAAGAGTGCACATCGACCTCTTCGAGGTTTCCCACCACCTGTTGAACAGGGATAGCATGCAATACTTTTTTTAAATCCATCATTACTTAAGTTCTAAATTTATCGCTGTTCCAAATGGAAGTTTTTGACCCGCAGTCAAAGATTGTGCTCCCACTCTTCCCTTTCCAAATACATGTGTTTTAAATCCCGCATTCTCCATCACATACAATGCATCCATCAATCCCATTCCCACTACATTTGGTACAATTCCTTCTTTATATTTCAAATCCACAAATGGCACACCTCTATTCGATGTATCTACCTCGCCTCTGGCTACCATATCCCAATTCACTGTATTAATTCCCAACTTATCGTATACTTTCTTACTCGCTTCTCTTGACCCTTGCAAAGTCAATGGCATTCTTCCGCCAACATTAACTGCTTTAAATGATTTTTTTCCCTGCATCTCCATATCATTAGCATAAACCATATCCGCAAGTTCTTTAAAAACAGGTCCGGCCACCGATCCACCATAATAACCATTTCTAGGATTTCGGATCACCACAATAATCGAATATTTTGGATCTTCAGCAGGAAAATAGCCTGCAAAAGATGACTGGTATCTCCTCGCCCCATAACCTCTTGAACCATCAGCCATCTGGGCTGTTCCCGTCTTACCTCCCGATGTATACAATGGGCTGGCAACACTTCTTCCTGTACCCTCCGTCATGACACCTTCCATCATTCCCCTCACCTCTGCCAATGCATGATCCGAAGCGATCTTTTCATTGATGACCTTCGCCTGAAAGCTTTGAATCGTATTCCCCAAATGCCTTATCTCTTTGACAAATAGTGGTGCAATCAATTTACCGTTATTTGCAACAGCGTTATAAAATGTCAAGGTCTGTAATGGCGTAATCTTCATCTCATAACCATAAGCCATCTGAACCAATGACAATCCACTCCAGGATTTACTTTTCGATGTTTTCACCAATGGAACTCCCTCTCCCGGAATCTGCAGATCTAACGTCTTACCGAATCCAAAAGAATGCAGTTTCGACGTAAACTGATCTGGGTTATCTTTATAAGCCTGATAGACAAATTTTGTAACCCCAACATTCGACGATTCTTCAAAAGCTCTTTTAGCCGAAACTATAGATTTTTTTGGTGCATGCGAATCGCGGATTGTATGCTTGTAAATCGGCCAGTTACCATTTCCGATATTTATGGTTGTACTTGAATCGATTTTCTTATCATCAATCAAAGCTAGATAAGAGGCCAGTTTAAAAGTTGAGCCCGGATCCGCACTTTGCGCAATGGCAAGATTGAACTTCTCCCGATAAACACCATCTTTATCCCGCATGAAATTTGCAACAGCCCGCACTTCACCTGTTTTCACTTCCATCATCACAACACAACCTTCATCAGCATTGCTCACAATCATCTGTTTCTCCAGCGCTCTTTGAGCCATATCCTGCATATTCACATCAATTGTAGATATGATGTCCGAACCATCAACAGGTGCTACCTCAATATCTCTATTGACAGGGATCCAAACACCACCAGCAATACGCTGCATCAATCTCTTTCCACTCTTTCCATCAATATATTCACCGTATGCCCCCTCTAATCCGACATGGATATTTTCCTTTACATTTTTATACCCAATAGTTCTTGCCGCCAGATTAACGAACGGCAAAATCCGTTTATTCTGTCTGTCGGTAATCAAACCGCTAGGAAAACGTTCCTTTTCAACACGAGCTGATTTAAACAAAGGAAATTGCTTCACCTTCTTTAAATCCTGATGTGACACATTTCGCTTGATTAGTAGATAGCGTTGTTTTTTATTCCGCGCCTGTTTTAGTAATGTCAAATATTGCCGAGATGATTTATCCTTAAAAAAATCAGCCAATTTAATCGCGAGAGAATCAACTTTGAGATTGAAATATTCATTTTCTTCTTCGGGAATAGCCATAGCATCAAAACGAAGTTCATATTCAGGAACAGAAGTTGCCAATAAGCTTCCGTCGTTGGAATAGATATTCCCCCGTGCAGCTTCAACCTCACGTTCTTGAATAGAAAGACTATCCGCCAAAGCCTTCCAATGTTGCCCATCCACATATTGCAACTTCAGCATTTTCCCAAATACCATAAATGCAAGAAGCACAATAAGTCCAAAGGCAAAATAGACGCGAATAAGAATCGTGTTTCTGATACTCATAACTCTCTCTATTTATCTTCTTTTTTCTCTACAACTTCAATCTTGATCGGCGGCTCCACCCGCTCTTTCAAACCCAATGAGTCCACACGCTTTGCGATCTCCGTTTGCGTGGACATTTTCATCAGCTCTGCAGATAGCGACTTATGATCCCAGCCTAATTCTTTGACTTCCTTACTTACTTTATCGATACCTCGAATAGTTCGTTCAGCGAAGTGACGGTTAGAGATATACAACAACATCAAAAAGGCGATGAAAGCCCCAAAAGGGAGATACTCCAATATTTTGTTTAAGGAAAGGTCTCCAACGGTAAAAAGCGTTTTAATAAACGCTTCTGTTTCTTCCGCCTTTTCCTCGACAGTTTCTTGTAGTTCTTCCTGAACTTCTTCACTCAATTCTTTCTGTCTTATTGTATTCCTGCTCATCTTTTCGCTCCATTTTTAAGACAAATCCAACCTTTCAGCAATACGCAGTTTCGCACTGCGCGATCTATTATTTACAGCCAGTTCCTGCGGCGATGCTGTAATCGCCTTACGGCTCAACACATGGAACGGCTTGATTTCATTTCCAAAAAAATCTTTCTCAACATCTCCTTTAAATTTCCCTTTGGCCATAAAATTCTTGACCAAACGATCTTCTAAGGAATGATAAGACATCACCACCAATCTCCCCTCACTTTTCAGTACATCGACAGTTTGCAACAAAAACTCTTGCAAAGCCTCCAATTCACGGTTAACCTCAATACGTAAGGCCTGAAAAACCTGCGCATGATATTTATGTTCTTTTCCCTTTGGAACCATCCGCTGAATAACTTCTTTTAATTCGGCAACCGTATGTATCGGCTGTGCCAAACGAGCTGTTACAATTGTTTTCGCCAATGACTTTGCATTCATAATCTCACCATACATACCAAAAATCCGATGAAGATCTTCTTCAGCATAAGTCGCCAACACGGCCTTCGCATCCAAATCTCCCACCTGATCCATACGCATATCCAAATCCGCATCAAATCGGATTGAAAAACCACGATCCGCCGCATCAAACTGATGCGATGAGACACCCAAATCAGCTAAAATGCCATCCACTGTACGCACACCATGTAGACGAAGACTATTTTTTAAAAACCTGAAATTTTGATGAATCAATGTAAAACGAGGATCATCAATCACATTTCCCAAAGCATCTGGATCCTGATCAAAAGCAAACAACTTTCCCTCCGGCCCCAGTCTTTTCAGTATTTCACGAGAATGACCACCTCCACCAAAGGTTACATCCACATAAATACCATTCGGCTTGATCGCCAAAGCATCCATGCATTCTTGCAACATTACCGGAACATGATACACATTCTCCATATTACTATATTCCAAAATTAATATCCCCCATTACCTCTGCCGCTAAAGACGATATATCTTCCACACCTCCGTCACCCATCAAATCATCATACCCCTCTTTAGACCAAACTTCTATCTTGTTAAACTGACAAGCCAAAACCAACTCTGTTGTTATTCCTGCAAATTCAAGCAAGCTTTTTGGCAACAAAACACGACCAGCCGCATCCAAAGTCAGCTCTGTAGCTCCACGTGTAAAAGCACGCACAAAAGCCCGTACTTTCGGATCAAATTGATTCAACTTAGCCAGTTTAGCTGTCATCAGATCCCACTCCTCGCGTGGATAAAAAACCAAATGCTTCTCAAAACCGCGATTCACAACAAGCCCATCGCGCTCAACATGAGGCATCTGCCTCTTGAGCACCGCTGGCAACACCATCCTTCCTTTGGCGTCTAGCTTGCATTCGAATTCTCCGATCAACTGAGTCATATCGTCAATTATCCTATTCTAATTTAAATGTAAAAGTATACACTTTCTCCCACTTTCCCCCACTTTACAACATAAAAAAGTTTTCCACATCGAAAAATAGCTACAAGAAAAAATAACATCCATTTTTACTACAACGCATAAAACCTTATTTACAAACAGTTAAACACGTATTTCAATCAAATATATCTTCAAAACACGGACAGATATTTCTCGCTTTTTTTTCAAAAAAAAGGATATGAATTGTAAAAATTTCCTCTTTAGAAATTTAATTTTGCTTCCTTTTTCTGGAAAAATGGGAGAAAGTGGAGGGCTGAAAAACAGATAAACTCCAGCGTGGTTGAAAGTGGGAGAACAGCATTCAAATAAGAACAGTAGAATTCGTTATTGTCGAGTAAAACCAATAATTTTGCATAAATTTTATTTTTATTAAGATATGCACAGAACACACACTTGTGGAGAATTAACATTAGCTGACTTAGGGAAAACGGTTACCCTAAGTGGATGGGTTCAAAAATCCCGCGATTTAGGCGGTATGACTTTCATCGATGTTAGAGACCGATATGGTATCACACAATTAACGTTCAATGCAGATGATGACGCGTCTTTACGTGCTAGTGCCCGTGAACTGGGAAGAGAATATGTCATAAAGGTAACCGGAGAGGTTATTGAACGTTCCAATAAGAATGCTAAAATCTCCACTGGAGATATCGAAATCAAGGTTTCAAATCTTGAGATATTAAATGCAGCTAAATTACCGCCTTTTACAATAGAGGATGAAACAGATGGTGGCGATGATATCAGAATGAAATTCAGATATCTGGATTTACGTCGTAATCCGGTACGTGAGAACCTTATTTTACGACATAAAACTTCTCAGGAAGTACGTCGTTACCTTGACTCTCAAAATTTCTTAGAAGTAGAGACACCATATCTCATCAAATCTACTCCAGAGGGAGCGCGAGATTTTGTGGTTCCATCCCGCATGAATCCAGGTGAATTTTATGCATTACCTCAGTCACCACAGACATTCAAACAACTATTAATGGTATCAGGTTTTGATCGTTATTTTCAAATTGTCAAATGTTTCCGCGATGAGGACTTACGTGCCGACCGCCAGCCAGAGTTCACACAAATAGACTGTGAGATGTCCTTTGTAGAACAAGAAGATGTGCTGAATATTTTTGAAGGATTGGCAAAACACATCTTCAAAACGATCAAAGGCATAGACCTTGGTGCTGTACCACGTATGACTTATGCTGATGCCATGCATCTATATGGATCCGACAAACCGGATATTCGTTTCGGAATGCAGTTTGTTGAATTAAATGATGTAGCCAAAGAAAAGGGCTTCCCTGTATTTGATGCTGCGGAGCTGGTTGTCGGCATCAATGCCGAGAATTGCGCGGATTATACCAGAAAACAACTGGATGCCTTAACCGATTTTATTAAACGTCCTCAAATCGGCGCTACAGGTTTAGTCTATGCCCGTGTGAATGAAGATGGCTCAGTTAAATCTTCTGTTGATAAATTTTTTACGCCAGAACAATTAACGGCTATCGCCGCTAAGTTCCACGCGAAACCAGGTGACCTCTTACTAATTATGGCGGGTGGCAAAGATAAAGTTCGTAAACAATTAAACGAATTGCGTCTAGAAGTTGCCTCACAGCTCGGTCTTCGCGACAAAAACACCTTTGCGCCGTTATGGGTTATCGATTTCCCTTTATTGGAATGGGATGAGGACAACGCACGCTATCATGCCATGCACCATCCTTTCACCTCTCCAAAACCGGAAGATATTCCGTTACTGGATACAAACCCTGGCGAAGTAAGAGCAAATGCTTATGACTTTGTATTAAACGGTGTCGAAGTGGGCGGTGGATCTATCCGTATTCATGACAGAGACCTGCAGTCACTGATGTTTAAACACCTTGGATTTAGTCCCGAAGAAGCACAGAAACAATTTGGTTTCTTGATGGAAGCGTTCACCTATGGAGCTCCTCCACATGGTGGTTTAGCGTTTGGCTTTGACAGACTTGTATCGCTATTAGCTGGTATAGATTCCATACGTGATGTGATTGCATTTCCAAAAAACAATTCGGGAAGAGATATCATGATTGATGCTCCATCAACTATTCACCAGGAACAATTGGATGAATTAAGCTTAAATATTAATATAAAAGAATAAATTTCAAGCTCGATTTTCGAGAAACAATTTATTAACACTATATTTAAAAGTTGGTAGGAAACGACCAACTTTTTTTGTGAAAAATCAGCAGATTAGATGTCAGAGAGTACGGCAAATACGTTTTTAAAAGAAAGTGCACAGAAAGCATTTGACACCAAACATCGCGATATTATAAATTACAATATCGACAAATACAGTATTGCTTTCGAAAAGGGGAAAAGCAAATTTGCAAATCTCGAAAACTCCAAAATAAAAGCAAATTTGATCAAATGGAAAGTAATGGAAAATCTCGATCGATATCTATTACAATTTGAGGCAAATTTTACTGCACGTGGTGGAAAAGTAATCTGGGCTAATGATGCCGATGAGGCGCGGGAGGAGATTTATAAAATCATCGAACGAAAAAGAACACGATCGATTGTAAAATCTAAATCTATGGCTACCGAAGAAATTGAATTAAATCATTTTCTGGAATCCAAAAACATAGAAGCCATCGAGACTGATCTTGGAGAATATATTATTCAACTGCTAGACCAGAAACCCTACCACTTTGTCACACCTGCTATGCATTTAAGCTTGGAAGATATTGCTAAGCTTTTTCATGAAAAATTTGACACTCCTTTGGATGCATCTGCAGAACAGTTAACACTAAAAGCGCGCGAGTTATTAAGAGATAAATATTTAGCAGCAGAAGTCGGTATTACCGGAGCTAATTTCTTAGTTGCTGAAACAGGGAGTATAGCGATTACAGAAAATGAAGGGAATGCACGTCTAACTTCTACTTTTCCAAAAACACATATTGCTGTGGTGGGCATTGAGAAGATCATTCCCACACTACAAGATCTGGAAGTATTTTGGCCACTTTTATCCACACATGGTACAGGTCAAAACTTAACAGTTTACAACACGTTACTCACAGGACCAAAACAGCCTTACGAGTCTGATGGACCGGAAGAGATGTATGTTATCCTGCTTGACAATGGACGTAGTAATCTCCTTGCACAAAAAGAACAACGTCAGGGCCTATATTGTATTCGCTGTGGAGCTTGCTTAAATGTATGTCCTATTTATCAAAATATAGGCGGACATACGTATGAAACAACCTATCAAGGACCAATCGGATCTCTCATTTCTCCCCATTTAAATGGGATGAAGGAGTTTAAGCACTTAAGCTATGCATCTACCCTTTGCGGTAAATGTACAGAAGTTTGCCCTGTAGGCATCGATATTCAACGTATGCTTCTTGTCAACAGAAAAGACTCCGTAGAGCAGGGTTTATCAACTAAAACAGAACAAAAAGTCTGGAGCTGGTTTACATATGGTATTCAACGTCGAAAATTGATTGATTTCTTCGGTGGGAAATTCAAGAACTTTTTTCTCCGAAAGTTTTTTAAAAATACCTGGGGCGATCAACGGGAATTGCCCAAGCTAGCGGAAAAATCCTTTTCCAAACAATGGAAAGAGCAGCAAAAAAACAAAGAATAACACAAAAGTGGCATTAGCTTATCAAACTAATGCCACTTTTTTTATTAGCTTCGCTCCAAACCTACTGTTAATGACTTCAAAAAATATAAAAACGTATCTTCCTTGGATAGACTTTCTCCGTATTTTGGCTTGCTTTATGGTCTTAATATCGCACAGCTGCGACGCCTTTGTTGGTACATTCGACAATAGTAGCACATTTCATCAAGGTGTATTTTGGGGTAGCATTGTTCGTGCATGTGTACCACTATTTGCAATGATGTCAGGTATACTACTATTTCCTGTACAAACCGATGTGGCTACTTTCTATAAAAAGAGAATAGGTCGAATACTTGTTCCTTTATTATTTTGGTCAATCGTCTTACCGTTCACTTTTTTTATCTATCTGAACTTTATTAAGAGCAGCTCGAGTGCTTTGATAGATATGAATAATTTTACGGTACAAGCAACCTTAACAAAAATCTATACTGCAGTCTTCAACTTCAATTATGATACAACACCTTTATGGTATATGTATATGTTAGTCGGTTTATATCTCATCATTCCAATTATCGGAAGCTGGTTAAATCAAGCCAGTAAAAAAGATATTCAATATTTTCTCAGCTTTTGGGGAATTACACTGCTAGCACCTTACATCAAAATGATTGCCCCAACTTTGGGTTATACGGGCAATTATGGACAAATGGGACTATGGGGAGTCTGCAATTGGAATGAATTTGGCACATTCTATTATTTCTCAGGTTTCCTAGGTTATATCATATTAGCGTACTATCTGGTAAAATATCCTTTTCAATGGTCCCTGGCTAAGACTATTTCAATTGCTATTCCACTTTTTGTAATAGGCTTTATCATTACCTTTTCAGGCTTCCTGCTAACCCAAAAACATTATCCAGGAAATTACGCAAATTTGGAGATTGTTTGGTATTTCTGTAATATCAATGTCGCAATGATGACTGTCGCTATATTTCTCATCGTGCAAAAACTAAATATTCGCGAATCCAAGTGGATAAAAAATATAGCAGGAGCCACATTTGGCATCTATTTATGTCATTTTGTTATTGTACAGGCGATGACAGATACATTTCTGAATATTGATTATCTTCCCGCTTCCCTAAAAATTCTGTCAATTGCCCTTCTAAGTTTTGGTTTGAGCTATTTGGTTACGAAGCTTTTTGATACAAACTCAATTACACGAAGATTTATTCGCTAAAACAACGGATCAAAAACAACATATCGGATATTTGCACACTATAAAAAATAAAAAGGGGATCAATGATCCCCTTTTCAACTAACACTCACCAATTATTAATATGAAAACTACTCTTTTTTTAACCTTAAGTTGTTTTTGACTCAGCATCAACTACTTTTTCACCCTCGCCTTTCTTAAAATCACCTTTTCGCATTTGTCGATCCTTTTTCCAATGCTCTCTATGTGTTCTATGGTTCTCAGCATAAGAATCTTTTAATGTCTTTTGTTGTTCTGGAGTCAATAATCCCATCATTTTTTCATGATCCGCAACACGTTGTTTTCTCATTTTTTCACGATACAATTTACGCTCAGCTGCAATTTTTTTATGATCCTGCGCTTGCTTCAAATGAAATGCATACACCTCTTTACGCTGTTGATCTGTAAACTTCAACTTTTGGTCCATGCGATCTGTTTTGATCTTAGCCAATTCTTCAGGATTTTTATTTTTTAAGCCATCGTGCTTTCTATCCTTCGAATGCTCGTGCAATGGAGCCGTCATTTCTTTGGTATCTGATTTAAGATCCTTTTTCTCCTGTGCGAAACCTGTCAACATTAATCCGGATAACGCCAAACTTAACATCAATTTTTTCATCTCTCTATTTTTTAAATCAACAATCTTTCAATTTTAATAGATTGACTTTCCAACCTATTTATCTATAAGAGTATTACTGACCATCAAAAGTTTAAAACCTCATCTGTTAAATAAAGTTAAGATTGGTTTTATTGAGATACTGCGCTTAAACGGATAGGCAAAGTATAAGCCACCCGCACAGCACGTCCATTCTGAACGCCTGGTTTCCACTTTCGCGCCTTTTTTAATAAATTAATTGCGGCTTCACCAGTTCCAAAATTCATATCCCGTTTTACCGCAATATCTGTCAAAGATCCATCTCGTTCCACAACAAAAGATACCTCGATAACCCCCGATACACCTTGGTCCAAAGCTAACTGTGGGAAACTATAGTTTTCTGAGACCCACTTCATAAAAGCCGGGAGCCCACCTACCGGAATAGGCATGATTTCCACCGTAATAAAAGGTTGGTCAGCATTTCCATCTGTTCCCCCTCCCGACACGGCCCCTGCTTCATGTCCAGTAATTCCACCATCTTTCTTAGAGGGACCAAACTCACCTCTTGCGATATGCGTTCCAGCGGCATTCGCTTTTAATGTAATACGCGCGGTCATTGTATTAGGTTTATTCAGTTCATCCTGCGTAGCAACATCCTCAGTTACTTCTTTTGCCTTCGTAATCTTAGGTTCCGGCAGACGCACCAAATCAAACTTCGAAAGATCCTGTGCGATCTGCTGCGGTGCTTTCTCCTGCATTAAAATAGGTTCTTCTTTCACCTCATCTTTTTTCTCGGTCTCTTTCTGGAGTTCTTCTAAATCATCAGGAAAATCCACAATCGTAGTAGTTGTTACTGGCATGGCTTTCTTAAAATATTTATTATACCCGTAAGAACCCACAATCAAAAGGAAAGCAAAGGAAACAACAATAGCGAGCCCCACATTCGTTGCTTTATTTGACAAATTCCGCAATTCATATGCACCATACATCTTGTTGCGACCTGCAAAGATAACATCCAGCCATTCCTTGCGATAGATATTCAATTTTGAGTTCATCATAACATTAAAGTTTAAATCTTTTCATTATGATGCGCGAAAGCCTTATATTTCATAAAAATTTTACACACTCTTATGAAATCACTTTTTTTAGCTATTCTTCTACTTACATTATACGGTTGTGACAACAGTCAAAATCAATCCAAACCTCCGGTTAAGAGTGAAAATAAAGAGCAATTAATTTCACCTTATTTTGGCTTTTTGAATCAGCAAAAAGATTCATTAATTGCCCTTCCAATGGATCAGGCCATGGAGAGTCCCGAAAAATACAACTATGTCATTATAGAAAATCAAGTTAGCCCATTGGGATTTATACAGAATAAAACGGACAATAAGGAAAGCAATGGAAGGCAGACAGCACAAAACTTTGCCAATAGCGAAGGCTCATTGTTCACGATAAAGAATGAAATTAAATCCGGTGATTTTGGAATGTTGGTCAATCAAGCTTTCTTGAGTCAATATAAAATAGAACCTTTTACAAAAGTTGAGCGCGAGACAACTCCTGAGGTAAAGGAAATACTGGAAAAAAAATATAAAAGGAAAATAAACAAAAGTACGACAGTCGCAGTCCTGAAAGATAAAGCTGAATTCAATCTCACAGTTTTTGAAAACCAACAAGATTCGGCACTGGCGGTATTTTCTTATGTCAAAGAAGATCAATTAATTAATTTGGATTTTCCGGCCACCTATGATGATATTAGTACTTGGCGAGTCGATGATGGTGGTCAGTTTGATAATGAGGCATTCCAGGTTCTCACTGTACTGCGTTCAGAAGCAGGAATTAGTTTTGTTAGCATTTTTTGGGGAGCAGAAGGTTATGAATTGAACTTCTATCAGCCTAAAAAAGATAAATTTACTTCAGCAGCACAAGCCTACGGTTACAGTTCTCCTTTATAAGGAAATTATCGTTTCCCTAGTTAGATTATTAGGGAAACGTTCTTTAATAATATTTTATAAATGCATTCTCGCCATCGGAGCTACATCCTGACCAACAAAGTCCCCTTTTAAATATTTATGATATCCAGCAATGGCGATCATCGCTGCATTATCTGTACAATATTCGAATTTAGGAATAAAGACATTCCAATGGTATTGCTCCCCCATTTCAATCAATCCTTTTCTTAGCCCAGAATTAGCAGAAACACCCCCCGCAATCGCGATATCTTTCACACCCGTTTGCTTTGCGGCTTTCTTCAATTTATTTAATAAGATAGAGACAATACGAGATTGCACACTAGCACAGAGATCTGCGATATTTTCTGTCAAGAAATCAGGGTTCTGTTTTAACTGATCTTGAACGAGGTAGAGTATTGCTGTCTTTAACCCTGAAAAGCTAAAATTAAGTCCAGGAATTTGAGGTTCTGGTAATTTGTAAGTGTTGGAATTACCCTGGCTTGCATATTTATCAATAAGCGGTCCACCGGGGTAAGGCAGGTTAAGGATCTTAGCCGTCTTATCAAAAGCTTCCCCTGCAGCATCGTCCAAAGTTTCGCCCAATAATTCCATTTCGAAGTAATCTTTTACCAGGACAATTTGTGTATGCCCACCTGAAACAGTTAGACATAAAAAAGGAAAACTCGGTTTCGGTTCTTCAATAAAATGGGCCAAAATATGCGCCTGCATATGATTTATATCGATTAACGGAATATTCTGAGCAAGTGCAAATGATTTTGCAAAAGAAGTTCCGACCAAAAGAGCACCTAATAATCCAGGTCCGCGCGTAAAACTCACTGCATCTATTTGATTTTTGCTTATTTTTGCTTGACGAATGGCTTCGTCCACCGTAGGAATAATATTTTGTTGATGAGCACGTGAAGCTAACTCGGGAACAACTCCACCATATTTTGCGTGGATTGCCTGAGTAGCAATAACATTTGAATGAATTTCACCGTTAATACAAATAGAAGCGGAGGTTTCATCACAAGAGGATTCAATCCCTAAAATAATAGCCATAGCTGGAGTTATAAATTAGAATACAAAAGTATCAAAAAAATAATAAAAATAATGTCAATAGTCCTGGGTAGTATATTCATTATACTGCTTGCATTGGCATTATCGCTACAGCTGAAACCTGTACAAAATTTTGTTGCACAAAAGGCCATCAAGTATTTATCCAAGGAGCTGGATACCAAAATCAGTTTAAAAAGTATTTATTTTAAACCCTTTAAATCTGTTGTGATAGAGGGCTTCGAAATTTATACCCCAGAAGGTCAAAAAATCATAAAATCCGAAAAAATAGAGGCAATTGTAAATCTATCCCAACTAATAGAATTGAACAGGGTTGTCATTAATAAGTTGAAGATTGAAAATACGGAAAGTAATTTCGAACAATTTAAGGATAGCAGCAATATCTCATTTTTAATCCGATATTTCAACCCACCAAAGAAAGAGAAAAAGAAAAGTTCAAAAAAAATAATCTTTGACATTAAAGAACTTATTATCAACAACAACTCATTCAACTATGTTAACCACAGGCAAAAACACTATAACAAAGTTGTTGATTTTGGCGATTTAGGCATATCAAAATTAAATGCACACTTTAGTAATATAAAAATTGACTCCAATCGTATCTCAGCAGACATCAAAGGCTTCAATCTTAATGAGAAAAAAGGATTGGTTATTAAGGGACTTCTCGCCCATGCTTCAGTAAGTAACAAAAGCATTGAACTGACAGATCTCATGCTCACAACCAATCGCTCCACAGTCAAAAATTATATAAAATTAAGCTACAATAATTTCTCAGATTTTTCAGACTTTATCCATAAAGTCAATGTCGAGATACGTGCACGCGATTCGCGCATACACTCCGAAGATATTGCCCTCTTTTCATCCCCAATGCACCAGGTCAAGTTTGATGTAAAGATCAAAAAATCGAACCTGAAGGGCACTGTAGCAGCCATCGATGCCTCACAAGTAGATTTGACCATTGGAAAAAATACCAAGTTAGCGGGCGATCTAAAAATTATAGGCCTACCTGATATAGACAAGACAGACTTTATTGTTCCACATGTTTTTATTTCCTCTGAACATAGTGATCTCAAAAATATTATTAGTGAACTCGGCAATTTAAAAAACTTCAAACTTCCTGAGATTGTCACACTTTTCAATAAATTCACATTCAAAGGCAGCTTACTTGGAAAGTACAATAAGTTTAAAACGATTGGTACCTTCGCTACTGACATTGGTAATGTAGAAGCTGATGGAACACTAGACCTTAGAAAAGAGATAAAATATGCCGGCAAATTTCAGTCTAAAAAATTTGATCTTGGTAAGGCTACTAAATTAAAAGACTTAGGCAGTTCCGGGTTCGATCTACAGCTCGATGGAACAGGTACTGATCCCAAGTATTTAAAGCTTAATATAGCAGGTAATCTAACTAATTTCAGTTTTAAACAATATACCTATCAGCAGATTCAGGTTAAAGGCGATATAGACAAACAATTATTTCTCGGTTCGGGAACAATACATGACCCACATCTTAGGTTACAGTTTACGACAGATATAGACTGGTCCGCCCAGCCTAACTATCACTTGGATGCGGATATACAACAGGCCAATTTAAAAAAGCTCAATTTCTTTCAAGGTGACTCAATCAATATTGTAGACACCAAATTACATACGAGCTTAATTGGGGATAACATCAATAATATTACCGGGGAATTTAAATCCGATAGTGTAAGTTTTACTTCCTCCAAAGGAAAGTTTGTGATCAAAAACATCAATTTCCTCGCAGAAGGAGATCAAGAAGCGCGGTCGTTAACACTGCAGTCCGCTATTGGCCATATAGACCTCAAAGGAAGAATTGATCTAAACACGATTGTCCCCTATTTTAAGGCACTAGCGATGCGTTACGCCCCTGCAATTGGATTTGAAAAGAATGACTTTAACCGTCAGGATTTTGACCTCAATATCAATATAAAATCATTTAGACCTATCGCAACGTTCTTTAGAAAAGACATCGCCCTGGATAGTGGAGCAACATTGAATGCAAAATTTGCCAGCGAAAAGCAGACCGCAAATTTTAATTTTTATGCACCTGAATTTAAATACAATGGCATACGTCTAACCCATTTGATTATTGACCAAAATGCCAATCTTAAAAATATGGAACTACAGACTTCCATAGACCAGATCAATTTTACGGATAGCACTTACATCAAGAATGTAAATATTTCAAACACCTTAGTCAATGACAGTCTACAGTTCAACATAAAAATGTCAGAACTGGAAGCCAGCAATAGCTTAGATCTCAATGGCGTTATCCGTTTTGCCCATGCAAAACCAGCTTTCATCAATTTTTACCCATCCAATATACTTATCAACAAAGAACAGTGGCTTGTCAACAATGATGCACAATTAAAAATTTCAAAAGGCAAATGGTATTTTGAGAAACTCACATTGAGTCATGCTGAGCAGAAAGTGCATATTGATGGCATATTATCAAATGACGTTTCAGATCAAATCAATTTAAGATTCCAGGATTTTAATCTCAGTTCGCTCAATGGTATCACAAAACCACACGGTATCAATTTGTCAGGAAATTTAAATGGAAAGATTGAGGTTAATTCTGTTTTTAAGTCTCCATTTATCGTTGCCAACATCAAGACATCCCCCATCCTTTACAACAATATCCCAATAGGAGCATTAGCACTTAGTGCTAATTATGACCCTGAAAACCAATTGGTAAAACTAGATAGTAAAATAGAAGAAGGTGATAAATTAATTCAGTTAAGGGGTTCCTACAACCACCTAAGTGAAAATAACAAACTCAACCTTAGGGCAACGTTGGTTAATACAGATGTATTTGTTTTTCAACCGTTTCTGCGAAGTCTAGTTTCCAACATTAAAGGTAAGATAAATGCAGACCTTGACATAGAAGGTGATATCCTAAACCCCAAAATTAGTGGATCGGGAAAGCTTGACAATGCTTCAATGGTTATCAATTACCTCAAAACCCCCTATCGTCTTTCCGAAGAAATCAATGTGACCAACAATAGAATTTTCCTTACTGGTCTCAAAATATACGATCAAAAAAACAATATAGCGACCATCGACGGCATTGTTGATCTTAACAAGTTAAGTGACCCGGATATAGATGTGACAGCCGAGGCAAAGAATTTCATGGTATTGAATACAACAATAAAAGATAACAATACTTACTATGGTACCGCTTATGCTTCCGGAACCTTCCAGTTTAAGGGATTGACATCAGCAATGAATATCAATATACGTGCTAAATCAGAAGAAAACACGGTCATCAATATACCTTTTAATAGCGCAAGTACAATTTCCGATAGTGATTTCATCTACTTTATAGAAAAAGATTCCACCAAAATCAAGAAAAATCAAAAGAAACGGGATTTTAATGGTTTGACGATGAATATGGATCTACTGATCACACCTAATGCTGAAATCAACCTTTTTTCAAGTATGGGGGAACTATCGGGCAAAGGAAATAGTAACCTGAATATGCGAATATCTTCACTGGGAGATTTTGAAATGTTCGGTGATTTCATCGTAAACAGTGGTAAGTTCAATTTCACCGCACAGGATTATATCAACAAAATATTTGACTTAAAGGAGGGTGGAACTGTACGATGGGCTGGCAATCCGACTGAAGCCAATATCAATATCAACGCGATATACCAACAGAGAACCAGCTTAGCTCCACTGTACAATGCTGCTGGAAGAGAGGAAAACCCTGAGCGTGTACTAGCACAAGCGGACATGATTTTAAAAGGTCAATTGAGTCAACCCGATATTACATTTGACATCAATTTCCCACAGAACCCAGGTGTGAAGGACGAGCTGCAAGGGTATTTCTCTGATGCCAATAATGTCAACCAGCAAGCGCTCAGTTTAATTGTGAGACGTAGCTTCACCCCCGGAACACAAAGCGATTTTGGGAAAGAAGTCAACAATACATTACTATCAGCGGGCACCGAAATTGCTTTCAATCAAATCAATAATATCATCGCACAATCACTCAATATCAATTTCTTTGATATCAATATTAAATCACTGAATGACGCCTCTGCGTCCCTTCGTTTATTTAATGACAGGTTAGTTCTCACAGGCGGTATTTCGGATCGCAGGAGTCAGGCGTTAACAGATTTGAATGTATTCTCAGATCGTGTTTCAACTGATGCAGAAGCTATGTTTTATTTGCGCAAAGATGGTCGCCTTGTACTTAGGGCTTCCAACCGCCTAAACACACGAAACTTTCTTCTTAGTCCAAACGATGGGGAATATATCAGCGCCTTTGGATTATTATATCGGCAAGAGTTTAATACCTTCTCTGAATTTCTGAAAAGGCTATTTCCATTGGGAAAGAAGAATAATTTCTTTATTCCAACCCAAACAGATGTAAAGAAAAGCCAGCCCAACTAACAATAGGCTACTAAAATAATAGTAAAAGCTAGTCCAGCTATCCATCACAATCAAAAAAGCTGAATGAATCAGTGATTACCGAATGGTAAGATTAAGGCAAGGTGCATGCTATTAGCGGGTCGCTTAAATAAATCAAAAACCGATCAATAGTATAGGTGACTTCCTAGAAGGCAAAAAAGGCCCTCCAAAATATCTGGAAGGCCTTCTTATAATAATGTTAAAATCGCTTACGCTAATTTTTCGAATTCTTTAAATTCAATATCACTGCTGTTCAATTTAACCAAACCTTTTAAGTGATCAAATACTTTCAAAGCTTTAGCTTCTTCGAACAAACGGTTACCTTGCTCTCTGTCTTGTAATAATTGAATTGCAAACTGATTCAATTGCTCATCAGAAGGCTCTTCGTTGATATTGTACATTTTGATTTGTGCGTAGATACGTTCTTTCGCTAAATTGATTACCTCATCATATTTAACTTCAAGACCGTTTTCAGTAACGACACGGTTTTCGATGATTGTCCATTTCAAATTATTCAAGAAATCAGCAAAACCTTCATTAAGCTCTTCTTCAGAAATGCTAGGGTTCGTCGCTTTCAACCATCTTTTCAAGAACTCCTCAGGGAAAGTTACATCAACTTTGTCCATACCAAAAGTATACATATCGTTACGTAATTTTTGATCTGAGTTTTGCTTGAACAAGTTTTCTACTTCTTCTTTTACTTTTTCAGTAAATTGAGCTTCTTCAGTTACTTCACCTTCTGCAAACAATTTATCGAAAAATTCTTGGTTAAGATCAGCTTCTTCTAAACGGTTGATGTTTTTAACAGTCAATTCGAATTTAGTTACATCCAAAGCTGAAGCTTCTTCTTCAGTGATACCTAAGATACGTGCTAAATCTTCTGTTTTGAAAGCTTTCTTAACATCGATTTTAACAGCATCGTCTTTTTTAAGACCTACTAAAGATTTCTTGATTTTTGCATCTTCAACGATATCCGTACGGATCGAAGTTGTTTTCTCAAGACCTTCCTCTTTATCTTGTTTCAAGGTAGCATACAATACATCCCCTTCTTCTGATACTTCTGGATTAGTCATCTTTCCATAGCTACGACGTAAGTTTTTGATACGATCTGCCAAAGTCTCTTGATCAGCTTTGATATCGTAAACAGCAAACTCAGTCTCAGCAGTAAAAGGTAATTCAAAAGCAGGAGCTAAACCAATCTCATATTTAAAATTGAAATTGTCTTTATAGTCCCAGCTATATTGTGCGTCATCTTCCAAAGGAAGTGGCTGACCTAAAACTTCTAATTTGTTCTCTGAAATATAATTCGTGATTCTATCGTTCACCAATTTATTGATCTCATCAAATAAAATAGATTTACCATAAGTACGTCTGATATGTCCCACAGGAACTTGACCCGGACGGAAACCTGGTAATTTTGCCTTTTTAGCTTGCGCTTTAATCTCTTTGTCGACTTGAGGATTATAATCTTCAGGTGCTAATGCGACGTTGACGACCGCATTGATTGCATCTACATTCTCGTGTGAAATATTCATACTCTTTTTAGCTATATCGCATTCATAAAAAAATCCTCCCGAGGTTTTAAGTTCGGGAGGACATCAAGTGCGGAAGAAGGGACTCGAACCCCCACGCCTTGCGGCGCCAGATCCTAAGTCTGGTGCGGCTACCAATTACGCCACTTCCGCATTAGGATTTCTTTTGATGCCACAAAGATAGAAACCAAACCTATATCTTGCAAGTATTTTCCACTCTTTTTTTTATTTTTTTTCAATATTCTTTCTACCTCTTGCATAATTCATTATTATTCATTTACTTTGAATATCAAAGTACTTTTATGGAACAAAAAGATTTATTTAAAGAGCTTGGAGAGATCAGATTATTGATGGAGAAATCCTCCAAATTTGTTTCGATAAGCGGTTTGTCAGGTGTTCTTATCGGCTGCTATGCGTTATTAGGGACTTTACTTGGCTACTATGCGATAGCAAGTCCCGAAACTGTGATCAATCGGTTCACCTCTGGTCTGACTATTCCTACATTCTTTTTAATAGTTGCTCTATTGATTCTGACGCTCTCATTATTGACCGGATGGTTAATGGCTCGAAAGAAAGCTAAGAAAAATAGGCAGTCGATTTGGAACATTACCAGCAAATCTCTTTTATTTGCAGTTTCAATCCCTTTGACAACTGGAGGAGTTTTAGCATTACTCCTACTTTCTCAAGGTTATTATCATTTGATTGCTGGGATACTGCTGATTTTCTATGGCTTGGCTTTAGCTGCTGGCAGCATTTACACCTTCACAGAAGTGAAATGGTTAGGCATACTAGAAATATGCTTAGGTTTAATGGCAGTATGTCTTCCAGACCACGGACTGATGTTATGGGGATTAGGATTTGGTGTGTTACATATCATCTATGGTTTTATCGTTTACAAAAAGTACGAATCGTGAAATTAGATCTTTCTTTATATGACAAAATATTCGAAAATAGAGTCCGCTTACAAATTATGAGCGTTCTTGCTGTGAATGAAGAATATGACTTCAATTCGTTCAAAGAAGTATTGGAAGTAACTGATGGAAATCTAGCCTCCAACCTCAAGACATTGGAGAAGGAAGAGTATATTGTCGTGGAGAAAAGTTTTGTCGACCGCAAGCCCAATACCAAATATAAAAGGACAAAAAAAGGTTTAAAAGCATTTGAAAACCACCTTATTGCATTAGAAAATTTAATAAAACAACAATATAAATAATTTTTTTACCCAAACACTTTGAAATTCAAAGTACTTTTAAAACAATAAAACATGAAAGGAATTCGATTAAAACTCATGCTTCATCTCTACAACTGGTCTTCCAAAGTGTATGCAGATATTTTCAAATGGAACAAAAAAGCATGGGGAATTAGCAAAGAGGAATTTTTAACCTACCCAATTGGGAGCATTGGCCATAGTTTGGGTCTTTTTTATGCAAGTAAGGGATTTGATGTCATGCCGAAATTGGAAAATCACGATGTCTTCCACATTATAACGGGAACAGGAACCGAAATTCAAGATGAAATTGCCATGCAATATCTTCTGTTGGGTAACGGAAAAGTTAGTCTATATTTAATGGGAATGATCGCGATTGGTGGCATCCTGTTTCCAGAGCATTTTAAATATTACAAGAAAACCTTCCAGAAAGGCCGATCCCTACAAAGATTCCATCATATTGAATTCAAAGAGATACTTCATTACCAGCTTACCGAACTCCAAATTGCATTATACAGTAAAAATATTCAGGTTGATTTAAACAAATGAAATCATGGAAAACCAAAATACACCCCAAAGCTCATTTGCAGCAGAACAGTATTCGCTCTTTGACAAAATTAGCAACTCAACTGTCCTAAAATTATTTGTCATCTTATTTCTTTCACTACTATTGCTCATACCACTGACATTGATCAGCGATCTAATTGAAGAACGTAAAACTCGCGAGCAAAGCGTATCCGAAGGCATTGCACTTAATTGGGGCCAGGAGCAGGTCATCTCCGGTCCCGTCGTAGCAATCCCCTACAGCGAAATGATTCAAAAGCCCGCTGAAAAAAATAAAAACTCAGCAACATTAGAATACAAACAAACAAAGTGGATATTTATCCTACCCCAAAGCTCGAATATCAGCACAGACATCAGCCCGCAGCATCTTTCCAGGGGGATCTATAATACTGTGGTATATAACAGTCATATCTCGATCGAAGGTAGCTTTAATAAAATCGATCTAACAAAGCTGGAAATCCCAATTGAAAAGATTGACTGGAAAGGAAGTCGATTAGTATTTGGTATACAAGATTTTAAGGGATTAGGTAAACGCCCTGTTCTCAAATGGAATGGTCTAGAGTCAGCTTTCGATCCTGATTTCAACAACCTCAAACTATTCAATCAAAATTTAGTCTGCCCCATTTCAATCAATCCCCAAAGCGAGAACCTTTTCAAAATCACACTAGATCTAAAAGGCTCAAAATCATTAAATTTTGTCCCACTCGGTGATCAAACAAATATTTCTGTAAAGGGAAATTGGGCTAATCCGAGTTTTGCCGGTGCCTTCTTACCCAGTAAACGAACAGTCGACAACGCCAATTTTTCAGCATCCTGGGAGATTCCTTCCTTTAGCCGCAAGCTGCCCCAACAATGGTCAGGAGATATTTATCCAATCTATCTTTTCGAAAAAAACAGGGGCAACCTGACAGATGAATCTGAGCCCCCCCAGCCCACCGCCCGTGCTGCATCTGACACAAACGTACCTAGTGACATGTTGGTCAACTCGGATATGATCACCATCAATTTTCTACCAGACATCAATAACTATCAAAAAACGACACGAGTTGCTAAATATGGTATTTTGATCATCCTCTTGACATTCACTTCGCTCCTATTCACTGAAATCATCAAGAAAAAAAGAATCCATATTATCCAATATGTACTAATTGGAGCAGCCATGGTACTCTTTTATACACTATTATTAGCATTATCAGAACATATCGGATTTAATCTCGCGTATTTAATCGCAGCAATCGCGACCGTAATGCTCATTGCAAGTTTTATAAAAGCGATTACAAAAGATCTTAAATCTGCACTTTTACTCGGGTCTATTTTGGGTACATTCTATTTATTCATCTATGTACTCATGCAACTTAGAGATTACTCACTCATAGCGGGAACGATCGGTATCTTTATTATTTTGGCAATCCTGATGCGTGTTTCCACAAAAATTAATTGGTATCAATTTGACAACAATCATGCTGATCACTAAGCAACATCTCAAAATCTATTGGGTAATTATCGGCATATTGCTCAAGAAATAAACTTATCCGAACAAATGGCCGTCTTTTTACTAAATAAGACGGCTATTTTCATCCTTTGCTTAGCTTTTAGTAGCAAAATCTGTAACTTGCGAGGACATTTTTCAGCATTATATATATGAAACCATCATGATTTATTCAATCGCACTGAAGAGTGAATAAATCTGATAGCTTCATCACAATTGAAAAACAAATTTATACGGATGAAAAAACTTACAATATTTACATTAGCGATTATGGCATGCAACCTCAGCAATGCGCAAGAAAGCAAAGGTGGAAAATCCAGTTTTAAGATGGTTACTGAAACACCACAACCGATTAGCCCTAGCACCCTTTGGGATCTCGGACGTGTATCGGCTGAAGGACTTTCTTCAGATGGCAAAACATTGCTGTACGGTGTTTCTAATTACAACTTGGAAAGCAATACGAGTGAGAAGAATCTTTATACCATCTCATTGGCCAATGGTGCCGGTGGTCAGTTTACGGATCAAAAAGGAGGCGAAGCAGTAGTCCAGATCGAACAAAATGGTGATGTGATTTATCTATCCAAAGGTCACTTGTGGAAAAAAAATCTGACAAAGGGAGAGGCAACTCAGCTGACATCCGGTGAAATGGCCCTGGAAAATGTTAAATTTTCTCCAGATGGAACGCATATTCTTTTTAGCCAATCTGTATTAATCAAAAAATACCATAGCACAGATAAATACCCAGAATTGCCGAAATCAGATGCCTATATTTATGACGACTTAGATTACAGACATTGGGATACATTCAATGATGGAAAATTCAACCACCCTTTTGTGGCGAGTTATAATAATGGAAAAATAGGAGATCCCGTTGATTTACTGAAGGATCAACCTTACTACAGTCCGCAGGCACCTTTCGGTGGTGCAGAAGATTTCATTTGGTCTCCCGACAGCAAGGCGATATTATATGTTTGCAAGAAAAAATTTGGGACAGATTATGCCGTGAGTACCAACACAGATATTTATCGCTATGAATTATCTTCTGGTGCAACCACCAATCTTACGGAAGGCATGAACGGCTATGACATTGCACCAAGTTATTCTCCAGATGGTAAAAGTTTAACCTGGCTCAGTATGAAAACCGATGGTTATGAGTCCGACAAAAATGACATCATCCTATTTGATAAAAACAGTTCAATCCGATTAAATTTAACAGCACACTGGGATGGTACCGTCAACAGTTTTATTTGGAGTAATGATAATCGCAAAATATACTTTACTGCTGCCACCAAAGGTACTGTGCAGTTATTTGAATTAGAGGTGCCTTCGAATATAAAGTCAAAAAGTCTTCCGAAGATCCAACAAATTTCAACTGGAGACTTTGATATTACGGGTATTGTTGGTCAAACAGGAGATAAGCTGATTGTTACTTTGACCAAATTCACGCGTGCAACCGAAGTCTTTAGCTTTGATCTCAAAAACAAATCTTTGACAGCGGTCACCAAGGTCAATGACGACAAGTATGCAGCAATTGCAGAAAACAAAATTGAAAGACGTATTACAAAAGCGTCCGATGGTGCTGATTTATTTTCATGGGTAATTTATCCTCCAAATTTTGATCCTGCAAAAAAATACCCAACTATACTCTACTGTGAAGGCGGCCCACAATCTGCGCTCACGCAGTTTTATTCTTTCCGTTGGAACCTGCAATTAATTGCTTCACAAGGTTACATTGTTATCGCACCAAATCGTAGAGGCATGCCCGGTTGGGGAGTAAAATGGAATGAGGCGATTTCACAAGATTGGGGCGGACAGCCGATCAGAGACTATTTATCTGCTATAGATGACATATCTAAAGAAACATATGTGGATACAGCGCGTAGAGCAGCAATTGGCGCTAGTTATGGTGGTTATTCCGTTTACCAGTTAGCCGGAGTCCATCAAAATCGTTTCAAAACATTCATTGCACATAACGGCTTATTCGATATGAGAAGTTGGTATGGTACGACGGAAGAATTGTTCTTTGCCAATCATGAATTGGGCGGTGCATACTGGGATAGCAAAAACGAAAAATCTTATACCCAGTTTAATCCGATTGAAAAGGCAAATAACTGGCATACACCAATTCTGATTTTTCAAGGCGGAAAAGATTACCGTGTTCCTATTGGACAAGGTTTGGCTGCCTTTCAGCTCGCTCAGTTGAAGAAAATAAAGAGTAGACTTGTCTATTTACCTGATGAAAACCATTGGGTGCTATCAGGCCACAATGCTCAGGTCTGGCAAAGAGAATTCTTTACATGGCTTAAAGAAACCTTATAACATAAAAAAGCCTGCTATAGTAATAGCAGGCTTTTTTATGTTATAAATCTGTAATACGTACAAAAGATCTATTTTTCACCTTTTTTTCCAAAAATAGAAAGTTTGATATATTTACCAGGTTTCTCCTTGACGTCCTTCATCAGATTATCCATTTCTTTAGATGCGTTATTTAGATTGTGGTATAATTCTTCATCATTAAGCAACAAACCAATTGATCCCTTACCACTATTAATCTTGCTGGTAATATTTTGAAAATCGGACATGGTTGCATTTACCTTGTTCATGGTTTGTTCAAAATCCAATCGTGCCGCTTTATCTGTTATATTATTTAGATTAGCCATTATTGCGTTGATTTTCTCACCATTTTGTGAGAAATTGGATGTGATCGATTCCAGATTGGCCATAATTCTATTTAACCGTCCCTTTTCAGTTCCTACAAGCCCCTCTACATCTTTTGTGATTCCTTCGACATTTTTCAGGGAAGTGGATATGCTATGAATACTATTCTTAAAATCATCTTGAAATTGTTTATCTAGCACCGTATTCACCACCGTTAATGTAGAATCCAGTTTGATCGTAATTGTTTCAATTCGCTTTTGAATTGGTTCAACTTTATCCATGATATTCGGTTGGATACCTGAATTTAGAAAATCGCCATCTTTGGCCATTTCTGTGCTATTGCCCATCTCGAAAACAATTGCCTTACTACCCAATAGATCTGTGCTGGAAATACGAGCGATGGTATTTTTAGGGATTTTATAATGGGAATGGATCTTAAATTCCGTTTTTATTTTACCATCTGGTTGTAAGGTCATCTTTGACACCCGCCCTATCTGATAACCGTTAACTAAAACCGGCTTGGAAGAAGTCAAGCCGTCGACGGTGGGGTAAGTGGTATAAAATGTATTATCGCTACTGAAGACGTCGTTTCCTTTTAAAAAACTATACCCTATAAATAATAGAGCAATTGCAACTGTTGCTAATATGCCGACTTTTGTTTCATTTGATATTTTCACAAATCATTTTTTTTGTAATGCATCATTAATATAACTTTAAAACAGCATAAAAGCAAATCTGTTTAGCGTTCAACAGAATTTTTATAAATTTTTAAAGCCGAAACCAGATTATTGACAATTTCTTGTTGCCCTTCATCTGATAAAAGATAGCTTTCCTCTTCCCTATTGCTGATAAATCCTATTTCTGTCAAAACAGCTGGCATTCCCGCTTCTGCTAGTACAGCTAACCCTTTTTCCCAGAACCCACGGCTATGTCTTCCGGATTTCACGTACTCTCCCTCAATCATCTGTGCCAAACGAATACTTTTTTCACGGAATCTGTTCTTCATCAATGAAAAAATAATAGCACTTTCGGGGTCTTTAGGATCAAATCCCTGGTAATTTTCTTTATAATTTGATTCGAGCAATAACGATGCATTCTCGCGGACAGCAGCATCCTGTTGCCCTAAACGATGCGAACCAGAAACCAAGCTTTCCGTCCCATGGGCGCTAGAACCACCGGAATTACAGTGAATGGAAATAAATAAATCCGCTTTGTTAGCGTTCGCCAAACGAATACGTTTATACAATTCCACAAATTCATCAGAAGTCCGTGTGTAGATAATCTTAACTCCCGGAATATCTTTTTGAATTTGTCGTCCGAGCTTTAACGCCACGTCCAACGCTACATTCTTTTCTAGGGATCGACGGCCCTGTGCACCGGTATCTTTTCCACCATGCCCAGCATCAATAACGATTGTTTTAATCTGATAGTCGGGTGGTTCGGGTTGGCCGTTGTTTAATTTGAAAGAATTCAATAAAAAAAATCCCAAAGTAGCCAACATAATGCTACACCATTTTCTAATTCTTAAATCTGATTTCATTGAATAATTATTTGCTCTACTATAAACGATACAAAATGAGTCAATATTATTTCTTTAATAGATAACGATATTTAACATATTTTCTATTTGTTTTTTGACTAATTTTGTCCTTCGAAGTTTAACATTATTTCACAAAAATAACATTTGTCTTTAATTTTGAAGTCGTTAATCAACATTTTAACACTATTTATCATTCTTGCAATGAGCAATTCAACATTAGCTCAGAGCAATATTCCATTAAAACAGAACGGACTTCAAAGTAAGGACCCTGTCTCGACGACCAGTAAACTGCAGGATACAACAAAAATAAAACCTGCTGATTCTACTAAATCCGGACAGGATACCACTAAGAAAAAAGGCAGTGGATTGCAGGCGGAAGTCAGCATCATCGCCGTCGATTCCCAAAAATCGGAAGTAGCAAAGAATATTAGCCATTTATATCGTGGTGCAAAAGTAAAGTATCAGGATTTTGAACTTTCCGCTGATTACATCCGACTCGACCGCAATCAAAAAAAGATTTTCGCATCAGGTATCTATGATAAAAACGGCAAATATGTAGGCCGTCCTATTGTTATCATGGGAAATGGAGAATCTCCTAAAACAGTAGATTCCCTCTATTATGACTACGAAAAGCAGGAAGGGAATACCTATGGTATTATGACCGAGGTAGATGGAGGCTTTATCCAAGCCAATATCGTCCGAAAGAATATCTATGATGAGATGTCAATCTACAAGGGACTCTATAGTACTTGTAATTTACCGGAGCCACACACCCATTTTGGTATACATATATCCAAAGGAATTGTGACCAAAAATCAGATCATTTCTGGTCCTGCTTATTTAGTGGTAATGGGTGTCCCTATGCCTGTAGCCTTCCCATTTGCTTTTTTCCCTAAACCCGACAAAAGAGCCTCAGGATTTCTTTTCCCATCTTTTGGTGAAGATTATACGCGAGGCTTCTCCATGCGCGACATTGGTTGGTATCTCGCTTTCAACGATTACTGGGATAGTGAAATTAGAGGATCATTGTATTCAAAAGGTTCATGGGAAGTATCCATGAACACACGTTATACCGTAAATTATAAATTCAACGGTGGATTTAATATACGTTATGCAAATACGAAAACAGGGGTGGAAGGAACAAAAGATTACGGTTCCAATAAAGACTTTAATGTAACCTGGAATCATACCCAACGTCAAGAAGCTAACCCGGGAACATCTTTTTCTGCTAGTGTAAACTTTGGTACCGCCTCCTATTTCCGCAACACAGGTACAGGAAGTAATCAAACAACTTATGAAAATCTGGCCCAGAACAGAATGGGGTCATCCATTAGTTATGGAAAAGTGTTTGCCGATGGAAAAGTGAATCTAACAGCAAGTTTAACCCATAGTCAGAATATGGCTGACAGAAGTATTCAGTTAAGCTTACCAAATATCAGTTTAAACGTTTCTTCATTCAACCCCTTTGATAGCAAAGATCGTGTAGGCGAACAGAAATGGTACCAACGTATTAATGTTGGTTATAGTTTTCAGGCGCAAAATACAGTCAATACCAAAGACAGCTTGTTATTCAGTTCTGGAGGTTTCAAGAGGTTCCAGAATGGTTTCCAGCATAACATTCCTATCAGCTTATCGCTTAACGCATTTAAATACTTTCAATTCAATACCAGTGTAAACTACACCGAACGTTGGTATCTACAAAGTACCAGACAACGTATTGATAACACACCTGCAGGCTACAAACAACGGCTTGATACACTACAGGGATTTAATCGTGCTTACGATTACTCTGTATCTACTGGTCTTTCGACCAAGATATACGGTATGTATCCAAAGATCGGAAAAATCGAAGCGATCAGACATGTGGTCACACCATCCATCAATTTTAACTACAGACCGGATTTCTCCGATCCACGTTATGGATTCTATCAACAATATAATGATCAATATGGCAATCGTAATGTATATTCCATCTTTTCGCAGGGAGTATATGGTTCGCCTTCTGCCGGAAAATCTGCGGGTATAGGCTTCTCAATTGACAACAATATTGAGGCCAAGGTGAAGAGCAAATCTGACACCACCGATGGTGGCTTCAAAAAGATACCGATTCTCCAAGGCTTGACTTTTAGTGGAAATTATAATTTTGTTGCAGATTCATTAAAACTATCTCCGATAACTTTCTCTGGTCGGACAGCATTTTTCGATCAGAAGATGAATGTAAACTTCAATGGTACATTTGACCCTTATTCTGTAAATGACAATGGTGTCCGCGTCAACAGATATGCGATTAAAGATGGAAGTTTGGCCCGTCTGACAAATTTCGGTTTATCCTTTGACTATAGTCTAAATCCGAAAGCAGCCAAATCACGGGGTGACAACATCGATTCACTGAGAAAGCAAATGTCCAATGCTGGAATGACACCAGAGCAGGCACAGGCTTTGGCCCGAATCAGTTCCGATCCAAATGCTTTTGTAGACTTTAATATTCCCTGGAACCTAGCAGCTTCGTTCAGTTTTAATATGTCCAAGTTCTTTAATACGAGTACACGACGCATGGACAATCAGATTACGAGTACACTGAATTTACATGGAGACTTTAGTGTTACACCTAAATGGAAAGTAACATTTCAATCCGGGTACGATTTTAAACAAAAAGAAGTTGTCATGACTTCCTTCAATATCTATCGAGATTTACACTGTTGGGATATGTCCTTTGGGTGGATGCCATTTGGACGATATCGAAGTTATAATGTCACCATTCGAGCGAAGGCATCCATATTGCAAGATCTCAAATTGACAAAAAGAGCAAGTTCTGGAGGCAGTTATTTTTAAAATAACTGCTTTTTTTATACAATTAATCCGGTATACACCCAAAAATTCAAACCCAGTTACTACGCGAAAAAGACCATCTTTAAATTCTTTTAATCAAAACAATTTTAGCGTATAGTTGATCCGTAATTTTATGTAAGTTTATACTATGAAAGCAGAAATTATTACGATCGGAGATGAGATTCTGATAGGCCAGATTATCGATACCAACTCCAGCTGGATTGCACAACAATTGGGAAAATTCGAGATAGATATTGTCCAGATGACATCCATTCCCGACACGGAGGAAGCAATTTTCAACACATTAAAAAACGCATCCACAAGAGCCGATTTGATTTTAATTACTGGGGGGCTTGGTCCAACGAAAGACGATGTTACGAAAAAAACTGCGGCAAAATATTTTGGCACAACATTAATCCGTGACGAAAAAGTGCTCCAACATGTAACAAGTTTCTTTGAGTCCCGCAATATGGAAATGCTAGAGATTAATCGACAGCAAGCAGATGTTTTGGCAAACTGTGAAATATTATTCAACGATTATGGTACAGCACCAGGTATGTTGGTTTCTGAGGCACAAAAACACTATATTTTTATGCCCGGTGTACCATTTGAAATGAAACATCTAATGGAACAGCGTGTTTTTCCTTTGATCGAACAACAAAATAAAGATATCTTCATCCATCACGAAACGATACTTGTAGGCGGTATCGGAGAGTCCTATCTCGCTGAAGAAATAAAGGATATTGAAGAAGAACTTCCTTCAACTATTAAATTGGCCTATTTACCCACATTAGCTTTTATTCGCCTACGGCTTTCCGGGAAAAGTAAAAACAAAGCTGATATTATTCAAGAAGTAAAGCTCTTTAAGAGCAAACTTTTGAATCGCTTAAAAAATTATGTAATTACGGATTACGACACCACTATTGAAGCATATTTAATTAAGCAATTTACTCAACAACGACTTACCTTGACTACAGCTGAAAGCTGTACAGGCGGAAGTCTGGCGGCTTCATTAACTGCGAATCCCGGAAGTAGCGAAATCTTCGTCGGAGGAACAATCCCCTACTCCAATAAACTAAAACAGCAATTGCTAAATGTCAATGAAACAACGTTGGGGCAATTTGGCGCTGTCAGTGAGCAGACGGCCATAGAAATGGCTGCGGGCGCAAAAGCAAAATTTAACACGGACTATGCCATTGCGACAACAGGAATAGCGGGTCCGGGCGGCGGTTCTGTTGAGAAACCTGTAGGGACAGTCTGGGTGGCCGTAGCGGGAAAAAAAGAAGTGATCACAAAGAAATTTCAATTCAACAATGATAGGCGCATAAACATCGAACGTACGCGCATGAATGCGCTTCTCCTACTCTGGAAACTACTAGTAAAAGAAGAAGGGGCAAAATTTGAGTAACTTAAAATAAAATTTTAATAAAATCGTTTTTTAAGGAATAATATTTCAAATTGTTGAAAGTAAACCACAATTTAATTAACTTCGTTTTTCTATAACGAGATTGCTAAAAAATATGGCTTTATATAAACTCTTACTTCCAAAAATGGGAGAAAGTGTATCGGAGGCAACAATTACCAAATGGCTGAAACAACCTGGTGACTTGATTGAAGAAGATGACACTTTATTGGAAATCGCAACGGATAAAGTTGATTCAGAGGTACCTTCTCCTGTTAGGGGAATTTTGAAGGAACAACTTTATACTGCAGACCAAATCGTTCAGGTTGGTGATGTTGTTGCAATTATAGAAATAGAAGGAGATACCGAAACAAGCGAACCTACTGTTCAATCGCAGGAGAGCATAGTCGATCAACCTACATTTTCAAGCGAAACTACCAATTTGGAAATACCAGGGATAGCGCAATTGGGTAGTCCAGTCGAAGAAACAACAAATACACATTACGAACAAAGTGTCCGCTTTTATTCGCCGCTAGTAAAAAACATCGCGCGTCATGAGGGATTATCTCAGGAAGAACTTGATCGTATCCAAGGCACAGGAGCCGAGGGTAGAGTTACGAAAGAGGATATTCTGTTGTACGTAGCCAATAGAGGCACTCAGCAAAACACAGATCATGCGAAACCAACAAATGCCCCTCTGATCAAAAATGAACCGACTCAAGTTACACCGACTCCAACAGTCCACACTGTTGTAAACGGTAGCGACGAAATTATTGAAATGGATCGTATGCGACGCTTGATTTCCGATCATATGGTCAAGAGTGTCCAAGTATCCCCGCATGTTTGTTCATTTGTGGAAGCAGATGTAACCAACCTAGTACTATGGCGCAATAAAGTAAAAGATGCGTATAAGAAACGTGAGGGAGAAAATATTACGTTCACACCACTATTTATAGAAGCCATTACCAAGGCTTTAAAAGACTTTCCTTTGGTTAATATATCAATAGATGGTTATAATATTATTAAAAAGAAAAATATCAATATCGGTATGGCTGCAGCGCTGCCAAATGGCAATCTCATCGTACCGGTAATAAAGAATGCTGATCAGTTGAGTCTAGTGGGGCTAAGCAAATCAGTGAACGACCTTGCACAGCGTTCACGGGCAAATAAATTAAAACCCGATGATACACAAGATGGGACATTCACATTTACCAACATTGGTGCTTTTGGTAATATTATGGGAACGCCTATTATCAATCAGCCCCAAGCGGCGATATTGGCAGTCGGTACAATAACAAAGAAACCTGCGGTAATCGAAACAGAATATGGTGATATGATCGGAATCCGACATATGATGTATCTGTCCCTATCCTACGATCACCGTGCAATAGATGGCGCCCTAGGCGGCACATTCTTGAAACGGGTTGCAGACTATCTCGAAAACTGGGATAGCAACAGAGAAATTTAACAGCAACAAGTTATAAAAAAGTGGCTGTCCAAAAGGACAGCCACTTTTTTATTTAATACCATATATATATATTCTCATTTGAATATACTCTCAGCTATAAAATGGTGTTTTATCTTCCAGAAACTTTCATTTACGATTCTATAATATGCTCTTTTCAAATTGGACCTTCTTTCTCTTGATCACTAATTGGAACCGCAAATAGAGCAATACCGATGAAGTCAATAAACCAAGGGTCAAGCCGTACCAAATCCCTTTAATACCCCAATCAAAAAGTATCCCCATCACATAACCACTTGGCAGTCCGATAATCCAATAAGCAATAAAAGTGATGATCGTAGGGATATTGACATCGCCCATACCTCTCAGAACACCTAGTCCCACAACCTGTGTACCATCAAATAACTGGAAAAGACCAGCGATGATCAGTAATTGAGCAGCGATAACGACTACCGCCTTATCAGACGTAAAAATGTAAGGCAGATAGTTATTGAAAATCGCAAACAATGACGCCGTAATCAACATAAAAATCAAAACCAACTGATAAGAAGTTATGGCAAAACGCTCCAAGCGGAACAGGTTTCTATTTCCATAGCTATTGCCCACTTTAATTGTTGCAGCAGCAGCAATACCGCTGGCCATCATATAGGTCATTGCAGCTAACTGGATTGCTACCTGATGGGAAGCTTGTGCAGTAGCACTGATCGTTCCGGCCAGTAAAGACGCTCCGGCAAACGCACCAATTTCAAAAACATATTGCATTGCAACAGGTGCACCGATCCGCAATATTTTCCCTAGTCTTACCTTGTCTATTACTGTAATTTTAAAATGTTGTATATAGCCCTTAAACTTTTGCGATCGCAACACATAGGTCATCATCACCGCCATCATCAAGATACGGTCAATCAGCGTGCTATATCCGACCCCTTTTACACCCATCGGCGTAATTCCGAACATACCCTTGACAAAGATGATTGCCAATATAATATTGAGTACGTTTCCCCAGATGGTTACATTCATCGCTTGCTTGGTAAAGCCCAGACCTTCGGCAAATTGCTTAAATGTACTGAATACCATCAGCGGTAACATAGAAAGACTTAAAATCAGTAAATAAGGTTTCGCCTCCTTTACAACAGCTGGATCCTGATTCAGATGATCAATTGCGAGCATAGAACCAAAATAGACCAAGCAGAACAACAATATACCGGTAATGATATTCAACCAAAAGCTATTTGATAATAATACAGCGCACTCCTCCTTATTATCGCGACCATTTTCCTGTGCGATCAATGGTGTGATCCCATAGGCAATTCCCAATCCGACTACCATAACGATCATAAAGACAGCGTTCACCAATGACACTGCGGCCAATGGAATCGTTCCAGCAAAATGTCCGACTATAACGCTATCCGCAGTATGCACCAATGTATGTCCCAATTGCGAAATGACAACTGGACCGGCCAATACGATCGTACTTTTGTAATACGGCTTGAATGTTTTAAATTTTCCCAACATAATCAATTCCTCAAAAAAATAGGCACAAAAATACAAAGATATTTCCGCTCTATCGTCATATTAAAAAATATTTAGCAAAAATATAACAAAATTTACTCACCAAATACGGCCCCTTTGTTAAGTAATTTTTATGTTTCAAATACCTTAAAATTATCTTAAATTTACCTGTTAGTCTAAGAACTATAGAAATATAAGTGTAACTTAGCATCTAGTTAGTAATCAAAAGAAGAGGAAAAGAGTATGTACAATCCAGTAATAACATTTCTAAACATCGGAACACAGGAGATGATTTTAATCGTGTTTGCGATCTTGTTACTTTTTGGTGGCAAGAAGCTTCCTGAATTGGCAAGAGGTTTAGGAAGAGGGATACGAGAATTCAAAGATGCATCCGAAGGCATCAAGCGTGAGATTTCAGATCAGATCAATAATTTTGAAAAAGACATAGACGTTAAGACGGAAGTCAAAGAGGAAACCGTCCCTAGTGATGTAAAAGTTGCGGAAGAACAAGCCAAAGCTGAGCAAGAATCCCAGTCCGTAGAAACTGCTGAAAGCTCAGAATCTGAACCAGCGAAGAAAAAGTATGAATTTACAACTCCTGCGGGAGTCGTGGAACACAATCCACATAAGCAATTAGATTACGGAGAGGAACCTTCTCATATCACTTACGGATACAATGACCACTTTGCGGAGGCCAAAAACAACGAAGTAGAAGAAAAGAAACCTACAGAACAAGAGGAAAACACAAACAAACCTGCGTAATTCCATTGCATTAATTTACAATCAGATATTTCATAGAGCTGTTGAATAACCATTCAACAGCTTTCCTTTTTAAAGTAAAATCTACAATGAGCTTATTATCACACGAAATTACTATTGCTAACGAGCTATCCATAAGCGAAAAACAGGTTCGCACGACAATTCAACTATTAGAAGAAGGCGCTACTGTTCCATTTATCTCCCGTTACCGGAAAGAAATGACAGGAAGTCTGGATGAGGTTCAGATTACAAACATCAGAGATCGTTCCCAACAACTGAAGGATCTGGATAAACGTAAAGAAGCTGTTTTAAAATCCATCAATGATCAAGGTAAATTGACACATGAACTTGAACAACAGGTCTTGACAGCCGAGACTATGGCGAACCTGGAAGACATCTACCTGCCTTACAAACCCAAACGTAAAACAAGAGCCAGCGTCGCTCGAGAAAAAGGACTTCAGCCACTGGCAGATCTTCTTTTAGTGCAGGACAAAACAGATTATCTGGAACTTGCAAGTTCGTTAATAGATGCAGAAAAAGGAGTAAACAATAGCGACGAAGCACTAGCTGGAGCAAGAGACATCATTGCTGAAATCATTGCCGAAGACGCGACAGTACGATCCAAATCGAGAGCAATATTCCTAGAAAAGGCTGAATTCGTATCCAGAGTAGTTCCAGGAAAGGAAGAAGCTGCTCTTAAATACAAAGATTATTACGAGTGGTCCGAATCGCTAAAAGACGCCCCCTCACACCGCGTTTTGGCGATGCGTCGTGGCGAAAAAGAAGAATTACTTTATCTGGATATCGACATCAATGAAGAAAATATCCTTCCGACCATTGAATCACTTTATATCAAAGCATCCAACGATGCTGCCGCACAAGTAAGATTGGCATTGACAGATAGCTATAAGCGATTATTGAAACCATCTATGGAAACAGAAATCCGTGTATTGACCCGTCAAAAAGCGGATGAAGAGGCTATCAAAGTTTTTGCGGACAATGTTCGTCAATTACTTTTAGCAGCACCATTAGGACAAAAAAGATTACTTGCAATAGACCCCGGTTTCCGAACTGGATGTAAGACCGTTGTATTGGACGAGCAAGGCCAACTGAAAGAAAATACGGCTATTTTTCCACACAATGGAGCAAATGGACTTGCCGAAGCACAAAAGACAATCAACTATCTTGTATCCAAACACGATATTCAAGCCATTGCGATCGGTAATGGAACGGCAGGACGTGAAACTGAAGACTTTATAAAGAAACTAGGCCTCGACAATGTGACCATTGTTATGGTCAATGAAAGTGGAGCTTCAATCTATTCCGCATCAGAAACAGCACGGGAAGAGTTTCCGGACCATGATATCACCGTACGTGGTGCAGTATCAATCGGAAGAAGATTAATGGATCCATTGGCCGAGTTGGTTAAAATCGATCCAAAATCAATCGGTGTCGGTCAATATCAACATGATGTAGACCAAAATAAGCTACAGACATCGTTGGACGATACCGTCATCAGCTGTGTAAATGCGGTTGGTGTAGAACTGAATACCGCTTCAAAACAAATTCTATCTTATGTCTCTGGATTAGGACCATCTCTAGCCCAGCAGATTATTAAATATAGAAATGAAAATGGTCCATTTTCCTCACGTCGAGAATTGAAAAAAGTACCTCGTCTTGGTGACAAAGCATATGAACAAGCTGCAGGTTTCCTTCGGATAAGACATGCTGCCAATCCATTGGATTCTTCGGCTGTACACCCTGAGCGTTATGCACTGGTCGAACAAATGGCAAAAGACCTGGGTAAAAAAGTAGAAGACCTACTCAAAGATGCTGAATTAAGAAAATCCATTCCGTTGAAAAACTATATCTCTGCGGAAGTGGGCCTACCAACCTTAAATGATATTATTAATGAACTAGCCAAACCCGGTCTTGATCCAAGGGAAAAGTTTGAAGCCTTTTCGTTCACTGACGGTGTCAATAGCATTGGCGATTTACGTATTGGCATGAAACTTCCCGGCATCGTGACCAACATTACCAACTTTGGCGCTTTTGTTGATATTGGCGTACATCAAGATGGCTTAGTACACCTGAGCCAACTGTCCAACCGTTATATCTCCGACCCACATGAGGTGGTCAAAGTACAACAACATGTCACAGTCACGGTTACAGAGGTGGATGAGAAACGTAACCGCATTGCTTTATCGATGAAAACAGATGAAAAACCTGTTCTTCCAAAGAATAAGAGAAATGAAGGCAAAAGACAGCCAGAACCGCAAACGGATATGGCTAGTAAGCTTGCCGCATTAGCGAGTAAATTCAAATAAATCATATATTCCGCTAAAAAAGGCTGATTCTTTAACAAAGAATCAGCCTTTTTTATGAGTCTGCAATCCCCAGTACACTATTCAACATTTTTATTTTGTATCTTTAAAAGACAACATGCTTTGATTTGTTATGAGAAACTGTATTTTACTATTGTGCTTATCGCTTGTAGCTGTACATTTCCAAGCTAAGGCGCAACTTGCTGATGGCGCATATATTTCCACGGCAGGAACCACCAAAAACCTAATTTTGATCAAGGATCACTACCTTTCTTTCATACAATATGATGAGACCAATAAGCATTTTGGTTATACTTGGGGCGGCGCAATCCAGCAGCAAGACAACACGATCAGTGTAGTTATCGAATATGACACGAAAGACAGTATCGACATCGGTAAATCAACCAACTTGTATGTTAAAACCGAAAAAGGTAACATCCAGATAAAGTTGCCCGATTCCAATAAGATCTTTGTCAAACAGAAAACCATCAGCCAAGATTTAGATGCTTTGTGGAGAATTACGGGTAGACAACAAGATGCAAAGATGCACGAGATTTCAAAAGCAGATCGCAAAACAATAAAGATTCTGGTCGACGGTTACTTCCAATGGATTGCCATTAATCCGGCCCAAAAAGGATTTTATGGAACCGGTGGCGGACGCTACAGTTACAAAAACAATCGTTACACAGAGACAATACAATTCTTTTCAAGAGACAATAATAAGGTCGGGCAAGAACTGAATTTTAATGGAAAGCTGGAAGATAACAAATGGCATCACAGTGGAAAAAGCTCTAAAGGAGATGATATTTATGAAATCTGGAGCAAAGAATTAACAAAATGACAATAGAAGAATTTCAATTATTAGACAGTCCTATTCATCAGTGGTCTACTGTACAAAAATCATTGTGGTATGACAAAAAGGGGGATTGGAAAACCGCACACGACCTCATCGATCAGTTAGATGGTATTGAAGCCGCTCACGTACATGCTTACCTTCACCGCAAGGAAGGAGACCCTTGGAATGCCCGCTATTGGTATAATCGAGCTCGACAGGCAGTATATACTGGCAGTCTAGATGCCGAATGGGAGGAATTGTTCCGATTATATTTGACATGAATTTTATTTGTAGCTGCTTTACGGAGGTAAACCAAAATAATTTATTAATTATCACAAAACAACAAAGTATAGTATATTAATATTACTAAAACAAATTGAAGAAGTAATTTTAGTAACAAAAATAACACAAAAGAAAAACTACAGTAGGTCAGAACTCAAAATGGCATGAATATTGAATATAACTTTCTATACTTTAAAAAGTATACTTTTCATAAATTTAGGTTAATAATTGGTTAGGTTAAACACCTGAGGTTCCCCACTTCAGGTGTTTTTTTATAGTTATAGATTATCGTTAATTACACTTATAAGCTGTTGTCACTAAACCAAAAATTTATTCTTTAATAAGTTACATCCAGATTTTATAGCATAAAAATCAGATACGATGTATTTTGTTATATAATTACAACTATTTTAGTTGGACCGGCACAAACACAATCTTTCGATAATTCTCCTTTTCGAATAAAACACCTATTCTATTTTTATTTAAAAGCACCAAATCGGAATAGGCTGTATAATCCCCTTTTACATCCGCAGGAGCTTTTGAAACGACATGATTGAAATACCAGGTTTTTCCCTGATCCCTGCTTAATCGAAGCGTTAAATTATCTCTTCTATTTGTGGTTGCAGCATTGCAAACAGCTAACACATATTTTCCTTTCCTTTGCCAAGAGAGCACAGATCCCTGATTAACGGGATCGGGAAGGTTTTTATCAAAATAGGTCGTATCCCAGGTCACTCCGCCATCGTTCGAGTAGGATACGATTCGCTCTTTCACATTGCCTTGCTGATTACGGGAATTCATATACAATCCTGTTTCAGAGATCTGAGCAGCCATAGTTTCATTTGATCCTTCGAATTTCACACTAGCCCCTATCTGGAATGTTTTACCGTGGTCGTCCGAGTAGTAAGAATGGACAAAATAATCCTTACCATTCTCTTTTGGGCTCCCTTCGGAATGATTCGCAGGAATATAGATACGTCCTTTATATTTACCAGAATCAAATTGCAATGCATGCCCTGGAGTATTCGCATAGGCCCGCCAGTCCTCATGAAAAGTATATCGTGTATTTACTGAAGGCTGATTCGGGCGATGAGTTTCAAGTGTGATATTCCGTGGATCGGACCAGGTTTTACCACCATCTGTTGAACTAATTGACCAACATTCGCGTATACCATTGCCTTTACGAACCTCGCCTTCGTGATTATCACCTGTATTGTAAAAAAGTAGCAGTCGTCCATTCGGATATGCCGGATCTAACAAATCTACTAGGGGAGCAGGGTTTCCGACCTGCAAATTATCATTATCAACAGCAATATGCAATGGACCCCAAGTTTTACCATCGTCCGGGCTGATTTTATAAACAATATCTACATTACCGAAATCCCCCGCATGATCCACTCTTCCCTCGGCAAAGGCAATCAATTGTCCTGTTTTATCCTTTACTATTGCCGGTATTCGATAGCTTTTATAACCATCTTCGCCAGATACAAAAACATTTACCTCCTGTGCACCTACCAAGGCATACAATCCTACAAATATTGCAGTCACAAAGACTTTTCTTATTCGGATCCAAATTGTGTTTATCATACTTACTTTTCACTTTTTAACTATAAAAATAGAATAATCTTCTATCTTTAAAGAAACGATATCATAATCAACAATAAAACCATTATTACAATGAAATTTACCTCTATTTGTTTAGCGCTTATACTATGGAGCATATGCAGCCAGGTACTGGGGCAGAATAGGCCTAACATCGTGATCATTATATCAGACGACCATGCCTATCAAACCATTAGTGCCTATGGCTCAACTTATGCTAAAACGCCGCAAATTGATCGTATTGCGACTGAAGGGGCAATTTTCAACCATGCATATGTTAACAACTCCATTTGTGGTCCAGCCAGAGCCACACTACTAACAGGCAAGTATAGCCACAAGAATGGATTTAAGGACAATGAAACTTCCGAATTTGACTTCAACCAGGATTTATTTGTCAAACAGTTACAACAGGTGGGCTACCAAACAGCCTGGGTTGGCAAAATTCATTTGGGAGAAAAGCTCCAAGGGTTCAATTATTATGATATCCTGGTGGGTCAGGGCACGTATTTCAATCCAGATTTCATAAGCAAACAAGGGCGTAAGCGCACTGAAGGCTATGTTTCAGATATCGTGACAGAAAAATCGATCAATTGGCTGGATACCCTAGATTCAAACAAGCCCTTCTGTCTGGTCATCGGTCATAAGGCGACACACCGCACATGGATGCCCGACCCAAAAGACTTCGGAACCTATGATACCGTGAATTTTACCCTACCATCAACATTTTATGATAATTACCAAAGCAGACAGGCCGCCGCGTTACAGGAAATGTCAATCGATAAGGATATGAAGATGGGTTATGATCTCAAAATGTTCAACTCATTGGAAGAAATGATGAATGATGGTAATTTCAAACGAATGGACCAAGCACAAAAGGATAGTTACGTTGCCTATTACCGCCCCATTTATGAACAACTGCAACAAGGCAAGCTAACAGGCAAACAGCTTGCCGAGTGGAAGTTCAAACGTTATATGATCGATTATCTCAATACCGCTCAATCTATGGATCGCAATATAGGTAAAGTATTGGACTATCTGGATCAGAAATCTCTCCGCCAAAATACCATCGTGATCTATCTTTCGGATCAGGGATTCTATATGGGCGAACACGGCTGGTTTGACAAACGATGGATGTACGAAGAGTCATTCCGGACACCGATGTTAATGCGTTACCCCCCATTGATTAAACCTGCGACAAAAATCGAAGCAAAATTGGTGAATGCCGATATCGCTCCCACCCTACTTGAGTTGGCCGCAATCAAAAAACCTGTTGACATACAAGGAAAATCCTTTGTTCATGTCCTAAAAAATACAAAAGAAGAACATCGCAAGGATATATATTACCATTATTTCGAAAACGGAGAGCATGCTGTGAGCCCTCATTTTGGCGTCAGAGATGATCGCTACAAACTGATTCGTTATTATAAACGTATTGAAAACTGGGAGCTTTTCGACCTTCAAAAAGATCCAAATGAACTTCGAAATGTTTATAAAGACCCAACCTATCAGCGCGTAGTCACTAAAATGAAACAAAAACTCATCGCGCAAATCCGGCAATTTGATGATGACGAAGCCGAAACAATTTATCAAGTAAACATTGACCGTTAAACAAAAACAGGGTATCCATAAATGAGATACCCTGTTTCATTTCAGACCTTCATCCTATTCTTGTTAATCCGCAAGGAAATCCCTTCTTCCACTGTATTGTTCCCTGAATTATCTATAGTCTCCAACTTATAAACACGCTTCTGGCAAAAATATGGTACTGGTTAAACATTAGCTTATGTACCCATAGCAATACTTTATGAATACTTATTCTATATTGTATCTATACTGTACCTATACGACAAAGGTGCTTTACTGGTATTCCATTTGTATTATAAGCGTAATTCCAACAAGTTATTTTATGACAAAGATATCCGCTCAGTATTCCATTGAGGTAAAAACGGTAGTCGTATCTAGCCAATAAGATTATCATGGGCATTCTGACATCATAATTACAAAAAAATAAAAAATAAAGTATAGTTATTAGGTAGATTTTATATATTTGCATTAACATTTTTTAACACATGAAAATCAGTGCAATACATATACCTGTAAAACGAATGCTTCTAGGAGATGTTTTCCAGTTCGATTCAAACGATCTCCTATAACCGTAAACAAAAAAAACCATTCATTATCATTAAATTAATATGGCAAAAAATAATATAAATTTTGTCGTACTGGCAGCGCTTTGCTTAAGCAGCAGCACGCTATACGCTCAATCCACCATAAAAGGAAAAGTAGTCGACAACAACAATGCCCCTATTCAAGGTGCAACGATTACAGAAATAATAAGCAAAAAACAGGTGCAAACGGATGCAAGTGGCCTATTCGAATTACCATCAAATGGTAATTCCATCAGCATCCAAGTTCAATATATTGGTTTTGATTCCAAAACCGTCCAAACCAATCCCAGCGGGCTTACCACAATTCAACTTTCACCGACGAGTTCCCAATTGGATGAAGTTGTTATAACAGCCTTGGGTATTTCCAGAGAGAAAAAATCCCTAGGTTATGCTGTACAGGAGGTAAAATCCACCGAATTGCAGACTCGTCCAACCAACGCGCTAAGCGCACTTTCAGGGAAAGTTGCAGGACTTCAGGTGACCAGTTCAGGCGGCAATATGGGCGGTTCGACACATGTTGTATTACGCGGCATCAATTCAATCGCAGGAAACAATCAACCGCTGTATGTTGTTGATGGAACACCTATCGACAATACTGACTTCAATTCATCAGCTACAATCAACGGAAGCGCTGGTAAGGATATTGGAAACATGATACAGGACCTTAATCCGGATGATATTGAAAACATCTCTGTTCTAAAAGGAGCGACAGCGGCAGCATTGTATGGCTCCAGAGCAGCAAATGGGGTTATCATGATTACGACCAAACGTGCTTCAAAAGGTGAGAAAGTCGAAATTTCCTTGAATACAGGGATCGATTTCGAAAATATTGTTCGTCTTCCAAAAAGACAGCATCTCTACGGTCAGGGTTATTCTACCAGCTTCCAAACACAAAATATCGCTGGTACTGACTATAAAATCGTAGATTATGCTTCCGATGAAAGTTGGGGACCAAAATTGGATGGCACCCCTGTTTTACAGTGGTACAATCTCAATCCCGAAGATGAGGCAAATTATCTCAAGCCTTCGCCCTGGCTTTATCCAAAAAATGATGTCAGTTATTTCTTCCGTACAGGCGTAGCGAATACCAATAATTTCTCCATAGGAGGCAATAGTGGAAACACCAATTATCGTTTCTCCTATACAAACAAAAATGTAACAGGTACGACGCCTAACTCAAATTTACATCGAAATGCATTTAATTTTTCGGGTGGTACGCAATTAGGTAAATTAAAAATCAACTCGACATTTAATTATATCCGCAGTTCTTCTCTAGGACGTCCTTGGACTGGTGCTTCCAATAGAAATATTATCCTTGAAGCATTTCAATGGGGGGCTGTACAGGTCGATTACAAGATACTGGAGAACTATAAACGGGCTGACGGAACCCCACTAGCGTGGAACCGTACTGGTTGGCAAAATACACCCGCTGCCGAAGCAACACGTTTTATCGATAATCCCTATTGGTCGGCCTACGAATCGTATATGGAAGATAACAGAGATCGGTTTTATGGTAATATCGGAGCAGAATATGATGTCAATAGCTGGTTAACGCTCGGGGCCAAAGTTCACGCCGATATCTATTCCTTACAGGCACAGGACCGTATCGCTGTATATTCACGGAGCGCTTCACAGTACGAAGAAACAAACAACAAGCTCAATGAATATAATTACGAGTTTATTGCAACAGCCAAAAAAAATTGGGATAAATTTTCACTCATTGCTTTTGCTGGCGGTAATATCAGAGATAAGAAATCGCAAAACAATTATGCGATTACACAAGGCGGACTGATTATCCCTAACTACTATAACCTCAAAAATGCAAGTGCGATTAAGGTCGATAATTTCAGTTATCATAAACGGATCGCATCGGTTTTCGGCAGTGTGTCGTTGGGCTATAATGACCTGCTTTATATCGATGCCACCATTCGAAACGACTGGTCTTCTACTCTTCCTACTTCTAACTGGTCTTATGTTTATCCATCCGTGGCTGGAAGCTTTCTATTCAGCAATTTAGCGGCTTTCAAAAACTTATCCTGGTTAAGCTTTGGTAAACTGCGATTAGGCTGGTCCGATGTTGGAAATGATACAGATCCTTACCAGCTGGCTAAGGCTTATAACCCGGATCAGCCTTTTGAAGGTAATCCTTCCTATACATTACCACCGATCAAACCAAACAACAACCTGCTTCCAGAACGAACAAGTTCATGGGAAACCGGGATCAACCTTCAGTTATTCAAAAACCGATTAGGCCTGGATCTGACCTATTATAATAACAACTCAAGAAACCAAATTCTGGCTGTACCGGTATCGTCTTCTTTCGGATACGAAGGCAAATGGCTTAATGCAGGTAGAATCAACAATAAAGGCATTGAAATTGTGCTTAACGGCACACCAATCAAACGCGAAAACTTTTCCTGGGACGCAACAATCAATTGGGCGAAGAACAAAAACAAAGTGGTCAAATTAGACGATCAAGTGAATACATTAAGCTTAAGCAGTTCACTGGTTCAATTGGTCGCACGTGAAGGGGAATCGTATGGCCAATTCCTTGGAAATGATTTCGTGTATGCACCAGATGGACAACGTGTACTAGAAAAAGATACGCAAGATAAAGATGGTAAATTAATTAAGAATAGTACCTATATGAAGACCTCTCAATTGGTTCCTCTGGGATCTATTCTGCCTGATTTCACCTTTGGTATCCAAAACAGCCTCCGGTATAAAAACTTCGCCCTCGGCTTTTTAGTATCCGGTCGTGTAGGTGGAAAATTCTTCTCCCAAACATATAAAGTTGGCATGTACTCCGGTATTCTGGACAAAACAGCTGCCAATAACATCCGCGAAACAGGTATTGTACTCGATGGTGTCAAAGGAGATGTTACCTTTCATAGTGACGGAACCTACGATGTCAAAAATATTACACCAAACACAACCAACATTGATGCACAGCAGTGGGCCCGCAATGAATACAATGGGCCTACAACTTTTTCCATTTTCGATGCAACATACGTCAAACTCAGAGAAGTCACTTTAGGCTATAATTTCAAACTAGCCAATGTCAAAGTCATTAAGAATATTGGCGTTAGTGTCTATGGCCGGAATCTTTGGAATATCTATACCAAAAGTAAATACATTGACCCTGAATTCACGTCGAGTGGTGGTAATGTACAAGGCATCGAAGGCGGTGCTATTCCATTGCCTGTTACTTATGGTTTTAATGTGAATCTAAAATTCTAAAAAAATGAAATTATTAAATATACTATATACAGGTGCAATCGGCATCTCACTTTTTGCGTCTTCGTGCTCCAAAGCTAAATTTGCTGAAATTAATACCGATCCCAATCGTCCGGCTTCGGTACCAACGCCTACGTTATTGGTTACTGCGGAGAAACAGTTGATCAATGCCTTACGGAGTGAAGAGATTAGTCTTCGGGGGGGGCAATTATTCGCCCAATATTTCAGTCAGAATATTTATACTGACCAATCCCGCTACAGAATAGATCAGAGTTATTCGGATAATTACTGGACAGCAACATACAAATCGTTGAATAACCTGAATGATATTATCAAACTCAATACGGATGAAAGCACCAGAGCAATCGCCACGGCAGGGACAGCTGGTACCAATGCCAATCAAATTGCCATTGTAAGAATTCTCAAGTCTTATGCTTTTCAGTCATTAACCGATGTCTTTGGAAATATCCCCTATGAGTCCTATGGCAATAAAGATGCTGATTTCCAAGCTCTGCAACAGGACCCCGACAACTTAACTCCTAAATATGCGAGTCAAGAGAAAATATATAAAGATATCCTCAATGAACTACAACAAGCAGCTGATACCTTAACGAAATATGCAACAGCAACCACATTTGGTAATGCCGATATTATCTATAAGGGGTCTAATGCGAACTGGGCAAAATTTGCCAATTCCCTCCGCTTACGGGTAGCCAATCGTATCAAGATCAAAGATGCCGCTTTGGCTACAGCACATATTGCAGATGCACTGGCAAAAGGAGTTTTTACGTCCAATAGTGACAACGCTGTATTCAAATATTCGAAAACCTCACCCAACGAAGCGCCTTTATTCCGCGCCACTGTAACGGCTAACCGGAAAGATTTCGCGATCTCCGATGTGCTTATTAAAACCCTTCAAGGTACGCGTGGTCCTTTTAAAATTGCAGATCCAAGGTTAGCTAAATTTGCCAAGCCAACAGCCGCAGATGGAAAATTTGTAGGCCAACCCTACGGCCTGCCTTTAGCTGCTGGAAATCTGTTTCCGGTCGATAAAATATCGTTGCCAAGTGACCTGATCAATGCGGCAGACTATAGCGAAGTTCTTATGGAATATGCAGAAGTAGCATTTATCCAAGCCGAAAATAGCAACTGGGATCAAATCAATTACGAAAAAGGCACAAAAGCCTCTTTGGAAAAATGGGGTGTCCCACAAGACGATATCACAGCCTATATAAGCAAACTTCCCGCTGCGAACAAAGAGTACGTGCTTACTCAGAAATACCTGGCACTTTTCAATCAAGGTATCGAAGCGTGGTCAGAGATCAGAAGAACGGGATATCCATTATTCCTGACAAAAGCAGGCGATGCACTTTGGACAGGGACTATTAATGGTGAAACTGTCACCTATTACTTTACACCAGAAGTGGGAAAAGAAATACCCAGTCGTTTTGTTTACCCGTTAAAGGAACAAAGTACAAATAGATCAAATTATCAAGCAGCCCTGGCACAACAAGGAGATGATGTGATCAACACCAAAGTATGGTGGAATAAATAAAAAAGCATTTTCTACCCCTTTGAACACCTGAAGTTTAAGATTTCAGGTGTTTTTTTTTCCAATTATTTCCTAACTTCGTAAAAGACCATTAAGAAAGAATGCCATGGATGATCAAATATTAGATAAAATCGACCAACTGAGTGAAGAGGGTAATGCCTATTGTGATGAAGAGAACTTTCGCGAAGCAATTAGGGTATGGACTGAGGCGCTCAATTTAATCCCTAACCCACAAAATGTCCACGCTGAAAGTCTTTGGTTGGAAGCCTCCATTGGAGATGCTTATTTCTTAGAGGACGACTTCGAAAATGCACTTCCACACTTTGAAAATGCCAAAGGCAATATCATCGAAAATGCTTATGAAAATCCTTTTATCATGCTGCGATTAGGACAGTGTTACCTGGAAACAGCTAATACCGAATCTGCACAAGAATACCTTCTTCGCGCCTATATGATGGAAGGAAAGGAAATTTTTGAAGAGGAATCACCAAAATATTTTAATTTTCTGGCTGATAACGTCGAATTGGATTAATCAATTGCATCTGCCACCTCCATTGGTAAATCAGATTCAAGAATAGATGCACCCTGGGCGAATATCGCCCTATATTTTTCCTTTCTTTCCTCTTTCTTTGTTAGCTTGTCATAAGTTGGCGCTGACGAAATCATACACATCACCCCTTTCCCATTAAAAAAGCGATACATTTCTGCATTCGATTCTTTTAACTCAGGACCTATATAGACGATCATCCGGTCATAAGGCAATCCCGAAGCCTTAAATTTAGCTAAGGCTGACTGATCTTTGATATGCATAGACATATACTGATCCGGATTTTGAGCCAAATAGTAGGCCGCCTGCTCAACATTATGTACGGTTACCCAAACCCAACTATATGCATTATGCTTTCGCAATATAGCTGCGGTCGCTGACAGTGGTAAATCTTTCTTATCAAGATTTAAAATGGTTTTCCCTTTTGCCCATTCAATAACTTCATCTAGGGTATTTATAGGATATTTAGTAATATTTCCAGCATGGTCTTTGAGACGAAGTGTACGCAATTCAGCCCATGTATAATCCGACACCCGACCGCCCCCATTTGTCACCCGCTCCAAGTTTGCATCATGGAGTAATACCGCAACACTATCTTTCGTATAGCGTGGATCTATTTCAAAAATTGCTGGAGTTTTACGTAACACAGCCTCAAAAGCCGCAATAGAATTTTCAGGAAGACCATCTTCTATCGTCCCGCGGTGACCGCTTATGATTTTCTTTCCTTCAGCATACTTAAAGTATGCACGCATGGCTTCTACAGATTCAAACTTTAGCCTCTGGTTGCTTTGAGCTAAAACTTTCGTGTATAATAAACTAGATAAAAATAATAATAGAAATACAGAAATCGTTTTCAACCGTATATCATTGTGATCTGAAGCAGCCATCTACCTATTTAATTATGGAAATATGAATTGCTAAAATAGCCATCCTATATCAATAAATCGTAAACAAAATATGTACTCAAAATAAAGAAAATAAAACGAGCAGCTTAACAACATCGAATAGATTTTCTGCTACAGCCCCTATACGATGGTAAAACATTCCTCTATTCCTTAATATTCCTGATGATCAAGAAAGCCCCTCCAAATTGTATTCCTATTTATAGTTGGTAATTTTTTGAATGAGACAGCCGCTAGATGAGCATATTAAGCGAAAAAAATAGCAGTTTTTTAGATGAAGAAAAATTAAATATTCTATATTTGCATCAATTTATATTTGATCTAAATAAACTACCATGAAGAATAGAACACGATATATGATGTTCGCAGCAGGAAGCCTTGTCCTTCTCGGGACTCAGTTACATGCACAAGAGTTATCTCTCCTCGTTAAAAATACAGAAAATCAACCAGTGGCTCAAGCTAATATCAGGCTCAATGGGAAAAACATTGGTTACTCAAATCAGCAGGGGCAATTTTATCTCGCTAAAGTACCGACAAATGGCCCACTTCAATTTCGTGTTTCCTATACCGGTTACTCAGCCCTTGAAAAAATGGTGAGTTTAGATACGGTCAGTGGTCCTATCCTATTTCAGTTAAATGCAACACAGACTTTAGACGAGATTATTGTTACCGCTGGTCGTAAAGCCGAAAGTATCTCTACAGTTCCCTCGTCTGTATCCATTTTAACAACAAAAGAGATCGAGGCACAGAGCCAGATCAGCACCAATCTTTCAACAATACTTGGCAATACAATTCCAGGACTGGGTACGGCTACCAACAAAGCAACCAATTCAGGTCAGACTTTACGCGGGCGATCTGTACTGGTTTTAATAGATGGGATCCCACAATCCACACCATTAATGAATGGACAGCGCGATCTACGCACTATTGATCCCAGTGTTATTGAACGCGTGGAAGTTATTAAAGGAGCAACCTCCATCTATGGAAATGGCTCAGCCGGCGGGATTATCAACTACATCACGCGCAATCCAGCAAAAGATTCAGCTCCTATCCAAGGAATTACCAGCCTGAGAACAACCTTCAATCCTATAAACAGTGGCGGAACGTTGGGCTATCGTGCCGCCCAAACATTATATGGCCGAAAAAACAGCTGGGATTACACCGTCAGCGGATCGGCGGATTATGTGGGTCTTCAGCGCGATGGTGATGGAACAGCCCTCGGTCAGACAGATGGTCTTTCAAATACCTATCAATACAATGCATTCCTCAAACTTGGCTACAGCATCGATAACAGTTCCAATCTATCCGCTGTATATAATTTTTATCGAAGCAACCAGCACAACAGATACATCAGCCAAACGGGTGTCTATGGACAATCCCCGACTATCGGTGTAAAAGGAGATGATCCTGGCAAACCTGCCGGCACGCCTTACAACCACAATGCGATGCTGACTTATACGAAAAATAATCTTTTTGCCTCCACTTCTCTCGTTGCATCGGCCTATTACAACACCTTTCGATCCATGAATCGTTATGTTGAAAAAGCATCGGCATGGTATGGTCCCGGCCAAACACAGATCAACTCCGAGAAAAAAGGATTGCGTATCAATCTCAACACGCCTTTTCAAGTATTTGGTTCTAACGCGGATGTCACTTACGGAATTGATCTCCTGAATGATGTCACGGATCAAAACCTGACAGACGGTAGAGTCTATATTCCTTATATGAATATGCTCAACGTGGCGCCTTATGCCCAAGTAAAGATTGATTTTCTAGAAAATCTAATTTTCAAAGGTGGGGTCCGTTATGAAAATGCAACCGTCAAAATAAAAGATTTCAACACCATTGCTACAGGTCCGGACAATGCGGGTAGCATCGCTGTTAAAGGCGGCGAAATACCGTATAAAGGAGCTACGTTCAATGCCGGTCTCCGTTATAATAAATATTCGTTCTTTAACCCTTTCATAAGCTTTTCACAGGGTTTTGCCATCAATGAACTTGGCAGAATTGTCCGCAGGGCAACCGACAACGATCTAGATAGTCTAAAAACAGATCCCATCATTACCAATAACTATGAAATCGGGTTTTCCAGCAACTACAGTATTTTCCAATTATCTGCTTCCTACTATTATAGTACTTCAAAAATGGGTGTGGAACTTGTAGACATTGGTGGTTATCTGATGCCACAACGACTTCCTGAGGATGTCTATGGATATGAAGTAGCCCTAAGTGCAACCATCAGTCCCCAACTGACTGTAGGTGGAACTTATGCTTATGTGGAGGGAAAATCGAAAAAAGAAGACGGCACGAAATCCTACCTCAATGGCTCACGTATCGCTCCGATCAAAGCGACGGGATATATCTATTATACCCCGATCAAACCATTGACCTTTCAATTATTCTGGGTACATACCGGGGCTCGTGACAGATTCCTGCCTAACGACAAAGGTGTATATAAAAACAGCGAGGGGCCGGTTAAACCAGTAGATCTTTTTAACTTAAATGGTAATTATCAGATCAACAAACAATGGTCATTGGGACTAGGCGTTGAAAATCTTTTCAATAAGAACTACTACCCAGTTGTAAGTCAATACCGTGCGTTAAATGAGGAATATGTAAGAGGTCAGGGAATGATGGCTTCCTTTAATATCAATTACAAATTTTAGATGATCAAGTCGAGCATACTTTGGCTGCATAAATGGCTCGGGATAATCACCGGCATTATTGTATTCATTTTAAGTATAACAGGATGTATATATACCTTTCAGGATGAGCTCAAACTATGGGCTTATCCCGAAAAGTATTTTATATCCCTTGTTGACAGCTCCTCAGATCCACTCCCTTTAAGCACCTTACTGCATAATGCGCAGCATAGTCTTGACGAGGGGCAGAAAATCTCCCGTGTAGACCTCTATCCCGCGAAAGATCGAACCTGGGTATTTCGTGCCATGAAAACAGATGAGACAGCCTTTGGCCATTGGAATTACTTTCGCTATTATAAAAGGGTATTCATCAATCCTTATACAGGTAAGGTGCAACAGGTTGAAAACACAAAGACAGAGTTTTTTCAACTGGTATTACAACTCCATCTCAATTTGTTGCTGGGAAAAAAATATGGTCATGCTTTAGTCAGTTGGTCTACAGCGCTATTTATTGTCATTCTATTGAGCGGGATCGTATTGTGGTGGCCGAAAAAATGGAAGGGAAAAAATCTCCGCAGGAGCTTTTGGGTAGACACAAAAGTTAAATGGAAACGGTTAAATCACGATCTGCACAATGTGATTGGCTTCTATAGCCTTTTTATTGCACTGGCTTTTGCTATTACAGGTTTGGCATTCGCATTTCCGGGATTCAAAAAGACCTATATCGCTACATTTAATCTTTTTCAACAGGAAGCGACATCTAAAACGCTAGCTGTCCCGACACCAATCCCCTTAGCTTATGAAAAATTTCAGGACAATGCACTGCACTATAGTCTCAAAAATTATCCGCAGGCCGAAATGCTTTCCATCCGGTTGAAAAAAGAAACAGAGCAAGAAGTCGATATTCAAATCAGAAGGTATGAAAAACGAAGCGGTGTCTTTAACTGGTTATATTTCGACAGAAAAGAGGCCAGTTTAAAACAAATCAAAAGCGGTGACAACTTGCGGTTCGGAGATAAACTTGGATCGCTCAATTATGACATCCACACCGGCAGTATCGGTGGCTTGGGAACAAAGATTATTGCTTTTATCGCCAGTCTTTTTTGTGCTTCCCTGCCAATCACAGGGTATATTATCTGGCTGAACAAAAGCAAGAAGACAAAGAAAAAGAAGGGTTATCAACATAATGTTAATAAGTGCTGTTAATAACCGGGTATTTTCTTTTAAACAGTTTCTCAACACAGTTATCAACATAATGTGGAAAAGTAAGCAATCAGGATTTCAACTCGTAATAGCTTATAGTCGTAAATGAACAAGCTGAATAGGTTCGAATCCAGCGATCGTAATAAAACAAATTGAACCAAAATTGAGAAAAGGGTTGTCCAACATTTGGACAACCCTTTTCTCCTTTAACTTTGTTCGCTCCTCTGCAATATTTTGTTTAAATATTCCCGTCTTAGAGGTACTATCACCTTTCAGGCATATGCCACCTACACGAATAAGTGACCATACCTCTTACAGGTTTTCATTTCGATCAATTTCCGTAAACGGAATCGAAAACAAATAATAAGGGCTATTTTCTACAAATTGGGTATTGTTAGGAAACTGAATGACACGATGACCTTTGGCGCTAACTTTTTTTACAACTCCATCTTCTCCAACTACATCGACCATAATTGAATTGCCTTTATCATCGACGTACGCTTTCCGATCAACCTTTCCTTGTGTCCGAAGGATATCCGACAGTGCAAACCCCTCACCCCAAAGCTCTTTTCTACGCTCAATTAAAATCTCTGAAATCAATTTAGCCTGGTCACCGTCAACAAATAGCTTTGCATTCCTTGCTTTGCGCAATGTATTCAAAGCGCTTATCGCTTTTTCTTTTTCTCCAGCTTGTGCATAACCTTCTGCTTCGATCAAAACCATCTCAGCCGAACGCATATAAACGATATCACCGATTAAATTCGATTTAAACTTAAACTTTTTATAACGTAAAAATCCTTCTCTTCCTTTTAAACCATCCCACTCGAACAGGCTAGTACGAATATCACCATTGTCAAATAATTGTTTAAAATATGGATCAGCCATATAGCTATAATAATAAGAGCCTGCAGACGACACATCCATATAATGGAATGAATAACTCGCTACACTCTGTTCATTCGTCTGTAAGTGTCCCCAGATCCATTCCGAATTACCCAGATCATTAAACCCTTCATTATAAGCGGCGGCACTCATCAGTGGATAACCTTTGGCAGCTTTGCCAGCGTATTCAGCTGCAAGCTTCCATTCTCCAATCTGTAGATACGCCCGTGCAAGCAATCCGTTCACGACATCAATGTTAATATCATACTTTGCTTCGCGTTTAGCAGTCGCAAGAAGGGTTTCACTATCTTTCAAATCTTGCACTATAAGTTTATAAACTTCTTCCTGTGTTGCTTTTGGATGTCCCTGAGTTTCCAATGTACTGGGCTCGGTATAAATCGGAACCGATTTCGCACTCTTGTCTTTCAAATAGCTAAACTGATAAAAAGAAGCCAAATTAAGGTAGGAAAAAGCTCGTAATACTTTAGCCTGCCCCTTTAATACATTTTTAGCTTCCACTGGTCCGACAGCGCCATCAACTTTTGCGATCACATTATTAGCATTGTCGATCACCTTATAAAATAAGGTCCAAAAAAAGGCTACACGACTTGAACGACTATTGCTTAATTCAGTGAATGCATAAGCATCCCTGTACCCATATTTTGTGGTCACCGCAACATCACTTCCCATGGCATCGCTTGTTCTCATCACAGCGGTATACCCCGGATTTGCAAAAGTATTAAACGTTTCATTCAGGTATCCCCAGGTTCCATTGATCACTGTAGCAATGTTGTCCGTATTCTTATAAATCTCATCCGCTGGCACTGATGTAGTTGGAGATGTCTCCAAAGCATCTTTACAGGCGGTATTTGCCAATGAAAGTGCCAATACGATATATACAATTTTTAGTTTCATGATTCTTATTTGATTTTTTTAATTAACAGTCCAGCGGTTTAAAAAGCAAGTTGAAGGCCTCCTGAAATCGTGCGCATTGCTGGATAACGAAAATAAGTAGCACCATTGACAGTCTGCTCTGGATCCATTCCCTGATGACCATAGAACGTCAATAAATTTTCACCAGTAACAAATACACGAAGCTTATCAATATTAATCCGCTTGGTAAGAGCTGCAGGTAAGCTATAGCCCAGACTTACATTTTTAAGTCGTGCATAGGTCGCACTGTACAAAAAGCGTGTCGATGATGATGTCCAACTCAGGTTATCTGTTGTTAATTTAGGCACATCAGTCTGTGTATTTTCAGGTGTCCAACGCTCCAATATTTCCTTTGACCAGGCTCTCCCGGGATTACTACCATTATGCATCACCTGAACATAATCGCTATCTAAAATTTTTCCACCCAAGCTGAAACTGACTAATGCGGACAGATCAAAATTTTTGTAAGTAAAACTGTTTTGGATACCACCCATAAGATCAGGCAAAGCGCTTGGTCCAATAACATTGCCCGCCTTTCCATACTCGGAGGTTTTTGCATCCGTCCTATAACCGTCCTTATCTGCAATATACCACTCTGGCAGCCCACTTTCCGAATTAACGCCAGCCCATTCAGGAATAAAAAAATCGTACAAACTTCCACCTACGCGCATCAACTTATTACCTGTATTGATCGGTTTATTATCCTTAGGCAGGGATGTGATCTTATTTTTAAAGTGGGAAAAATTCACATCTAGATTCCACCTGAAATTCTCATTACGTACAGGTATTGTACGGATATCAACGTCTATCCCTGTATTTTGCATTGCCCCCGCATTTGCACTGTATCCGGTATAACCCGTAGAAGGAACCATTGGCATGGTGAATAAAAGATCTTTACTCTTTCTGATATAATATTCGACATTTAAGGCAACTCTATTTTTAAAAGCCGAAACATCAAGCCCCACATTCATATTGAGGTTGGACTCCCATTTCAGGAGTGGTGTTCCCAACCTTTCCGTATAAGTTCCACCTTTACCATTATTATTGGCAATTTCATAGAGTGCTTGATACTCATAATATGTGGGTAAATTATCATTTCCCTGCCCACCATAACTTGCCCTAAGCGTCAATTGATCCAATACCGTCTTACCCTTCAAAAATTCCTCTTCCGCTATTTTCCATGAACCACCGACAGACCAGAAAGTCCCCCAACGAGTATCTTTATGAAAACGAGCAGAACCGTCAGTTCGTAATGAAGCTGATAAATAATACTTGCTATTGTAGTTATATTCTGCTCTTCCTAAAAAGCTCAATAAGCGATAGTCAACACTAGATCCCGTAAAATCATTTAATTGCGAGGCAGCTGCAGGCTCATAGAAGCCCGGCAGAACAAAACGATCGCGGCTACCACTGATATTACTACTATTAAAAGTATAATATTCCTGCCCACCCAACACATTGATATAATTCAGCCCGAACTGTTTCTCGTAGGTCAATAGATTGTTCCAGGTCTGGGAAACAGTACGTGCACTTGAACGGGATACCGAACCGCCCGTATTTACACCATCACCCAGCAATGGGTTTGTATAATTATGTGTATTCCCATTAATATAATCAACACTATAAGTCGATTTCAATTTAAGATTACTGGTCAATAAGGCCTCCAGATAAGCACGTGCTGACAGATTGTCTCTACGGATATCATTTTTATCCAGTGGCAATGAAGCGGCTAGATTATTTCGTGGAGTAGCACCACTAGGCCTATACTCACCAAAATCATAGACCCTTTTTCCATCTTTCTCCACATAGGATCCATCAGGATTGCGTTCATAATACGGATAAAAGGAAGGAACCAGTCTGGTAAAGTTGATGATATTGGCTGTATTACTGTCCTCCGATTGCGGATATTTCTGTAGTGTACTGCTACCACCGATATTTAGACCGACATTCAACCAGGATTTGACTTTACTGTCAATATTTGCCCGCAGGTTATAGCGTTTAAAACCAGATTCTATTGCAATTCCCTGATCATTCAGATATCCACCAGAAATATAATAGGTACTTTTTGCTCCACCACCACTAAAACCCAAATCTGCCTGCGTACGTACACCTGTTCGCTGTAGAACATCTGTCCAGGGGTCATCCCAAAGCGCCTTCGCCCCAGCCACAAGTTTTCCATCTAATCCTACTGGTTGTGGAAAGTTGCTACCATAAGGATTGATATTTAAATCTTCAAGCACCAATGCGCTTGCATTTTTGGCAGCCTGTTCTGCGGTATTTTTTGGATTGGTCAACTCTTTGTTATATAAAGCTTCCCAATACAATTGAAAATATTCATCTGTGGTCACCTTATCGTAATCACGAACCGCTCGTGTTGAATATCCCTGTGTAAAATTGAGCGTAATTTTGGTATCGTCAGAAGCTCTACCTGATTTTGTGGTAATAATAACAACACCATTAGCCCCTCTAGAACCATAAAGTGCACTGGAGGCAGCATCCTTTAATACCGAAATAGACTGAATATCGTTTGGATTCAATGAATTGATATCCCCCATATACGGACTCCCATCCACAACAATCAATGGTGCACTCGAAGCATTGACTGATCCAATACCCCTAATCCGTATACTAGCCCCAGTTCCTGGTTGACCTGAAGACGCGACCGATTGTAATCCCGGTACCTGCCCCTCCAGTGCTTTAGTAATATTAGAAACCTGTCTGTTCTCGATCGCTTTACTACTCACAGTACTCACTGACCCCGTGATATTTGTACGTTTAGAAGTGCCATAAGCCACCACGACGACTTCATCCAGGTCTGTACTTGATGGTTTCAAAGCCAAAGAGATAGTACCTCCGGTGGCTCTCAGTTGTTGCGATTCGTAACCTATAAAAGAAAACTCCAGGAACGGGTCATCTTTACCTGTGGTACTGATCGTAAACTCCCCCTTAGCGTTCGTCAGTGTCGATTTATTTTGATCAGATACACGCACACTTACGCCAGGAAGTGCCTGCCCAGTATTGGCATCGGTCACTTTCCCCTGAATGGAACGTTGCTGTGCATACAGTTTATTCATACTGGTACTAGACAGCGCTAATGCTACAATAGGAATGTATTTGAATGTTGAGTGCATATTAAGGATATTTAATAAATGAGTTAAGTATAATAAATATATAGAAAATAAATAAATTCAATGTAATTATATCACCAAAAAATATGGCAAAACGTAGTGTGTTTAAAAATCTACTAAATTGATAGATTTTATCAGATCGCAAATATAATATAATCTATACTAATTTACTATACATTTTTTATAAAAAAATAAATAATTGAAAAACAAACGATTACAGATGCCACCCAGGACAACAAGTTGATAGTAAGCAAGCTAACAAATTATTATTGATCTAGCCAGCGCTGAAAATTTGGGGAACGCTCTTCGCTAACAATAACTTCAATTCCCTTTGGAGTTTGGGGAATTAGTTCCAATTTAATTCTATTCCGACTTATTTTTAACATAGACTGAATGGAATCAATACGAATAAGAAATTTTCTATTAATTTGAAAAAAAACGAATGGATCTACCTGAGTCACCAAGTGGACCAGACTATCTTCAATAATATAGGCTACACCTGACTCTTTTTCCACCGCATATAGTTCTTTATCTTCTGCCATAAAGTAGGCAATATCGGCAATCGCCAAGGACTTTAAAAAGTTACCATACTTCACCAAAAAGCGCTTCTTTAGACGCAACTCAGCTTTGGGTAATAGTGGCTCAATACGTTTCATGATCTGCGCGAGTTCCTCTGCCTCGAAAGGTTTTAACAGATAGGCATAACCTTGATTTTGAAAAGCTTCCAATGCATATTGTTCATAGGCAGTTGTAAAAATAAGCGGCACATCAATCGATACCTGTTTAAATATTTCAAAACTCAGTCCATCCATCAGATGGATATCCATAAAGATCAGGTCAAAATGATGCTTATTGATGGTCTTCACGGCTTCCTGGATCTCCTTTGCATTGGTAAAGGTCAATGTGCTGTCCCCATAAAGGTCTGTCAACATCTCCTTTAAGCCTACAAAAGCCCAGTCTTCGTCTTCGACAATCAATATATTCCATCCCATGGGTTGAATGTAATAAAAAATCCATTTCCTAAGAAAGAAAATGGATTAATATATAAAGGATTAAAAAAAATTGACCTTATTTTAATAGATCTGGATTATTATTGATCGCTTCCTGTGGATAACGGATCACATAACGCGGATCGTTTTGCTGCAAGGTCACCGTTCTACCAAAACTAGTATGTGTTAGGGTAGGTCTCGTTGTGCGTTTTAAATCATACCAACGTAAACCTTCGAGTGCTAATTCACGTTTACGTTCAAGTAATACAGCATCCAGCAATTGTTCTTTGGACAAATTCGCGTCAGCTTTGACTTGTTCTGTATAGGTATCAGCCGTAAATCTGTTTTTCTTCAATGCGGATAGATATTTTAGCGCTTCCGCCGTATTTCCCAAACGCACATTGCATTCGGCGATCGTCAAATAAAGTTCAGCGTTTCTGAAACTGACATTAAAGCGATTTTCTCCGCCTTTAAGAGATACATAGTCACCACCTCTTTTTTGGAAGTAACGTCCCTTTCTCAAATCACCATCTGAGTAAGACGACAATAGAGAGGGCGAAATAAATGAACTCGAACGAACTTCTGGAATAGATACTTTCTCCAACGCCATAATCATCTCTTCCGACTCAAAATCGTTCGGCAGCTTACTTCCAATAGCGTTTAGATCGACCAATTTACTATTTATAGTCAATGCTTTTTCAGCTGTTTCAATTGCCTCTTTCCATTCCCCGCGATACAAATGAAGACGTGATGCCATTGCATATGCTCCACGCTTGCTAAAACGGTAATTTGCGCCTTTGGCCTGATCGTCTACCGTAAGCAATGCTGTCCCCTTCTCCATATCTGATAACACCTGAGTATACGAGTCGCCTATGGTTGCCGGCACAAAACGTTGTTCCAGGTCGATTTTGGTCGACAGCGGAACTCCTCGCAAACCTACATTGCTTGGTGAATAGACTTCACTATAGCAATTCAGTAATTCAAAATGCGCATAGGCACGCATCAGGTAAGCCTCACCTTTGATCTGATCGACGTTAGCGTTGCTCGTCAATTTTTCGTCAATCGTACTGATGATCTGGTTACTATAGAAAATACTCTTATAGAAGGCCAAATACGGATAAGCAATGGTTGCCGGATCGGGATTTTGATCATTCCAGAGATAAATATCTTTGGTTCGGGCAGCATCTGTAGAACTTTCATCCAAAAGTAATTCGTCAGTACGTAAAGACAGATACGATTTATGTGCCGGAAAGCCAACATAACTGCTCGTCATCAAGCCTCTAAAATCACTTTCCGAGGTAGGAATGACCGTCCCCACCGGTTGTATATCTAAGTATTTATTGCAGGAAGTCAATACACTAGCTGTCATGATCATTCCAAAATAAACTATCTTCTTCATTTTATAATCAATTAAAAGAATTAAAAACTTGCCGAAAGACCAAAAGCAAAAGATTTGCTGATCGGCTGTGCATAATAGTTACCGTAGGTTTCTGGATCAAAATATCCTTCATAATTCGCTCCGAAAACAAACAGGTTTCGTCCCTCTACATTCACACGTAAATTGCTAGCACCAATCTTCTTGCTCATGGCCGCTGGCAACGTATACCCTAGACGGATACTATTGATACGAACATAACTCATTTTCTTCGCCCAGATATCGTACTGATTAAATGAATTGATCGGATCATTGCTTTCCATCCAACCATAAGCCATCCAACGGTCATTTAGTTCCGAACTGATACTTCCCAATGCTGGCAGGGCTGCTTTCCCCTGAAGTGCCATCAGGAGATCCTTCGTATAATTTTGCCCTCGATCTACTTTAGCCGGATTGTAAGTTGGTGTACGGCTTACCCAACGCTCTAAATTGAATACAGCTGAAATCGCCAGATCAAAATTCGCATAGCGGAAACGGTTGGTCATACCACCTACAAATTTCGGATCTTTACTGCCTTTATATTTAAATTTAGCACGGTAATCTGCTGCAGTCATGCTCGTTTGGGAGGTGTATCCTGGTAAGAAATCTGCCCAAGGATCATATAATCCGTAAAACTCTTCAAAGCTCGAAACAGAGCCATCCTGATTTCTGAACTGCATCACACCGTCTTTATCCAATCCAGCTGTTTCCAGTACATACATACCATTGATCGGACGCCCCTCTTGTGTCTCTGGTGCATAAGCTTTGGGATTATTCATAACCTTCAATAATTTATTATTATTGTGGGCGATGTTAAAATCCGTTGACCAGGAGAATTTTTCGGTCTGAATCTGACGGCTTGATATAGTCAATTCCACCCCCTGATTTCTTGCCGAAGCCCAGTTTACCTGGACATCCTGGAAACCATTTTCCATAGGTAAGGCACTATTTGCAATCAGGTCTTTACTTGTTCTATTGTAATAATCAACTGTAATATTCAGCCTATTTTTCCAAAGCCCCAAATCAATTCCAGCGTTATAAGATTGTGTGCGTTCCCAACGTAATTTGTCATTGGCAGGCATACCTACCACTACTGTTCCTTCTGGATATCCAGGTAGTATCGTTGAATTGTCATAGTTTCCAACAATAAACGGATAGGTATTGCGATCCACATTTCCCTGAATACCATAGGAAGCACGGACACGGAGATCAGATAAAGCCGTCTTGCCTTTGATGAATTCTTCTTCCAACACATTCCATGATCCAGACAATGACCAGATCGGCAGAAAACGATATTGCGGATCTACCCCAAACATATTGGAACCATCATAACGAATGCTACCATAGACATTATATTTGCGGTCAAAGGTATAAGTCGCATTTCCATAAAAAGAGGCATATGAATTCTCTATAAACCCTTTTTTGTAGGGATTAAATCGTTGATCATCCTGATAGTTGCTATTCGGAAAAACAATATTCTGTGTGGTCAAAGTTGATGGGTTATACCCAAAACCTTTGGATGAAACCATTGTATTCTTACTCCGTCTCAGTTCTGTTCCGCCCATGAGTTCCAGCTCATGCTTTTCATTCCAGGTTTTGTTGTATTTTAAGTAAGTTTTCCAGTTGTATTGAAAAATGCTATTATGGTTATTTTCAATTTTACCGCCCGTAGGTAAAAAATATTTAAACGTTTTACTCGCGGAATCGTAATACCTTGTTGCAGCACGCAATTTACGGGTGTTGTAACTTTCCTGATCGGCAAATCGTTCCATACTATTTTCATCAAACTGCAAGCCAAATTCGGTACGTAAAGACAATTGTGGTATAATGGTATATTCCAGGTAACCAATCGCTTTCAATGCCTTATTTGTCAATGCATATTTGGTATTTTCCCGCTCCTCTATTGCATTGAAAGGAATGTAAGTATCTTTTTCATAGCCTTCGATATCCGGATCGTAGCTATACTTCCCAGATTGATCGCGTACAGTCAAATATGGATTAACCAAACGCATATAATTACTCGGATTGGTAAATGCATCGTCATCCTGGATCGGGTTTCGTCTGTTTGAAATCGACCCTAGTAGATTAATTCCCGCTTTAAACCGATCGTTGATATTGAAATCATTGTTTAATGTCAATGAATAACGGCGTAGATCTGCTCCTTTAGTTGCTCCTTTTTCATCATAAAAACCGCTGGACAGATAATAACGATGCGCGTCATTACCCCCAGATATCGAGGCTGAATACTGCTGGTTTAATGCCTGACGGTACAACTCTTTTCCCCAGTCTGTTTGCTGAAGGCGCAATTGATTGATAGATTGCTGCACATCCGGAGATAAAGCGGCTAATCCACCCGAACGATAAGCATCCAATGCATCTGCGTTATCCAGGATACGCATAACTGCCCCCTTACCTGTACGATAATTCAAGTCGGTGCGGTTAGCCATCAATAGCTCAAAATCCACCTTCTCGTTAGCATTCATCAAGTTGAGTTTGCCAAAGTCAGGGCGTTCGGTCACAAAGGTATTCGCTGAGACCTGCAATTTCGCCGGACCGGATTTACCTCTTTTTGTTGTGATCACAATAACGCCGTTAGCAGCACGTGCACCGTAGATCGAAGTTGCTGCCGCATCTTTTAATACCGTGATATCTGCAATATCATCGGGATTGATTCCTGCGATCGGAAGATTATTCAGACTATTCAGGTTATCCTTATCAATCCGATTCGGCAATTCTGTCCCTTCTATGGGTAATCCATCAATAACCCACAATGGATCCTTTGTACCATTGAGTGATACTGTACCGCGAATACGGATCTGTGGTGCGCTATTTGGACCACCATTAAAATTGCTCAATTGTAAACCTGCTACCTGACCAGCAAGCATTTCATCAATAGATGCAACGCCTGTCTGCTTGATATCAGCTACATTGATTTTATTATATGCAGTTGTATTTTTACGTTTTTTGATATCGGTATACCCTGTTACGATTACTTCATCCAGTGATTCACCACTCGGTTGTAGCAAAATCGTTCTGTGATCCTGAAATACCGGAACCTGAATACGTTGGTATCCCACATAACTAATGGTGACGTATTTTAAGTTTCCTGGAACTTTTAGGCGAAATTCGCCCGAAGCGTCAGTCAAAGACCCCAATGCAGATTGTTGTACCTGATTGGGTACGCCAATGTCTTCCGCTACTGCCGAACTTTCGACAACAACCGTCGCCCCCACGACTGGCTTTAATGTGACCGCATCCAGTACCTTTCCTTTCAGCTCCTTGGATTCCTGTGCATGCGCCATTTGCACACACATAAAGGTCAGCGGTATTAAAAACTTATTCATTTTGGTAGATGTTGATATAATAGATGTTAATATATTAGTTCAATTCCAGGGTATTTGCAATACGCAATTGCAGATCCATATAATGTGCCTTTGTTGTGGCATCTCCTGTCCGTTGTTTCTGTTTCAACAATTGGTAGATCTCATACAGTTCAGCACGTTTATAGGTCAGCATATCCGATGTACGGATCATTCCTGTGACATGTACATTACGTAAACCCGTTTGAGCAGAAGCAGTGTGATGCGGATGCAAGCATAGATTAGGTTGAGTTCCCTCAATCAATTGTTCGACACCAGCTAATTTCTTCGCATTTAATTTCTCCATGGACTTATTCGTAGAGACCATCAGTACATCCACGTAATTCTGTTGCAACATGCGCGTTTTGAGATCCAATGCCTGTCCACTGATCGTTTTTGCAAAGATCTCTTTACGTACCGATGCTAAAAATGCAGGTGCACTCCATGCTTTCTTGTCGCCAAAGAGATTTTCCATTTCGACCATGCGCAATAGGCGCTCATCGTTGACCAATTTGTAGAGCATAGCATACTGAAATTCGCGCTGCAGATTATAGGGTGCATATTCAAACGGTCCCATAGGTGAATCTCTTAAAGGGAAAGTTTTCGCCATCAGTTCCGGAACAAATAACCACTCTGGCATATAGAACACATTTTTCTTTAAATATTCCAGTGCAGCTACCTGCTTCTCTTTAGGTACTGGGCTATACGCATTTTTCTGGTCGCCCAAAACAGCATTTTCAAGATAAATACCACCAATATTATTGAGCACATGGTCAGCATAAGCATACCATTGACCAACGACGCCCATATACAATTTACCGGCACGATAATAGTCATCCCCCGTATTCGTGGTCCAGTTGATGATATTTGGCATCATGCGACGCAAATTTTTCATCCCATATTCACCGGCTTTCATTGCATCGTCACCAAGATCTTCGGACTGTGCCCTTGGGTCAACAATATTTTTGGAATCTTGTTGTTCACCGTAATGATATATCGGGTCATGCACATGGGCATCAATTTCTTTGCGCAACAACGGTATTTCATCCCAAGGCTGTGTTTTGCCATACCAACGGTAAGCCCATCCAATAGCATATTTGTCATAAGTTCCGATCACTGGTGTAATCTGTTCAACACCATCTTCAGGCTGCGCCACATAGTTGAAGCGCGCATAATCCATAATTGATGGTGCCGTACCGCCCATTTTTGCGGTAAAGCTTTTACTACGAAGTGAATCTACCGGAAAACTTGCCGACGAACCCATATTGTGCATCAGCCCCAAGGTATGTCCAATCTCATGTGAAGAAACAAAACGAATGGCATGGGCCATTTTTTCATCCGAAAATACATTCGATCGCACTGAAGTATCGACGATACCTGTTTGTATCCGCATCCAGCTATTTAGGATCGTCATCACGTTATGCCACCAGATAACATCCGCCTCCAAAATTTCTCCAGACCGTGGATCCACTACAGATGGCCCCATCGCATTGGCCTGCGCTGACGCAGCGTATACAATGGAAGATACATTTGCATCATCGGGATCAAATTTGATACTATCCGGTTGCTGTTTTGCCAAAATCGCATTCTTAAAACCTGCCGCCTCAAAGGCTTCCTGCCAATCGTGAACACCATTGATGATGGCTTGCCGCCATTGTTTTGGTGTGGCCGGATCCAGATAAAAAACAATAGGTTTCTTTGGTTCTACCAATTCACCTTTCAGGTAACGGGCTTTGTCCTCATCTTTCGGTTCAAGCCTCCAGCGGTTAACCAGTTTTTTTTTATCCAGCTCCTGTTGTTTATCGTTAAAGTACCAACGTGGTGACGTAAAAAAGCCAATACGGGGATCCGCAAAACGCGCCACCATCGGCGTTTCAGGCAGTTCATAAAGGTTACTTGTAACCTCTAATGAAACCGGCACCGATTCATTTCCTTCGGTTACTTTTGTCGACAGTACCGATTTCACAACAATATTATTGGAATACGACTTAATTTCTTCGATCGTGGATATACTGGTTTTAGGAGAAGTACCTAAACCCAAAGAGGTGAAAACATCCGTAAAGCTCTTTTCCGATCCGTCAAACACTTTATTGACTTTTATCACCACGGCACTTGAGTCTTTTGAATAACTCTCAACTTTAAACGATTCAATGTAAGAGGGACGATAATTATCATTAACCGATGCAGCAATCGCATCAGCTTTAGGCACTTCTACCTGAGGTTTAATCTCCGAAACCCAGACTTCTTTCTTTTCTTTGCGCAGGGTAAATCGAATGACCTTATTTTCATAATTCATTCCCTTATTTACACCAGCTTCATTCAGCGCCAAGGGAACGGAAGACAATTTTTGGATCAGGAGAATGTCCTGTCCCATTTTTTTCAATGGAATTTCAAAGTAATAATTATTTTCCTTTCGGATCACACCAAACATGCCGCTATCCACGCGCGCGTCTTTAAACAGTTTGTCATAGGCAATCGTCGTATCTTTCTTGGCGGTAGAATCTTTCGCAGAGGTAACAGTCTCTTTTTTTCGTAAACCTACAGTTTGCAATACAGAACAAGATTGCATGAGGCCTGCCGAAAACAAGAGGCTAAGGGCTAGCTTGGTATAAGTGTTGTTCATTTAGAATAATTATTTCTGAGTGCTGTTTTTCAATAGCATACATGCATTTGTTGCACCCGGTTTGTTTTTCAATGGCATTGTAGTGATCACCTACTCATGATAGTTCTCTTATCAAGCGCTATTGAGCTGAAGATCATTTCGTCCGAATAAGATTAGGTTAATCTTGCAATTAAATTCCTAGATCAGAAGCCAAATTTGTTAAAAATATTGTACAGAATCATCACGAAAGGGACGAGCCCGTATTTCCAACGTATGAACACGCGCATCGAAACTATGAACACGTGCTTAACAGACTTGTCCTTACGCTATTTTAACGATCTAGCAAGGGTAAGTTGACAAAAAAACGTCCTTCTTCTGTTCCAAAGTCAAAACCATCCAACGTATAGTGGGCATACATAGATACCAAATAATTAAGCCCATATCCTTCACCTTCCACCTCTGTCCCCTGTCGTGGCTGCCAATTGTTGCTTACTTTGATAATATTGGCATCCGATAGATAAACAATATGGATCTGAAGTGGATTTTCCGTCGAAATCCGTGTATGTTTGATCGCATTTTCCACCAGCATCTGCAAGGCCAACCGTGGTAGCTTCGCTCCCATCACATCCATTGGAATGGAGATCTCCATATCCTTCAACGCTGTTCCAAAACGCACCTGCTGCAAAAAGAAATAAGCTCTGGCCAGTTCCAGTTCCTCTTGTAGCGAAGACCAGTCCGACTCATCCGTACGCAGCATTTTACGATAGACCTTGGTCATCTTGCCAACGAATGACTTGGCCAGATCATTATCCTTACCGATGAGATATTGGAGTGAACCAAACGTATTGAACAAAAAATGTGGATTGATCTGTTGCCGCAATTGGACCAGACGCATCTGCGTATATTCGTTTTCCTGCTGTAAAGCCATTAATTTGAGCTGCTGAATTTTGCGCCGCTCAAGCACATTAAAATAGATAAGTGCTAGTGCAACAAGCATCAAACCAACTCCAAGTAAAATACTATAGGTCATCACCTCCTGGACTTCCTCCTCAATAGTCAATAACAAGACACTTACCCGAATTTCACCGCCCACAAAAATAATGGAACAGGGGTAGGAAGTAACCATCACATCCAGCTTTAGGTAATCCGACTTGACGATCTTTCCCTGTGTAATAATATCACTATCCTTCGGGCGCCCCCATTTTCGGTTTTCAGGTGAAACGATACAGATCCCTTTATCGCTATATATTTCAAAATAAGCCCTTCTGCCAAAATAGAGATTGGCGAAATAAGCATTTAATTTTTCAATATCGACATAGACATGGTATAAACGATGTTGTATTGTACGCGTTTTAAGCAGTATCCACATCTTATTGTCGACACGGTCCAAGTGACTAGCCGGAATGAGGATAAGTAAGGAATCACGACGGATATCCCCTGATGGTACGGCATCAACCAATCTTTTCTCAGACTTGTATAGCTCCTGTTGTAACAATTCCAGCTGCTTATTCACCAGCAACATGTTTTCATCGGCAAAATCTACCAATATTCTTTTATTCAGTCGATCTATTTTATGGTGGATAATACCGAGCAGCCCCCCACCTATCAACAACAACAAAAGCAAACAGAAAATCAGGATGGTACTATTTTTCTGTTCAGCATTTTTAAATCGAAAATTCACCCTGCAAAAATACAGGAAAATTTTCGAGCAATACAAAACTACCTGATAAGAAAGGACTTTGCCCACTCATTTGTCAATAAAAAACCACATATTTCTTTAGTAGTATCAAAATAAATCTGTCTATCAATGGACTTTAGCAATAATTTTCGGACTTTTGTAGCCACAAAAAAACAACACTGTGTCAAAAGCAACATTTCTAAAGCTTGCCAAACGAATCTCTATCGGGTTAGTAAGCTTCATAGCACTATGCATTCTTTGTATATTATCCATTCCCTACGTCTTCGAAAAAGAAGTAAACGACAAAGTTAAGTCGCTGGCAAACGAGCATATCAATGGGGAGCTCAACTATACAAAGGTCAGATTGACCTTCTTTGATCAATTCCCGCTATTGACAGCGTCAATGGATGATGTGTTGTTAAAGGGCTCGGAACCATTCAAAAAAGACACCCTGCTTGCAGCCAAGCAGGTAAGCTTTGGGATTGACCTCATGAGCCTACTCAAATCAAAAATCATTATTGACAAGTTTATCGTTAACCAGGGGAAAATCAATATTCTGGTTGATTCCTTAGGTAACGCCAACTACAACATATACAAGTCTACACCAACGGATTCCACCAAGACAAAAGATAATTCCGAGAGTAACGCATTGGCCTTTCAACTGATTAAATTTGAAAAGACCAATCTGCATTACGAAGACCAATCTATTCCACTGTGGATTGACGCAAAAGATCTGGACTACGAGGGTAAAGGTGATCTGATGTCGAATATCTTTGATTTAAATACCAGAGCCAAGATTGCCGCTTTTTCTTTTTCCTTTGACAATGAACTCTATGTCGACAAAAAATCAATTGATGCCAACTTATTGACACGCATCAATACCGATAATTTATCATTCATATTCGAACGAAACGACATAAAAATAAACCAGTTACCAGTTCGGTTCCGGGGATTATTATCCTTTATATCGCACGGTTACCACCTGGACTTCAAGTTAAAATCCCAGGAGAGCACCCTGAGTGAATTGCTGTCATTGGTTCCCAATAGTTACGCATCATGGATAAAAGATCTATCCGTCAAAGGTACTTCCGAAGTATTTGTGAATTTAATTGGCGACTATATTGTTGACAATAATGAGATGCCTGATTTATCCCTGGGACTCACCATCAACAACGGATATATGGCCTATAAACAATCCAATAATCCATTGACTGACTGGAACGCAAAATTAAAGATTGATCTTCCGGCCTTAAACCCTGACTCGCTCAGGATTGACCTGAAACAATTTGACTTTAAAGTCGCATCGGGTTACTTCAACGCAAAAGGACAAATCGCAGGACTGCACCCTGTGACTGTACATGCTGATATGAAAAGCGACCTCGACCTGGGCATATTATATTCTTCACTACAATTCCCAGGTTTCTCTTTGGGCGGACGATGGAATCTTGACGCAAAAATCAACGGAACCTATGCCAAAGCAATCCGCAAAATTGGTCTTCAAAAACGCGAGCAGGAGTATATCGCTTCCATACCGACATTTGATATCAAAAACACCCTCACAGACGGCCATTTCAAACTAGCTGATCTCCCAAAAGGACTTGACAAGATCGCTTATCGTCTCGAAGCAAAAGATCCGGATGGCAAAATGAAAAGCGCATCCATTTCTATTCACGATATCTCGATTCAGGCGCTCAGCAATTATATTAAAGGTTATGTTTCGATAACAGATTTCAATAAAATTGCGGTACAGTCTGATCTCAAAGCCTTATTCAATTTGGCCGATATCAAAAGCTTCTACCCGATCAAAGATATCGAACTAGCAGGGTTGATCGATGTAAACCTCAATGCAAAAGGTTATGTTGATCTTAAACGGAATATTTTTCCGGAAACCAATACTTCCATTGTAATGAAAGATGGGTTTATCAAATCCAAGGAGTATCCTATTCCAATGGAAAATATACATATTGAAGCCTTCGTGAATAGCGAGAAGGGATCTTTACGTGATCTGAGCGTCAAGATACTACCCGTTTCATTTACCTTCGCAGGAGAACCATTTTTCCTAAATGCAGATCTGCGCAATTTCAATAACATCAACTATAACATTCAGTCCAAAGGAAAACTCAACCTTGGTCCTATCTATAAGTTTTTTGCTTTGGACGGAACCAACGTTGATGGTTTTATCCATACAGATTTCAGTCTCAAAGGTCTTCAGAGCGATGCGACGAGTGGCCGTTATGCCAGACTCCACAATAGTGGACGCATCAACATCGGTAAGATCCAGGTACAGACAGATCTACTCCCTCAACCTATTGCAATCAAAAGTGGTGACTTTAGCTTCCATCAGGAGAAAATGAACTTTGACAGATTCCTGGTCAACTACGGTAGAAATTCGATCTCCGTAAAAGGTTACATGAATAATATCATCAACTACCTGACAAATAGCAACGCCGCTTTACAAGGACAGTTCACACTCAATAGTAAAAAAATCACCGTTGATGATTTCATGGTTTTCGCGGATAATCCTTCAGCAGCATCCTCTTCTTCAGAAACAGGTGTGGTCCTTTTGCCTAAAAACCTGGATGTTCAGGTACTGGGCTTAGTCAACACTGTTTCTTACAACAACATGAACATCAAAGATTTCAAGGGAGATCTACAGGTCAAAGAAGGCAAACTGGCGCTCAACAATACCACTTTTGAACTAGCGGGATTAAAAGCAGCTATGAATGGAAATTATAGACCAATAAATCCCCGCAGAGCCGCATTCGACTACGCCGTAAAAGCGGACAGCTTTGATATTCAACGTGCCTATAAGGAAATTCCAATGTTTAGAGAAATGGTCACTGCTGCCAAAAACGCACATGGTCTTGTATCACTGGATTATAAATTAGGCGGTTTATTAAATGGTAATATGCAACCTGTCATGCCTTCCATTGTCGGTGAGGGTAGCCTGACCTTGAACCAGATTAAATTCAGAGGTTTCAAATTACTGAATGGCATCAGCGAATCCACCTCAAAAGAAAAATTGAAAGACGGTGAAGTGAAAAAAGTCGTCATCAAATCGCATATCAAGAACAATGTCATGACCATCCAACGTACCAAAATGAAGATGATGGGATTCAGACCACGATTTGAAGGCCAGGTTACACTTGATGGACGGATGAATCTCGGGTTCAGACTTGGACTGCCACCATTTGGAATCTTCGGAATACCGATGCGCATCACTGGTACCGCCGATAATTTTCAACTTAAAATGGGAAAATACAAAGAAGAGGACCTCGACATGGACATGGACGATGAAGATAGCAAAGTATACAAAGAATCCCAAAAAGAAAAAACAGAGGCTGCAAAATAAGTTGCGCTTCGGATAAATATACCCCCCTATCACTGATCTTGTTTAATGAGATAACATCAGTGATAGGGGGCTACTCATTTACAGCAGGTTGGAACACTAAAACCCATAAAATAACGACTATAAACAAAAAGACAACAAACGTAATACAGATTTAATATTACGTTTATCCAAATAATAGTTGAATCATTTAGTTTCGCAATTAACATACAAACTATTTGCTATTCGGATTGTATACGATTACATAAACCTACAATGATGATTCAGAGACAAACACTTGGATTGATTATTACGCTTGCAGTGGCGAGCGTCGGCTGTCAGAAAAATGAAATAGCTCCAACGTCCACAGAAACTGAAACAGCTTCGAAACTTAAAGCAAGCACAACTGCTGCAGCTGTCAGTGTCAACAATTATGTCAATACCAGTACCTATATCAATTCAGGATTCAGTTTTCTAAATCCTTCCCAAGTAAACAAAAACCGTCAGGCCATTGGTGGGAGTGCTTACACCGAGGTATATGGGTTCAATATTCCCGAAGAAAATCGGGTTCGGGGTATCCGGTGGAATAGTGATGATGAAACCACGGCAATCTGGCGGCCACAGGGTATTGCCGGATTCACAAAAGATGGAGTCCGTTATCTTTTGGTCAGCTGGTATGCTCGGAATAATGCTGAACACAAAGGTTCCCGTATTACCCTGATCGACATTAGCCCAAGTTCGAGTACCTATCTGACCTACCGCCATATCCTTCTGGTTCAACCCGATATTCCTAGCGGAACGACAAGCCATACACAATATGGCACTTATGCTCCACTTAAAGTACATGCCGGTGGAATCGCCTACTTCAAAGGAAAAATATACCTGAGTAGCACAAATCTGGGCGTCAGGGTGTTCGATCTTGATAAAATTATTGAAGTAAGCACGGGTGATGATACCAGCGAGAAATGCGGAAAAGATGCCAATGGCAATTTATATGCATTCAACTATCGGTATATACTACCACAAATAGGATATCAAAAGATCAATAATGCCAGTCCCTTTTCAACTATTCAAGTCAATGATGAAGGAACCCAATTTTGGACCGGGCAATACTATGCCGGCAGCGCTGATGCCGCAATCGTACCCCAAGTTTTTGGCTTTCCCATTGATACGGATGGTAAACTCCAAAATTCAGGTATTGTTACAGTTACACCAAAAAACAGCCTATTTACTGATAACCATGCCCATGGGATCCAAGGTGTATTCCGAAAAGGAAACCGGACATGGCTATCCTGCACAGGATCTCCGAGCAATTCCTACGGATCCAATGCAAGATTGGCACGCTACAGCGATGGCGCAGATGACACCGTCCGTTACAGATGGCCCTATGGTGCCGAATCCCTATATTATGAAGCAACTTATGGTTATCTCTGGAGTCTGACCGAATTTGAACCCAATGCCGGGGCACAGAATGGCAGTCAGGTCAATCGCTGTATATTTGCCGTAGATTTTTCCAAGTATGAATGGTCCATCTTAACAGGTTGATGAGCAAAATATAAATATCTTAATTTAAGAATTTAACGAGATTTATTATCTTTAATACTGTATTTAAATCAATCGAAGCTATGCGTTATTTAACAAGTATACTATTTGCATTATTGGCCATCTGCAGTTGGTCAGGTTTTAACACCGTTCAAAATCAGAAAAATCCATTATATGGAAAAATATTTCGGGAGATTAATGAAATTCCGGGATTGGCCAACTATGCCCATGCATCAGGTGCAGTAATAGACGCAAACAAAAGTGCAAGTGGTGACTATCGCTTTGCGGCGGGATATTATACCAGCGATAAAAACGGGATCTGTATTTTAAATGAACTGCTTGATGACAAGGAGAATGGAAAGGGCCAGGTGAAATATAAGATCTTGGATACAATCAATATTCGTAAGCTCAAAGCCAACGAACAACTTAGCCTTTGCAACTGTAGGATAGGCAACAAATTTGACAGCGAAATCGTTGCTATTAGCGTTGTCGAGGAGGACAAAGAATATTTCAACAAGATTCTCAAAGCTTGGCGATTGAATACCAAGACTGGAAAGATAGATCCAATACAAAATACCAAAACAATCAATTGTGCCAATGAGGGCTATGGTATTTAAGCATAGTTATGGCCTTTAACTTAAATCAGGCCATCTGCTTTCAACTTATCAAAAACATGCAACACACCGATAACCTGAATAGGTTCGCGTAAATAATCTTCATGGGAGAAGTACTTCACTTCTCCTATTTCGTTACTTGGTTGTATCGTTTCCGTAAGTGGATACAGAAAACAATCCTGTTCCATGATCAGCTCAGGGATCATACCATAGGCCGGAGCAGTAATATGGCAATAGTATGAAATCTTTTGCGGGTCAAGATCTATGTTCAATTCCTCTGAAATCTCACGACGGAGTGATTGTAAAGAATCCTCCCCCGCATCTATTTTACCACCCGGCAGGTACCAAGCTTTTTTATTATTGCTGTAGGCCAGTAATATTTTGTTATCCGCTATACTAATCAATCCGGCTGTTGGTAAACCCTTTGTAATTGTCGACATCTGTTTCCGTATATCTATCTAATTAAAGTATCTGTTGTGAAATTACTTTTTTGACGTCATTAATACAAGAAAAAAGCTAAACTCACCCATTCAAAAAACATCCCCTCAGACAGGGTTCATTAATAGAATACGGCCCTGGAAAGCGACATGCAGTTCTTCACGAATTACAACTGATAGGCAATTCCCTTTATTCGCATAAAAGGCTTCAGTATACAGTTCTTCACTAACTATCCCATGTGATAAGAACGGTTTTGGAAATAACGGCTATTTTTTTCAAGCGATTTCTTTAAGCTCCTTAAAAAAATCTGTGCATGCTCCATTGTAAAGCTTAACGGTGGCAGCAGCCTTAATGTATAAGCACCGGCATATCCAGTAAAGATCTTCTCGTCAAATAGCAGCTCCTGTCGCAGTTGTTGTATATCAGCATCAAACTCTACGCCGATCATCAACCCTTTGCCCCTCACCTCAGCCACAGCAGCGATATCCTTCAATTCACTTATTAAAAAACCACCTACCTGCGCCGCATTATCAATCAGCTTTTCATCCCGGAGAACCTCCAATACCGCTATTGCAGTGGCGCAGGCCAGATGATTGCCCCCAAAAGTCGTCCCCAATTGCCCCATGAGTGGATTGATAGCAGGAGAAATAATAGTCGCAGCCATAGGGAAACCGTTGGCTATTCCCTTCGCCACAGTAACCAGATCCCCCTTTATTCCGGCATGCTGATGCGCAAAGAACTTTCCGGTACGGCCATATCCCGATTGGATTTCATCGAGAATAAGCAAGGTGCCTGTTTTTGTACAGATCGCTCTGACTTCCTGTAGAAATTCATCTGTGGCGACCTGAATTCCACCTACTCCCTGAATCGGTTCCACAATCACTGCGCAATATGCCTCGGTTTCCAATTGTTTTCTCAAACTGGACAACTCATTGAATGGACTGAAAAAGTAATGACCATTATCATTTACAGCAGCACGGAGGCTCGTATTATCAGTCGCTGATACAGCACCGGAGGTTCTGCCATGAAAGGCATTAGATAAGGATAAGACCTTTTTTCTCCCTGTAAAAAACGAGGCTAGTTTCAAAGCATTTTCATTTGCTTCGGCACCAGAATTCGAAAAAAATACCGCATAGTCGGTGTATCCGCTCATCAGGCCCAATTGATGTGCAAGTTGATGCTGCAAGTCATTGTATATCGTATTCGAATAGAAGCCAATCTTGCCCAACTGTTGCAAGGTACTATCGACAACATGCGGATGTGTATGCCCCACAGCGACAACAGCATGTCCGCCATACATATCCAAATAGGCCTGTTGCTGATGGTCATATACGAAACAGCCAGCCGCACGTTCAATCTGGATATCCAATTTTTCAAATACAGGAAATGGTTTCATCAAATGGTCAAGATTTAGTTAAACCCAAAAATCAGATTAAATCCTTCCTTACAGGTAGTCCAGGATCAATTTAAAGCAAATAGTCCAGTTACTATCACCAGAAGTAAACAGCTCATCTCAAACCCAATACCCGAACAACAAGTGCGATCGAATCATCGCAAAGGGTTTCAATCCAAAAGAACAATTGTATCTTTGGGTGAATTACCGAATAAAATTGACCCATGCTCAGACCCTGGAATTTGACAATGGAGATAGACCGATCTTCCACAAAGGCGATTTATTTACAACTGGCAGATAGTATTGCCGCTGATATACAATCGGGCAGACTAGCTTGTGGCACAGCCTTACCGAGCAGCAGAGCCCTTGCTACACAATTGAAGCTAAACCGTAATACGGTTGTTGAAGCTATCCAACAGCTCCTAAGCGAAGGATGGGTGGTTAGTCAACAGCGGCGTGGGATTTTTGTGGCCCAGCAGCTCCCGTCTTTGCTTTCCAAAGCTGAAAGTTCCACCCAAAGCATCCCCCTATCCACTCTTCAGGCACCGTTGCGCATTATTTTCGATGATGGTAATCCTGACAGTAAGATTGCTCCGATCGACCAGCTCGGACGCGCTTATCGGCAAATTTTCAAGCGGAGTGCCCGATGGAAGATGATGGGCTACGCTGACCCAAGGGGACATATTGATTTTAGGCAAGCCATAGCCGACATGCTCAACCAGGAACGCAATATGAATATTACCCTGGACAATCTATGTATCAGCAGAGGGAGCCAAATGGCCATGTATCTTATTGCACAATGTCTACTGGAGAAGGATGACTATATTTTTGTAGAGTCTCCCGGCTATCACGCTGCCTGGAAGATATTCGAGCATACCGGAGCAAAACTTATACAAATCCCTGTTGATACAGAGGGTATCATTGTCGAAGAAATGATACCCCATCTAAAGGATAAAAAAAATAGCAAAGCTGTATACCTTACACCGCATCGACAATATCCAACAACAGCTACGTTAAGCCCCGCCCGTAGGTCGGAGCTGATTCAGTTATCCAATGCATATGGATTCACGATTATCGAGGACGATTACGATTACGAATTTCATTTCGATCACACACCATATCACCCGCTGGCCTCTGCTGCCGAATTGCAACATTCGATCTATATCGGAACATTGAGCAAAGTCGTAGCCCCTGCACTTCGTATAGGCTATCTTGTCAGCAAAAATGAACATTTATTGCAAGCTATTGCTCAACTACGTTACCTCATCGATATACAAGGCGATAATATTATGGAGCAGGCTGTTTTGGAACTTATTCAGGATGGCACCGTAAGAAGACATATCCGCAAAGCAACCAACTATTATCGAGGCAAGCGGGACTTTATGGTCAAGCAACTCGATCTCCATCTATCAGAGCATGTAAGTTACCATTGTCCCCAAGGTGGATTAGCAGTCTGGCTTGCGTTCAAACATCAGGTAGACTGGACATTGCTCTTCAAAAAGCTGAAAGAAAAATCAATTCATATTCCCCATCCCGACAACTATCATAAAGACGATAGTTACGGTGGCTTGCGTCTAGGTTATGGATCCATTTCAGAAGAGCTGATCGAAGAGGGAATCAGGAGCTTGGCGGAGCTGCTCAAACTTGCCCGGATTTCTGGATAAGTGCGCTAATACGTTAAAAATTGCTAGACCGTTTTGACCTTTTGAAAAGATCAAAAAGATTAAAATTTCGACAAATACACCACCAGCAGCATATAATTTCGCCTAATCAAGACCGATTAAAAGAATAGTATAGGACAAAAGTTAAAAACGGTTAATTTTATTCAAAAACGTAATTATTTTGTCAAAAACCTATCTTTTCACCCTTTAGTTGTACAAATTAACCGTAGTTTTACGGCGCAAAATCACAACTTGACTAATTTGTAAGATTTGGCTGTAGAAAAAGAGAGAAAAGAGTACATTATTTTATGACTGAAAGAATACCGAGCAGGCCGTATGCAGCAATAACTGGGGTTGGTGGATATATTCCACCAAACAGAAGATCCAATACCGATTTAGAGCAGTTTTGCGAGACCTCCGATGAATGGATTATCAAACGTACGGGAATTAAGGAGCGAAGGATATTGGATGAAAATCTTGCCACATCGGATATGGCCGTCAAAGCCATTCAGGATCTAGCAAAACAATATAATAAAGATTTGCGGGATGTAGATGCGCTTATCGTAGCAACATCTACACCAGATATGCCTATGCCAGCAACGGCTAATATTATTCTCGAAAAATTGGGGCTGACCAATGTATGGGCATTTGATGTCAATGCCGCTTGTTCAGGTTTCCTTTATGCGTTGGATATGGCTTCGTCGCTCGTGGAGACACAACGTTACAAAAATGTGCTTGTTGTCGGCGCAGATAACATCAGTACTTATGTCGATCTAAAAGACCGTTCTACTAATATTCTATTCGGAGATGGCGCTGGCGTAATTTGGCTTGAACCCTCAATCGAAGGTGGTGTTATGGATGCCTACCTGCGTAGCAATGGTGCTGGACGTGAATTTTTGAAGATCGAAGCCGGTGGTTCCCTCTACCCGATCGACAGCAACCTACCCGTAAATGACAACCGTTTTCTCAAACAAGATGGCAAAACAGTCTTCAAACATGCTGTTCAATCGATGAGTGATGCCTGCAATACTGTTTTACAGCGCAACAACTTAAAAATTGAAGATATCAACTGGTTAATTCCACATCAAGCCAACCAACGTATCATCGATGCGGTTGGTCGTAGTCTCAATATTCCTGAAGATAGAGCACTTAGTAATATCGAATATCTAGGTAATACCATAGCCGCGACAATCCCTTTGTGTATCTGGCAGAATATTAAAAAACTGAATACTGGAGACTTAGTGATGCTGACTGCTTTTGGGGCAGGATTCTCTTGGGGAGCGAGTCTATTTAAATGGATGATTTAAAACATCAAAACCCGATCTGTTAAAAGAATCGGAACAACATAAAGAAAGTGCCAGAAACTAACAATTTCTGGCGCTTTTTGTTTATATTTTTTTCGGCGAGATGGATTCTATCTATCACGTTAAATAACAGCTCTTCTTATTTATTTGTACCGGTAATGACAATGTTATCCAAACGTAAACCCAAACTATTGGCGCTGGCTGCTCCATAAAACTCAACCGTATTGATAGCTATGGCAGGAACATTGCCCAAAACTTCCAATGTGTAAAATTTATTTCCGTCAGTGGATCCCACTATCGGCTGATCTGTAACTCCGTATTCAACACCATTAACCTTTACTTTCATGATATTCAAATTTCCAGTATTGGTCCCAGTGATATTTGCAGCAGCATCAAATTTAATCTTCAATTTTGTATAGCCCGAAACAGCAATTCCAGCAATCATGAGTGAAGCATCTTTATTGGCTGGTAACCAGACATGTGCATTTGTTCCTTCGCCATAGGTAGAAATTGTACGTAAGTCTGCTGTACCGTAACTATCTGTAAAACTTAGGGTCTTGTTATCAAAGTTGCTGTATGTCGCTATTTTTGGCCGCGCTGTACTTGATATAGTTCCTGTACCAAAAGTTTCAGTAACAAGCACTTTATCCTCACCTGCTGGCGGATTGACTTCATCGTCCTGACCAACTGTATAAGAACCAGATGGGACATTATTCCAGTCCGTAATTGTCGCGGTCAACGCAACAGCCTGAGGTGTTGCTGTTCCATCATTTTTCAGTTCGATCGCATAGGTATATTTTTTTCCCTGCTCAAATTTTGTAGCGGTTGGCAGTGTTAATTTGAAAACACCGGTGGCCAGCCTAAAGGTCACTACTTTACCTGAGGCATCTGCAACCGGCAAAACAATCGCTTCAGAAATTAAAGCATTATTGACGGTACCGGTTTTTGCAACAATGTCACCTACCTCGGTCTGTGTTCCCAACGTGCCTGTCGCAAGATCAAAATTGGCTTTTGTATTTAAACCAGCAATAGTCGCGCTTAAACCTGTTAGATCAGTAATTCCAGCACCCGCTTTAATGGTGAACTCGATTTTAGCCAATTGGTGGACAAAGTTTAAGTTAGCGGCTGTACTTGTTTTATTTAGACCTGTAGCGTTGTTGGCATATAATAGATCTATTGCACTCTGATTACTTTGATTGTTGACATCAACTGAATAAATCGTATTTGCAAGATTCTGTCTAAAAGGATAGTAGGCAATAAAATCTACATTGCTCCCATTCTCAGGATAATATAGCGTCTGATCGGACGAAGAAGCTGCAAACTGCCCGTCTCCTGCCGTATTGTATTTTTTGTTGGCAGCGAGCACATTGCTAAGTCCATTACCGGTTTTCATAAAAACACCGATTGCATCATTTGTTTCCCAAACGTCGTTGACGGCCTTGGTTTTGATCTGCCCATTGATTGATGATGCAAATTTGATACCTGTAGCGATTTCAGTTCCGGTCCCCGTCGACCCTTCTTTTTTACACGAGCCGAACAGGACAAACAGCATAACAACTGCTGCAGATAGAATTTTTTTATTTTTCATGTCGTTATTATTTTCTTATTTATTTCCAGATGTTAGAGTCAATTGTTTCTTTTAGGTTTCCGGCCAATTGGGGAAAGAATGTAAACCCGGTCTCTTTTTCCAAATCACTTACATTGACGCGATAGCTGTTATAGTTGCTAGTCGATGGAATAATCTGGTTATTGATGCGAAATCCGATCGTGTAATAATTATTACCTTTTTTCATTGCAAGAGCCTTGTAATAATATTTAGGAATGGCTGACCCTTTTAAATAAGTGATATTTTGATCGTTTGCAGAGGTAATCGCTGCTCCGGTCACTACATAAAGCGTATCACATTGCGCGGTCCAAACCCGTACTTGCTGTTCCAGGTTGTTCCAGATTCCCTGATTCATCGATGAAATCTGGGCCGTCATATTGGAATAATAGAAGGTGGTCGCATTAAGGTCTCTACTCGCTGTGCGGTCTCCGCTGGGAATCTGATGACCACGGTCGTAGCCGTTGCCAAAGGAGCTGCTCAGATCAACCTGAAAGCTTGCTGCGATCGACGGATCAAAAGCCCATGCATCAGAACGTCCCGAACCACCGATGTATGAAGTATGCATGGGATAGGCGACCCAATACGCCATCTTATACCTCTTATCGTATAACATGGCATAGTTACGTACACCAGATTTGCCAGGGTAGGGATGTGCCACATACATGGTATTTTCGTCGGTTTTTACAAGCGGGGTTTCCATGTAACCATATCTTACCGGCGGATTGACCTCTGTCTCCTGGTCAAGGCTATAACTTCCGGATGGAACCGTATTCCAATTGGTAATCGTTGCATTTAGCGCCACCGCTGTAGCTGTACTACCCGACCCCTTAAGCTCTATTTCATAACTATATTTTTTACCCTTCTCGAATTTTGTACCCGCAGGTAGAGTCCAGGTGAATGTTTTTGTACCAATAGCAAAGACAACTTTGGTATTGGTCTCATCCGTCGTAGGGATCAAGATTGCTTCTGAAACAGCCGTACCAGCAGCAATACTCGTCTTAGTCAAAATTGTAGCTGTTGGGTTCTGAACATTGATGACACCAGCGGATAGATCAAAATCGGCTTTCGATTTTACACCAACGATACTAGTCGTCAGATTATTCAGATCTGGCACACCCGCTCCGTTCTTAATCGTAATCTGAACTTTAGCTAGCTGATGGGCGAAAATTAAATTAGCAGCTGTGGTTGTTTTGCTCAGACCAACCGCATTGGTCGAATACATCAGATCAATTGCAGCCTGATTATTTTGGTTTTCGATGTCTACAGGATAGCTATTATTGACCAGTTGTTGTTTGAATGGATAATAGGCAACAAAATCTACTGTACTCCCGTTCTCGGGATAGAAAAGTGTCTGGTCTGTGGCTGCAGCTTTAAATGCACCATCCCCTGTTGTATTGTAATTTTTGTTTGTGGAAAGTACATTTGTCAGTCCATCTCCCGTCTTCATAAAAACGCCGATCGCATCATTGGCATCCCACTTGCTTTCCGCAGCCTTGGTTTGGATATCGCCATCAATGGATGCGGAAAATTGGGCCGCAATACGATTGTCCTTAACAATTTCCGGCACAATGGTGTTATCCTTTTTACAGGCTGTGGCTAATAGAAAGAGTGCAGCAATCGATGCAACATGTAAATTTCTAATTTTCATTATTTACTTGATTATGTTAAAAATTGACTTTTATTTATGAGGGTTAATGCTAGCATTTTGGAGCAATCGCTACTGCTTTAAATTCATAAACAGTAATCAACACTCCGCTAGCAATATATTATAATGGACAGCTGTAAAATAAACCATTAGAAATATAAATAGAGTTAATACAAAAACAAGTTTATGTTAATAATATAAAGAAATACGACCTATTGATAACTTAACATTAACAATAGACTACAACATAAAAGCAAGAAGAACAAATTTTATAAAAATCAATACCTGGGGGGGGGTAAAAATAGAAAATCCGCTATTGGGATAAGCCTGAGATTACAAGAGTCTGGACGACATTATTTATCCCCTGTCGTTATTCCGTAACAAAGGAATCAAAGCCACTATCCTTCGCCCATTGCAGGGACTTATAGTAAGGATGTACCCATTTATTGCGATCATCCGGAACGTAACAGGATAGGCCTGAAAACTTTAAGATCGGTTTCCCTAAAAATGTAGGTGTATGTGCTTTATAAATGACCAGTTTAGCAACAACACGATCAATGTCTGCTGTTGCCGAAGAAGCTATATTTTGATGGGTAAAATCAAGGAAGTCAAACTCTGCCGACAGTGATTTTTCATCAAGATCCAACCGCTGTAGGCCATCTCGATAGATGGTAGCAAGTGGGTGTTGGATCAATGTTTTTTTCATTTCGCCCGCAAGCTCAGTCCAATGGCTATTATTGATGACAGCGATGGTCGCCGAGCGATATTGGCCCGATAGCTGATCATAAAATGTAAAATACGATGCTGCTGCAGACTTTACCCCGCTTTCAAGGTCTGGATTGAGCAAGTGTTTTAAAACCTGTTGATAAGGCATACTCGTAGATAGCACTTCGGTCGGAGAAGCTATGGTATATCGGGCTCTATCCCGTAGTTGATAGAGCACTTCTACACTGCCCATTGAGCAGGCGTCAAACATTAAAAAATCAAGACCAGTAGGTAAGATCGACTCCAGATCTTTCAGGTCAGTCTTACGTCCTTTATCATTATTAAAAGACATTAATTTAACCGGTGCATCAGGCAACCAGTTCGTCGCATGAGACCATAATATAAGTCCTGTAGTCCTATCAGCAACATAGCCTTGCATCGTCCCCAGAATTTCCTTCATAACAGCAGGATCTGCTGAATTATGAGGCTCATAAGATTTAATTACCCTGCTCTTTATATCAGATCCTTGATCTCCAACTATTTTATAGATTTTAGGTGTCGTTCCTGCCAATGTCGCATAGACATAGATATCAGCATCCAAGTCGCTTAGCCCCTCTTCCATTGCATTGATACTGTTGTAGGCATCTGCGACCAGATTGTTATTGGCACCCATATAAACTAAAATCGCACGATTGCCGCTTTTGACAGCCAGCTCTTCTTTATCGTTACAGCTACTGAAAAGAGCAAAAGCCAAAAGCCCATTTAAAAGGAAAAGCTTCATACAAGTTACATTCATCTAAAACCTCTCAAGATCATTTCAAACTTACATAAAAGCAATTACTATTGTGCTTTGATAACAATTTCATAACATAGGATCTGTCACGAGGGTTCTTTGATTAAATTGGTTTAGATGCATCTCTTGTAAAAGTTTATCCTAATCAACATTATAATTTATATATTAATGATGAATTATATTGGAGAAGTCTTTTTGAGAGGAACAAACATAATAGAAGGCGTATTAAAATTTCCAAAGGGTTTATTGAAATAGACATGTAATCGAGAATCTAATAAAAAAACAGGGTATTTCATCATGAGATACCCTGTTTTTCCTGCTTTAATAAGCTTTTTAGTAATTCAACGATAAGCCCACACCAAAGCCCATATCACTATCGTAATGTGTTCTGAAGGCCATATTCTTCGTGATGATATAATTCAGTCCGGCCATATATTCAAGATCTGAGTTGACCATAAAATCACCACGTATTCTTCGTGAAATCGGGATATCCTCACGCATCATCTGCAATCGGACAATACCATCATGGTACACTTCAGCCTGAAAATTCACCAGCATCGGCAGCGTATACATAAAACCCAGACTCACCGCTTTGCGGCTATCTTTTTTATTTGCCTGACCGAAGATATTCTTTTCATGTTCATCGTCGCCCATTCGGCGGTAACGGTAATCAAAACCTACAAAAGGCATAAACCACTGCATCTTTCCAAAAAAACGTCCCAAGTGTGTCTCCACCTCGTAACCATGCATGTCGTTGTAACCCAATCGCCATTCCGATCCCAGTTGCCAGCGCGCATTCTGGAACATTGCCTGACCATCATTTCCGTTGGTCGCGAAGTCATTCTGCGCCATAAAATGCGTCATATTGCTTTCATGTTGCAGCTCCTTATATGCTTTGGCTTTATCCGGCAAATAGGGATTTTTATAGTCATCTACAGCAAATACCCGGTTCATTCCGGCCATCATATGGTATAAGATATGGCAGTGAAAAAACCAATCTCCTTCTTCATTTGCCAAAAATTCTATGGTATCTGTTTCCATTGGCATGATATCGACCACATTTTTCAATGGAGCTTTTGAACCTTTGCCATTCAGTAGTCTAAAGTCAAAGCCATGCAAATGGATCGGGTGGCGCATCATGGAGTTATTGTAGATGGTAATCCGTAGTACTTCCCCTTTCTTCACCGGAATCTTATCCGTTTCTGAAAGGATTTTATTATCCATGCTCCACACATAGCGGCTCATATTTCCGGTAAGGGTAAATTTAAGATCCCGCACAGGAGCATTCTTCGGCAATTCGGTCTCATGGGGAGATTCCAGCATTGCATAATTCAATGTGACAATATCACCCAGTGCATTCGCATTGTAACGGTTTGGGTCCTCTTCCGCCTTCATCTTCCCATGATCCATACCACTATGCTTTCTGTGATCTTCTTTTTTCTTTCCATCTCCGGTAATTTCCGAATACATGACCACATTCATATCCATCTGATTCAGGCTCATATTCATGCCCATATCATTCAGATTACCATCCATCTTCATCATGTCATTCATCATCTTCATTCCCTCAAAATATTTGAGACGAGGGAGTGGTGAAATCAATTGCTTGATGCCATTACCCACAAAATAACTTGCCGATTGCGTCCGATCCTCCGTTGTCGCCATAAACTCGTAGGACGTCCCTTCATTCGGGATCGTCACGACCACATCGTAGGTCTCCGAAACAGCGATCATCAGTCTGTCCACCTCCACAGGTACCACATCATTCCCGTCGTTTGCAACTACGGTAATTTTCCCACCCGCATAGCGCAACCAAAAATAAGATGAGGCACCACCATTGGAAATCCGCAAACGTACCTTGTCTCCCGCTTTCAATTTCTTTCCATCTACTTCCTTTAGATCCGTAGAATGGGCACCATTCAACAGGATCTTGTCGTAGTACACATCACTGACATCCATGGCGAGCTGACGCTTCCATTCATTGGTAATTTTCGTCCCAAACTTGCCCTCTTTGATTGCCTCCGCGTAAGATTGGGTAGCCCCTTTTTTAATAGCCGCCCAGTCATTTCCCGTATGGAGCATCCGCTGGATATTATCTGGATTATAATTTGTCCATTCACTTATGATTAATGGAATAGTCGGTAAATCATCTATTCCTTTGCGAAAAGTCTTGTCATCCGCACGTTTGTTCAAAATAAGGCTACCATACATGCCGATCTGTTCCTGCAAGCCCGAATGCGAATGATACCAGTGAGTTCCGTGTTGAATAATCGGGAAACGATAGGTATAAGTTGAGTTCGGCTTAATCGGCTCCTGCGTTAGATGCGGTACACCATCCTCTTTGTTTGGCAAAAAGATACCATGCCAGTGCAGCGATGTACTTTCTTTCAACTCGTTGTGAACCACAATTTCCGCGGTATCCCCCTCAGTAAATGTCAACGTCGGCATAGGGATCTGTCCATTTACGGAAATAGCCCGTTTTGCTTTGCCTGCATAATTCACAATGGTGTCCCGAACATACAGTTCGTGACGCACCACCTTTTGTGCAAACACAGCAGCCTGTGTCATCAATAGTAAAACAATTATTAATATATTTCTCTTATTACTCATTTTCATGCGATTACTTAATTAAAACTCCATTACTTTTAGGTCCCACACCATACTGATAGACCAGCCGTGCGCCATGGTGTCCTGTGATAAATAGTGTCACAGACAAACTTATCAACAAAATCACGATCAAATAGTTTGTCCAGATGACTTTACTCCATCGCAATGCCACGAAGCGCACCACTGTGGTTATCCCCGCCAGCCAGAAGCTGATCCAGGCATAACGTTGGTGGATATCAAAAACGGCAAAGGCTTCATCATCCGCATCTCCCGAAATATGGGATGCTGTCTGGATTGCTGCAAAAGCCCCCATTGTTCCCAAAAGCAATAGGACAAAAGTCACTATATTTAACTCCTGCCGATATCGGCTATAGCTTACAGCCACCACCTGACTGAGCAAAGCTAAAAGCAGCAGCACTATAGGGAAATGAACCACCAAGGGGTGCAAGCTGGGAAACCCTTCAAACAATTTCTCCATCACGCTATTGAATTGTTTCTACAGTAGATCCACAGGTAGGCATTGATTTGCCCAGATAAGGATTATCAATTGCCTTTTGTTTGCTCAACCAATGCGCACCTTTACCCTCATTATACATCGGACAATGCTGGTAGTAGACCGGAGCTTCCGGTTTCACTACTTTTAACAATGCGTACATATTTTTGGATAGCGTCACAAAGTGCTCACGTTGATGTCCATTTTCATCAATCCCGGCGATATGTTCTGTATCAAAGGCCAATTTCCGTTGATACTGTTTCCAAGCAGCAGCGGTAGCGGTCTCCAGCTTGGCGACATCGATCTTCGCAACGGCAGCCTGCATCTTTTTGGCGGCCTGCTGTGCGGTCTGCCCATTATCTCTTGCCAGCGCATCTTTTAATTCAAAGTAAGCACTGTACACCTCATCAAGAGATCTATCCTTTGCGACTGCAGCATCCGTCTTTGTCTTAGCAGCAGTTTCAGTAACCACCGCTTTTGCTGTTGTATCGACTACTGCATCTGCTTTCGTTTTATCCGTAGCTGCGCTTGTCTCCTCATCTTCCTTCGCCGTATGTGCGGCATGCGTATGATTCGGCTTTGAGTTGTTGCAGGCAGCAAGTGTCATTGCTGCAACTACAATCAGTATTATTCTTTTCATTTTAAGTCTATTTATTGGTTTATATTTTCAACGTATTTCCGATAATTTTCTTCGTTTTCAAAGTAAGAAACCTCACCCTGATCACCCGTTATGGCAATCGCTGCATTGGCTTTATCAACCTCTTTCTTGGACAAGGGATCAATAGCAACACGAACAGCGGCTTCTTTAGGGATTCGTTCCTTACACATTTCACAGCAGCCATAATAAGCCTTGCCCTCATGTTTGACCAGCAGTTGTTTCTTGGCCATAAAAGCATCGTTGACCATACATACCTCTTCAGTAGGCACGAGATCTCCTTTTTTGTACTGCTTTGCAGCAGCTGTTACCTGCATCGTTGTATCTTTTTCAGGACTTTTAAGCGCTGCTTTTGAATTGCTTTGTGGATTGGTGCATGCCATCAATGTGAGGACAAACACTGCTATAATAGCAACTAGATATTTCATGGGGTCAGCTATTAGTTAAGCGTTTCAACTGTACTTCCACAAGTAATCATTTGCGATCCGTAGAATGGATTTTTAACGGCCTTTTCCTTGCTCAACCAATTTGCACCTTTCCCTTCGTTAAACATTGGACAATGTTGATAGTAGACAGGACTCCCGAAAGAACTCACTTTGGCCAGTTCATAGAGCTTCGTCGAAAGCGAGGCAAATGCAACACGTTGTTTGGTCACATCCTTGCTCTTCGCAATGGTTGTAGCATCAGTAGTCAAATTGTTCATCACCTTCATCCAGACAGTATGTTCAGCGGATGCAAGCTTATTCATATCCACAGCCTTGATCGCTTCCTGCAATGCCGCCGCCTTGGTCGCTGCCGTCTGGGCATCCGTCTTGACCAACGCATCTTTTAAAGCAAAGTATTGATCGACCACATTTGTCAATTGTGTTACTTTTCCGGTTACCGTAGCTGCTGCTGTAGCATTTTGATGAGCTGAATGATCTGTTTGCCCCGACTGATGTTGTCCACTAGGTTCTGCAGTTGTTGCAGCCTGCGATTTTGATACAGGTTTTAATGTTCTTGTGTATTGATCTGCTTTGGGCAACTTGGCATAAGCATCGTCCGGTGCCAGAAACTTCTCACTGTCAAATCCTGCCAAGGCAATACGTTTTAAAACCTCATCTTCATTTGTTTTTGAAGCATCATAGGTGATCGTCGCAATTTTAGTTTCCTGGTTCCAGTCTACTTGGGCGGTCTTTCCGGCCTTACCCTCCTGCTCGATGACAGTTTTTGCGGCAGGGGTATTTCCGAAGACTTTTACCGTTGCTGTTTTCGCATTTTTGATCTGTGCCTGTATCGTGTTATTGGTCAGTAATACTAGGATTACTAAGCCAATTATTGAAATGGATTTCATCTGTAAATATTTTTTTAAATGGCCATATGGAATATCCCGTCTATTTTCATACGTGTTTGTATTTTTCCAACATGGATATTTCATCTGTAAATTTTTATTGATGGTGTTTGTTTTCATTGGTATCAATGAACGCATTACACTCAGTTTATATTTTAATAGTATAGGATATACCCCCTAAAATTTGATTCGTATTTATGCTTTTCAAATAAGAGTACCTGGTGACGAATAAATTTTAAATAAATAATAACGAAAACTTCCTCAATAGCCAGTTATTCATCGCTAAAAGCCTTAGACCATCACTAGATCATATCATCTAATGGGTATTTTCATCTTATATATTAAGAGGGGTTTTGAACGCCGATGGCGATCCAAAAAGACGTAGCATGGGCTACCATCGATAATTAGGCTATTTTGGGAGGCTGCCAGATCGAAAAATAAGCATCCGAGCAAAACGGTTGCTTGTACAAGGTATACAATTTGAGCTGATCTGTGTCCGATGATAAAATAAGATCCACTTCATAAAAAGAGATCATCGGATTACATTGCATCGAAGTACGACATGATTTTTCGGCACAGTGTTTACCACAGTCATCTCCGTGATCATTTGAAGCTCCAGAATCCTGTTTTTTATCTTTACAGCAATCTTTCGTGTCAGTCTCCTTTACATCTTGCGCTTTGTCATTATGTTTTGGATCTTGACCTTGCTCGCTATCCTTTACATCCTGACCTTTTTCTGCACAACAGGATTTCCTCTCCTGCTTCGGCTTTTCGGGGACTGAATGGCAGGCAAAACCCAGACTTGGTGCTAAAAATAGCCCCAAAATACAGATGACCAACAAGATGTTGACTTTTGCCCACATAGGAATTCAAATTTATTTTATTTATGCTATAATACCTTATTTACAGGAAATAACCCTGTATGTAGCTATTACGGGATAAAGATCGTTACTATTTCCGAAACAGCTGTTGTAATATTTTTATTTTATTTTATAAAATTTCTGACGGGAAAATCAATCAATCAATCAATCAATCAATCAATCAATCAATCAATCAATCAATCAATCAATCAATCAATCAATCAATCAATCAATCAATCAATCAAT
>NZ_JANUEB010000010.1:0-353665 GCF_024810095.1 Sphingobacterium sp. BIGb0165 | reverse complement strand
GAAAAGGGATTCCCAAAAAAGAGAGAAAAATTCACGGTCTGCCAACAGAAAATATATTGCTACGAACAACAGCGGTTCCCCTAGTGAAGACACCTTAGGACTCCAGCCTGCCTCTGTCGGGACAGTTTCGGAATGAATCCGTACTCTTTCCGTGGTGAGTCCGTGGTGAGTCCGAGTCTAACACGCTAGAACAGCGGTAGCATTCCGGTCAAACCATGCCAACATCTGCACTCAGACTCGCATAAAGTCCGATTCGGTCCCGAACAGTTCTCGGACCACAATTGAAAAAAAATCCAAAATAGGCAAAACACTCGGACTCATTCGTTATAAACGCAGTTTTTTGAAGCAAAAGCATCCAAAAAAACCACGATCAAAAAATATGAATTCAGTAGATTACTTCCCATAGAAAGCAAAATGCGAACGCTGCCAAAAGTATACGATTTCGACCAATAGCTTTGAATAGTAGCTCAAATATAATTTAAGATATAAACAGAATTAAGAAGAAAATGCATTGAGCCCTGTGATATCCTGGCCAGTAATCAATAAATGAATATCGTGAGTTCCTTCATATGTAATAACCGACTCAAGATTCATCATATGTCGCATAATTGGAAAATCTCCGACAATGCCCATTCCTCCCAAAATCTGCCGGGATTCACGCGCAATCTGTAAAGCCATATTCACATTATTCCTTTTGGCCATCGAAATTTGCTGTGGAGTTGCTTTCCCTTCATTCTTTAAAAGCCCCAAGCGCCACGACAATAACTGGGCCTTCGTAATTTCAGTTAGAAATTCAGCCAATTTTTTCTGTTGCAACTGAAACCCGCCAATTGGTCGGTCAAATTGCTGACGCTCCAGAGCATATTGAACAGCTGTTTCATAACAGTCGATCGCCGCTCCTATCACACCCCAAGATATTCCATATCGTGCAGAATTCAAACAAGACAGCGGCCCACGCATCGAGTTTACCTCAGGCAATACATTTTCAGTGGGAATAAATACATCATGGAAAACCAACTCGCCAGTTTTAGAAGCTCGTAAAGACCACTTATGTAATGTTTCCGGTGTTTCAAAACCATCCATTCCACGTTCAACAATTACCCCTCGCACTTTTCCCGCCTCATCGCGTGCCCAAACTACAGCAAGATCACATACTGGTGAGTTTGTAATCCACATCTTAGCACCGTTCAATAAAAAACCACCATTACTCGCTGTCAATCGCGTTTCCATCCCTCCGGGATCAGAACCGTGGTTCGGTTCGGTTAAACCAAAAGAGCCCACAAGGTTCCCGGAAGCAAGTCCCGGCAAATATTTACGGCGTTGCTCCTCGCTACCATAGGTATATATCGGATACATCACCAAAGAAGATTGCACCGAAGCCGCGGAACGAACCGCAGAATCACCGGCCTCCAGTTCCTGCATAATCAAACCATAAGAAATCTGATCTAATCCCGCACCACCATATTCTACTGGAATATAAGGACCTAAAGCACCTATTGCACCAAGTTTGGGCATCAACCCTTCTATGGCCTGATGTGCCTGTGCAGCATCTTCTATGACTGGTTTTATCTCTGACCGAACAAAATCCCGAACAGCACGACGGACAAGCTTGTGCTCTTCCGATAAAAGGTCATCCACTTGAAAATAATCAACATTTATTTGTTTCATAATCGTATAGTCTACATTAGCTTCTCTAAGATAATAAAATATTTTCAAACTGAACAATATTCACGCATAACTTGCTTAACAGAATTTTATTCCCTATATTTATCATATTCCACGAATAAAATAAACCATTATGATAAAAAAAGAACTTAAAATACTCGGCATAACATCCCAGAATTTAGGCTCGTCAACAGGCCAAAAGTGGTTTTCTGATGGTGAGGTATTCGAATCTCTATCTCCTGTAGATGGAAAACTCATTGCAAAAGTGTCAGCTAGTAGCCAAAAGGATTATGAGACAGTCATCGGTGATGCCCAAAACGCATTCAAAGCGTGGCGACTTATCCCCGCTCCCAAGAGAGGAGACATTATCCGTCAACTAGGCGATAAATTACGAGAACTGAAACCGACACTCGGAAAATTAGTCTCCTATGAGATGGGAAAATCCTATCAAGAAGGTATGGGGGAAGTACAAGAAATGATTGACATCTGTGACTTCGCGCTGGGGCTATCCCGACAACTCTATGGCAATACCATTCATTCTGAACGTCCCGGCCATCGCATGTATGACCAATATCATCCTTTGGGTGTAGTCGGTATTATTACCGCCTTTAATTTCCCTGTAGCCGTGTGGGCATGGAATACAGCCATCGCTTTGGTTTGCGGAAACACAGTCGTATGGAAACCCAGTGAGAAAACGCCACTATGTGCCATTGCCTGCCAAAAACTATTATCAGAAATCCTCCATAACAATGGATTACCTGATGGTATCTCCAACTTGGTCATGGGCGACAAAGAAGTCGGTGAATGGCTTGCTGCTGACAACCGCATCTCCTTGGTGTCGGCAACAGGATCAACACGGATGGGAAAAGAAGTTGCTGTTACCGTCGCACAACGGCTGGGCAAAACGCTACTGGAACTTGGTGGCAACAATGCGATTATTGTTACCCCAGATGCGGACCTCAACATGACAATCATCGGTACCGTATTTGGAGCTGTGGGGACAGCAGGACAACGCTGCACCAGCACACGACGACTAATTATCCATGATAGCATCTACGACAAAGTCAAGAAACAACTGACAAAAGCCTATGGTCAATTAAAAATTGGCGACCCTTTGGATACAAAAAATCATGTAGGACCATTGATTGATAAAGCCGCCGTAAAATCATACTTAAACGCACTAGACAAAATTAAAACACAAGGGGGGAAACTTCTTATTAAAGGAAAAGTACTAGAAGGCAAAGGTTACGAAAGTGGTTGCTATGTACAGCCCGTTATTGCGGAAGTCGAAAATCATTATGAGATCGTGCAACACGAAACTTTCGCTCCCATTCTATATTTAATAAAGTATCAAGGCGCCATAGGCAATGCTATCGCCTTGCAAAATGGCGTCAGCCAAGGCCTGTCCTCAGCTGTGATGACAAACAATCTGAGAGAAGCCGAACTATTTCTTAGTGCTGCCGGATCGGATTGTGGCATAGCAAACGTCAATATCGGTACCTCAGGTGCAGAAATAGGTGGGGCGTTTGGCGGAGAAAAAGATACCGGAGGTGGTAGAGAATCTGGTTCGGATGCATGGAAAGCATATATGCGTCGCCAGACAAATACCATTAATTACACAACAGACTTACCATTGGCACAAGGTATAAAATTTGATTTATAAACCATTCAGATTCGAAATTATGAGCAACGTACATGAAAGACTAAGTAAACATATATTGGCAGACGGGTTTCCACTGGTCATGGATATGGAAAAATCGCACGGCTCTTATGTTGTCGATGAAAATGGGGACGAATACCTGGATATGTTTAGCATGTTTGCCTCTATGGCTGTTGGCTATAACCATCCCCATCTGGTTAAGCATCATGAGTTTCTAGGCAAGATGGCAGTCAACAAGCCTGCTATATCGGACATCTACCCAAAAGAATTCGCAGATTTTGTGGATACCTTCGACCGGGTGGCAATACCAAAAGAACTCCCCTATGCATTCTTTATTTCCGGCGGAGCACTGGCCGTGGAAAATGCACTGAAAGCAGCCTTTGACTGGAAAACTAGACTTAATTTCGCTCAAGGTATACAGAAAGAAGCTGGTCAGGTCATCCATTTTAAACAGGCTTTTCATGGCAGATCGGGCTATACGCTCTCCTTAACAAATACGCAGGATCCCCGAAAGTACATGTATTTTCCAAAGTTCAATTGGCCACGTATTGTAAATCCCAAATTAACGTATCCATTAACGACGGAAAATATCAGCCAAACAATAAACGTAGAGGAGAAAGCAATCGCAGAGATCAATCAAGCCATCCACGACAATCCCAACGATATTGCCTGCATTATCATTGAACCAATACAGGGCGAGGGTGGAGACAATCATTTTCGGAAAGAATTTTTCCAACAACTGCGTCAGATCTGCGACAAGAATGATATTCTCCTGATTTTCGATGAAGTACAGACAGGATTGGGTATTACCGGAAAAATGTGGGCTTATCAACATTATGATATTATACCGGATGTACTTGCTTTTGGCAAGAAAGCCCAGGTTTGTGGGATATTAGCGAGCAAGGAAAAATTTGATCAAGTGGAACATCATGTGTTCAAAGAATCCAGTCGGATCAACTCCACCTTTGGGGGAGATTTTATAGACATGCTCCGCTTTAAACTAATTCTTGAAGTGATCGAACAGGAAAATCTCTTGGTTAATGCTGCTGAAAAAGGAACTTACCTTAAAAGTAAACTACAAGAACTTATGAAAGATAGACCGCAACTCAGTAATTTAAGGGGTGAAGGGTTATTTGTCGCCCTGGATTTTGATTCTGCAGATTCCCGTAACGAATTTATCAAAAGGGCTTATGCCAATAAATTGATTATGTTGGGTTGTGGTGAAAAAAGTATCCGATTCAGACCGCATCTTAATATCAGCAAGGAAGATATTGACAAAACGATCATGATCATCGAAAACAGTCTTTAAAAAAAATGCAGTACTATCGGTGACTCATTCACAAATAGTACTGCATTTTTTAATAGTATTGATCAAATCATTATTTTCTACAAACATTTGGGCGATCTATGTCTACAAGTTCTGATATCCCATATTCATCAAAAAGATCCAATAGGGCATCTGTTCCTTCTTCCAGTTTGAAATCCATCTCTTCCTTATAAACTGGGATCATTGCATAGAAATTGATAATATTGCCATCTTTTGTTCTAAGTTCTAAAAATTCCTCATCAAAGCTCAACATCGGAGGCAATAAGAGCATACAGCCAAAACCGGTATTTGCTATTTCTTCGGCCTCCATCCCATTAGGAATAGTATGGCCATAGCCTAACCATGTTTTATACTCATGTGGAAAACGCGCTAACCTTTTCAAAAAGTAGACTGGCCAGTAGTTGTTGTCATCTTGAAACTCTTCATCGCCTATTTTCCAATCAGCAGGCAGTACCACCATTAACTCGGCACGCTCATAGGCTTCTTTATCGTCTATTTCCTCCGGAACGTTCATGGGAAGGTCACTCATACCAGAAGTTACCAGAATATTGTATGGATAATTCGCACTTGGCTTGATCCAGTGTACATCAATATGTACAAGTTCCGATATAATTTCGTGAAATACCAGATCTGGTTCAGCTATATATTTTGTCAAATGTTCTTCTATCTCTTCAAGAAAAACGCATTGCACCTCAGGGAATAGGTCTTTCGGATCTTTTTCCTCGGGCTGATCTTCATAACGATATATGGTCGAACCTCCGGCAGTAATTTCAACATCTTTCTTTTCAGTGGAAGATTCGTCCTCTCCCCCGCTCATGATTTTTTTGACTTTATCCCAAAATGACATATGAAGTGAATAAATGGTTAATTTTCTAAATTACATTTGCATTTCAATTATTCAAGAACAGCAACCACTGGTTGCCTGAATTTTGTTTTGACAGGCTTGCCCTTAACTAAGGCTGGCATCCATTGTGGTGATTTCCGCATTGCCGCCAATACGGCTTTCGCAAATTCAGGGCTTACTTTTTCCCGATTCTCGATTTCAATATTACAAATATCGCCATCTTCACAAACGATAAAATTAAGAATCGCTGTTTGTTTGGAGCCATATTTTACATAAGCAACACTATCCATAGCACCCACAGTACGTGTCAGATCGAGGTTATTTTGCAAGAATCTTGACCATGCCCTTATCCCACCCTTAAAATAAGGAAAATCATCCACATTTTGGACTAGACTATCCGTAGGAATGTTACGAACAGTACCGGTCTGCGCTTTTGAAGTCAAACAAACGATAAAAAGCAGAACTGTCGAAACAGTAATTTTAAAATTTGGTGAATACATAGCCAATCCTATCCATAATCATACCATTTTAACGCATATTTAAAGCAACTTATTACTTTACTTTCTTCAGATTCAATTTAGAGGCATATCAACATCCGTGATAAAAGCTCCTTGATCATCCACTAAAAAGCTAATTGGTTGTTCTGGATTTTTAATAATTTCAAACAGAGTCAAGCCCCAGGGTTTCCAGAAATTTTCCAATACCTGACCATAGGTCTTATTCTGCCAATGGTCAAATATAGGTTTCATAGACATATCCGCTAAGGGCATGGGTTCAACATAGACTTTTTGAGGTGTATTTAAATAGGTGTAATCCGGCAAACGATTAAAGAGGTAAGCAGAGTAAAAATAGCGCGCGCATAACTCTTCAAACTGTATGGGGTGAAGTTTTTTTCCTGCAATCACTTTCAATATGTCTTCATGATAGATATTGTTTGTCGCATTATCCTGAAGGCAAGCAATGACCGCAAAGTCTTTCATACGAATAGAAAAAATCAGGGTATTGATTTCATCACGATACATAAAGGTATCCTCTGCATTATTTACTGGAACCACAACTAGCGAAAACGGGAATGTATTTTCAAACTCCATCGGAACGACCAACGATTGCAACATGGCGTGCAGATTAGTAAAACGTTGCGCCAAAGCCTGCGAAAAGTTCATGTCTTCACCTGAAGCTTTCTGCTGGCGGATTCCAGCAAGAATTTCGTTATAGACAACGCCATAGATGATTTTTGTCATCCATTGAAACAATACTAATGAATCTAATTGTTTAACCGCTTCATAACCCTGTTCAAATGACTGTTCCACGGCACGTTCCATCTGCTCTATAGCTTCAGCTGTATCAATCGAACATGGAAGCTTGAGTGACTTATAAGTCACTAGATTCTCATCCAACATTTTGAAAGGCTTATCTTCCAATTGAAAAGATTTCATCATCCAAACAGGAAAGACCTGGATGCTCTCCTCCTCAGACTGAAGTTTATTGCCTGTTAAAAAACAAATAGCTGGATCAAACTGAAATTGTTTGAATGGATTATACAAAGTTGTTGCCATAATGCCAGCAAAGTTAATACAAATCAAAAAGGACACAAGAAAAGGAAAACCTTATTACGATATGGTGACTTGATTATTGAATTTATTTTATTTTCAGAAATTTTTGAAAATTCAAAAACTATATATAAATTTGAATAAGAAATAAAAATGAAGATGGAATTACAAGAAGCAAAACAGCAATTTATAGATACTTGGGGAGCGTTGGGTTCCGAATGGGGGATCAACAAATCTGTTGCTCAGGTACATGCATTACTCCTTTCTGCGAGCAATCCCATGTCTACAGACGAAATCATGGAGAAACTTGTTATCTCCAGAGGTAATGCCAACATGAGTATCCGTCAATTGGTCGATTACGGTATTGTTTACAAAAAACATATTGCAGGAGACCGAAAGGAATATTTCGTTGCGGAAAAAGACGTATTAAAATGGGCGATGAAAATTGCTGTTATGCGTAAACAAAAAGAACTTGATCCGGTCATGGATATTCTCAGAGAAATCAGCAAAAATACCGAGAAAGATAAAACGCCAGAAGGCAAGGAGTTTCATAAGACGGTAAAAGATATCCAGGTATTGACAGATCAACTCGAAACCATCGCAAACAAATTATTCAATACCAGCGGCGGGGATCTGTTACTAAAATTGATCAAACTAATGATGTAATCTTATGAACTTTAATATCCTTGCTTACGCGACATATGGTTTGCTAACCTGCTACATTATCCTTTGGGTAGGCCGCTTGTTTCACAAAAATGGTCGGATTTTTATTCTTTCACTGTTTAAAAACAATGTTGCACTAACAGACACGACAAACGATCTATTGCTTATGGGATATTATTTGCTCAATATTGGTTATGCCGTCATTCAATTCAGCTACTGGAAACAAATCCAAACATTTGAGGATCTTATCAGCAGTATTGCGTTAAAAACAGGAACATTGCTATTTGTACTTGTCTGCATGCACTACTTCAATATGCTCGGTATTTATTTCTTCGCTAAAAAAACAAATTCATTCACCATTAAATCATAATATCATGGGAAATCTAACAGTTATCGGGTATTTCATCTATCTACCCATTGCAATTGCACTGACCTATTATGTTGCGTATGTGCTTTTCAAAAATAGCATCGTGTACATGAATGATATTTTTGCGGGGCGACCGGAGGTCGCCAATGCGACAAACAATCTTTTCCGGATTGGTTTCTATCTCCTGAACCTGGGATTCGCTTTGTATATCCTTGAGATTAGCTTATATGAATCAAGTGTACAGGCACTCATTGAGCGGCTCAGTTATAAAATCGGTGGATTCAGCATTTATTTAGGTGTCATGCTTTTTCTGAATATGTTTCTATTCTTCCGGGGCAAAAGAATCGCAAAACAAAGAAGAAATATGCCAACAACAATTAGCTAGTAAAACCGACCTCTAACATTGGTCTCCCCTAACCGCAATGCTTGTTGGAAAAGCTTTAGACGATATTCTAATTTTGCAATAAACAGCTACAATGCTAGCTACAACGTGGGATAGGTCGACCTATCCCACGTTAACTTTAAAGTTTTCGAATACCAGTGGAGCATTTACAATAGCACCCTCACTGTTTTTAACACCCTTAAACTCCGAGGTCTTCCCTTTTTCCAAAAGATTCTTCATCTCCTTTTCTTCCAGAAAAATACCGTTCAATGTTCGCCAGATCTTAAAATCACAACCGCGGGCATAGTGATCACATTGTGCCACCCGATCATAGAGGAGGATTAAGCCTTTCTCACATTTAGGGCATTTGATTTTCCCCTTTTGTTGTGGCTTAACTTCCTCTTGCGCCAATGAAATTCGCAGTGTCAATAATTCCTTGGTGATTTTCGCAGTGTAGTCCTTTATATGTTTCATAAAAACATCATAAGAAACCTTATTGGCCCGCATTTCCTCCAGCTTTTGCTCCCATTTTCCAGTCAATGTTACCTTCGCAATCGAACGATCTTTAACTAGGTTATACACAGCCAGTCCTTTTTCAGTCGGAATCAGTTTTTTCTTATCCCGTTTGATATAGTCGCGCTGAAAAAGTGTCTCTATCGTGGCCGCACGGGTAGCTGGTGTTCCCAGACCGCAGTCTTTCATCGCCTGACGCATTTCATCGTCTTCAATTTCTTTACCGGATGTTTCCATCGCTTTTAAGAGAGAAGCTTCGGTATGGATCGGGCGTGCCTTGGTAAAACGCTCAGCAAGTTCCAAAGTCAATATTTGCAGTAATTCCTCAGCCAGTAATTTAGGTAACTGAGCATTCTCATTGTCTTGGTCATCGTTGTTCTTATCTTCATCTGGAGCTTCTATCTGCTCAGCAGAAAGGCGCCAGCCGTATTGTTTGATGACCGTCCCTTTTGCGATCAACTCGACACCTTGCGCATCTATCGTAACTGTGGTGATATCCTTGATACAGACTTCCGAGAAACTCTCCACCATACGCTTAGCAATCATGTTGTAAATATTTTGCTGTTCTTTCAACATGTGGCCGGGCTTCTCATCAGTAACCAATAGCGCATGGTGATCGGTTACCTTTTTATCATCTACAGAACGCTTATTTAACTTTGCCCCGATTAAATTCTTAGCAATGGATGCAATAGATTCCTCTGCATGATCCGAGAGATGCTGAAAAAGCGCTTCGATCTGTTCGAAAACATCCTCACCGATATAACGGGATCCCGTACGGGGATAGGTAATAACCTTTTTCTCGTAAAGCGTCTGCGCAATACTCAAGGTTTGGTCGGCTGAGTAGCCATATTTTTTGTTCGCATCCTGTTGCAGGGAGGTTAAGTCGAACAATAAAGGGGGTTGTTCCTTTATCTCTTTGGCCTCTACTTTAGCAACACGCGCATTTGTCCCAACAGTCAATCGAGCGATTGTCTGTTCGGCAACATCTTTTTTATCTATTTTGTTTGAAGTGGCTTTAAAGCTGATATTATCTTTTTCAAAGCCCGCCTGGATTTTATAAAATGCCTGCGGCTTAAAATCTTTATTTTCGAGGTATCGCGAGCAGATCATCGCCAAAGTAGGTGTCTGTACTCTTCCCAAAGAAAGAAGTCCTTTGTTGCCTGCAGCCAAAGTAATTGCCTGTGTGGCATTGATCCCGATTAACCAATCCGATTCTGATCTCGACCGGGCAGACATATATAAACTATCGTATTCAGTACCCTCTTTTAAGTTTGCAAAACCTTCTTTGATAGCCTTATCCGTCTGACTTGAAATCCAAAGCCGTTTAAACGGCACTTTTGACCCCAAGAAGTAATAGATATTACGAAAAATAAGCTCACCTTCCCGTCCGGCATCCGTCGCTACAATAATTTCTTCGGCCTGTTCTAGTAGTGACTTTATCGTATTGAGCTGTTTGACCGCACCGGTATCATCCATCTGCTTTCCATCCCGTTTAACTTTCTTCGATTCCAGTTTAAAATTTGCAGGTATGATAGGAAGATTGGAAATAGTCCAGCTATTATAACCGTAAGCCTGAGGCGTACACAATTGAACCAAATGACCAAAAGCATAGGTAAAAGCATAGCCATTTCCGGCGATATAGCCATCTTTGACTTCCTTCGCTCCCATCACACGGGCCAGATCACGAGCCACGGAGGGCTTTTCAGCTATTACAACCTTCATTTTAGAGTATTGAGATTTGAGTATTGAGATTTGAGTATTGAGATTTGAGACGCTACATGTACATGCCCTTAGCTTATCGAGTACTTTCATTTTTACTTTGACAAGATAACTTACAAAAGTAAGCATGATCTTAACAAATCGATAACCAGGATCACTAGTTAACAAACTAAATTGTTCGCAAACTTATTCGATACTCGGAATCGTTATTCCTTTAATCTTACGATAGAGTTCGATGGCATATACATCGGTCATTCCAGAAACAAAATCCAGCACACAACGGATTTTGGAATAGGAGTCCTGTTTGTCTGTATAAAACTGCTCCGGAATCAAAGCAACTAATTTCTTGTCGTAATTATTTTTGTTCTTTTTGAGGTATGCAGGTACAAACTCTTTTAACAGGGCATCCATGACACGATAGCCTGCAATCTCAATCTGGACTACAGTTGGCGCATTATAGATCTTCGCTATAGAAATTTTCGAGATCTTGTTCATTTGCTTTACAATACTGTCATCCAGTGCATCCATCAATGCGGATGAAAAAGTTCCAGTTAAAAACTGTTCTTGCTCACGAACAAATACATCGACACAACCTTTGATCAGGGTATTAATTGCCTTAGCCCGTAAGAGCGCTACACGACTCGGTGTATCAAGCAAACCATCCAATCGGTCACGAAGATTTTCGGAACCACATAATGGCAACAAAAGTTCTTCTACTTCTTGGTAGGATAATATTTTTAAATGATGCGCATCTTCCAGATCAATGATATTATAACAGATATCGTCGGCCGCTTCGACAAGATACACCAAGGGATGTCTCAAATAGCCCTTGGGATTGGAAGGATCTCTTAGTAGCCCTAACTCGTCCGCAATTTTCTCAAAAGCTTTTTGCTCCTCTGTAAAAAAACCATATTTTTTGCGATGATGGCTTTTTTTGACATGCCCATCGATAGCTAAACACGGATATTTCACAATAGATGCCAATGAGGTATAGGTCAAAGCAAATCCTTTTGGATCTTTTCCCTGAAAAGCGTGAGTCAAAATTCGCAGGGCATTGGCATTACCTTCAAAATGGGTTAGATCTGCCCATTCTTCTGCCGTTACCTGTTCCTGATATTTCCGTCCATCTCCATCTGTGAAGTAGGTAGATATCGCAGACTCCCCAGAGTGTCCAAATGCAGGGTTCCCTAAATCATGGGAGAGACAGGCCGCTGAGATAATATTTCCAACCTCTTGTAGGAAAGGATATTCGATATCTATATTTGGGTTTTCTTCCTTTAACTGTGCATAGAACATACGGCCAAGTGAGCGGCCTACACTGGCTACTTCCAAGCTATGTGTCAACCTATTGTGTACAAACACAGCCCCTGGAAGCGGAAAAACCTGAGTTTTATTCTGTAATCTTCGAAATGGGGAAGAAAAAATCAACCGATCATAATCCCGTTGAAATTCCGATCGAGCCACAAGGTAGTTATCAGCTGTTCTATCTTCATACCCCCAGCGTTTTGCAGAAAGCAAATCTTTCCAGTTCATTTTTTCAGACATAGCGCAAATATACCATTTCTCCAATAATTGGTTTGAACCAAATCTCAAAATGACAAATTTTACCGGCAGCTGTTACCGAGGTCATTTTTATACAGGTTATATTCTGTATCTTTAACTTTCAATACCAATAGGAACAATCATGACTAAATATCAATCACTTATTCCAAAATATTTTGAAGGCATTATAGATGGAAAAAACACCCATTTACTTTTATTAAAAAATGAGGGTGGTATGCAGGTGCTCTTAACGGATTATGGCGCTCGCATTGTCAGTATCTTAGTCCCCGACAACAAAGGTCATCTGGTTGATGTAGCCCTCGGCTTTGATTCAATTCAGGGCTATCTGGAATCAGACGAAAAATACCATGGCTGTACTGCTGGCCGTTTTGCAAACCGTATTGCAAATGGCAAATTTGAAATTAATGGGAATCAGTATACACTTCCTCAAAATAATGGGATCAATTGTTTGCATGGCGGTATCTCAGGCTTCCACGATAAAGTTTGGGATCGCAGAGTTACCTATCAATCCCATGTAGAATTTTACTATGTTTCCAAAGATGGTGAAGAAGGCTTCCCTGGGAATATAAAAGTAATGGTCTCTTATACCCTAACCAGAAACAACGAAATCGTAATCAAATACCACGCGCAATCAGATGCGGACACACATGTTAATTTAACAAATCACACTTATTTCAATCTTGATGGGGAAGGAAGTGGAGATGTATTGCAACAGGTGCTTCAAATAAATTCAGATGAGGTACTATTTGTTGATGAAAATCAAATACCCAATGCGATCGTACCCGTTGAAGGCACTCCTTTTGACTTTAGAACCCCAAAAAAGATTGCGCAGGATATCACAGAAAATGATGAGCAGCTCATCTCGGCCAAAGGCTACGATCATTGTTATGTCAATAATAAACCAATCTCGCAGCCCTGTGCAACGGTCTATTCAAAAAACACAGGAATACAGCTAGATGTATTTACTACCGAACCGGGCGTGCAGCTTTACACAGGGAATTGGATGACAGGAAACGACATCGGTAAAAGAGGAAATAAATATTTGCCCTATGCGGGATTTTGTCTGGAAACGCAACATTTCCCCGATAGCCCCAATCAAGCTGAATTTCCTTCAACCTTGATAAAAGCCGGAGCGCAATTTGATTCAGAAACACACTTCAAGTTTTCAATAAAGAAATAACAGGAAAGGGCCAAATTCTTTAAGAATTTGGCCCTTTCTCATTGTATTTAACAGCACATTCCACGCAGTGAACACGCATCAATTTCGTTCGTAGACTCAAGGACACACACCGCCCCTATTTCACCAGTTCTTCGAGAGCCTTTTCTACTTTTTCGAATTCGAAAGTCGCTTTCACCTGCTGAAACATGCGCTGAATCTGATCATTACATAGATTCCCGATACTACCTTCATGTGTATGATTTACTTCTTTCGATGGTTTGAAACGTCCCTCATCAATATCAATACCAATAGTCCGATATGCTTCGCGGAAAGGCACGCCTTTGAGCACCTCATTATTTACAACCTCTACCGAGAATAGATAATCGTATTTGGGGTCATCAAGAATATTGTCTTTTACAGAAATATTTGCCAGCATAAACGTAGCTATTTCAAGACATTCATTAAGTGACTTAAATGCTGGGAATAGATTTTCTTTCAACAACTGGAGATCCCTGTGATAACCTGAAGGAAGGTTGGTTGTCATCAAAGCGATTTCATTGGGTAGGGCCTGAATTTTATTACAACGGGACCGAATTAGCTCAAATACATCAGGGTTCTTTTTATGTGGCATTATACTGGAGCCCGTTGTCAAATGTACCGGAAAGGATATAAAACCAAAATTTTGATTGATATATAGACAGACATCCATCGCAAATTTAGCCAGGGTTGCCGCAATAGAACTCATCCCCTGTGCCAGAATACGCTCGGTCTTTCCTCTCCCCATCTGTGCATAAACCACATTATAATTCAAATCTTCAAAGCCCAATAACTGCGTTGTCATCGTTCTATTTAGTGGAAAAGATGAACCATAGCCCGCAGCAGATCCCAGCGGATTCTTATTACAGACCTTCCATGCAGCTTTCATCATTTCGAGGTCATCCACTAAACTTTCTGCATAGGCGCCAAACCACAAACCAAAGGATGAAGGCATCGCAATTTGAAGATGCGTATACCCCGGAATCAAAATATGCTTATAACGCTCACTAAGCAGAATCAATTCATTGAAAAAAGACTCCGTATTCTGAATAATATTTTGGATTTCGGAACGGAAGTATAATTTCAGATCTACGAGTACCTGATCATTGCGGGATCGACCTGAATGAATTTTCTTTCCTGCATCACCGATACGCTGTGTAAGTAACATCTCAACCTGTGAATGTACATCTTCTACTGAATCTTCAATCTGAAAATCTCCTGCTAAAATTTCCTTATAGATATTTTTCAATTCCTGCTGTACCACAACAAGATCTTCATCAGTCATGAGGTTGATACTATTTAACATACGTGTATGCGCCAAAGAGCCCAATACGTCCGCTGCTGCAAGTTGTAGGTCCATTACACGGTCATTACCTACAGTAAATGATTCCACAAATGAATCAACATCTATATTTTTTTGCCAGATTTTCATTAATATATTTTGTTTTATGATAACGAAATTATGATGAGCCGATTATTCATATCGGTTTAGCTGCTGATCATAGCCCATAATAATTTCCTTAGAATATTTATTTGTATGTCATTACATCCCCGCGTTAAAGACATTTATATGCCTACAGCGATATTTTCTTCTATCCATCACCCGATCACACGCTATATCCGATTTGTCTTTTGCGCACGAAACAATCATAGGCTCATTATACTATCTGCGGTTCTAAACGATCGATTTGATTACGGATATGTACATCTATTATTAACATGACAAAAATACCAATTGCAAATGGTTATATCAATGCCAAGCTGTTTTAGGTTCAACATTATTCATGGAAAGGGTAAAAAGTAGAATTTTTGACGTAGGAAAAACCCTGTTACAAAAAAAAACAAATGTTAAAAGTTTGTTAAATCGCGAGAAACACATTTTATAAGTAACCACTCACTTTATTTTTAAAACTTATTTTGTCAGTTTTTTAAGTATTCCTATGTTTGTAGTGTAAGGGAGATGAAAAAATAAAAGCCGGTAAGGTTAGTAAATACTTACCACTTTAAATACACCGAATTTTAGAACCAAATATGATAGACCCCAACGTCTTAAAACTTGCAAGAAATTACCTAACCAATTGTGAATCGAAATTTAAAGGCACGTCAAACCAAGATGTGCCTTTTTTCGTATTCATACCACTGGAGTTAGTTAACATGTAGCATATATTCTTGCCTAAAATACTTATCTTTGTGTATCATATTGAGAATATTCAACATAAAACGTATACGATGGGAACAGAAAGCAAGAGACAGCAACGTTTTGCTGGAGTCATTCAACAGGATTTAGCAGCATTATTTCAACGCGATGGCAAGGCATGGGCTCCAGGGGCATTCATTACGGTTACACGTGTTCGAGTTACTCCCGATCTAGCTATCGCACGTGTTTATTTAAGCTTTCTAAACACAAAGACTGCACAGGAAGATATTAAAGCTATCCGCACCAAAACATCTGAGATACGCTATAAATTGGGATCAAAAATTAAAAACCAGGTAAAAATTGTCCCTCAATTGGACTTTTTCCTTGATGACACCAATGAGTATGTGGAGCATATGGACAAATTATTTGAAGAAATAAGTAAAGAGCCGCGCCAACCAGAAGAATAATGTACCTTAACTGGCTGATCTAAGAATCAATGATATTTGAACTGGATAGCAAAAAGCTGGATTTTCCACATCCGAGCTACGCCGAAAAAGATGGTCTATTGGCCATTGGAGGTGACCTTTCGGCTGAACGGCTATTATTAGCTTATAGCAATGGTATTTTTCCTTGGTTTAGTGATGATAGCCCAATATTATGGTATGCACCTGATCCACGCTTCGTCATCTATCCATCCAAGATAAGGATCAGTAAAAGTATGGCTTCCTGTATACGGAAGAATACATTTTCGATCTCCATAGACCAAAACTTCAATGAAGTCATCAAGTCCTGTTCTTCGATCAATAGAAAGGATCAAGATGGAACATGGATCACAGAAGACATGATCAGCGCCTATACAGCCCTATATACCGTGGGTTACGCCCATTCTGTTGAAGTGCGGCAAGAAGGGATACTTGTAGGCGGGCTTTATGGCGTTCTGATCAATGGTGTATTTTGTGGTGAAAGCATGTTTTCCAAAGTACCAAATGCGTCCAAAGCTGCATTGATCTATCTCGCACAGGAAATAGACCTACGATTGATTGACTGCCAGTTTCATACCCCCCATTTGGAGAGCATGGGCGGTGAATACCTTCCATTATCAGATTATTTAGCAATACTAACAAAAGATCCAAGATATGAACAGTCCCTATAGCAAACATTTCGATATTGACACAGCGATAATTTACTTGACTACACCTGGCTCAGGTCTACTTTCACGTGAAACAAAGCAATGGCGTGCACAACGGGATCAAGAATTCCATGATTCAAACACAACACTTCGTGAACAACAGGGGGTTGCATTGGATTCCTGCAGAAATACACTTGGACAATTCTTCAATTGTCCCGGAAACAACGTGTTTCTGTCAAGCTGCTTTTCTTTTGCATTCAACGCATTGTTGGCGGGTCTACCTAAACATTATAAGGTCCTACTTTTAAACAATGATTATCCGTCGGTAAATTTCCCCACAATAATCACGGGGTTTGAACACAGTTTCGTCACTATGGACGAGCAGCTTGAGGCTAATATATTGGATGCCGTAGCTACTTCTAAGCCAGATGTGCTTATTCTGTCCATTGTTCAGTATATCTCTGGTTTAAAAATAGACCTCTCTTTTATACAGGAATTAAAACATCAGCATCCTGAATTGCTAATTATTGGTGATGGTACACAATTTTTAGGAACCGATTTGTTTGATTTTAATACTTCAGGCTTCGACGCCGTGTTAAGTAGCGGATATAAATGGCTTATGGCTGGATTCGGAAATGGTTTTATCCTGTTAAACGATCGGCTTAAGGAAATCCTCTATGCTGACATACAGAAAAACTACAGTTATCTCAACAATCAATGGATGAATAAATCTGTCGTTCAACTTTGTTTTGAACCGGGGCATTTGGACACTTTGGCTCATGGAACCCTACAACAGTCTCTGATGCAGTTTGAACAATGGGGTTATGCTGAAACAGTTTCCTACACACAAGATCTAGTGGCGCAAGCGCGAGTTGAACTGGCCAATAGGGGGCTACTCCTGGACAGCATTATCAATAGACGTCCACAAAGCAATATATTCAATATACAGATTAACCCACACAATTTTCAACTCCTGATGGATGAGGGTATAAAATGTTTTCCTCGCGGCACTGGTATCCGTGTTGGATTCCACCTCTACAATGACCATGCAGATCTTGAAAAACTATTACATATTATAGATACAAAAGCAAATTAAACATGAAATTTAGAATAGGCGACTTAGTCAGGTTTGTGGATGAACCCATTGAAGGGCACATCACCTCCATGCAAGCCAACAATATTGTAGGAGTAACAGATGAAACAGGGTTCGAAATTCCTGTTCCAATGGACAAGATAACCCTCGTTTTTGGAAATATGCGGCGAGCAGATGACGAGCTTGATCAACATGCCACGCCATTGACCCCAAACCGGTTTATCGAAAAAGGGATTTTACTGGCCATTTCCGGAGATCACAAAGATGGATTAGCCAAGTTGCACATCATCAATGAGACAAGTTATGAACTCCTTGTATCGGTTTCCGAAGCCACAGCGAATAAAGTGAAAGGGCTTTTTAGCAATAAAATACCACCACATGATTCCATCCAGTTCTATACAGGAAACTTTGCCAATGTGGGAAAATGGCCGACATTCCGTTTTCAAATCATTAGACATAGCAGCAGCTTGCAGGAACTAACTAATCCGATCAATAAGGAACAGCGTGTCCGTCCGGTGGACCTGACCAATCCAAAGGTGCTTCATGAAATTTTGGATGCAAAAATCTGGTCTTATGAATTGGACAAAATCGAAGAAGATTTAGGACTAGATAAACTAAAGACGCATTTTATACCACATCGTCCAAACAAAAAATAAGCTAGATAAATTATCTAGCTTATTTTTTTAAATGCCTTACTCATTTATTGCCCCAATCTTCTTTGTGCTCAACAACAACAGCAGGATCCCGATTAGGTATACTATCCAGCCCCAACGCATATGGAGTGATTTGGAAAGCAGTTTGTCCGCAAAACCCCAGTCAAAATAATTGTTGATTTTAAACCATACCGCAGAAACACTTAATAGATACCAACATGCAGCCAATCTGGTCATCCATTGATAGGCGCGTACTGCACGGACAAAAAATAACAATGCTGTTATTCCCAAAATCAGCATAGTGATAAAAAATAAATAGGCGTCCACCTGATAAAGGTTCCAGTTACCTTTGATAGGAACTTTTAAAAATGGAGTCATACTGGACAAAAAACAAATGATAAGCCCAACAATGGCAAAATACTTCCTAATGATGACCATGGTTCAAATTACTTTAAAATTGATACGAATATAAGTTGAATATTGCCACTTATATAACTTGTCTTCAATTTTCTGAAAAATTAATCTATTTTTAAAACGAAATTCTCGTACAGAATTCCGAACATGGAGCTACATCTCAAAAAATAACTGTAAAGTGAACAAAATTGATTGCATAATAACTAGGTGAGAAGAGCATTTGAAAGGAATTCTTGCCTGAAAGTTTATTTTAAATTTAAGCCGGATATTGAACATGAAAAGAGCGTTTGAAGAAACTGCAGCGGAGCAGGTACCACCGCCAAAATCAAAGAAAAAAATATATATCATTATTGGAATAGTCTTGCTATTGGCCGTACTTGCCGGTGGAGGTTATTATAATTTTGTCCTGCGGCAAGACCTTGATGCCATACCTGTAGATAGTGCAGCAACAGCCGTGGACGGATTTGAAAATGCAGATCCAAAAGATCTCGAAGAAGCTGATGGCTGGAGCTCCATTGATGACTACGCCCATTGGAACAATGCCATCTTTACAATCCCTGAATATGACAATATTCCATTACGTTACCGCAGAGGCATTACAAAAATCTTTATGGGGAATAGCTACCTGGAACCTTCCGGCGATAAACCGATCTATAAATTTACGCGTATACAGGATCGTGCAAAGTCGGTATTCTGTTACGGCAATTTTACTGACCGTCATGACGCAGATAATTGGAACAAAGAAATGGCATTTCTTGTGGAAAAAAATGACTATCAAAGCAGCGCGATCTGGATTATATCAGCAAAAGGAGATATCTTATTCTGGAAAGAATATTCCAGTGAGCTTCCTTTGATCAATAGTTTTAAAAAAGGGCAGAAGATTTTCATGGATGAGATGAAATTAGTGCCCGCTCCAGCCGATGGAATTATTGTTAAAAACAAAAGTTCTAAATATGCCTTGATTTACAATAAAGGAACAAAAACTTTCGATACCTATTATCAGTATAGTGACAGTGAGATTAAAGAAGCAACCACTGCTGAAGAGGGTCCTTATATGGAGGAATTGGAAGACATAACGATAGACTCAGCACAAACAAATACAGGCAATAGTGAATAGTCTAATGCATTCAGTAGACCGAAATTTTCATCACGCTGATACGTGATGAAAATCATCTAATCGAAAAATAGAATACAACACACTAAAATACAGGTAATTAATAATAAAAAACGTCTATTTAAAATCTTTCTAAATTAATCCCTTTGACAGATTTTTGACACAAGCACAAAGCATTTAAGCTACATTTGTACCGTTAAATATAAGCGAGGGATTAGAGCTTTGAAAAATCTTAAAGTATTAGCGTTTACTCATAAACATGTCGAATTAAAAGATCTAGGTAATCTAGTGATCTGCAATGAGGATTTAGAAAGTCGCCTCATTAGCTTAAAACACAGCCTAGATATTCCGGAGATCTTTTACATTGGTACTTGTAACCGGGTAGAGTTTGTATTTTATGGAGCTCACGAATTGACCAACGAATTTATTGCGGAGTTTATGGGAAAATTGAATTTCTGTGTTCCGCAAGAGCGACTTCAATGTTATTTGGGTCAGGTCAACAAATATGAAGGAATGGATGCCTTACATCATTTACTTCGCATGTCCTGCTCGCTTGAAAGTTTGGTTGTTGGAGAAAAAGAAATCTTAGCGCAGGTGCGTAGAGCTTATGACCGCTGTAGAGAAGCTGGTTTTACGGGTGATTTCCTTCGTCTAATGATGGACAGATTGGTAAAAACAGCAAAAGAAGTTTATACCTATACTAAAATTTCCAGAAACCCAATTTCTGTTGTCTCCCTAGCCTACCGCAAGCTACGTGAATTAAAGTTAGTTGAAAACCCGAGGATCGTCATTATCGGATCAGGGGAAACAAACCAAAACTTAGCGAAATATTTCCAAAAAAATCAAAAAGCCAAATTTGTCGTTTTTAACCGCACACTTGAAAACGCAAAAGCATTAGCTGAGGAGTTAAACGCTGAGGCTTATCCGCTTGCTAGCATTGGCGAATACAAAGAAGGTTTTGATATTTTGATTACATGTACCGGTGCACCAACATCAATTATTGATAATACCTTGTACCAATCGCTATTAAATGGTGAAACCGATAAGAAAATTATCATTGATTTAGCTGTTCCAAATGATATTGATGCCGAAGTAATCAAAAATAACCCGATTCATTACATCGAGGTCAGTAGTCTACAAGCTATTGCGGAGAAAAATATCCAGGAACGTTATAATGAATTGGATAGTGCAGAAAAAATCATCCAAGACAATATCCAGGAATTCTTACCACTGATCAAACAGAGACGCGTAGAGGTTGCCATGCGTGAAGTTCCTGAAAAGATTAAAGAAATCAAATCATTTGCTTTAAACGAGGTCTTTGCACAAGAAGTGCAGGCTTTGACACCTGAAGCAAGAGAAGTATTGGAAAAAGTCATTAACTATATGGAAAAGAAATACATCAAAGTTCCAATGGTTATGGCGAAAGAGATTTTGGTTAAAACACCTGAGACTGAGAAAAACTAATTGCAATCATATCAAGCAATCATTTCCTGACAAAATACATGTGCTACTTTCTTAACATACAACCAACAATGGTGTTCGTATGCCGTTTCCTTTTGTCATAGCCCTACCTCTATTCTAATTTTCGGTTTATCAATCATTTCCTTTTAGATAATGACAGTAACGTGTCAACATATTCCACCTATTTATTTATTTTTGCTTCGATAAATGGTATTAAACACATTTTAATAGGTAAAGTAAAATAACGTGAATAGAAAACTAATTATTGGCACCCGGGGAAGTGTTCTTGCAATGTGGCAGGCAAATTTTGTGAAAGACCGACTACAGGAAATCGGTATCGAAGCAGAGTTAAAAGTCATCAAAACTCAAGGTGATATTATTCAGCACCTCCGTCTGGATAAATTGGAAGGTAAAGGATTTTTCACCAAAGAACTTGAGGAGGAACTTTTGAATGGGACCATTGATTTAGCTGTACACTCACACAAAGATTTACCTACAATCAATCCGCCGGGATTGATTATTGCGGCTGTTTCTGAACGGGAGGATCCTTCCGAATTATTGATTATCCACAAGGATTGTGTAGATATCAAGAAGCGTCTATCTCTAAAACATAACGCAACTATCGGAACATCTTCCAACCGTAGAAAAGCACAAATATCGGCTTTACGTCCAGACCTGGAATTCGACGATCTAAGAGGCAACCTCCAGACGAGAATGCAGAAGCTGCGGGACGAGCAATACGATGCGATTGTGCTGGCAAAAGCCGGTATCAGCCGTATCGAAATGGATATCACAGACTTTCATGTCGAAGAAATTCCACCGGTAGAAATTATCCCTGCTCCGGCACAAGGTGTATTAGCTATTCAGATCCGTGAAGTCGATAAAGAACTCTTGGCGGCATTGCAACCACTAAATAACAATGAGGTCGCTAAAACCATCGCTGTAGAACGTTTGGTATTGAACAAATTTGACGCTGGATGTCATGCACCACTCGGATGTTATTGCCGTAAAAGTGGTGATGAATATGAAGCTTGGGCTTCCATTGCTGATACAAGTGAAGACTTTCCTGACCGTGTATACCTGAGAGATACCGATCCAACCCGATTGGCTGAGCGTATTTTCAGCAAGTACGCAAAAGATCGTAAGTTGCCGCAATCTGTCTTTATTTCCAGGGAGGTAGACGAAAATTCCTACTTCGCCCGTGCGATGGCCAAACATAATATTACTATCGAAGGCCGCTCATTGATCAAAATATTTCCGATCATCAATAAATTAGATCCTTTTATCTTAAAACATGTCGATTGGATCATATTTTCAAGTAAGAACGGGATTGAGCATTTCTTCAATCTGGAGCCGCGGTTAAGTAAAAAGACCAAAATAGGCGTTATCGGCCGTGGTTCGGAAGAAATATTACGTAAGTACGATCGCGTAGCGGATTTTTCCGGTGACAGCGAAGGTATTAACATGGATGAAATCGCCAAGAAATTTGCCGAATTGGCAAATGGTGGAACGGTACTTATCCCGCGCGCAAAGGAATCGCTTGAGACTATTCAGAAAGCATTAAGTCCAGAAACTAAAATCATTAATATCCCAGTCTATGAGACTGTATTGGAAGAGGATGTCGATCCATCCAATGCAGAAGTGCTGGTATTTACAAGCCCTAGTAATGTAGAGGCTTATTTTGCGGACAATCTTCTAGAACCGGGACAAAAAGTCATCTGCATCGGTCGTTCAACCGGTGCCAAGTTTGATGAGATGAATGTTCCTTATACACTTCCCTATTCACCAGACGAGATCGGTCTCTCAGAGGCTGTTTTTGGCTTAGAATATTAAATAGTATTGCGTAGTTAGTATTGAGTAGTTGGCAAACGGATTTACTGCCTTTGCAATTGAACAACACTGGATCACTAAATAATAAATAAATTAAATATAATGTTACAACGTCCGAGAAGAAATCGTAAATCTGCCGTGATTCGCGACATGATTCAAGAGACACGTTTAGACGCGTCGAATTTGATTTTTCCACTTTTTATTGTAGATGGCCAAAATCAAAAAACCGAGGTTAAATCAATGCCGGGTATCTACCGCTATTCAATAGATAATTTATTGAAAGAAGTGGAGAGCTGCCTCAAATTAGGCTTACGTTCATTTGACCTATTTCCCAATATCGAAGAATCATTGAAGGACAAATACGCGACGGAGAGTTACCGTGATGGAAGTTTGTATTTACGCGCCATTGCAGCGGTAAAGAAAAACTTCCCCGAAGCCTGTATTGTTACCGATGTAGCGATGGATCCTTACAGCAGCGATGGTCATGATGGAATTGTCGAAAATGGCGAGATCCTAAACGACGAAACATTGGAAGTATTGGGCAAGATGGCACTCGCACATGCGCAGTCCGGTGCAGATATTATCGCACCATCGGATATGATGGACGGACGTATTGGGTATATTCGTGAGCTATTGGACCACAATGGTTTCACAAATGTGTCTTTAATGTCGTATACAGCGAAGTATGCATCAGCATATTACGGTCCTTTCAGAGATGCTTTGGGTTCTGCTCCTAAACATGGGGATAAGAAAACGTATCAGATGAACCCTGCAAATGCAAAGGAAGCACTTATCGAGGCCCAGCTAGACGCGCAAGAAGGTGCAGATTTTCTAATGGTTAAACCGGGGCTTCCATATTTAGATATTGTGAAACTTCTCGCTGATAATTTTGATCTCCCAATCGCGGTGTATAATGTCAGTGGTGAATATGCCATGTTAAAAGCTGCCATTCAAAATGGTTGGCTGGATGAACGTGTGATCCTGGAAACGTTATTAAGTTTCAGACGTGCAGGCGCAACAGCAATTTTATCCTACCATGCCAAAGAAGTTCTGGAAAAAGGTTTTATTTAGGCAAATAAGATCGGAGGTTCGCTATAAAACAACGAATTGCTTAAAGACAAAAATAAATATTAAAAAAGGTTCGAAATTAAGTTTTCGAACCTTTTTTTGGTCAAATAAACTCAACAAACGAGATTACTTTATTTATCAATAAACAAGAAATACTATTGCAAAAAAAGAGAATACCCCGACATCTAAATAAGGAATATCACTGAATTCTTGATTCCTTACGTTTCCATGAGACTTATCTTCACAAAAAAAGATAACTTCGCATTCAAATATAATGACTATGCAAGCACCTGATATTTCAAGAGCAAAATCTGCTGAATTATTTGAAAAAGCAAAACAATATTTCCCCGGCGGTGTGAATTCTCCGGTCCGCGCTTTTAAATCCGTATTTGGTACCCCATTATTTATAGAGCGAGGAGACAAAGCACGTCTTTGGGATGCCGACGGCAATGAGTTCATCGATTTCTGCTGTTCGTGGGGTCCTTTGATTTTGGGGCACAATAACGATCAAGTTCGCGAGGCCGTTGCCGCACAATTAGGTAAAGGATTGAGTTTTGGGGCACCTACTGCTCTGGAAAATCAACTCGCCGAATTGATTATTGAAAAAAATAAATATATCGAAAAAATCCGCTTCGTCAGTTCAGGAACCGAGGCTGTGATGTCCGCAATCCGCTTGGCAAGAGGATATACCAAACGCGATAAGATTATCAAATTTGACGGATGTTACCATGGTCATTCGGATTCTCTGTTAGTGAAGGCTGGCTCGGGATTGGTTACTTTCGGAGAAACTTCTTCGGCAGGCGTTCCCAAAGCTTTTGCAGAGGAAACAATCGTCATCGAGTTAAATGACAAAGATGCACTGAGAGCTGCTTTTACAGAATTTAAAGATCAAATTGCTGCAGTGATCATTGAAGGTATTCCAGCCAACAATGGTCTATTAATGCAATCCAAAGAATACATGCATTTCCTACGTGATATCACAAAAGAAAATGGGAGCATGCTCATCATGGATGAGGTCATCACCGGATTCCGGATCGGCTTTGAAGGAGCTTCTGCATACTACGAAATACAGCCAGATATTATCACCTATGGCAAGATCATAGGCGGTGGTATGCCAGTGGGAGCCTATGGAGCATCCAAAGAGCTTATGGCATGTATATCACCCGACGGCGCCGTTTATCAAGCCGGTACCTTATCAGGGAATCCTGTAGCTATGGCAGCAGGTATTGCGGCCTTGACTATTTTGGCGCAAGATGATTTCTACACAAACTTAAATGCCAAAACTACAGCATTCGTTCAGGATCTTCGTGAATATATCGCTGAAAAAGGCTATCAAGTACAATTATTTCATGTTGCCTCTATTTTCTGGTTTGCATTTACTGAGCAAGAAGATATCAAAAAAGCAAGTGAAATTGATCACTCTTCCATGGAATCATACAAAATCATGCACCGCGAACTCCTAAATAGAGGAGTTTACTTTGGTCCTTCGGGCTATGAAGTTGGTTTTGTTTCTGCTGCGCATACCGAAGCGGATTTAAATACCGCCAAGAAGCATATTTTCGATGCCTTGGACATCGTCTTTCAATCATAAAAGGAAAGTATAATACAACAATGCCCCAAAAGCTAAGATAGTTTTTGGGGCATTTATATGCTGTTTAATCAAGAACCGCTATCTGAACTAAAGCTCCTGTTGAACTACAGTATGGGTATCAGCCAATTTAGTGGCGAGCTTTTTATCCTTCGATTTTATCTTATTCAATCCCTGAACAAGCTCATCAAGCGAAAACTTACCTTTTATATCCATAAATACACTTTCATCTCCTTCATCATGGACCAATAGCGAAACCCGGCTGATCACATTATCTTTATCAATGCGCGCATTAATCGAGATCTCCTCCCCTTCACTGTTGATCACCAGTAGCTCCTCAAATTTATTCTTCTTTAAAAACTTATGGTAATCTTCCAATATCAACATATTCTTTTCACGATCATTGTTTGATAATGTCATCATCCTGAATTTTTTCAACTTTTTGACGATGCCCGCCATGACCTGTGCATCCTCGTCGTTCTCATCCTGCAATGCCTTTTTGATAAATGGTTTTGTCAACCACATTGGCAAATTAATGGCAACGATCTCTGCATTATTCGAAACATTGGATCCCCTGACGAAATCCATGTTGGAGCCTTTTTTGATGATGCAGGATTGCAATGAAAATAGCACTCCAATTAGGCATAACAATGTTAGTAATCTTTTCATAATATCTACTTTTTATTGTTATTCTGTTTGTCCTTATTCCCTTTGTTGTTTCCCTCATTGACCAAGTTAGTCACGTCTTTCAAAGGTATTGCCCCATCAAGAATCATAAATAAATTTTGTCCATCTCCATTTATTGTAAGCAACAAATTGTTTAGGATATCTGCATTCGCAGACATATTCTCCACCATGAATCGAATATCTTGACCTTCACTGTTGAGCGACATAAGTTCCTCATATTTTAAATTTGAAACCGCACCACGAATGATACCTGTTAAGTTCTTATCTTCACCATCTTCTACAATTAACATACGTAAAGATTTAACATTCTTGAGTAGTGGCGTAATCGTTTCCATATCCTCATCATCAATTTTTAAATTTCCCAACAATTTGAACATAGGGGCGCCAATTTTAAGCGTCGTTACTCCTTTTTTCCCTTGATATTGTTCGAAAAGTTTATCTAACTTGGAAATCTGTGCATTTGCCATACTTGCTACAAGTAATAGGCAAGCTATTAATAATCCTTTCATACTATTTTAGTTAATCGATATTGACATTTGTTTTATATTCAGCGCTTTATCTACTCCATTTCCCAGATTATTTGCCAATAATCCCAATGAACGGAGCGTCAGTTCTACAGCCTCCTCTTCGTTAGCAACAGGTTTACCGTTTAATACAACATAATCCGCTTGATAGCCTTCCTCCATTTGTTGTAAAGATTGAACAACCTTCTTCTTTTTAGCCATCAGTCTCTTTGATTGCACGCGCCGATTGGAATGCGTCGAAGTATTCGCCGTAAGCATTGTACTTCGTTTCCTATCTCGGCTTGCTACGGTCTCCACATCTGAATGTACTGTTGCTTCATTGTTTTCCGTTACCTCCTTCGTTGACGGTTTTTGAGGTTCTTTTATCTCATTATTAGCAAGTACCGACGGCTGTATAGCTGGCTCTTGATTTAGATAAAAGGTTAATCCCATAACCGCCAGGAGAATTGCCGCAGCAGCATATTTTATCCATATATTATCTCGCCATCTGATGATTTTCTTATCCGCTTTGACTTGACTTTCAAAATCCTCAAACGACCAGTCCATTTTCACATCCTTTTCCTGATCCAATAGCTGAAAGAACAGTTCATCCGATTTTTTCAGTTCCCTTTCTTCCTCCGATGACGACTTGCCATCAAAGTATTTATCTTTCAATTCCTCTAATCTTCTGTTTTTCATCATTACAAATTTGAGTTTCACTGTTAATGAAGCTATTGGATCTATTTTTTATTTGAATAAATCCGGAAGCTTTCATAATCAAATAATTTTGTCAACTGCTCCTTTACTTTCTGTCTGGCCCGCATCAGATTAACTCTAACAGCAGACTCCCCCATTTCCAATATTTCACCAATCTCCTCTATATCATAATCCTCCACATCGCGTAGGTGCATTACAAGACGCTGCTTCTCAGGCAGCGAGTTGATCATCTCCAAAATTATTTCTTTCGTATTTCCTACAGAATTTTCTGTTGTTGAAATAATCTGATGTTGTTCGGCAAAATCTGTACGGACCTTATCTCTTTTTATCCGGTTTAATGCCTCATTTTTAACACTCTGCATGCAAAATGCCGCCAAATTCTTATATTGATGCAATTTATCTTTCCCCTGCCATAGACGCATCATTACATTTTGAACCGCATCAAACGCCTCATCGTCATCAACCAAGATCCGTTTCGCAAAGCGAAATAGCTTATCCTTATGGACGAAAACGGTATTTTTAAATTGCTCTTGGTTCATCTTAGTATTTAGTATCGAGATGCTAGATTTGATTTTGATTGTACAAACCTGCAGCTTACCCAATTTTTCTTTATTCGTTTTTAGATACGCCCTATATCATTTCCTTTACCATTTTTGCATTCTATATAAGCAAGACATCTCAAGCTTCCTATTTATTACATCTAATATGAATATTTTTTTAAAATATTTATTTGTTCAAATAATAGGTTCTGATTTTTTTGGATTCTTACGTGCTCCCAAGAACAATTAAACAAGTTTTATTCCAGCTGAATATACCATATTCCTACAATCAAAACGTTGTTTTACCATTACTACAAACAAAAGATCCCGTACAATTGTTATTTAAGATGCTGAGTGTTAAAAATTTAAACAAAAAGATCATGAAATACTACAGAATTACCGGCATTACCGCCGCATTAACTTTATTAATCGGGGCTATTGGATGTAATAATTCAACCAAAAAGGGCGCCGACCATACAGATTCAATGGGTGATGCCGATACGAGTATTGCACAGAAAATGGATTCCATTTCCGTTAGTCCAATTGCAGATTCAAAACAATTTCCAGGAGCGAGTCTAGGAATCGCTTCGGTAACCGCTGAAAAAGTTGGTACAGACTCCGCAAAAGTTACCGTGAAATATAATGTTAGCAACTTTAAGCTTACTGAAATGACAACGGACGAGCATGCAGCTCACATGGCGAACTCGCATGATGGACAGCATATCCACTTTATTTTGGACAATAAACCATATACTGCCTTATACAAACCGGAACATAGTGTTACTTTGGCTTTAAATTCAGAACATTATCTCCTATCGTTCTTGTCGCGGTCTTATCACGAGTCCATTAAAACGGCTGAGGCCTCAAAATTGATTAAATTCAAAATAGATGCAACGGGAAAATTGACACAGGAGCCAACACCTAAAGAAGCATCCTTATTCTATTCTCGTCCAAAAGGAGAATACAAAGGTGATGAAACCAAAAATGTCCTTTTGGATTTCTATCTAGTCAACACAAGTATCGCTCCGGACGGTAACAAGATTAGCGCAGATATTAACGGTCAAACTTTTACTTTGGACAAATGGGGTCCCTATGAGATTAAGGGCTTACCTATGGGGAATAACAAAGTAAAATTAACCTTGGTAGATAAAGAGGGAAATGCCGTTACTGGCGATAATGTATCAGTAGAAAGAGATATTAAACTCTCCGAAAAATAGTCATTTAAAAGTAAGCGCCTGATATTAAAATATCAGGCGCTTACTTTTTTTAACAGTACATTAGTGGATTATTGTATTACAATCTTAGCTACGGTAATTTCTCAAAATCAATTTTCGGTGCAGTATTTTTATTGACAAGGTCAAACTTGCTGCCCGGTTTAACAATCTCACTAAAGAAGCCTCCGTTTCTTAAAAAGTAGCCATTTTTTGTCGTTCCACCCATAGCATCAATACGTTGATGTGCACGGTAGGTATTATCAACACTAAATGAAGCGGATTGAACAGGGCGCCATTGACCATCATAAACCCATTGATTTTTAAATTCCACTTGTCTTCCTAGATACCCCTGATTCGGACTAAAATTCTCTAAGAAACTATGAAATCTTTTTAAATATGTATTTGTTTGCGGACGTTTGAAACTAGCGATTACATTCCATGCATTTTCCTCAGGCACAAAAAACCAAGCGGTATAGTCTGTATTTCCTTTTCCATCTGGAACACCTTTCAACAAGAATTTATAGGTTTCACCCGCTTTCCAGAAATATTTACGGTAACTCTGCCCACCGGATCCCTCGTTGCCAAATTCTCCTGTATGCACGTCTTTTCCCTTCTTCAATAAATGGATTTTTTGATCTTCCGGGATACTTTTGGGATCATCTGTATGGAAGGGGCTCCAAACTGAAAAAAGAATACGTCGTTCTGTCTCCGAGTTCACCTGTATCCCGAAGTAGCCCTCTCCAAAACCATTAGCCATAAAATATGAGCCGATTTTATCTTCTCCTTTTGGTACAGTGACCTCATTGTAATAATAGCTGACATTCCCTTCACTCGGGATTGTATAATTTAAGTGGCACGAAGGACCACGACGCGACCAATAGTAATAATCAGGATCATTTGAGTAGGTAAGACCTTCAGATGCAGCTTCTCCACTAACGATTAATTCTGTTACATTGGCAAAGGTATCACCCGACTTACTTAATCCTTTTAAATTCACCTGTACGTAGCCCGGTGTTTTGACATGAATAGACAAGGCTGCTGTTTCGGATAGCTCAGCCCCTTTGATATCTAAGGAGCTCTTTTTTCCCAAGGCAGAAATCTCTATTTTGGAGGAATTTCCAGCATCGGCTTTTGCTTTGAGCTTCAATTCAAGGTTTCCGGTTTTCTCCGTTCTGAAATATACCGATGCAATGCTTTGATCACTCGCCCATTTCACCAATCCATTGCGTCCTGAAATTTCTGCACCATCATCTTGTCCGTTAGTAATAAAAGCATTGCCCGCTAGCGGAACAGAATAAGGTTTCGTAGAGGTCTGCGCAGTTCCACCTAATGAAAGGCAAGATAAGGCACCTAAAAAAAAATACTTAATAAAATGTTTTCTTTCCATTTGGGTATAATCTAATGGGCTACTGCCCGTTTCTTTTTTATAATCATCATTCCTGACCCTGCCTCTAGATTCTAACGCAGATTTATAATTGTTCAGGGAAACTGGATTATTTTATGAAGATAGAACTTAGATTGTGATGAAAAGAAACCAAATGTACATCAATCGATTGTGTAAAAAAAATAGTATTAAATCAATACCTATTCATGTAAACCGAGTTCGGCAACCATCTTCTGATAGTTATTCAGAAAATACTTATAGAGTTTAAACTGTTCCGTTTCTTCATATTCCACCTGTTGCAAACCGAATTCAGACACCGTGTAAATCTCTGCATCTGGATAGGCCAGCAAAATTGGTGAATGGGTAGCAATAATAAATTGGGACCTATTGTTGACCAATTGGTTTATTCTCGTTAGCAACCGAAATTGACTATTGATGGAAAGTGCCGATTCAGGCTCATCAAGCAGATACAGTCCACGTCCCGAAAAGCGTTTATGCATTAAATTAAGAAAACTCTCTCCATGAGAGCACTCATGCAATGAACCGCCATAATTTGCCTCGAGAGCTCCCAAATCATCTTCAAATACATCATCAACCTCAGTTGCTACATTATAAAAGCTCTCGGCTCGTAAGAAAAACCCATCATTTTCACGAAAAGCTGTTCTTATGACCTGCAGGTCATTAAAAAGCTCAGAATGGGAATCTTTCGTATGGAAATTAAAATTCTTAGTCCCTCCTTCGGGATTGAAACCAGCATTAATAGCAATAGCCTCCACCAAAGTGGACTTACCTGAACCATTCTCGCCAATGATAAAGGTTACGGGGGATCTAAAACGTAATTCATTTAAATTCAATATTGAAGCAATATTAAATGGATAAGCTATTCGATCCTCGATTGGTTTAGTATTTCTTATGGAATGAATATAGTGCATAGAATGTGATAGCAATTAAGTACTAAGCCTTCCGGAATGCCTGTGCAATGTAATAGATCACAGGAATAAAAATAAATCCCAGTATCAACGGCAGAAACCAGACACCCAACCCATCTGAAGTTCCTACCGAATTTGGAATAGCCTTGAACGTGATTACACCAAAAATAACTACAATAATAAATTTCAAATACCGTATCATACAACTTGCATTTGCATATTGCCGGAGGGCATTTTCTTCAGTTATCCGAACCGGATAGTTGAAAATATGTGGAAATCGATTGAGGATGGTCATCCCTATAAATAGTATTGTGGCAATAATTGGCAAAGCAAAAATAGTCTCTTTCCCACCAAAATTATCCGCATTTCCTGCTGTATTATAATGCACGGGAATAGTTTCGGGTAGTTTATAATAATTTATAGCAACCAGATACCATAAGGTGAATAAGGACAGGTAACCAATTAATTCCAATATGATATCGCCGAGCGTCGGTATGAGTTTTATGCGTGGTCTTTTTTCCATTTTGAAATTGGTTACCGCTACATTGATTTGGCCAAACAAGATCGAATTAAACTCGATTTTATACTTACTAAGGTAAGAAACATACGGTAACAATACAATGCATAAACCGACTGCTAACTACCCCAATATTCCATTAAAATCGGCCTAATACCTAAACAGTCATTGAGCGTATCCATATTATTCTTTATACAAACCGCAGCGGCATAAAAAAAGTGAAGAGGTTATCCCCTTCACTTTTCCACACAGTGTTAACAACTATGTTGATAACTGTATTTTATGGAGTTTTCACCTATTCAGCTTATTCACATTCTGTTAATACAGCTGTTGAATAAGTCATAAATAACTAAAAACCAACACTCTTTAAATTTAATCCTGTACGCTCATTCAATCCGAACATTAAGTTCATATTTTGCACGGCTTGTCCAGATGCTCCTTTCAACAAATTATCTGTAGCATTTAAGATCAGCAACTTATTCCCATGTTTCTCCAGATGGATAATACTTTTATTGGTATTTACAACTTGTTTGAGGTCGATATTGCTGCGGCTAACGTGTGTAAATGGGTGTGTTGCATAATACGCTTCATACAACTCGTAAGCTTGTTCCTCCGTCAAATCGGAGTCAACATATATTGCCGAGAAAATTCCCCTTGCAAAATCACCACGCTGTGGAACGAAATTTATCTTTTCAGCAGCGCGCGCTAACAACGAATCATCAGATGCTGGCAAAAATCCACTTTGCAATTGATCCAAGGACTCCGAAATTTCCTGTAGGTGTTGATGTTCAAAAGATTTGTATGCAGAAAGATTGTTATTACGCCAAGAGAAGTGCGTGGTCGCCCCAGGCTTCTGTCCGGCACCGGTAGATCCCGTCGTTGCATTAACATGAATCTGATCGGGTAATAACCCCTTACTCGCCAACGGCAATAATGCCAATTGAATATTGGTGGCAAAGCAACCCGGATTGGCAATATACTGCGCAGATCTGATCGCTTCCTTGTTTAGTTCTGGAAGTCCATATACAAATTGCTGCCCTTGATACATTGTATTTGCCCGAAGTCGATAATCTTGCGAAAGGTCGATAATCTTTACAGCTGATACTACGGGATTCGCGTCTAAAAACTTACGTGCATCACCATGTCCTACACATAGAAACAAGACGTCAATATCATTATGAAAGTCAGAAGAGAAGGTCAGTTCTGTATCACCGAACAGATCATTGTGAACTTCATATAATTTGTTTCCTGCGTTAGATGCACTGTTAGCAAATACAATTTCTACTTCAGGATGATAAATCAATACCCGCAATAATTCTCCGCCAGTATATCCTGCTGAACCAACAATTCCTACTTTTATCATATTTTTATTTCGTATTGAGTAGCTAGTATTAAGAAGTTACTTCTGCAAGCCTTTGGCTTACAGAAGTATCCTTATTTCTTTATTTTTGATTTACTTTATGCCAGATAATAGTCTGGTTTCCGAAAATTTTCGAGAAACCTTTCACATCATCACCCGTATAGCCTTTATTCATCTCACCGTAGCTACCGAATTTATTGGACATTAAATCGTGCTCCGACTCAATACCAATCACCACAAAACGATAAGGGTACAATTCGACGATCACACGGCCCGTTACAGTGTCTTGTGAAGACTGTAAGAATGCTTCTATATCACGCATCACAGGATCGTGCATCTGTCCTTCGTGCATATAATTTCCATAGAAAGCAGCGATTTGATCTTTCCATGATAATTGCCATTTAGTCAGCGTATGTTTTTCCAAGGTGTGGTGTGCCTTAATTAAAATCACTGAAGCTGCGGCTTCAAAACCTACACGACCTTTGATACCAATGATTGTATCACCTACGTGAATATCACGACCGATGCCATAAGGTTGCGCAATTGCCTGCAGTTCCTGAATGACTTTCACAGATGCCGTTTTCTCTCCGTTTAAAGCTACTGGCTCACCTTTTTCAAAATCTATCGTGATCTGTTGGGGTTCTGAAGAAGTCACTGGCGTTGGCCATGCTGATTCCGGTAAATATTGATTGGATGTCAATGTTTCTGCTCCACCGACGGAAGTACCCCAAAGACCTTTATTGATCGAATACTTGGCTTTTTCCGCCGAATATTCAACACCATGTTTATTCAAGTATTCTATTTCCGCTTCACGGGATAACTGTAGATCACGAATAGGTGTAATAATTTCAACCCCTGGTATCAAGGTTTGGAAAATCATGTCAAAACGTACCTGGTCATTTCCAGCACCAGTAGAACCATGTGCCACACATTCAGCTCCGATTTTTTTCGCATAGTTTGCAATGGCAGTAGCCTGACATACACGTTCAGCGGATACTGACAATGGGTATGTTGCATTTTTCAACACATTACCAAAGATCAAGTATTTAATAGTTTCGCGGTAATAGTCTGCTGTTTCGTCAATCGCTGTATGTGATTTCACGCCTAATGCATAAGCACGTGCTTCAATATTCTTCAATTCTTCATCCGAAAAACCACCTGTATTTACGACGACGGAATGAACCTCTAAACCTAAATCTTGCGTCAGATAAATACAACAAAACGAAGTATCTAATCCTCCGCTGAATGCTAAAACTACTTTTTTCATTGAGATAAATTGTTTTTAATGTGGTGAAACGATTATGAACCAATCCGGCTCTATTCAAACCTTAAATTGACCGTTTCATCCCCTGTTCATTACTTATTTTCAATGGCTGCTACGCCAGTTGACATGCTATGTATGATTCTTATTAAAATCCTTTGGCAACTTTATTATGCTTTGGAAAATTGACCGCAATAAACTTATTTGCCGACTTCCAAAACTTTGCCTGTATACGTTTTAATAACGATTGTTTTTGTGTGATTCTTTCCAAACGTTCCTTTGCTTCATGCTTGCGCTGAATCTTTTCTCTCAGTTCACGTTCTTTTTCCTCGGGATCCCAAAGCATAGCTGTACACATGCAGTTCTTACGGTCCTTGCTCATTAAGATCTCGTAATTAACACAGCTCTGGCATCCTTTCCAAAATTCGTCATCGGTCGTCAATTCTGAATAAGGTACTGGCTCGTATCCCAGCTCTGAATTAATTTTCATGACAGCAAAACCCGTGGTCAGACCAAATATCTTCGCTTTGGGATATTGCTCACGAGACAAATCAAACACCCTTTTCTTAATGGCTTTTGCTAAACCAACTTTTCGAAATTCGGGATTGACAATAAGTCCTGAATTTGCGACGTAATCGCCGTGCCCCCAAGTTTCAATATAGCAAAACCCAGCCCATCGACCGTCTTTATGCAAAGCAATCACTGCTTTACCTTCATTCATTTTCTTGGCAACATACTCTGGTTTACGACGTGCAATACCAGTACCACGAGCCTTTGCAGACTCGAACATTTCGTTGCAAATAACCTCCGCATAGTGCGCATGCTCAGGTTTAGCTGGAATAATTAAAAAATCTGATATAGTCATTGACTTACGACCCTAATAATAAAACAACAACTATTGCTGCGTTTTGTTACTGAATAAATAAAATAATAGATTCAAAAAACCATCGGACAATCATGGTTTTGCTTGGAAAGATTCACTACCTCAAATCAAGCCCGAGGTAGTATGGGTCGTCGGAAGCGTAAAACAGGCATTTCTACGAAAATGAAAGCACAGAAGACCTTTCTCATAAACTTCTCAAAAGTTTGAGTATAAGAATAGTCGTTCTTTTTGCTCTGTTTCATTTTATTTCTCTGTCAATTGTTTCTGACGATGCAAATGTATAAAAATATTTTTTTCTTTTCCACAATATTATCATGGATTTTTTGCAAAAATTAAAAAATTACAATCAAGCATCAAAACCACCCTGTAACCTTCATTTTCAAGCAATTAATCAACTATAACTGGGGCATGCCCCCACACTACAACCGATATTAATTTGACAATAAAACTGATAAAGGTTTAAGGCTTTGTCAATTGAAAAGCGGTGTTTTTTCTATGAGTTCGTTATTTTTAGACAAAAACGATACTTTTGTATACATCATTTAGAGGAAAATAGCATGTCACCGAGTTTAATTTTCTATATTATTTTTGCTGTGCCTTATATCATCTTTATGTATTGGCTTGTCAAACAGGACAAACGTAAATATGCTTGGGGGCTTGCAATCATTACCATAGTTGCCATATTGGCGATCTATGTATCACAGAAAGCAAGCAAAGTTGCGATGGACAACTATCAGCAACATCAAATCGATTCTCGAGAAATCGAACGTGAAGAACGTTTACAAAAACAGCAGGATAGCATTAATCATGCTCAACAATAAAAAAGCGGCAAAAGCCGCTTTTTTATTGTTGTCATCATATTCTATTTTAGTGGTTGATCCCTTCCAGTTTAAACAGAAAAGCATATTCCATCGCAATTTCTTTCAGATAGTCAAATCTGCCCGAGGCACCTCCATGTCCGTAATCCATATCCGTCTTCAAGAGTAAAATGGAATTCCCGGTTTTTACCGTCCGTAATTTCGCGACCCATTTGGCGGGCTCAAAATATTGAACCTGGCTATCGTGCAATCCCGTTGTAACCAGTATATTTGGATATTCTTTCGATTCGATATTCTCATAAGGTGAATAACTTTTCATATAAAAATAGGCATCAGACTCATTGGGATTGCCCCATTCGTCATACTCATTTGTTGTTAATGGTATTGTCTCATCTAACATGGTATTCACAACATCCACAAATGGCACCTGTGCTATAATCCCCTGATATTGCGCCGCCGCAATATTCGCAACCACGCCCATCAGAAGTCCTCCAGCACTGCCTCCTTGCGCATAAAGGTGGTCTGGCATTGTATAGCGCTGTTCAATAAGATACTTACCACAATCCACAAAATCATAAAAAGTATTCATTTTACACATCATCTTCCCATCCTCATACCACTGACGCCCCATTTCTTCGCCGCCACGAATATGGGCCAGTGCATATATAAAACCACGATCCAATAAACTCAAGCGATTACTGGAAAAACTAGGATCCATAGATGCTCCATAAGAACCATAGGCATATTGCAATAAGGGAGCTGTACCATCTAATTGAATACCCTCCTTATAAACAAGAGAAATAGGCACCCTTACTCCATCCCTCGCCACGGCGTAGATACGTTCAGTCTTATAGGCACTTTGGTCATAGCCGCCCAAAACTTCCTGTTGTTTCAACAATGTTTTGCTGCGATCCCCCATATTATACTCGTATACGGAACTAGGTGTTACCAATGAAGTATATCCATAACGCAGTTTTTCGGAATTGTATTCAACATTTATCCCTGGATATACCGTATAGGCCACCTCTCCAAAATCCAGATAATGCTGCTCTTGGCTGTTCAGATCATAAATTGCCAACTGTGTCAATCCATCTTTTCGTTCAGCTATTGCCAAAAATGATCTGAATTCCTCAATATCGCTTACGAGGACATCTGGCCGGTGCGCTATAAATATGGTCCAATGTTCCCGATCTGTTTTGTCCAATGGACATTGCATAATTCGGAAATTAATAGCATCATCATTAGTCAATATTAAAAAACGATCCTGCAAAGGAACTATGGTATAAAGCACATCATTTCGACGTGGTTGAAAAACCTTAAAATCATTATTGGGAAGATCGGCATCCAACAACCATATTTCGGAGGACAGGGTACCTTCCGAACTGATAATAATGTATTTACCATTTTTTGATTTACCAACTGCGATATAATTTGTGTTATCTTTTTCCTCATACACAGACACATCTGTAGAGGTATCAGTTCCCAGTGTATGCCGCATAATTTTTTCACTCAGTAATGTTACTGGGTTCTTGGCTGTATAAAACAGGGTCTGGTTATCATTAGCCCAAATTGCGGCACCTTCGGTATTAGCTATCCGATCGGGGTAGATCTCACCTGTCTCCAGATTCTTGATATATACCGTGTATTCCCTTCGGGAAACCGTATCCACACTAAAAGCTAACAAGCGATTGTCAGGACTGATCGAAAAGCCTTTTGCTGCGTAATAGGCATAACCTTCTGCGAGATGATCTATATCCAATAATAGCTCTTCGTCAGCATCCAAGGTCCCTTTCTTACGGCAAAATTTGAAATATTGATTCCCTTCCTCTGTTCTACTGTAATAATAGTAACCATTTTTAAAATAGGGTACAGACTCATCTTTTTCCTTGATGCGGGATTTCATTTCCCGGAATAAGTCTTCCTGAAAAGATTCCGTCTCCTTTAACATCACAGCAGTATAGGTATTCTCCGCAGTCAGATAGTCGATAACTTCTGCCGATCGTGGTCCTTTTTTGAAATAGTCAATCATCCAGTAATAATCGTCAATGACAGTATCTCCATGAATTTGTCTTTTGCGTGGATGTGCTGCTGCTATCGGGGCCGAAACTTCGGGCCACTGTATATTTTTGTTATGTTGCATATATTAATATGAATGCGCTAAATCTCTTTTTTTAATAAAAACAAATACGACTTGTATTTTGCTATTCATCATCACTCCCCAGAACATTGAATTTAATGCATTTCTAGAGAAATAGCAAAACTATATATAAACAGGAACAGATCGACTGTAAATATGCCCTTCATTTTGATATATATTACAATACTTATCTATTCGGCATCCTTCATTATCTGTATAAAAAGTCACTTTTAATAAAAATTAACAATTCAACAGGGTCAATAATACTATATTTGCTACTGTGCTAGGAGAAAATTTTATGAATTTAAAGAAATCACTATATCTGATTGCCTTGGGTGCTTTACCGATGACCTCGTTTGCTCAGGCTGAGGCTGTTCCTCTGAATTGGTATAACTTAGATTACAACACGGATGGTGTAATGGGTATCAGTACGGAGAAAGCGTATAAAACTTTATTAAAGGGTAAAAAATCAACACCCATTATTGTCGGTGTATTAGACGGTGGTGTGGATGTTTTCCACGAAGATCTGAAGGATGTCGTTTGGATCAACACAAAAGACAGTGTTTCCAACGGGAAAGATACTGATGGTAACGGCTATATCAATGACAAATATGGCTGGAACTTTATTGGTAACGCCGATGGAAAAGATGTTCAATTTGACAATCTGGAATTAACAAGGCAATTGCGGATTTTAGACAAAAAATTTGCCCATGTTACCCCAACCACTGAGCTGAATGAAGCGGACAGAAAGGCATTTTTAGCGTATCAAGAAATGGTGGCAAAATACAAGAATAAGCTGGAAGAGGCCAAAATGGGCCAGTTTTCCTATGATGCCCTTAAACGCAATTTGGACGCTGTGGTTCGTGAAATCGGCAAAAAACCTGAAGAAATCACATTGGCTGATCTAGAGAATTTCAATCCAAAATCGAACAATCAACGTATCGCTCTGGGTTATGCAAAAGACGAAATTCAAACGAATGGTTTTGTAAAATTTTTTGACGATATCACCGAGGGAGCGAAGTATTTCAACAATCAAGTTGACTACCATTTAAATAAAGAATATGACTCCCGTCCCATTATTGGCGACAATTACGAGGATGCTTCCGAACGTCATTACGGAAATGCGGATGTAAAGGGACCTGATGCGCTCCACGGAAGCCATGTTGCAGGAATCATCGGTGCTAAACGTAACAATAACATTGGTATAAACGGTGTTGCAGACAATGTCAAAATACTAACTGTACGTTTGGTTCCGGATGGCGATGAACGTGATAAAGATGTCGCAAATGCGATCCGTTATGCAGTAGACAATGGAGCGAAAGTGCTCAATATGAGCTTTGGAAAAAGCTATTCACACAACAAGCAAACCGTGGATGACGCTGTTAAATATGCTGAATCCAAAGATGTCCTACTGGTACATGCTGCCGGAAATGACAGTGAGGATAATGATGTGGAGCCCAATTTTCCAATGAAATACTATACGAATGCTAAGGGGGATACCACAGGAATAGCAAATAACTGGATCACTGTTGGCGCAAGTGGTTTACATCCGGACAACGAACTTCTAGCAGACTTTTCCAATTATGGCAAAAAAACAGTTGATGTTTTTGCTCCGGGGGTTCGGATTAACTCTACTATTCCAGATTCAAAATATAAAGAAGAGCAAGGTACAAGTATGGCTGCCCCTGTCGTTGCGGGACTAGCAGCTATGATACGTTCTTATTACCCTAACCTCTCTGCAACAGAAACCAAGCAGATTATTCTGGAATCTGTTGTAAAACCGGAACAAACGGTCCAGGTAAAAATTAGTGAAGAGGCTACAAAAACGGTCAAGTTTGCGGATATTTCTGTAACTGGAGGGATTGTCAATGCATATAACGCCATCATAAAGGCCGAAGAATTTAGTAATAAAAAGAAAAAATAAATAATATTCTCATTTTTCGTATACCAAAACTATCTTTTGTCCGTTTAATTAATTAACTTACAGGGACAAAACTTAAGATGCTTATGGTAGAAAACTTTACCCAATCAGAAAACGAAGTTCAAAATTTACTAACCCAAAACGAGAAAGTAATGACTGATGAGGATATAGAAAATGAATTGAAACTTCAATTACCCAAAATGTTGCTTAATCCAAGCAAGAAATGTATTGCGAATATCATGGCATATTCCAAACAAATGGAAAAAAGAAAGGCCTAATCCTGAGATTAGGCCTTATTTATTGGAATAAAATCAACCCCATCCCCATCATTTAAGTCGATAAATCGCGTCATAGCATTCCTAAAATAAGCCATCAGCCTCATGTTATGTGAATTATTTTCATTATCTATTTATACTGTAAAAATCAATTTGATAAGCACTGAGTAAGCCGCGAGTTTTCTTTTTTAATGGAAATTTTGGCTAGTTTTGGAGTGATGTTAAAACAAGAACGATACAAGGCTTTTGTGGAATATTTCACCAAAAATAATCCCGATGCGCAAACAGAGCTCAACTATGGTAATCCTTATGAATTACTCGTGGCTGTTATTCTGTCTGCCCAATGCACAGACAAGAGAATTAATCAGGTAACACCAAAGCTATTTGAACGTTACCCGGATGCACATACTTTGGCCGCTTCAAGCGTCGATGAAGTATTTAGTTATATCCGCTCGGTAAGCTATCCAAATAACAAAGCCAAGCATCTGGTAGGAATGGCACAAATGCTTATTGAAAAATTTAACAATATCGTGCCTGAGCAGATTGAAGATTTGGTCAAGCTCCCTGGCGTAGGTAGAAAAACGGCCAATGTCATTTCGTCTGTGGTATATCATAACCCTGCGATGGCCGTCGATACCCATGTATTCCGTGTGGCTAACCGGCTTGGCTTAACCTACCGTGCAACAACTCCATTGGCGGTGGAGAAACAATTAGTCAAAAATCTCCCGAAAGAAACCATTGCTGTTGCGCACCATTGGTTGATCTTACATGGACGATATATTTGTCTGGCCCGAAAACCACTCTGCGAAAAATGCCCGATTACCTACATGTGTAAATACTTTGAGAAAACCCATCACATAAAAAGTGCTCCAAGCGCGACAGAAATAAAAAACTAATTTTTTTAGTGAAAATATTTGGTTTATTATTTTTTATTTTTAATTTTGATAAATATATACTAAAAATATGAGCAACACAGATAAATTAAAAGCGTTACAGCTGACGTTAGATAAATTGGAAAAGAGCTTTGGAAAAGGTTCGATTATGAAATTAGGAGATACAGCTGTTGAGCCTATCGAAGCGATTTCTACAGGATCCTTAGGATTGGATATCGCTTTGGGAATTGGCGGTGTTCCAAAAGGACGTATCATTGAAATATATGGACCTGAATCTTCGGGTAAAACGACATTAGCAACACACATTGTTGCTGAAGCACAGAAAAAAGGCGGTATTGCAGCAATTATTGATGCGGAACACGCTTTTGATAAATATTATGCACAAAAGCTAGGTGTTGATGTTGAGAACTTATTAATTTCTCAGCCAGATAACGGTGAACAAGGTTTAGAAATTGCCGACAATTTAATTCGCTCAGGTGCCATTGATGTTATTGTAATTGACTCTGTAGCTGCATTAGTACCTAAAGGTGAGATTGAAGGTGAAATGGGTGATTCAAAAATGGGGCTTCAAGCCCGTTTAATGTCTCAAGCATTACGTAAGTTGACTGGAACAATTTCCAAAACAAACTGTTGTTGTATTTTCATCAACCAATTGCGTGAAAAAATTGGCGTGATGTTCGGTAATCCAGAAACAACAACTGGTGGTAATGCATTGAAGTTCTATGCTTCTGTACGTTTGGATATCCGTCGTACATCACAGATTAAAGATTCTGACGAGGTATCTGGTAACCGTGTAAAAGTTAAAATTGTAAAAAATAAAGTAGCACCTCCATTCCGTATTGCGGAGTTTGATATCATCTTTGGTGAAGGTATCTCAAAAGTCGGTGAAATTATTGACTTAGGTGTTGAATATGGCATCATCAAAAAAGCGGGTTCTTGGTTTAGCTATGGTGAAACCAAATTAGGACAAGGTAGAGATGCTGTAAAAGCCTTATTGTTTGACAATCCAGATCTAATGGATGAACTTGAGGCAAAAATCCGTACTGAAGTAACAGGAGAAGATCCGATGCTTCATACAGAGGAAAATGAAGACTAGTTGCTGTAAAAATTAGTATAATGTAGGTAGCCATCCTTTTTGGGATGGCTATTTTTTTACCCCTCCCTCCCCAAAGCTCCGATTAAGTTTAAATGATTATTTTGTTACATGTCCAAAGTTTTGAGTTTGTACGCTATGATTTTAGTATTTTTAGCGAAGCGAACATAAATCGCTGACTTCATTCTAAACTTAACTTTGAAAAATGAACCGTAAGCTAATTGCATTTCTTTTGATACTTTTTGGATCAGTATTCCATCTCAGTGCACAAAAAATCCGCGTACTTTCCTTCAATATTCATCATGGGAATCCACCCTCAGAAAAGGAATCTGTTGTCAATCTCGATACCATCGCTCAAATTATTAAAAACAGTAATGCCGACCTAGTCGGATTGCAAGAAATTGATGTCAACCTAGGGCGCTCTTACAACGAGGATCAAGCGAAAAAACTAGCTGAACTAACAGGAATGCACTACATTTTTTCAAAAGGAATAGACCTTGAAAAAGGTGAATATGGTACCGCAATATTATCGAAACATCCAATAGAACGAGTAGAAAAACATTTTCTACCTTCCCCCGTCGAAAGCGAACGTCGAAGCTTATCCATTGTTGAAGTGCGTATCAACAATAGGAAGATCTTATTTGCGAACACCCACCTGGATCTAAAAGACAAAAACAAAATCGCACAGGCTAAGTTCATTACATCCCGTTTCAAAAATGAAAAGCTACCGACGATTCTCGTCGGCGATTTAAACTCCAAACCCACTGATCCTGCAATCGTAGAACTTGGTAAAATATTCTCAAAAACGACGAGCCAAAATGGCTTAACCTTTCCACAAGATAAGCCTAATACCGAAATAGACTATATTATGGTCAATACTTCATCACATCCAAAATTCTTCAACCATCGTGTCCTTGAGGAGAAATATGCAAGCGACCATCGACCATTATATGTTGAAATCGAAATTAAATAACCCATTATGAATTTTAATAGAAGAAGATTTCTAGAAGCTTTAGCGCTGGCCGGAATTACATTACCCAATATCAGCGTCGCTAAAGAAAAACAAACAGAAAATCTAGAAGGAGATTTTAGTTTTATAGTACCCGCTTATTTACAGAATCAGACAGAGAAAGGCATCAGCATCTTTACGATCTTGAGCAAACCTGCTCTAGCTTGGTTGGAAATCCTTGACAATGCAGGTAATGTACAGCAAACCATCCATCAATCCGAAGATGGTATGATTAATGCAAATACAGATTTCTTTCATTTTACTGTCGAAGAGGCTCCCCGATCATTCCGCTATCGCATCAAAGCAAAAGAAATTCAAAAATTCGATCCCTATAAGATTGTCTATGCACAAGAAATCGAAACGCCAATCTTTGAGGCCAAGCTGGCAAAAAATAATCAAGAACAAATTCGTTGCCTAGTCTATAATGATGTCCATGAAGAAAAAAGTAGTTATCGTGATCTTGTACCCAATCAAGACACCTCAATCTATGATTTCTTTGTCCTGAATGGAGACTCTTTTCATTATGTGAGCAATCAGGAGGACATTACAGAAAAATTACTGAAGCCTATCGAATTCATTGCGACAAGCAAACCTTTCATTATGAACCGTGGAAACCATGAAACGAGAGGTTCCTTTGCCCGTAATTTCAAACGGTATTTCGGTTATCCCAACAATAAATATTACCAAGCTTTCAAAAGGGGACCTATTTTTTGGATTATGCTGGACAGTGGTGAGGATAAACCAGACAGCCATGAAGTGTATGCTGGTACAGTAGATTACGACAATTACAGAAAAGAACAGGCAAAGTGGCTGGAAACTGTATTACAATCTAAAGAAAGAAAGTCTGCCCAACACACAGTAGTTATCAGCCATATCCCTATATTCCATTCAGATGAATGGCATGGCACATTGCATAATCGGGAATGCTTCCATCCTTTGTTTCAGAAATATAAAATAGATGCAATGGTCTCTGGCCATACGCATCAATATGGATACTATCCGGCAGACAAAGACCACAATTATCCTGTATTTATAGGCGGTGGCCCAAAAGCTGGAAAAAGAACCATTATCGATATTTCGGGATCTGCCAAATCACTGGCTATTCGGATGACCCGAGACGATGGAACTGAACTGGGACAGTTTAAAAAATAACAAAGGCACTCCACATAGCGGAGTGCCTTTATTATGTTGAATGTATCCGCTATCGTCGATAGAACTTGCAACCAAGCTATGGCTACCGTACGCGCAGGATAATTCGACTTATTTTATTCGCCTTTTTCTAAGAAAGGGTATCTGTAATCTGTATCTGGATTGAACGTTTCTTTGATTGTACGTGGAGATACCCAACGCAACAAGTTGATCATAGATCCAGCTTTGTCGTTTGTACCTGAACCTCTCGCACCACCAAATGGTTGTTGACCTACTACAGCACCAGTACATTTATCATTCACATAGAAGTTACCCGCAGCATGTCTTAATTTATCTGTAGCTAAATTAATAGCATAGCGGTCTTGTGCGATAATTGAACCAGTCAATGCATAGATAGAAGTTGTATCAACGATATCTAATGTTTCCTCGAACTTAGCATCTTCATAAACGTATACGGTCAATACTGGACCGAACAATTCTTCGACCATTGTTTCGTAATCTGGCTTTGAAGCTTCAATGATCGTTGGATGAATGAAATAGCCTTTAGACTTATCATAAGTACCACCAACTACGATCTCAGCCTCGTTGGATTCTTTCGCACGGTCGATGTATTTCGCTAATTTATCAAATGATTTCTCGTCGATAACTGCATTGAAAAAATTTGTAAAATCTTCAGTTCCACCGATTGTAAATGACTTCACATCCGTAGTCATAGATTCCTTCAATGCTGGCCACAATGATTTAGGAATATATGCACGTGAGGCTGCTGAACATTTTTGACCTTGGTATTCAAATGCTCCACGTACCAAAGCTGTATTTGCAGCTTTTAGATCAGCTGAAGGGTGTACAACAATAAAATCTTTACCACCTGTCTCACCGACGATACGTGGATAAGTTTTATAACGGTGGATATTATCACCAATAGTTTTCCAGATATCTTGGAATACACCTGTTGAACCAGTAAAGTGGATACCAGCAAAATCAGGATGCTGGAAAATCACATCACCAGCATCTGGTCCCGAAACATACACTAAATTGATGACACCATCCGGAAGTCCAGCTTCACGGAAGATTTTCATCAGTACGTTAGCTGAGTAGATCTGCGTATTAGATGGTTTCCATACAACAACATTTCCCATCATAGCAACACATGAAGGTAAGTTACCTGCAATAGCTGTGAAATTGAATGGTGTCAACGCAAACACAAAGCCTTCAAGAGGACGTTGTTCTACACGGTTCCATACACCTTTTCCAGATACAGGAGGTTGTTGCTTATAGATTTCGCTCATATATTGCACGTTGAAACGCAAGAAATCTATAATCTCACAAGCAGAGTCAATTTCCGCTTGATATGGGTTCTTCGATTGACCCAACATTGTCGCAGCATTTAACTCATAACGGTATTTCCCTGAAATCAATTCAGCTGCTTTCAAGAATATCGCCGCACGATCTTCCCATGCTAGATTTTCCCAATCATTTTTAGCTGCCAAAGCAGCATTGATTGCATCTGTTACATGAGATTTATCGCCTTGATTGTATTGACCTAAAATATGTTGATGGTCATGTGGAGGAGCTAGGGTTACTTTTTTAGAAGTAGTTATTTCTTTACCACCAATATACATTGGGATATCGATTTGTTTCGAACGTGCTTCATCAATTGCTGCTTTCAACAACTTACGTTCTTTCGTTCCGACAGCGTAAGTATACACCGGTTCATTTGCAGGAACAGGAACTGTAAAAAATCCTTTAGACATATTACAATTATTTATTTTTCAACTTATTAGCACCACACTAAATGGTGCCAACATGAGTAAAATTACCTTAAATTTTATGAATACCCAAAGTTACTCTCCTTCTTTGAGCACCTTGGAAAAGATACGTTTAAATTTTTCCAATTTCGGTTTAATAACCAACTGACAATATGGTTCCTTCCCATTTAACCTATAATAGTCTTGATGATAGTCCTCTGCGGGATAAAATACAGCTGTTGGTACGACCTCGGTTACGATCGGTTCATTATATACTTTCTCCTTATTTAGAGCCGCGATATAAAACTGCACTTTATCCAACTGCTCCTTGCTATGGACAAATATGGCCGAGCGGTATTGTGTCCCTACATCATCCCCCTGACGGTTGAGTTGTGTAGGGTCGTGCGCGACAAAAAAGGCCTCCAATAATTTATCGTAACTGATCACTTTCGGATCAAAAATAATACTGGTTGCCTCAGCATGCCCCGTATTACCTGTACAGACCTGAGCATAGCTGGGATTTGCTACCCATCCGCCTGTATATCCGGAAACAACCTTGTGTACACCTTTCAACTCCTTAAACTGTGCTTCAGTACACCAAAAACAACCTGCAGCAAATGTTGCTGTATCCAAGCTCCCTACACTTTTCTCCGGTAGTTTAGAAAAGTCCGTTTTCGCAGTCTTTGGCTCTTGAGCTCGACAAGAACTCAACAAAAAAATAACTGCAAAAATTATAATAATATCTTTCATGGGCATATCATTACTTTGTGGATTGATAAAGGATCCTGATGGTCAGTGATTCGTCTATGCGTCTATATTAATATATCCGGATTAATATAGACGGCAACAAATTGCAAAAACACCTACCGTTTTGACCCTGTATCCCCTAAAACAAAGAAGCGACAATAAGAATTTATTGTCGCTTCCTTTTGTACCTATCAAAATGGTCAATTATTTTGCTGCAGCATAATTTTGTGCTACGGCATCCCAATTGATAACATTAAAGATTTCCTCCAAATAAGCTGGACGTTTATTTTGGAATTTCAAGTAGTACGCATGTTCCCAAACGTCAATACCTAAAACTGGTGTTCCTTTTACTTCAGCAACATCCATCAATGGATTGTCTTGATTAGGTGTAGAAGTTACCGCTAATTTACCATCAGCTCCTACGATCAACCATGCCCAGCCTGATCCAAAACGCGTAGCACCAGCAGCCTGAAGTTGTTTTTTTAACTCATCAAAAGAACCGAAAGTTGCATTGATAGCTTCCGCCAATTCACCTGTTGGAGCTCCACCAGCATTTGGACCTAAAACTTTCCAAAACAAAGAGTGGTTGAAATGACCACCACCATTGTTGCGAACAGCTGCTGAATATTTGCTCACATTCTTGATAATATCTAATAAAGATAAGTTCTCTGCATCTGTTCCTGCGATTGCTTTATTTAAGTTGTCCACGTATGCCTGATGGTGTCTGTCATGGTGGATTTCCATTGTAGTCTTGTCAATATGTGGTTCTAATGCGTCGGCTGCGTATGGTAACGCTTCTAATTCAAATGCCATATCTATTTTAATTTAAATGTTTATTACTTCGTTTTTATATACAAATATAACACAATATAGCCTGTTATGTTTTTATGTGTTACAATAAATTCAATATTTCGTTAGCGTTTTTGACGAAAAAATGATTTTACCAAATCAGCACATTCTTCCTGCAAAACACCATGGGTAACGACGGTTTTGGGATGTAAAATCTTATCATGAAAATGAGAATAACCCCGCTTTTCATCCTTGGCTCCGTAGACAATTTTACTGATATGTGTCCAATATGCTGCCCCAGCACACATAATACATGGTTCTATGGTCACATATAATGTACAATCGTCCAGATATTTTCCCCCAAGATAATTTGCTGCTGCTGTAAAGGCCTGCATTTCGGCATGGGCCGTTACATCATTCAAGCGTTGTGTGAGATTATGCCCTTTACCGATAATACGTCCTTTATGCACGATAACAGCACCAATCGGAACCTCCCCTTCTTCGAAAGCTTTCTTTGCTTCATTTAGTGCCATGCGCATAAATGATTCATCACTATCGATTAATTGTGTTCCTTCAAAATCTATAAATGTCATGCCACAAACTTAACTAAGTTTCGATCCATTTGGTAATTTTCTGTCAACAGAAGTCAAAATAATATCACCATTCGCATCAGCGAATCCAGTCACCAGACACTCAGAAAAAAAATTAGCGATCTGTTTCTTTGGAAAATTCACGACAGCAACAACTTGTTTTCCGATCAGTTCCTCCTTACTATAATGTACTGTAATCTGGGCACTGCTTTGCAATATTCCTATTTCACTTCCAAAATCAAGTTTCAATTGATAAGCTGGCTTTTTAGCTTTCGGAAAATCCTGTACGTCCAAAATAGTTCCCACACGTAAATCTAATTTTTCGAAATCCGTCCAACTAATGGTGTCACTCATAATCTATTGCTATCGATGTCCTGAATTTCCTTACCAATTGTAAATATAATATAAGAGGGTTTGCGTTTTAAACGCGAAGAGAGCTTATGAATCAATTTGTCTTCCTCGCCTGCTTGAAAAGCTAGATCCTCATCGCTTAGATGGTTATACTTGCGACGGAGTTTTTCTTTCGCAACCTGCCATTGTTCTTCGTTAATTTTCAGCATAACTATGATTTAGGTATAAAATTTGTATATCTTTACCAAACTTGTGAAAGTTTGTTTAAAGATACAATATATACATAAATAAAAAATTATGAAAAAGATTTTACCAGCATTACTATTGATTTGTGGTAGCGTAGCAACAGCACAAGCGCAGCTATTGCCTGGATTTGAGGTCGGTTTAAAAGGCGCCTTGAATTTTTCTAAATTTAAAAGCGATGGCAAGTATTTCAGTTCAGACAATAAAGCAGGTTACCAAGCAGGTCTTTATGGACGTGTTGGTGTATTGGGATTCCATGTTCAACCTGAGGTTTATTTAACAGGTAAAAATACCACTGTAAAAGCAGAAAATGGAGAAACTACTGATGTTAAGTTTACAACAGTTGATATTCCTGTATTATTGGGTAAACGTTTTGGCTTAGGCCCAATTGGAGCGAGAATCCAGACTGGTCCAATTTTTTCGTTTAAAGTGGATGATAACCAGGACAAAATCATTGATCAATTGAATCCAAACAGCTACAAAAAAAGTGGTACCTCTTGGGCTTTTGGTGTAGGTGCTGATATTTCAAGCTTGCGTGTAGACCTACGTTACGAAATGGGCTTGAACAAGGTCAACAATGAAAGTCAGGCAAATCCAAAAATCAACATGTGGAGTATTGGTTTAGGCTATAGATTATTCAGTATTCTATAGTACATTAACCCGAGTACATATACCTTTAAAAAGTCCGTTTTTATCCAAAACGGACTTTTTATTTTAAGAAACTTTAGAACCGTTCTAAATTATTCCTTTTTCTTGTCAAAATGGTATCATATTTAATAGCAAATAGTAGATTTGCCTAATTAAAATTAAATTACAAGGATAATGAGTAAATCAAAGCCAGTTTTCAGTTCTTCGATTGGGAAGAAGCTAATCATGAGCTTAACAGGAATCTTCCTATGTTTATTCCTAGTTGTTCACTTGGTTGGTAACTTGCAATTATTTAAAGATGATGCGGGTCTAGCGTTCAACAAATACGCTTATTTCATGACTCACTTTACACCAATCAAAGTTGTTTCTTACTTATTGTACGCTTCGGTAATCGTTCACGTCATCTACGCCATTACATTGTCGATGAAAAACAAAGCCGCCCGTCCTATTGGTTATGCCAAATATGATGGTCAAGCAAACAGTAAATGGAATTCACGCAACATGGGTATCTTAGGTACTGTCATTTTAGTATTCCTAGCTACGCACATGTCTAATTTTTGGTGGAAGTTTCACAATGATGAAGTTCCGTACATCGAATACCGTACTGATTTGGCAACTGGACAAACAACAGCTAGAGAACTTCAAGCTTCTGAATTCCACGACTACCAAGAAACGGTAGAAAACAACGTTCAAATCTTAAAAGCAAGAGATTTGTATAAACAAGTTGACTTTGCCTTCAAAAATGTAGCTTTAGTCGCTTTATATCTTGTTGCGATGGCAGCTTTGGCATTCCACTTAATTCATGGTTTCCAATCTGCATTCCAAACTTTAGGTTTCAACCACAGAAGATATATTGGAATTATCAGAGCAATCGGAGTTTGGGTATTTGGGGTATTAATTCCAATTGGCTTTGCAATGATGCCATTGTTTTTCTTCTTTAAATAATTCAGAATCTTTTAAGATGAGGCCTTAGGCTTTATCGATCAATATAAAATTAAGAGATATGTTAGATTCAAAAGTACCAGCGGGCCCATTAGCCCAAAAGTGGTCAAATCATAAATTTAATCTTAAGTTGGTTAACCCTGCTAACAAACGTAAATTTACCGTTATCGTTGTTGGTACAGGACTTGCTGGTGCATCTGCAGCAGCATCTTTAGCTGAGTTAGGATATAATGTAATTACCTTCTGTTACCAAGATTCACCTCGTCGTGCGCACTCAATTGCGGCGCAAGGTGGTATTAACGCGGCAAAGAGCTACCAAAATGATGGTGACTCTGTGTTCCGTTTATTCTACGATACAATTAAAGGTGGTGACTACCGTTCACGTGAGGCAAATGTTTACCGTTTGGCCGAAGTATCTGTAAACATCATCGACCAATGTGTTGCGCAAGGTGTTCCTTTTGCACGTGAATATGGTGGTTTATTGGACAACCGTTCTTTCGGTGGTGCTCAGGTAAGCCGTACGTTCTATGCCCGTGGTCAAACTGGACAACAATTGTTGTTAGGTGCGTATTCAGCATTGAACCGTCAAATCAAAAAAGGAAAAGTAAAATCATATACTCGTCATGAGATGTTGGATTTGGTCATGATCGATGGTCATGCCAAAGGTATCGTAACTCGTGACTTGGTATCAGGTAAAGTTGAAACACATGCTGCACATGCTGTATTGATGTGTACTGGTGGTTATGGTAACGTATTCTTCTTGTCTACAAATGCAATGGGATGTAACGTTACAGCAGCTTGGAGAGCGCACAAACGTGGTGCTTACTTCGCTAACCCTTGTTACACTCAAATTCACCCAACTTGTATTCCTGTAACTGGAGATCACCAGTCTAAATTGACGTTGATGTCAGAGTCATTACGTAACGATGGCCGTGTATGGGTTCCTAAGACTCAAGAAATGTCCGAAAGATTACGTAAAGGTGAAATCAAAGCCAACGACATCCAAGAAGATGACAGAGATTACTTCTTGGAACGTAAATACCCTTCATTCGGTAACTTAGTACCTCGTGATGTAGCATCACGTAATGCAAAAGAAGCTGTTGATGATGGTCGTGGTGTTGGTAAAACTGGTTTCGCAGTATTCTTGGATTTCAAAGAAGCTATTGGTCGTCTAGGCGAAGATGCTGTACGTGCTAAATATGGTAACTTATTTGACATGTACTACCAAATCACTGACGAAAACCCTTACAAACAACCAATGCGTATCTACCCTGCTGTTCACTATACAATGGGTGGTGTATGGGTTGACTATAACTTGATGACTACAATCCCAGGTTTGTATGCTTTAGGTGAGTGCAACTTCTCTGACCACGGTGCAAACCGTTTAGGTGCTTCGGCATTGATGCAAGGTCTTGCTGATGGTTATTTCGTGATCCCTTACACTGTGGGTGATTACTTAGCTAAACTAGGTTCTTTCGCGCCAGTAGATCACAGCCATCCTGCTTTTGAATCTACTCGTAAAGAGGTTGAGGAGAAAATTAACAAATTGTTATCTCTAAACGGTACTCAAACTGTCGATGATATCCACAAAAAATTAGGTCTCATCATGTGGGAATATTGTGGAATGGCACGTACTGCTGAAGGATTACAGAAAGCACAAGGTTTGATCCAAGAGTTGAAAAAAGAATTCTGGACTAACGTTAGAGTTCTTGGAGAGAATGAAGAATTAAATCTTTCTTTAGAGAAAGCTGGTCGTGTAGCTGACTTCTTGGAATTGGGAGAATTAATGGTTGTTGACGCATTACAACGCGCTGAGTCTTGTGGTGGTCACTTCCGTCTGGAAAGCCAAACTGAAGAAGGTGAAGCAAAACGTAATGACGAGGAATTCGCGTATGTATCTGCTTGGGAGTACAAAGGAGACAATGTACCTGAGGAATTACACAAGGAAGACTTGGTATTCGAAAACGTTCAGTTAACACAAAGAAGTTATAAATAAGAAGGAAAATTATCATGGCACAACATATGAATTTAACGCTGAAAGTTTGGCGTCAAAAAAATGATAAAGATAAAGGTCAATTTGTAACTTATCAGGCAAACGACATCGCTGATGATATGTCTTTCCTAGAGATGCTTGATATTGTGAATGAGGAATTGACACGTAAAGGTGAAGACCCTGTATATTTCGATCACGATTGTCGTGAAGGTATCTGCGGGATGTGTTCATTAGTTATCAACGGTCGCCCTCATGGTCCTAAAGAAGGTACAACAACATGTCAATTGCACATGCGTAGCTTCCACGATGGACAAACGATCGTAATCGAACCTTGGAGAGCTGCTGCATTTCCAGTATTGAAAGATCTTGCTGTTGATCGTACTGCTTTTGACCGCATTCAACAAGCTGGTGGATATGTGAATATCAATACAGGTGGTGTCCCTGATGCCAATGTCATTCCTATTCCGAAACGTATCGCTGACGAAGCTTTCGAATCTGCTACTTGTATCGGTTGTGGTGCTTGTGTTGCAGCTTGTAAAAATGCTTCTGCGATGTTATTCGTATCTGCTAAAGTATCTCAATTTGCATTATTGCCACAAGGTCAAACTGAGCGTTACGAACGTGCACAAGCAATGGTAGATCAAATGGATGCTGAAGGATTCGGTAACTGTACCAATACTGGTGCTTGTGAAGCTGAATGTCCAGTAGGTATTAAATTAACTAATATCGCGCGTTTAAACCGCGAGTACTTGACTGCGAAAATTTTCAAACAAGAAGAACCGCACGCTTAAGCATTTTAGAATAAAATAATATAAAAGTCCTTGCCCTGAGAAAGCAAGGACTTTTTTTTATATTTACAATAATGTAAATTGACGCACGTGAATTCTGGTATAAAAATTCGTTTACTTCTACTGATCTTAACACTATGCTTTATAGGAACAGCTATCACCATCAAAGAATCTGTTACAAATAAGGAAATACTCGACATTGATACCAAATTCCTCAATGATTATGTTACCAAACAGGAGAAAAAAGTAGATCGTCTTTTTAAGGACTCTTTGCTTCTCAAAACATTTAAGAATTATGATCAATATCCAATAGCTGTCTATCAAGCTTTTGAAAGATATAAAAATGATGAAAAGGTTTATTTATTCCTATTTAAGGATCATGAACCAAAAATGTGGAGCACACATTTATTTGTTCCCATCACTGATCAGGGCTTTTTGGAAAAGTCAAATTTTGTCCAGGACGATAATCGTTCCTATGTCGTTCGTAAAAAAACAATCGGAAATATAAGCATACTTGCATATATCCTTGTTAAGCCCTATACCAATAACAACAATCCGTATCTCAACTCTTCTTTACGACGAAATTTCTTCGATACGCGAAACATTGATATTGCGTCCTATACAGATACAGTAGCAATCAAAAACATCTACAGCAACGAGGGGTCCTACCTCTTTTCGGTGAAGCTCAAAGATGGTGACCATGAAAATATCTATACCATCCTGCAATTCTTTTGCTGGTTGCTGGCATGGATTGCACTGTTGATATTCTTCAATAGCCTCTGTCTACACATGGCTAAGACCAAAAGAGCCTGGTGGGCGATAGCATTGCTTGCCGGTATATTTATCCTTGTCAAATTTGCGGACCTAAAATGGAATCTACTCTCTGAAAATGCAACGTTCGCCATATTTGATTCGCGCAACTATGCCTACAATAGCTTCTTTCCTAATATCTGGTCCGTTTTATCAACTACAATATTGATTCTCTGGCTCATACTATTTATCTATTCTATCCGAAAGGAACTCAATTTCGATAAAATAAAAAGCATTCGGTTCTTCAAACTACCTATCGCAATTGCATTTGTATTGAGCATTTATTTATCCTTTGCATTTTTATATGATATCGCCGGGACATTAATTACCCATTCAAATAATATCTATTTTGACTTCACCAAACTCGTTGATCTGCATTTCCTGAGCTGGGTAGATCTTGGCATTGTCGGTATGGGTATTCTAGCATTAAATATTTACATAGACCTCGTGTTATTTATTCTTAAAAAGTTAGAACTAAAGCCCACTCAACTATTAAATATTCAACTAGCCAGTGTCATCTTTGTCATTCTCATTATTTCGATTTACATTGAGAAGAACAGTTTGGTCAATCTGCTTTTGGCACTAATTATTCTGATCAAATCCTTTGGCGAAAAATATTTCGACAGGCACGTATTGACCAACTATATCGCCGTTTTGATCCTCTGGGCTATCATAAGTACAATTACGCATGCACGCTTCTACCAAGAGCGGGATCTTATCGATATGAAGATCTTGTTGAACAATCTGCAGTCAGAAGACGACTTAAACGCTGTTTCGCTATTTTCGGACATCGAGAGCGGCATCTCTAACGACAAGGAATTAAAACACCTCTTTAACATCAGTCTACCTTATACCAATACAGAGGAAATCAATAACTTCATCAAGAAGAAATACTTTAGTGGATATCTCTCGAAATATGAATTTAAAGCATATTATTATGATCAGAATAATATGCCATTAAACCCAAATGGGCAAAACAGAATCAATGAATATCGGGAGAAAGTAATCAATAAGTCAATAAAGGTCACTCAAAATTTTTACCGCGCTAGTGCTGAACTCGGAACCCATGAATACTTTTCGATCATTCCAGTGACGATCGATCAAAACAGGATCGTTAACGTGATCATCAATCTATCTAACAAGGATTTCAGCTACACGGTACCCTATCCTGAGATATTAACAGATATGCGCATCAACAATTCGCAATATTATAATAAGGGAGAGTATTCGATTGCCTTATATAAAGGCGGTGCGCTGGTTACACAGTTTGGAAAATATACCTATGAAAATAACCTTCGTGGATTAAAGGGTGGCCCCGGAGAATACATTGAAGTGCTTGATCGAGATTCATACCTGCATATGGCCTATATTGCCAATACCTTTTCAACTTATATCATTAGCAAACAAAAGCCTTCTTTCTGGGACTATGTAGCCACTACCTCTTTCTTATTTTTGGTATTTTTCATGATTTTCATGATTTTCCACTATGCAGCGGCATTTTATATCTTTCTCAAGAATACAAAACTTACCTTCCGCAACTTGAAATATCAGTTCTATAAAATCATAAACAAAATACAGTATTCCACACGTATCCAGACCTCGATTATTTCCTCGGTTATATTAGCTATTTTGATATCAGCCGTGATTTCATATATCAGTATCAATAAACAACTCTACAATAACAACAGGAATAGCAAAGAGCGTTTTATTATCGAACTGGGAAAACGGTTGGAAAATATGTTAACCTCTACCGAGGAAATCCCTAATGAAGACCAGCTCACCAATATTTTAAAAACTTTATCCGAAACGATATCAAAGGATTTCAATTTGTACTCAAAATCGGGGAAATTATTATATAGCTCCCAGCCAAGAATCTATGATCTGGAGCTGTTCTCCATGTTCATCAATCCAGCCGCCCTCAAAAATCTCTCCCTGCTTAAAAAATCAGAAACAATTGAAGATGAGCGTATCGGAACGTTCCAGTTTGAGACGAGTTATGCCACAATAAGAGACAAGGACTATAGTACGTTGGCCTATATTGGCATTCCGAATTTTTCCCTTCAAAAGGAAGAGAATATCAATAAGAACTTATTATTAAACACTATTGTTAATATTTATTCTTTAATTATCATAGGTTTCGGCTTTTATGCGACTTTCGTAGCCAATAGTGTGACCAATCCGCTCAGTATAATCAGTAAAAAAATATCCCAGTTAAGATTGGGACAACCCAATGAACCTTTATTCTGGCAGCGAAATGACGAAATAGGGACATTGATCAAAGAGTACAACCTTATGATCATAAAGTTGGAAGACTATGCCAATAAAATAAAGGACACCGAACGTGAATCAACCTGGCGAGAAATGGCTCAACAGATTGCCCATGAGATCAAAAATCCGTTAACACCGATGAAATTAGGCATACAGCAGCTCAGAAGGTCATATAAAGATGATGATCCTAAATTCCCTGATCGCTTCAATAAATTTTCAACTTCATTTATTGAACAAATAGATGCTTTAACCCAAATTGCCTCAGAGTTTTCCCACTTTGCAAAATTTCCAACGACTGTGATGGAAAATATCAATATTGTGGAGAAAATAACGAAGTCGATATCGGTATACAATAATACGCCAAATGTCAACATCCGATTAATAAACAATGCTGATCAAAAAACATTGATTGTTAAAGCAGATGGGAATGAGTTATTACGGACGTTCAATAATTTGATAAAAAATGCCATTGAAGGAGGATATGGGCGAAAAAACATGAAGATAGAGATCTCTATCGAACGATACTCTGACAAGTTCGTCAAAATAGATGTCAAGGATAATGGTTATGGTATCCCCGCAGCAATGAAAGATAAAATATTCCAGATCAACTTCACAACGAAGAGTTCAGGAAATGGTCTAGGCTTGGTACTCGTGAAGAAAACAATCGAAGCAAGTAATGGACAGATCTATTTTGAGACAATGGAAGGTGAAGGTACGACATTCCACATTTTGCTTCCGTTGCAACAAATTGAATCTTAATTGTGGTGGATGTTATGAGTCTCACCTCATAGATGAACCTTGGTTAACAAAGAGCTCTTTCTATTTAATAGGATCAAGTTATCATCGAACAGATGAGAAGTATGGACAGCTCCAATAGATTCTTTGCTAAGGGACTTTACAAAAAGCCTATATCGGATTGGTCCTGATATATATAGCCTCCAATCTCAAAAAAGGGCAAATATAACCAAGCGAGGCCTATGACATAAGAGTCTTGGAAAAGACTTCGCTGGACTAGATAATTCAATATCTAAACCTGATCGGAAAAATATCAAAAATCACCTAGACTAAATAATTGGGTCTGATGTAAAATGATTAAAAAAGTCTACAGTTCTGATTGGTCTTCCCAAAATAAAGGAAGGATAAAGATAGTACTGATAATTGAAAGGAGATCGTTCTCCCGCCTTGGCAGAGTAGTTTAAGGATAAAAGCACCATTACTAAATGGACTTTAAATACGAAAGACGGCTGTAAAAAATAAAAGTGAAACCCAATCAGGATTGAATAGTTAAAGCCCCTCTAGGGGCTTTAACATGCAAAATTAAAGCAAAAGAGGCAGTCCAACTCTGAACTGCCCCTTCTCTATTCTTTATGTAATTTATTGCTAACGCAATACAACGGTTGATCTACCCATGATCGCATTGTCCTCATAAAGCAATATCGTATATGCTCCCTTGGTAAAACCATCCTCAGCAGCCCAATATACAATATAATCCTCCCCCTTATTCGTAAACAAAATATTATGTTTAAAGGTATACTGTAATTTCTCGCCGTGTACAAGGAAGATATTATCGCCTTGGACGACAAGATTTCCCTGAGGATCAATTATTCTTATAAAAATGTCACGTTCTCCGCTTTTAGCAAGTGAGTTATCAGCGATAGTGAAATTGATTTTCAATTTATCGACCCGCTTAGCACGTTCTTCAACAGATTCCTTCCCATTTCTTTTGACCTCAAGGCCATTGATACTGATACTTGAAACTTTCAAAGCGGATGCTGTTGTCACCTTCTCCTTCAATTCAGAATTAGTGGTTGTCAAAGAAGTAATTTGCTTATTTTTCTCGACTACCGATTCATTCAAATTAGAATTCTGCTTTGATAAAATTTGATTTTCTTGAATCAATCGTTGAACATCTACGCGATAGTTATCAACTTGTTTTTTTAACAGGTTAATTTTGCGTTGAGCGTCATCAATATCCTTAGGAGTAATACTCTTATTTTCAAGCTTTTTGCGAAGTTCTGCAATCTCAGTTCTAGAGTCTTCCTTTTGTACAGTCATTTCAGGAGTCAATTGAACGTTTTCAACATCAATCTTATCCAATTCGGCTTCTATCCGATCGATCTGTACCTGAAGATTTTCTTTTTCCACTGTTAAGGCATAGACTTTTTCGCCGTTCGTCTTAAACTTAACATAAAAATATATATTCGTTGCTAGTAACGCCGCTATCGCAATGATGAAGAAATAAACTTTAGAAGAATCTTTCTTCTTCTCATCTTCCTTCTTACTCGAAACAACCTCTGAATTCATCATAATACATGCACTGTCATTTTCATCATATGAACTTATTGATTCATACCATTTAAATGTTTAAACAAAAATTATTCCAGTTTTATTTTTCCTCTATTATTTATGATTATTCAAAATAGTTCAAGGTTTCAAAACCGCCTTGTTTCAGATATTCTTCCTTTCTCATCAAGTGAAGATCTGATTGTACCATATCTGTTACCAACATTTGGAGATCATATTTAGGAATCCAACCCAGCTTGGTATTTGCTTTTGTTGGATCTCCAATGAGTAAGTCAACCTCTGTTGGCCGATAATAAGCAGGATCCACTTTAACAACAGTTTGCCCAAACTTAATAAGCGATTTATCAATATTTAATTCGGCCAAACGCTCCTCGTCGACATCTATTATCACGCCTTTTTCCTGTTCGCCTTTTCCACTAAATTCTATTTCTATCCCCAATTCGGCAAAGGCCAAACGAACAAAGTCTCTAACAGTTGTCGTAACTCCGGTTGCAATTACAAAATCCTCAGGTTTTTCCTGTTGTAGGATCAGCCACATCGCTTCAACATAATCTTTTGCATGTCCCCAATCACGTTGAGCAGAAAGATTTCCAAGGTAAAGTTTGTCCTGCAAACCTAACGCAATTTTCGCTACTGCTCGGGTAATTTTACGGGTCACAAATGTTTCCCCCCTGACAGGGCTTTCGTGGTTGAACAAAATTCCATTACAAGCATACATCTTGTAAGCTTCCCGATAGTTAACTGTAATCCAGTAACCATACATTTTGGCAACAGCATAAGGACTTCTTGGATAAAAAGGAGTCGTCTCACTTTGTGGCACCGCTTGCACAAGACCATATAATTCTGACGTTGACGCCTGATAAATGCGCGTCTTCTCAATCATCCCAAGTAATCTGACTGCTTCCAATATACGGAGCGTACCGATACCGTCAGCATTGGCTGTATACTCGGGGGTATCAAAGCTTACTTTCACATGGGATTGAGCTGCAAGATTATAAATTTCATCAGGCTGAGTCTCTTGAATGACACGGATCAAATTGGTTGAATCTGTCAAATCACCAAAATGCAATGTAAAATTTCTATTGTCAAGATGAGGATCTTGATAAAGGTGATCAATACGATCGGTATTGAACAGAGAACTACGGCGTTTTAGACCATGAACCCTATAACCTTTTTTCAATAGGAATTCTGCTAAATAGGCACCATCTTGACCTGTGATACCTGTTATCAATGCAGTTTTCGTGTTTTGTTCAGCCATATTTCTAGTTATATTAAGCATGTCCTAAGCTAACCCTTGGGGATCATGCTATTTTTATCCGATCAATCTGTTTTTAAAGGTGATGAAGCGAGTTGAATAAATCAAAATCGTTTCGGACTGTAAAAGTATTAAATTTTCAACAAAAAAAGCCATAGGAAATCCTATAGCTTTTCGTTATTCTTTTTTTCTCGTTTGACCTTAGTTTACACGGGAAAAATTAAACACTAAATATGCTTCACCATTGGCAACTGTCAACGGCATTTTCATGACTAATTTATTACCATCAGAATAAGACAAATCCAAACGGTAACCTGTCGTTACGTTTTTGGCTTTGTCTCCTGCATAGATCTTTTTAAATTGGAATTGTGGTTCACCTAAACCTTTTCCAGGATTATAGATAGACCAAAAGATCTCACGTGACGCACCTGGAGCACATAAAGTACCTTGAGCATTAAACGTGATTGATCCCTTTCCATTTCCAATAAAGTTCCAGTTACTACCGACAAAACACTCCGCCGGAGCTTCTTCAAAGACACTTTTAATAGTGAAAGTCGAAGGCAAATTTTCTCTATCGATTGAATTTAGTGTCCAAGTACCTTTCACCGCAGATTTCCATTCCGAAGCGCTAGGTCCCGAAGCTGCACTTGTATTGGAAGAACCATTACCAGGATTTCCAGATGATGTACCTTGCTTTTGTGCACCACAAGAGAACAAGGTCACCGTAGCAAAAATTGTTGCTAATGATAAAACGAATCGATTCATATGTATAAATTTTAATTTCAAATTGTATTTTTGGGGTAAATTAATCCACAGATCATGAACGTAACAGCCAAAAATCATACCATAAGCAAAATAATAGCAAAAACTCTTTTGCGGTTATTTATTATCCTCTTGGCATTCGCTGCCTATCCCCTGTTTTTAGGACAGGAAGCCAAAGCAAAATTAAGCCAAATAAGCCTCGCTTTCACAAATAAGGTTGCTTTCATTGCCCCTATTTTATTATTTTGCTTTATCGTCGGATTAATGATTGCTGTGCTTAAGCACAAATATAATAGAATTGACCTAAATTGGCTATTTTCTCTTGCGACTATATTCGGTATTTTATACCTGATATTATTGTATTCAAGAATTTACCCAACTATTGCCTAAGTTCAATTGCACAATTCGACAAAGTTCCTAACTTTGAATTTTCCAAAATCGCTATTATAATTGATCAAGATTGGAAAAATAAACTTCTATGGACAAAAAAAAAGGTTTAAAGATCCTAAAAAACATACTAAAGATTGTTGTTACTGTAGGAGCCTTGTATTGGGTTTTTAGCAAAGTTTCACTCAAAGATCTCAAAGAAGCTGTAATTAATTCAAATCCCATCTATTTATTTTTAGCCTTATTAGCTTATAGTATATCGATTTTTATATCCTCTTCGCGCTTATTGACCTTTTTAAGGGCCATCGGCTTAGATGTATCTGAAAAATATAATTTAAAGCTCTATCAATTGGGGCTATTCTATAACCTGATCCTACCCGGTGGAGTAGGTGGAGATGGCTACAAGATCTTTTTTCTTCGGAAGAGGTTCAGTATTAAAGGCAGGAAATTATTTACGGCATTATTCCTAGATAGACTAAGTGGCTTATGGGCCTTATGTTTAATTATTGCGGCTTTAATTACCTATATGCCACAACTGGGCATACCAAATTACTTGACGATCATATTATTTATATTGGGTAGTATCCTCTATTATTTCATTGTCACAAAATTTTTCAAAGAGTACAAGGCTACCTTTTTAAAGGCACATTTAAAAGCAATTGGTGTACAGTCTATGCAAGTAATCGCTGCAATTTTGATTCTTTACGCCCTAGGATTTAATGGAAAGTTTTCACCATACTTATTCCTATTTTTAGCATCTTCATTAGTATCTATTATTCCTTTTTCAGTTGGCGGATTGGGTATGCGCGAACTTGTTATCATGTGGGGAGCAGGCATATTTCACGTAGATTCACACAATGCTGTATTGATCACATTGTTATTTTATATTATCTCAGCGATGGTCGCTCTTTCAGGAATTTATTTTATCTTCAATCCCAAAGCAATCGGAGAGGATAAACTCCCTTCTGTCGAGGAAGTTGAGCAAAGTCAAAAATTAGAAGAATAAACATGGCGAATATTATTATCACAGGAGCAAGTAGCGGTGTTGGGTTTGAAGCAGTACTTGATTTGACCTCAAAAAAGGACAACAAAGTTATCGCATTGGCCCGATCAGCGGACAAATTGAGAAAACTTCATGAAATTGCAAGTCAGCTCAATCATGATGGAGGAACACTCTTCCCCGCTCAATTTGATATCGTTTATGACGACTACGCAACATTGGTCCCTTTTATTCAATCGAAATTCGATACTGTTGATATCCTGATCAACAATGCTGGAGCATTAGTGAATAAACCTTTTATGGAAACCAGTGGACAGGATTTTGCAGAAATGCTCCAAACAAATGTGATGGGACATGTTAATATGATCCAGCATATCGTTCCATTCATGCATGAAGGTTCACATATTGTCAACATCAGTAGTATGGGTGGGTTTCAAGGCTCGATGAAGTTTCCAGGTCTATCCGCCTACTCTACCAGTAAAGGTGCATTGGCAATTTTAACGGAATGTCTGGCTGAAGAATTTAAGGAAAAAGGAATAAAAGTCAACTGCTTGGCACTGGGATCATCGCAAACTGAAATGTTTGAAGCCGCTTTTCCAGGTATGGAAGCAGGTACGCTAGCTTTTGAAATGGGCCGATATATTGCGGATTTTGCGCAGAATGGGCACAAATACTTTAACGGCAAGATCCTACCTGTTGCCAATACAACACCATAACAAATAGCGACCAGATAGCAGTCTAACGATTAGCATCAAAATATTCATATATGAAAGGGCTATATCAAAAGTCGATTTTGCAAATGGCTCCAAATAAAATATTGAGACTTCATTAGATCAAATGAAAAATGACCAAGTTCTTAATGAATTTTGGTCATTTTTTTTAGATCTTACTTTTAAAGCGATCTCCAAAATTTAATTCTGACTTATAATCAGGGTTTTTAATTTTGAGACAATCCCTTTAATTCTCCCATTTAAAGCGAGAAGTTATTCCAAGTTGTGCAAAAGCACATCTCATAGCTACAAACATCAAGATTCGATTATTTTGTTTTCAATTTAAGCCACTTGGTCAGATCATCCATCAGTTGCTCATTGAAACTTTCCGGATTTTCAAAATATTCCTCAATTTTCCCTGTTTGGGCATTTTGAAACAGATGGTTCAAATTTGGATAGTCTTTAATTGTAACATCTGTCGTATTCAAGTGCAAGCGTTGAAGTGCATAGATATTTTCATTTGCAGGAACCTGAATATCCTTACCGCCAAAAGAAGCGAAAACGGGTACTTTCACTTGTTTCAGATAATAGGCGGGATCAATACGCAGGAAAGTTTTGAACCATGGGATCAACATTGGGCTCAGTTTAACTTTCATATCAGATGTTAATGCATTTCCATTGTTTTGACGGATAAGCTCTTTTTCCAATAATTCTGCCAAAACCCTCGGCGGCTCGTCCCTTAGCAGAATGTCATATAGCTTTCTGTTGTTGAGCTTATTTGCCTCCAACGCCGGCTCAGATAGTCCTGCCACTTTTCCCAAGGCGTAGCTCTGCAAGATCAATATAGAATCACCTTTGAGGATAGGTCCGCACAACAAAGCAATATAATTGACCTTATCGTTTTCAGCGGCGACTATTTCCGCTATCAAAGCACCTTCACTATGACCAATGACACCAATTTTACCGGTTTTGACCATCTGCTGCCTACTCAGAAAATCTACTGCTGCATTTGCATCTGACGCAAAGTCAATCGTTGTTGCCAAGTTAACTTCACCTTTCGAACCGCCAATACCGCGGTCATCATAACGTAAAACAGCAAAGCCATTTTTGCTAAGATAGTCCGCTAATACCTTAAATGGTCTATGACCAAAAACTTCCGAATCTCTATTTTGCTGTCCACTCCCATTAACCAAAATGACAGCGGGAAAAGATCCCCCTCCTTTTGGATAAGTCAGGGTACCGGCTAGAGAAGCATTGCCTTTTGCATTTTGAAATGAAACGTCCTGTTCAATATAATCATACGGAGGAAAAACATCTTGCTTGCGTGAAAGCCCACTTTGCTCGTTCTCACTACGCACTAATATCATCGCAGACTCAAAATTCCCCTGTTTCATAACACCCTTCATTACATCTTTATCCCGATCCAGATAGCCCGTATACGATAACCCAATTGCTTTGACATCCATTGAGATCGAATCCTTATGTGCTTTTATTGTATTCACTGGAAACTTCAATGAGGTCTGCATTGGGCTTTCAAAGGTCCCCACCCAATTTGCATTACTATCCTTCTTTAGGTTGAACACCAAAAGTAATTTCTGTCCGGACACATTCACTTCACCCTTCCACGAGCCATCAAAGGTTTGCGCATCAGCACATGAAAAATGTAAAAAGATCAAAAATAAGTAGAGAATTTTCTTCATAGTTTTCTATCCGTTAAAAATAAAACTGTATACCCAAATCAAGCATAAAATATAATGCCACAAACAAAATGCTTACCCAAACCTGTTTATTGTTAACAGCGATGTTCATTCCTTTTACCAATAAATAGAACTGATAAAACAAGAGAAATAACACAAAGATCCCAAATAAGCCAAATAGTGCCATCCGCCCTTTGTCAATGCTCGACAAGGTATGGTCACCATTTTTTAACGCTTGATCTATCTCACTGGTAAACTTGTCCTGATTGATTAACCTACTCAGAAACAACATTAAATAAAGCGGAAATGGTGCAATCAAGATAACATTCAATACGTCAATAATTCTTGTCTTATTATTGACAATAACCCCTGCAATATACAGTAGAATTAAAGGGGCCAAAACCATATAAGTATGAACTTTTAACACGGCAATAAAGGAAACAGTTACTTCGGGCTTATAGAAGTGCATAAAGCCATTGAACTGCTGACCTGATAAATAAATAAATAAGGTAACTGGATAATAGGAAACCGGTGATCCCCACGAGAAACAATGTCCGTTCTGAAAAATCCGCAAACGGATTTAAAAATAACTGCTTAATTTTCATTGGCGAGCGAATTTAATTTATGAATCAGGTCATCCAAAATATTACGAACTGTTGGGTAAGATTTACCCATCTGATTGGCCATTTCTTTTAAACTACCTGAATACTTTAAGAAATTGAGGACAAACTCCTGCTCTTCGACTGTCAACTGCATCAGTAAGGGTAAAGTAAACTTACCGACAACTTCAGTGTCGCAGGAATCGCAGACCAGCTTGGAGACTTTCAACTTCGCATCACAACATGGACAATTTACAGGTATCTTTTTCATTTAACAATAATACTATTGATATTATTAAAGTTAATATTAATAATATTAAAATCAAACACAATATTATCAATATTTTTCAAAATCATTGCTTAATGATATATTTGTAAACAATAAAAAAAGCATATGAAAAAGTTTTTAGGCTATATTCTATCTATTATATTTTGGTTCTGTTTTGGCTTATCCTTGATTATATTCCACCCCATCCAATGGCTGTGCTTGAAATTCGGTGGCTATAATGCTCACAAAAAAAGTGTTGACATCTTAAATGCATGCCTCGTTGCATCTTACTATACATTATTCAATAGGGTCACTTTTATCGACAACAAATCCATCCCATTAGGACAACCCATTATATTTGTTGCCAATCATCAAAGTACCTTTGACATTCCACCACTCATTTATTTTCTACGGAGATTTCATGGAAAATTTATCTCAAAAATTGAGCTGGCCAGTGGTATACCAAGTATTTCGTTCAATCTAAAACATGGTGGCGCAGCCAATATCGATCGTAATGACCCCAAACAATCGATAGCTGAGATTCTGAAACTTGCCAACAATATGAAAACAAAGAATTGGTCGGCCTTTATCTTTCCAGAAGGGACTCGATCAAAAACAGGTAAGATGAAAGCCTTTCACGTCGGTGGTATTGCAACATTATTAAAGAAAAACCCAAATGCATTGGTCGTCCCTATTGCAATCAAAGGATCATACGAAATGGTACAATATGGTATGTATCCGCTAACTCCTTTTCTGCATATGACATGGGAGGTGCTTGATCCACTGGATACAAAGGATAAAGATATTGAGGAAATTGTAAAACTAGCCGAAGAGACTATTAAGCAGAAAGTTGAAAAATAAAGTAGAATTATTTGACTTGTCTACCCTTCCAATCATACTTTCCAATATTCCCCAATATTCCAATATAAGCTAAATACAGGATATGGGCCAGACTCAATATAGGAAGATACCAAAGCAGATTAGTACGTTTTGCAAAATTGGTTAAAGGTTGGATAAACAACAGTTCGACTGTCATTTTAAGTAGCAAAGCGAAGAGGACAACCCAAGCAAGTGTCTTAATACCTGCAACCGCAAGAATAGCAGCAACCAATAATAACACATTAAACAGCCAAATAGCGATTCCTAAAGCAATAACTCCCTTATTTTTATACTTGGTACTCTTAGATGCCCAGCGTCTTCGTTGGCTGATAAATGACCTAAGATCGGGCTTCGCATCTGTATACACGATCGCTTCCTCCGATTTACAGAAGGCAATTCGTTCAGGATGCTTCTCCGCCACTTTATGCAAAAATAACTCATCATCCCCAGATGCAAGTTCGTCAATACCTTTAAAACCGCCCATTTGCTTGAATATATCTTTTCGATAGGCCAAATTTGCACCATTACAGGTCGTAGGTTTTCTGTTTCCAATACCCGCCGCACCAAGACCTATGAGATACAGAAATTCCAAGGTCTGCAATCGCTCAAAAAAGCTCTTTTCCTCAGAATATACAACTGGAGAAGACAATAAATAAGCATCTTCCTTTTCAAAGGTTCCAATCACAGTTGCAAGCCAATTTCCCCCCATCCTACAGTCTGCATCCGTAGTAATGACAATCTCCCCCCTACAGCAATCAATTGCTCTTGAAATCGCAAGCTTCTTATAGGAATTCATTCGGCCATTCTCATTTAACTGAATCAATTTCACACCCCGTTCTGCATATTCCTTTACAATAGCGGAGGTGTTGTCATCCGAATGATCATCAATAATAATAAGTTCTAGAAGTTCACTCGGAAAATTTTGATTCAATATTGATTCTATCGTTCTCCGGATATTTGCTTCTTCATTCCGTGCAGCGATAATAACTGATACCGTTTTGGTAGAAGGTAAGAGACCTGTGGGCGCTTGAATCGTGGCCCAGCCTTTACGCATCCATAATACTAGAATGGCGTACACGCAGGCAAAACTGATTAATAAATAGCTAAGAATTTGTATCACCGAAAAAATTAATCTTAAAAACAAAAATAGAACCAAATATCGCAGGGAGAATCAAGTTGACAAACCAGATACACGATACAATAGCCATCACCGCAATTTCTTGTGTTGTAATATAGCTATAAAGATTACTTGCCACAAAACTACGTACACTAAAATCGAAAATATCCAATGTCGGCAAAGCTGCCTGAACAAAAAAGAGGATAAAGATCATCAAAACCATGGAGACAAGTGGCAACTCAGGTAAGGTTAGCTTCATCAAAATAATATACTGCGAAGTAAAAATAATAAACCTTGCTAATGAGTTTACCAAAACAATGCTCAGTTCACGTGCAGAATAATGCTCCAGTACCTCAAAAAAAGGTTTTATTTTCGCCAAAAACTTAATTCGCCCCACAAGCATATCCACCCATTTCACATTAAAATACAAGATGACAAATCCAGCAGCATAAATAATGGCGAGCAACCAGACTCCAAATTGGACGGATAAAGGTGTGGACAAAAACTTACAGATAAACCAAGCAATGCTCATCGAACCTGCAACACTTGTCAATACCAGTTGAGCAAATAATCCTACGCCCATCGCAACAGCGCCTTTAGCCCTATTCTGCGGGTTCAGGAACAACACTCTTCCACCATATTCACCAATCCTATTCGGGGTAAAAATCGCCCATGTAAGTCCACAAAAAACGGATTGAAATGCTTTCCAAAAGGATATATGCTCCAGTTTGGATGCAAGATAGCGCCATTTAACAACCTCCAGAAGCCAGTTTACAAGCATTAAAACAACAATCAAGATCAATGTCCAGACAACAGAATGTTGCTCTAGTCCTGTAATTAGCGTCTTAAACTTATCGATATTGCTTTTATCAGATACCTTGGTAATAATGTACCATGTTGCAAGTGCAAATACAAGTATCTTCAATAAAAAACTGATATATTTTTTTTGTCTCCCAGTCAACTTTTGATAATTAGAGAGCAATGTTACTAAATTTTAGCCAAATGATTAAGTTTTGTGTACAGCAATCCACTTATAAAAAGCAAAATTTGTAATATTGTACATGCAGAAGGAAAAGGCGAAAGAAAGAATCATTTTGGGGATCGATCCTGGGACAGTCGTACTTGGATACGGAATTATTAAAGAAGTTGGCAATACCATCTCCCTTATTTCAATGGGTGTCATCAAAATGGGGCATCTCGACGACCATGCTCTAAAGCTGCAGCGCATCTTCAAAAAAACCTCCGCATTAATGCAAGAATATAATCCTGACTGTGTTGCACTGGAGTCACCCTTCTACGGCAAAAACATTCAAGTGATGCTCAAATTAGGACGAGCACAGGGTGTTGCTATGGCAGCAGCGCTGGCACAGGATATTCCGATCTTTGAATATTCACCCAGAAAAATAAAGCAATCAGTTACAGGAAATGGAAATGCTACGAAAGAACAGGTTTCTGCCATGCTCAAAAATCTCTTAAAATTCGAAGAGACACCTCAATTTCTAGATGCAACAGACGGGCTGGCAATTGCTGTTTGTCATTCATTTCAAAAAAATAGTACCTCAGGCAGCGGCAAATCTTATTCAGGTTGGTCCTCTTTTATCAAAGACAACAAAGACCGAATCAAATAGCTACATCTGTACCTGTCGAATCACATTCTTCACATTTAACTCGACGATATCAGTCATTGTCTTGCACTTCAAATAAGAATTATTTTGGTAAAACTCTGCGTAACCTTCGCGCAGTTGTTTAATGTTTTCTGGCGTCGAAAGAATTTGTGTCTGCGAAGCGTCCCGAAGATCAGCGATTCTGTGCCGTTCACTTCGTACCCTATGTACAATCGAGGACCGCTCCTCCTGTTGGTACTGCAATACTGTTTTTTCAGTTAGATGTTCCATCGCAAGCTTGACGTATGGGTAATTCTCCTTAAAAAATTGCGGCATATAGACCTTGGGATTTCCCTCATAAAATTGTTGATCAAAATCAATTGCTCGGATTCTAAACTGAAAGTCATCAAAATCAGGTGTAATCTGCATGACAAAATTATAGGCACGCATATCTCCCAGCAGCGTGATAATACAACGTTCATTAAACTTGACGAATTCCTTCGAAATACGTGTCAAATTATAATCCGGTGTAAACATCCTAGTTTGCGAAAATATATCACCCGGGATACCCACGATATGTTCTTCAACCAGAGTGTCCTGATCCACCATATAGTTGACCTGGTTTGGAGATAATATTTCCTCCAGTTCTAAACCGTAAATCCGTGATGCATCCGCCTGTTTGATATAAAAATAATCATAAACGTCATTCAATCGGTTTACAATACGAATCCGAAATGGTCTTGTATTACCAAAACCACAGTACTCAACACGGTCTATATATTTGTGCTGTACAATACGTGTATTGCCGGAAGCTTTAAGCTTTGCATAAATGACCTTTAACCCATCATATAATTGGTCAATCAGATATTGAGGATAAAGTGGTGTTTCCCAGAACGTATCATGACCAAATTTGTCCATGACCGGTACGGTCTCTGTAAAATTCAATAGATCCTTATAACCAATGGGCAGCTTTTCATCCCGTTGATATAGCTTAAGATATTTATGAAGCCCTTCCCCTACCTCAAAGATTGGCTTCTTCCTCGAAATCTTTACATCTTGAACTTCTTCCATCTTTATTTTAGTCTTGAGATATTAGATATGCATTTTGAGACTTTGGTTTCACACACCTGCAGCTTACTTACTTGTCTTTTGTTTTTGATCTTTATCCTACATCTTAATCGTCTTGCTGACGTTAATAACAAGATAACGAAACATTCCGATAACCTTACAATAAAATCACCTCTAAAACAATTATAAGCACTTTCAATCAAAAACATATAACATTATCAATATCAATAAGTATTTTTTATTAAATTTACATCTATAAACCGAAAATTCTTAGTAATTTTGAAATAAATTTAATTATTTTAGCTATTGGTCAGATTTTGATGTATGACCAATGAATGAAACACAAAACCCATTGTTAATGGAAAATCAATATGCAAACTATGATCTAGACAATTTGGATATCCAAATCCTGTCTATTCTAATGAACGATGCTTCTATTCCTTATACTGAGATAGCGAAAAAGCTAATCGTATCAGGTGGTACCATCCACGTTAGAATGAAGAAGATGGAAGAGTTAGGTATCATCAGAGGTTCAAATCTTATTATCAATCCTCAAAAAGTCGGATTTGACATCACTGCCTTTCTCGGTATCTATCTAGAAAAAGGTTCACAATATGCAGATGCGGTAGATAAATTGAAAGAAATCAAAGAAGTGGTTGAGCTACATTATTGTACCGGCCAATACAGTATTTTTGCAAAAATTATCTGTAGGGACACTGTCCACCTCAGAAAAGTATTGAACGAAGATATTCAATCGGTACCTGGGATTCAGCGTACGGAAACGATCATCTCCCTTGAAGAAAGTATTAAGCGTCAGATCAGCTTAGTCTAGTATAAAAAAAGCTTCCAACAGTTGGAAGCTTTTTTTATACAATCTTTTGTAGCATCGCTATATACAAATCAATTCCTTCCCTAATTTCATCAATATAGATAAATTCATCCGCCATATGCGATCTTGCACTATCCCCTGGCCCTAGCTTTAAAGAAGGTACCGGAATAAGCGCTTGATCACTCATCGTCGGAGATCCATATAGTTTACGGCCAAGCGTTATTCCGGCTTGGACAATAGGATGTTCCTCCGGAATAGAAGAAGATTTCAAACGGGTCGATCGAGCCGAAACTTCTGAAGAGACATGGGATTTAATTATCGTTAAGGTGTCTTCATTGGTATAAGCATCGGTGGTCCGTACATCGACAACAAAACTACAGTTGGCTGGCACTACATTGTGCTGCGATCCAGCTTGAATCATCGTCACTGACATTTTGATCGGGCCTAGGGTTGCTGATGTTTTTTCAAAAGCATACTCCTTAAACCATTGAATATCTTTAATTGCTTTATAAATAGCATTATCACCCTCGTTACGAGCGGCATGGCCTGCTATTCCTCTTGCATTACAGTCCAATACCATCAGCCCTTTTTCGGCTACGGCAAGATCCATCAGTGTTGGCTCGCCAACGATTGCAAAATCAATTGTTCCGATATCTTCCAAGACAGATTCAATACCATTTCTGCCGGAGATCTCCTCTTCGGCACTCGCAACTAGACAAAAATTATATTTTAGATCCTTCTCTTCGTAAAAATACAAGAAGGTGGCGATCAGTGATACCAAACATCCGCCTGCATCATTACTACCCAAGCCATAGAGCTTCCCCTCCTCTACCGTAGGAGCCAATGGATCACGGGTATAACCAAGGTTAGCCTTCACTGTGTCATGGTGCGAATTAAGCAGGATCGTTGGCTTATTTGACTCGTAATGTGTATTATATCCCCAAACGTTGTTTCCCTTCCTGAAGGTCTTAATATACCGTTCTTTGAAGAAGGCTTCAATCAGATCTGCTGTCAATATTTCCTCCCGGCTTAGGGAAGATACAGCGATTAACTGTTTCAATAAAGCTAGACTATCCTGAAATAAGCTATCTTTATCCTTCATGATATAGTCCTCCTGCTTTATCCGCAGACAATTTTATTCCCTTGATAAATGCAGAACTAAAACCATTATGTTCCATCTCATTCAATCCAGCAATAGTACATCCTTTGGGCGAAGTAACTTTATCAATCTCACCTTCTGGATGAGCATTCGTATGCAACAATAGATCCGCAGCACCCTTAGCTGTTTGAACGGCCATTTTCAAAGCATCATGTGCATGGAAACCTATTTCAACCCCACCTTGGGATGCAGCTCGGATAGCACGCAGGAAAAAGGCTATTCCACAGGCACACAAGGCAGTTGCCGAAGTCATTAGATCTTCATTGATAACGACGACTGATCCAACGGTCTCAAACATCTTCTCTACTTCGGCAAGACTAACATCCGAAGCATTATCGCTCGCAATACAAGTCATCGACTGAGCAATCGCGATCGCCGTATTCGGCATAGCACGTATTACAGTTGTATCCTCTCCCAACTCCGCTTTCAGGTCAGCACATGAAACACCAGATACAATGGATACAAAAATCTGGTTTTTCTTATCTATTTCGGGAGCAACTTCAACCAATACCTTTTTTAACTGCTGTGGCAGTATGGCGAAGACAATAATATCAGCGCCTTTAACAGCAGCTTTATTATCATTACTTACCGAGAATCCTTGGCTTGCCTCTTCAGCCAAAGCATTCAGATTTCTGCGGGTCAATGTAATATCAGCAGCACTGGCAAATTCGCTTTTTACAAGCCCTTTTGCCAAGGATAGACCGATATTGCCACTTCCGATAATAGTGACCTTTTTCATAGTTGGGTTTAGATTAGATTACATGATTACTTTAATGTAAGACAGGTACCAAACTGTCCTTGTTGGAACAAGTGCAAATTATTGGCATGACCAATATATACCTCCTGAACACCTTTATTTATAGCATTAAATGCATTTTGTAGTTTCGGAATCATACCATCATTGACAATTCCCGATTCTTTGAGATATTCAAATTCTTCGGATTTAATCGTTGGTATAACCGAATTTTCATCTGTCACATCGCGTAATACACCATTCTTCTCGAAACAATACACCAATGATGTTTCATATAAAGACGCCAGAGAGACCGCTAACGATGAGGCAATGGTATCTGCATTGGTATTAAGCAGCTGTCCTAAACCATTATGAGTGATGGCAGAGAACACAGGAATAAAACCCGCTTCCAGGAATTTTTTAATAGCCAGTGTATTCACAGAATCATGCAATAAATCCCCTACAAAACCATAGTCAATATCCTTGACAGGACGTTTTATAGCCTTTATCACATCGCCATCAGCACCAGTTAAACCTACAGCATCACATTTCAATTTTTGTAATTTGGCAACGATGGTTTTATTTGTTAATCCAGCATATACCATCGTGACTATACGTAGCATATCCTCGTCCGTCACTCTACGACCTTCAACCATTTGAGCTTGTACACCAAGCTCGCTTGCCAAACGTGTTGCAATTTTACCACCGCCATGCACTAGGATCTTCTTCCCAGACAATGCAGAAAATTTCTCTAAAAAAGAATCCAACAGACTCTCATCATCGATAATATTTCCGCCAATTTTTATAATATTTAATACACTATTAGCCATTACGCAACTTTTCCCAAATAAAAATAGTTTCTCAATAATCAAAAGATCGGTCTTAGACTAGATCTTCCAGCATTCGTTTTAAAACAACCTGAGCTGCCCAGACACGATTACTTGCCTCTTTAATAACCAACGAGTTCGGTCCATCCAAGATTTCAGATGACAACTCCAGATCCCGTCTTACAGGCAAACAATGCATGACCTTCGCATCATTTGTCAAAGACAGTTTTTCATTATCCATCATCCAATCCTCATCTACCGTATATACCTCGCCATATTCCTGATAAGATGACCAGTTTTTCACATAAACAAAATCAGCGTCTTTCAGACTTTCATTTAAATTCGTTGAAATCGTAGCTCCCTTCGTAAAATCCTTGCTCAGTTCATAGCCCATAGGTTGTGTAATCGTAAACTCTACAAGCCCTTCTTCTTGCGCCTTACACATCCACTCTGCAAAGGAATTCGGCACGGCTTGCGGCAAAGCTTTCACATGCGGAGCCCAAGCCAATACAACCTTTGGTTTCGCCGTCTTCTTATGCTCAGTAATAGTAATGATATCCGTCAAACTCTGTAATGGATGACGTGTGGCACTTTCCAAAGAGACAACAGGGACACCACAATATTTAATAAATTTATTGAATAAATCCTCGCTGTAGTCCTCCTCTCGGTCCTTTAGCTTCGGAAAAGATCGCAATCCGAGTATATCGCAATATTCGCCCATGACCGCTGCTGCTTCGCGGATATGCTCAACAGTACTGCCGTTCATCACGACACCATCCTGTGTTTCTAATGCCCAACCATCCTTGTCCATGTTCATGACCATCACATTCATTCCCAAGTTCATTGCCGCTTTTTGGGTACTCAGACGAGTACGCAAGCTGGGGTTCAAAAACACAAGACCCAAGGTCTTATGTTTACCAAGATCTTGATTATCATAAGGTGCCGCTTTTAGTGCTAACGCCTCCTGGACAACGTCTGCTACACTGGATACGTCTTTTACAGAGAAAAACTTTTTCATCTATATAAATCATTTATGGGGGTATTTTCTATGACACAACACGTTGTGCTACCCACTTTGTTCATTTATGCTGATGGAACAATTCGGATTGATCTTCCCTGATATCAGGAGGCCAATCTAGATTATTTCATCTATTATCTTTAAGCGACTACAACCGCCTTTATATGTTCTTTTAATGCCAATAAAAATTGATCAGCATGCTCTTTGGTAATATTCAATGCTGGAAGCAATCGAATAACATTCGGTTTAGCCTCTCCCGTAAAAATACGATTCTTTAATAAAAGATCTTTCTTTACATGTGCCAAAGATGCTGGAAGTTCAATTCCGATCATTAATCCTCTACCCCTCACTTCTACAATCTCTTCAATTTTCTTTAGTTCGTCAATGAGATACTGTCCTACAGCATTCGCATTCTCCATCAAACGATCTTGTTGGATGACCTCTAAAACAGCCAAAGCTGCAGCACATGCCAGATGGTTGCCACCAAAGGTTGTCCCCAAACTACCATGCGAAGCTTTAAACTTAGGAGAGATACTTATTGCACCGATAGGAAAACCATTTCCCATTCCCTTCGCCATCGTGTAAATATCCGCATCTACTCCAGAATAATCCTGTGCGTAGAAGGAGCCTGTCCGACCATAGCCACATTGTACCTCATCAGCAATAAATACTGCATTATATTGGTCACAAAGTGAGCGGATCAATTGAAGAAAGGTAACGGATGCTTCCCTAATTCCACCGACACCTTGAATACTTTCGATAATAACAGAAGAAATCTCATCACCATAAGCTGAAAATGCCTCTTTTAGTGCATCCTCATCATTGAAAGGAAGAAAAACAACGTTCTCTGTTTCGTTAATAGGAGCAACAATACTAGGATTGTCCGTAGCAGCTACAGCCAACGACGTTCGACCGTGGAAAGATTTAGAGAATGCAATCACCTTTTTTCTTTTATTGTAAAAGGAAGCAAGCTTCAATGCATTTTCATTCGCTTCAGCGCCAGAATTACAGAGGAATAAGTCATAATCAACCTTACCAGATACCTCGCCAAGCAATCGCGCAAGTTCACGCTGAATTGGAATCTCAACAGAATTAGAATAGAATCCGATACGATTCAACTGTTCTGTAATACGTTGCACATAGCGTGGATGCGTGTGTCCGATCGATATCACGGCATGGCCACCATACAAGTCCAAATAAGCATTTCCTTCGGCATCCCACACCGTAGATCCATTAGCTTTAACTATGTTAATGGGATTAATGGGATAAACATCAAATGGTTTCATCTTAATGAATTATAGATTGATAAACGAAATAGCTTGTATTAGAAAAAGCTATCAGATTTTAGCATTACAAATATATCAGTTATAACGGTAGGAATGGTCATAAAATAAAAAAAGTCCCCTTAATAAAGAGGACTTTTTCTATGATAACGGGAACAATATTATTCTCCGTCAACTTTTTCTTCACCTTCTACTTCAGCTTTTACTTCCGCAGGAGCGTCAGTTTCAGCAGGAGCAGCAGCTTTTTTAGCACCACCACGACGACGAGTAGCTTTTTTATCAGCTGCAGCAGCTTTTTTACCGTAGATTTCGTTGTAATCAACTAGCTCGATGAAAGCCATTTCTGCGTTATCACCTAAACGGTTTTCCATTTTGATAATACGAGTGTAACCACCTGGACGGTTAGCTACTTTTTCAGAAATTTCGCGGAACAAGATAGAAACTGCGTCTTTATCTTTCAAATAAGCGAATACTGTACGACGAGAGTGTGTTGTGTCGTTTTTAGATTTAGTAATCAAAGGCTCAACGTATGTACGCAATGCTTTAGCTTTAGCCAAAGTCGTAGTGATACGTTTGTGTAGGATTAATGATGTCGCCATGTTAGCCAACATTGCTTTTCTATGGCTATCCGTACGGCCTAAGTGATTTACTTTTTTTCCGTGTCTCATTTTGATTTTATTATACTATATGTACCGTTCTTGTTTTACCTAAATTGCTAAACTTTTCAAAGGCAATATGCCCATCTTCTTCATCAATCGACTTCAAGAGGAATTACATATAGTGGTCGCTTAATAAACTATTATTCTTCGTCTAATTTATATTTTGCTAAGTTCATTCCGAATGATAAACCTTTAGATTTAACCAATTCTTGGATTTCGCTTAACGATTTTTTACCGAAGTTTCTGAATTTCAACATGTCAGCTACGTCGTAAGTTACCAACTCAGCTAATGTGCGAATATCAGCAGCTTTCAAACAATTCAATGCACGCACTGAAAGGTCAAGGTCAACTAATTCAGTTTTCAAAATCTTACGCATATGCAAGATTTCTTCATCGACTACTTTAGTTTCTTCTTTCGTTTGAGACTCAAGAAGCATATTCTCATCAGAGAATAAGATAAAGTGTTGAATTAAGATTTTAGCAGCCTCTTTTAAAGCTTCTTCGGGGTGAATTGAGCCATCAGTAGAGATATCTAACAACAATTTCTCGTAGTCAGTTTTTTGCTCTACACGGTAATTCTCAATGGTATATTTAACATTCTTGATCGGAGTAAAGATCGAATCGATAGCGATAACACCTACTGGAGCATCAGTCACTTTATTCTCATCTGCATTTACATATCCACGACCTTTAGCAATACTCAATTCCAATTCAATTGTCACTGCGTTATCCATGTTACAGATTACTAAGTCTGGATTTAAGACAGTAAAGTTATTAGAGAATTTTGTGATATCACCAGCTAAGAATTGTTCTTGACCATTGATTACTACAAATACCTTTTCGTTGTCGCCAATCTCACCTGTTTTTTTGAAACGGATTTGTTTCAAGTTCAAGATAATTTCAGTTACGTCTTCAACAACACCTTTGATCGTTGAAAATTCGTGCGAAACGCCAGAAAACCTTATCGACGTAATTGCATATCCTTCTAACGAGGACAATAGAATACGGCGCAAAGCATTACCAATGGTTACACCAAAACCAGGCTCCAATGGACGAAATTCAAACGTACCATCAAAATCCGTAGATTTTTGCATGATAACTTTATCCGGTCTTTGAAATGCTAAAATTGCCATTTATTTTCTTTTAATGTTTTATTTGTAATAATAATTGTAATACAATAGAAAGATGCATACCCCAAAAATGGACTATGCATACTTCTATTTTATTTATTATTTAGAGTATAACTCAACGATTAAGTTCTCTTTGATGTTTTCAGGAATATCAGATCTTTCTGGATAGCTTAAGAAAGTACCTGTCAATTCTTTCGCATTCCACTCTAACCAAGAAAATTTATTTACAGTACGACCTGCAACTGAATTTGAGATGGCTTCAAGAGTTTGAGAACGTTCACGAACTGCTACGACGTCACCTGGACGCAAGCTATATGATGGAATGTTAACAACACTTCCGTTAACAGTAATGTGTTTGTGAGATACCAACTGACGAGCAGCGGCACGAGAAGTAGCAATACCTAAACGGTAAACTACGTTGTCCAAGCGAGCTTCTAGTAATTTCAAGAAGATCTCACCTGTAATACCTTGTTTAGAGGCAGCTTTAACAAATAAGTTTGCGAACTGACGCTCCAATACACCGTAAGTGTATTTTGCTTTTTGTTTTTCTAACAACTGAATAGCGTATTCAGATTGTTTACCTCTGCGTTTAGAAGCTCCATGTTGTCCAGGAGGGTAATTTTTCTTTTCTAACGCTTTATCTGGGCCGAAGATCGGCTCTCTAAATTTACGGGCAATTTTGGACTTAGGTCCTGTATATCTAGCCATTTTTTTTTACAATTAAAGTATCTATCAGCCTATAGCCAATGAATCTTATCTTTAAATTAATTAAACTCTTCTGCGTTTTGGAGGACGACAACCGTTGTGAGGAAGTGGAGTGATATCTTTGATAGTAGTCACATCGATTCCTACAGTTTGTAATGTTCTGATTGCAGATTCACGACCTGCACCAGGTCCTTTAACAAACACTTCAACTTTGCGTAAACCCAAATCATGAGCAACTTTTCCACAATCTTGTGCAGCCTGACCAGCAGCATATGGAGTGTTCTTTTTAGAACCACGGAAACCCATTTTACCAGCACTAGACCAAGAAATAGTTTGTCCTTGATTGTTAGTCAAAGTTACAATGATATTGTTAAACGTTGCGTTAATGTGAGCCTGACCTACAGGTTCAATAACAACGATACGCTTTTTTGCAGCTTTTTTAGTTTTAGCCATTTCTTATTTATTATTTAGTAGCTTTTTTCTTGTTTGCAACTGTCTTACGTTTACCTTTACGAGTACGTGAGTTGTTTTTAGTACGTTGACCACGAACTGGTAAGTGTTTACGGTGACGCAATCCACGGTAACAACCGATATCCATTAAACGTTTGATGTTTAATTGAATTTCTGAACGCAATGAACCTTCAACTTTCAATTCGTCGTTGATGATGCTACGAATTGCTGCCAATTGGTCATCATTCCACTCCTGTACCTTCACATCTTCGCTGATACCAGCTTTTTCCAAGATATATTCAGCTCTTGTACGACCGATACCAAAAATATAGGTAAGGCCGATCACACCTCTTTTGTTTTTAGGTAAATCAATACCTGCTATCCTTGCCATATAATATTAAGCTATTATTTTTTTAATGAATTAACCCTGACGTTGTTTAAACTTAGGGTTCTTTTTGTTGATTACAAAAACTTTACCTTTACGACGGATGATCTTACAGTCCGCGCTACGTTTTTTTATTGATGCTCTTACTTTCATGATATTTATTTTTTCAAAAGCTTGTGCTAATTAAAAGGCTTACTACTATTTATAGCGGTAAGTGATCCTTCCCTTAGTCAAATCATACGGAGACATTTCCAATTTAACTTTATCCCCAGGTAAAATCTTGATATAGTGCATACGCATTTTACCAGAAATATGGGCAATGATTTCATGTCCATTTTCCAATTCTACCCTAAACATAGCATTAGAAAGTGCCTCTCTAATTATACCGTCTTGTTCTATTGAGGCTTGTTTAGCCATATATTCTCGATTAAATTTAATTTAAAAGCCTGCGAACAGGAGTGCAAAGATAAATAAAAATAATTGAAAACCAACTACTTTTTGTTCAAAACTTTCTCTACATGTTCGAATGTCAGCAACACATCTGGTTCACCTTTTCGGATTGCAACCATCTGTTCGAAGTGCGCCGATAACTTCCCATCTACTGTACTTACAGTCCAACCATCATCCCAAAAACGAACACCTGCGCGCCCCGCATTAATCATCGGCTCGATACAAATAACCAAACCTTCTTCTAATTTTGGACCCGCGCCACGTTTTCCGTAATTCGGAACTTCTGGCTTTTCATGTAAATGATACCCAACTCCGTGTCCGACCAGTTCGCGTACAATTCCGAAACCGAACTTGCTCACGTACTCTTGAACTGCAGAGGAAATATCCCCAACACGTTTACCGGCCACAGCCTGTTCAACACCTTTGTACAATGATTCCTTTGTGACATCCAGCAACAATTGCGCTTCCTCAGAAATCTCACCAACACCAAAAGTGTAGGCTGAATCACTGATAAAACCGTTCAAATTGACACCTCCATCGACCGAAACAAGATCACCATCTTTAATTTCATAATCGCTAGGAAAACCGTGTACAATCTGATCGTTGACAGAGATACACAAAGAGTATGGAAATCCGTGATAATTTAAGAACGCCGGCGTTCCGCCATTATCATGAATATACTCATAAGCTAATTTATCAAGAGATATAGTTTTTACCCCAGGCTTAATCACTTTTGCGATTTCACCAAGCAATTGCGAAAGCACATCTGCTGACTTCCGCAATTGCTCTATATCATCTGCTGACTTATAAAATACTTTAGACATCTAAAGAAATTAAATTGCCGAATGATCCATTCCCTCAACAGACGCGGCCGAACGACCTTTAATACGACCTGTTTTCATCAATCCATCATAATGACGCATCAATAAATGAGATTCGATCTGTTGCAAAGTATCCAACACCACACCTACTAAAATCAATAATGACGTACCTCCGTAGAAGTGTGCAAATTGATTATTAATACCAAACAAACTTGCAATAGCAGGTAGAATAGCAATGATCGCTAGGAAAATTGCACCTGGGAATGTAATATTTGATATTACGCGGTCTATAAAATTACTAGTTTCCAATCCCGGTTTAATACCTGGGACAAAACCTCCGTTTTTCTTCATGTCATCTGACATTTGTTGCGGGTTAACCATAATTGCTGTATAGAAGAACGTAAATGCGATAATTAACACCGCAAAAGTCACGTTGTACGCTACGGAAGTATAGTTACTCAACGAAGTCAAAAATTCCGACTGAAGATTTGGGAAGAACTGTCCTAAACTCATCGGCACAAACATAATTGCCTGTGCAAAAATGATCGGCATTACACCTGCAGCATTTACCTTTAACGGTATATACTGACGTACTCCACCGACTTGCTTGTTTCCGACAATTTTCTTCGCGTATTGTACAGGGATCTTACGAACCCCTTGTACGATCAAGATCGTAAAGATCACAACGAAAAATAAAGCCACAAATTCAAGCAACAATGGAATTGGACCACCACCACCTTTCGCCATTCTAGAAACCCATTCCGCAGTGATACCACTTGGCAATTGAGCGATAATACCAGTCATGATGATCAAAGAAATACCATTACCGATACCTTTATCAGTAATTTTTTCCCCTAACCACATCACAAATAAAGTACCGCCTGTCAAAACTATGGCAGTCAGAATCGTGAACAATGGGTCAGCGATTGTCTTAGCACTTGGCTCGATCTGAGTACGTACATAAGCAAAAGCCTGAAGCAAAGTAATCCCTAATGTTAAATAGCGAGTAATTTGATTCATTTTTTGACGACCACTTTCCCCTTCTTTCTGCATCTTTTGGAAGTAAGGAACCGCGATGCCCAACAATTGAACAACAATGGATGCCGAGATATATGGCATTACCCCTAACGCAAAGATAGCTGAACGAGAGAACGAGCCCCCCGCAAACATATCCAATAGGCCCAATAAACCCTCTTTTTGACCAGAAGCCAAAGCATGAGGATTTACACCTGGTAATACCACGTGACATCCAATACGGTAAATCAAAAGAAAAAGTAAGGTATTTAGAATACGCGTACGTAAATCATCGATTTTCCAAATATTGGTTAAGGTTGTGATTAGTTTCTTCATTTATTAAATTTTAACGATAGAACCGCCTGCAGCTTCGATAGCTTTTTGAGCAGAAGCAGTAAACGCGTGCGCTGTTACTTCAACTTTAGCTTTCAATTCACCGCGACCCAAGATTTTTACTTTGTCATTTTTAGACACTAATCCATGAGCTTTCAATGCATCGAAATCTACAGTTGTCAAATTGAATTTCTCGATCAACGCTTGTAAAGTATCCAAGTTGACACCATTGTACTCAACGCGGTTGATGTTTTTGAAACCAAATTTAGGTACACGACGTTGCAAAGGCATTTGACCACCTTCGAAACCGATTTTCGTAGAGTGACCTGAACGAGAACCAGCACCTTTGTGACCACGTGTAGAAGTACCACCACGACCAGAACCAGTACCACGACCGATACGTTTGCTACCTTTTACTGCACCTTTTGCAGGTTTTAAATTACTTAAGTTCATTTTTAAACTAAATTGTGCTAGCCCTTCGCTCTCACTAAACAGGTACTAGCGATTAAAAAATAATTATTATTAATAACAAGTAATGGAAAGAGCCCAAAGACCCTTTCCATATGCTAATATTAAATAGTTTCGATAGCTACTAAATGGTTTACTTTACGTACCATTCCAATGATTGATGGAGTAGCTTCAACTTCTACTGAGTGGTTGATTCTTTTCAAACCTAATGCCTCAATAGTTTTCTTTTGGCGCTCGCTTCTGTCGATAACGCTCTTTATCTGGGTGATTTTGATTTTTGCCATGATAATTAACCGTTAAATACTTTATTCAAATCGACACCGCGGTGTTGTGCTACTGTATATGCATCACGCATGTTTGCTAAAGCAGTTACAGTTGCTTTTACCACGTTGTGTGGGTTAGAAGAACCTAATGATTTAGCCAATACGTCTTTGATACCAGCAGACTCCAATACTGCACGCATTGCACCACCTGCCAAAACTCCTGTACCACCTACAGCTGGCTTAATCAAAACTGAACCACCAGAATATTTACCATATTGTGCGTGAGGAACAGTACCTTTGATTACAGGAACTTTCACTAAATTTTTCTTTGCGTCGTCGATACCTTTAGTGATAGCTTCAGTTACCTCTTTCGCTTTACCTAAACCGTAACCAACGATACCGTTTTCATCACCTACTACAACAATTGCAGAGAAGCTGAAAGTACGACCACCTTTAGTAACCTTAGCTACACGTTGGATACTTACTAAGCGATCTTTCAATTCAATTTCGCTTGATTTTACTCTTTTTATATTGCTTAATGCCATTTCTTTCTAAGATTAAAAGTCTAAACCGCCTTCGCGAGCACCTTCAGCCAAAGATTTGATACGGCCATGGTATAAGTACCCATTACGGTCAAAAACTACTTTATTAATACCTGCTGCTACTGCTTTTTCAGCAACCAATTTACCTACAGCTTTAGATTGATCAACTTTGTTACCAGATGCAACAAATTCTTTTGACAAGCTAGATGCAGCAACTAATGTTTTACCTGCATTGTCATCAATGATTTGCGCATAGATACCTTTGTTGCTTCTAAAAACCGATAAACGTGGACGTTCAGACGTTCCAGCAAGGTTTTTTCTGATTCCTTTTTTGATTCTCTCTCTACGAGATGCTTTTTGTCCTGCCATGATTATTATTTTTTAGCTGATTTACCTGCTTTTCTTCTCAACACTTCGCCTTCAAACTTGATACCTTTTCCTTTGTAAGGTTCTGGTTTACGGAAGCCACGGATTTTAGCCGCGATCTGACCGATCAATTGTTTGTCAGCACATTCTAAAGTGATTGTAGGGTTTTTACCTTTTTCAGCAGTAGTTGATACTTTAACTTCATTTGGCAATACAAAAACAATCTGGTGAGAGAAACCTAAAGTTAACTCTAATACATTACCTGTACTTGTAGCACGGTAACCTACACCGACTAACTCTTGAGTAGTTTTGTAACCTTCAGTCACACCTTGAACCATGTTGTTCAACAGGGAACGGTATAGACCGTGTAATGCTTTGTGTTTCTTTTGATCAGTTGGACGTGTCACGACGATATTGCCTTCTTCTTGAGCAATAGTGATGTCACGGTCAACTTGTTGTGTTAATTCGCCTTTAGGACCTTTTACTGAAACTAAGTTTTTGTCCGAAATAGTAACAGTTACCCCAGCAGGGATAGCGATAGGCGCTTTTCCAATTCTTGACATTTCTTTGTGTTTTTACCTAGATTAATAAACGTAACATAAAACTTCACCACCAACATTTTGAAGTCTAGCTTCTTTATCTGTCATTACACCTTTAGATGTTGACAAGATAGCAATACCTAAACCATTCAAAACACGAGGCATAGTATCAACGCTTGCATACTTTCTTAAACCAGGTTTACTCACACGTGTCAACGTACGAATAGCCGGAATTTTGCTAATTGGGTTATATTTCAATGCGATTTTGATCGTACCCTGTACGCCATTCTCATCGAATTTGTAATTAGCAATGTAACCTTTGTCAAAAAGAACTTTAGTGATTTCTTTTTTAAGGTTCGATGCAGGAATTTCAACAACCCTGTGGTTGGCCTTGATGGCATTCCTTACTCGTGTAAGGTAATCCGCAATTGGATCTGTAGTCATTATATATGAAAATTTGTGACAGCGGTTTCCCTCCCAACCATTGGTATGGGACCTTCTATCTGTTAAACAATTTTAAAATGCAAAAACCCCGGCAATCCCTAGTAGAATTGCCCGGGCAAAATTAAGTATTTTTTTTAAATTACCAAGAAGCTTTTTTCACCCCTGGGATCTTGCCATCTAAAGCCATCTCACGGAAAGTTACACGAGAGATACCGAATTGACGCATGTATCCTTTAGGACGGCCAGTCAATTTACAACGGTTGTGTAAACGTACCGGAGAAGCATTTTTAGGTAATTTATCTAATGCAACGTAATCGCCAGCAGCTTTTAATTCTGCACGTTTTGCCGCATATTTAGCTACCAATTTAGCGCGTTTTACTTCGCGTGCTTTTAATCCTTCCTTAGCCATTGTTATTAGTATTTTGATTTTTAAATGGTAAACCGAACTGTTTCAACAATTCTAAAGCCTCAACATCATTTTGAGCAGAAGTCACGAAAGTGATATCCATACCTTGGATCTTGTTGATTTTATCAATGTTGATCTCAGGGAAAATGATTTGTTCAGTGATACCTAAGTTATAGTTACCACGTCCGTCAAAACCTTTATCGTTGATACCGCGGAAGTCACGAATACGTGGAAGCGATACTGCTACCAAACGATCCAAGAATTCAAACATGTTGTTGTCACGTAAAGTAACACGTGCCCCTACAGGCATACCTTTACGTAATTTAAAGTTTGAAATATCTTTTTTCGATTTTGTAGCAACAGCTTGTTGACCTGTAATCAAAGTCAATTCAGCGATAGCGTTATCGATTAATTTCTTGTCAGCTGTTGCAGCTCCTACGCCTTGTGAAACAACGATTTTCTCAAGTTTAGGAACCTGCATAATACTTTTATACTGAAATTTTTCTTGAAGTGCTTTACGGATTTCCTCCGCATATTTCACTTTTAATCTTGGTACGTAAGTCATTATTTAATTTCCTCCCCTGATTTTTTAGCGTAACGAACTAATTTACCATCTGCATTTAACTTACGACCTACACGGGTAGTTTCACCTGTTTTAGGATCGATAACAGCTAAATTAGAGATGTGAATACCAGCTTCTTTCTCAATGATACCACCATTAGGATTAGCTGCACTTGGTTTAGTGTGTTTTTTTACGATGTTAGCGCCTTCAACGATAGCTCTATTTTTATCCACTAAAACAGTCAATACTTTTCCTTGAACACCTTTAGAGTTACCAGCGATAACTTTCACTAAATCACCTTTTTTAATTTTGATTTTGTGCGTAGTCGTTTTTGTTTTCTTGATTGCCATAATTATAAAACCTCCGGTGCTAGTGATACAATTTTCATGAACTGTTTCTCACGCAATTCTCTGGCAACAGGGCCGAAGATACGTGAGCCACGTGGCTCATCATTATTATTTAATAATACAGCGGCGTTGTCATCAAAACGGATATAAGAACCATCTTTACGACGGATTTCTTTTTTCGTTCTAACTACTACTGCTTTAGAAACGGAACCTTTTTTCACGTTTCCTGAAGGCATAGCGCTTTTCACTGTCACAACAATCTTATCTCCGATTGATGCATAACGCTTACGCGTACCGCCCAATACACGGATTACTAAAACTTCTTTAGCACCGCTATTGTCAGCTACATTAAGTCTTGATTCTTGTTGTACCATGTTATTTAGCTCTTTCTATAATTTCAACTAATCTCCAGTTTTTTGTTTTACTCAGCGGACGAGTTTCCATGATTAATACCGTATCGCCGATACCGCAGGTATTAGTTTCGTCATGAGCTTTGAATTTAGTAGTTTTTTTAACGAACTTACCGTAGATAGGGTGTTTTACTTTACGTTCAACAGTTACTACGATAGACTTGTCCATTTTGTTGCTAACTACTAAGCCGATTCTTGTTTTTCTTAAATTTCTTTCCATTTCGACTTAATTTTACGCCTCAGAGGCTGTTTCATTTTTAGCTGCAGCTTTGCGTGCACTGATCTCTGTACTAATACGGGCGATAGCTCTGCGTGCTGCTTTGATCACGTTAGGGTTCTCAATAGCTGAAACAGCATGTGCAAATTTCAATTTTGTAAGGGCCGTTTTCTCCTCGACTAGACGAGCTGCAAGGTCCTCATTAGATAATTCTAAAATTTCTGAATTTTTCATGTTTTTTCAGTTGTTATTTGGGTTATCATCCGTTTATATATAGCGTTAGGGGTAACGGCCCTAACGCTTAAATGATGACATTACCAAGATTTTTATGCTTCAACGTAGTCTCTACGAATCACAAACTTAGTTTGAACCGGAAGTTTTTGAGCTGCAAGGCGTAAAGCTTCTTTGGCAATTTCCAAAGGCACACCTTCTGCTTCAAATAACATACGGCCTGGGCGTACTACTGCTACCCAGTATTCTGGAGCACCCTTACCTTTACCCATACGTACCTCTGCAGGTTTTTTCGTAACAGGTTTGTCAGGGAAAATACGAATCCAAACTTGACCTTCACGTTTCATATAACGTGTAACCGCAATACGAGCTGCCTCGATTTGACGACTAGTGATCCATGCTTGCTCCATTGTTTTGATACCGAAAGAACCGAAAGCTAACTCCGCTCCACGAGAAGCGTTACCTTTCATGCGGCCTTTCTGCATCTTTCTGAACTTCGTTCTTTTTGGCTGTAACATGTTCGTATACTTTTTAAATCTGCCTCTTCAGCAGGTCTTTGTTGTAATCTAAATAAACTCTATTAATCTTTTTTCGGACCACGGTTATTTCCACCACGGTTGTTTCCACCACGGTTGTTTCCACCGCGACCACCTTTATTACGGTTGTCACGACGTTCGCCACCACCTTCGTGGTTGCCACGTGATTTTACACCAGATGCTTGACCAATGTTTGGAGATAAGTCACGTTTACCGTAAACCTCACCTTTACAGATCCAAACTTTGATACCGATTTTACCGTATGTAGTCAATGCTTCAGCTAAAGCGTAGTCGATATCAGCACGCAATGTGTGTAAAGGAGTTCTTCCTTCTTTGTATTGTTCAGTACGCGCCATTTCAGCACCACCTAAACGACCAGAACACATGATTTTGATACCTTCTGCACCCATACGCATTGTAGAAGCGATTGAAGTTTTCATTGCACGACGGAATGAAATACGCGCCTCTAATTGCTTAGCGACACCTTCAGCTACTAACTTAGCATCTAACTCAGGGCGTTTGATCTCGAAAATGTTGATTTGAACATCCTTTTTAGTCAGTTTTTTCAACTCTTCTTTGATCTTGTCAACTTCTTGACCACCTTTTCCGATAACGATACCTGGACGAGCAGTGTGAATTGTAACAGTGATACGTTTTAAAGTTCTTTCGATAACAACTTTAGCTACACCACCTTTTGCAATACGAACAGAAAGATATTTTCTGATTTTTTCGTCTTCAACTAATTTATCGGAATAGTTTTTACCTCCGAACCAGTTAGAATCCCAACCTTTGATGATTCCTAATCTGCTACCTATTGGATTTGCTTTTTGTCCCATTTCTCAATAAATTAGTTTTGTTCAACGTTTAATTTGCTATCAACTACCAACGTAACGTGATTTGAACGTTTACGAACTCTGTATCCGCGACCTTGAGGAGCTGGACGCAATCTTTTCAATTGACGACCTCCACCTACTGATACTTCTTTTACAATAAGTTCGCTTTCTTCCACTGATTTACCTTCGTTTTTGGCTTCCCAGTTTTTGATTGCAGATAATAATAATTTTTCTACACGAGCAGCAGCTTCTTTACTAGAGTGTTTCAAAATGTATAATGCATTTTCAACACGCTGACCACGAATTAAGTCTACCACTAAACGCATCTTACGAGGCGAAGTAGGGCAGTTCAATAATTTGGCATCCGAAGCTCCACCTTGTTGAGCTTTCTCTTGCTCTTTGCGCTGTCTAATTAAGACAGACTTTTTAAGTTTTTTTGTTGCTTCCATTACCTATTATTTTTTCTTTTCTGCGTGGCCTCTGAATGTACGCGTAGGCGCGAATTCACCAAGCTTGTGACCTACCATATTTTCTGTTACATAAACAGGGATAAATTTATTCCCGTTGTGCACTGCGAAGGTATGGCCAACAAAATCAGGTGAAATCATTGATCTACGAGACCATGTTTTGATAACTGACTTTTTGTTAGTTTCATTCATAGAAAGAACTTTTCTTTCTAAGTTGTGATCGATATAAGGACCTTTTTTAATTGAACGAGCCATTATTTTTTCCTTCTCTCAATGATGTAACGATTCGATGTTTTCTTCTTGTAACGTGTTTTGAAGCCTTTAGCTAATACACCTGTACGTGAGCGTGGGTGACCTCCCGAAGTACGGCCTTCACCACCACCCATAGGGTGATCTACTGGGTTCATTGCAACACCACGAACTCTTGGACGACGACCTAACCAACGTTTGCGACCTGCTTTACCTAACACTTGGTTAGATCTTTCATGGTTCGATACTGAACCAATTGTAGCAACACAAGTCAATAAGATCATACGTGTTTCGCTTGAAGGCAATTTGATGATGGCATATTTACCATCACGAGCAGACAATTGAGCATAAGTACCAGCCGAACGAGCAATTGAACCACCTTGACCAGGATTTAATTCAATGTTGTGGATGATAGAACCCAATGGAATGTTTGCTAATGGTAATGTATTACCAACTTCTGGGGCAACTTTATCACCTGCTACTACAGTTTGACCAACTTTTAAACCAGCTGGAGCAATGATGTAACGTTTTTCACCATCTACGTAGTGCAACAATGCAATACGAGCAGTACGGTTTGGATCGTACTCAATAGTAGCTACTTTTGCAGGGATATCTTTTTTATCGCGTTTGAAATCAATTAATCGGTATACTTTTTTATGTCCCCCACCGAGATAACGCATAGTCATTTTACCGGAGTTATTACGACCACCTGATTTCTTGTTGATTTTTACTACTAACGATTTTTCAGGAACGTTTGTAGTAACATCAGAATAATCTGCGCCTATTCTGAAACGAGTACCAGGGGTTACCGGTTTGAATCTTTTAACTGCCATCTTAAATTATATAGTACTGTAAAAGTCAATAGTTTCGCCATCTTTAATAGTAATGATAGCTTTTTTATACTTAGGAGCTCTACCAGATACGAAACCTGCTTTTGTGTAACGGCTTTTTGCTTTACCTGCTACAACTGCAGTGTTTACAGCAAGAACTGTAACACCGAACATAGCTTCAACAGCTGATTTAATCTGGATTTTGTTTGCTCTGTGATCTACTTTGAAAGCGTAACGGTTTAATTTTTCCGTTAACATAGAAGCTTTCTCAGTCAAGATAGGTTTTTTGATAATTTCCATATTACTTAGCTAATGCTTCCTCCAAAGTTTTAACAGAATCTGTCGTCAACAATAATTTTGTTGCATTTAATACATCATATGTATTTAAATCCGAAGCAACAATAACTTTTGCTTTTTTCAAGTTTCTGCTTGATAAATAAACATTTTTATCATATGCTGGCAAAACCAATAAAGTTTTTTCGTCAGCAATGTTCAACGCGTTTACTAAAGCTACATAGTTTTTTGTTTTGCAAGAATCAAATTGAACTGCATCCAAAATAACTACATTGTTATCTTGAGCTTTGTAAGATAACGCTGATTTACGTGCTACTTGTTTCAATTTTTTGTTCAATTTGAACGAGTAATCACGAGGTTGAGGACCGAATACACGACCACCACCATTAAACAATGGAGATTTGATAGAACCCGCACGAGCACCACCAGTACCTTTTTGTTTGTGTAATTTACGAGTTGAACCCGCGATTTCATTACGTTGTTTAGATTTGTGAGTTCCTTGGCGTTGGTTCGCTAAGTATTGTTTCACATCCAAATAGATCGCATGATCGTTAGGCTCTAACCCAAATACCGACTCAGGAAGTTGCACCTTGGCACCTGTTTCTTTACCTGATAAATTTAAAACTTTAACTTCCATCTCTACTATTTGTCTACGATTACATAAGAACCTTTAGCTCCTGGAATGGAACCACTAACAACGATAAGGTTTTGCTCAGCGTAAACTTTCAACACCTGTAAGTTTTGAACTTTAACTCTGTCACCACCTGTACGACCAGCCATGCGCATACCTTTAAATACGCGTGAAGGCCATGATGAAGCACCTAATGAACCTGGAGCACGTAATCTGTTGTGCTGACCGTGAGTCGCACCACCTACACCACCAAATCCATGACGTTTCATTACACCTTGGAAACCTTTACCTTTTGAAGTACCGACTACATCTACGAATTCGCCTTCCTCGAAAAGTGTAACGTCAACTACGTCACCAAGTTGTTTTGCATCTGGGAAAGTTTTAAACTCTACCAACTTACGCTTAGGCGTTGTGTTTGCTTTCGCAAAGTGCCCTTTCAAAGGAGCTGTCGTGTTTTTCTCCTTAGCTTCGTCGAAACCAAGTTGAATTGCCGAGTAGCCATCCTTTTCTTCCGTACGTATCTGCGTAACCACGCACGGCCCGGCCTGAATCACTGTACAAGGAATATTTTTCCCATCAGCGTTAAACAGGCTCGTCATTCCTACTTTTTTTCCAATAATACCTGACATGTTGTAAATTAATTAATTAAAAGTCCTTCGAAGCAGTAGGGCTTCGCTCAAGACACACTATTCCCATTAAGGGACTGCAAAGTTACAAACATTTTTATAACTGTCAAATAATTAGTGAATTATTTTTTTTATTTTCTATTTTACTCAGTTATCAGTTTTTATTTGTCCAATTACACAGCTCCTGTTCCTGATCATAACAGCCCTCACAAAAAATATAAAAAAACAATATTTCTATTTTCCTGCTGCCAGACTGCTGTCATTGATTCAGCTAATTTTGAACTGTCTTAACAACATAAGACGCTTAGTGTAGACTAAAATTTAAATACTTTAAATACGATAATCATGAAAACAGAAATCATTTCCAAGAACGAACTACTTGCACATTGGCTAGGCCACAGAAACTTAACAAGACAAGCAATCGAAAAATTTCCAGAAGAAGCACTTTTCAATTATAAAGTAGAAGGGATGCGGACATTTGCCGAAATGATTCAGGAACTTTTGGGTATTGCTGTCCCAGGGCTACAGGAAATTGTCAATAATAAAAGCGGTGAGCTTAATGAGAAGTTTAGCTATACAACCAAGGCTCAACTATTACAAGCTTGGGACGAAGCCACTCCGCAGATCAGCGCATTATTCGACAAGATACCAACAGAACGTTTCTCCGAGGAATTTAACCTGTTCGGACAATACAATTCGCCGATCATCCACAGTATATTCTATTTCATCGATAATGAGATCCACCACCGTGGTCAAGGATTTGTCTATTTACGTTTGTTGGGTATCCAACCTCCATTTTTCTGGGAGCGGGACTAATTGTTAGATGAGAGATATTAGATTTGAGATAGGAGATACTAGTATTACTAGTCGAAGACGCGCTAGATAGTATTGGAGACCTACCACATTATTATCACTGACATCATATAATCTATTTAATATAAAGATACTTGTTCGGGTTCAACTCAGATACCGGACAAGTATCCTTTTTAGTAATCTCCCTATGGGGAACACCAGGGGGCCTAAACTCAGATTAAACCTGTTCGAGTGCTGCCGCCAGCAATCGTTTTACGGTTCCTTTTAGTGATTCCGGCTCTATAATCTTTCCTTTATCAGCAAACATCAGGTACCAGCGCGCAAATCCACCTTCAACATGAATGCTTTCAAAGTGCATTTCAACATAACTATCGGTAACCACTTCTTTTTGAAATCCAAAGTAATGGCGATCCCATTCCATATATCGCGCCATTTCCTTGTCCACCTGAACCACCACTTTGGTTGTCGGCATTTCATGTTTCTTATTCAGAAAAAATGAAAGTTCAGGATGGTCTTTTCCAAAATCGTCGGCGAGTATCCGGATATTGCTGATCCGGTCCAGACGAAATTGCCTATAATCCTTTCGGAGTTTACAAAAAGCAAGTATATACCAAAATTTACTTTCCACAAAAATACCGACTGCTTCGATTTCACGTTTTTCTGGAGTTTCGTCAGACGGTTTGGAATAATAGATTTCTACGCATTTTTTCGCCGCTATACTTTCAATAAGTGTATTGGTTCCATGCGTTAATTTTTCATTGAATTGATGACGTTCTCCCCGTACCAAAAAGTTATCTCCGACCAGAGCAACATGTTCCTTTTCATTCCCTCTCAAAATAGCTTTCATCTTGAGCATTGCTGTCGTAAAATGGTGGGCGAGATTCTTGTCTGTATACTTTTCGACCAATTTCTCCGCGGCAACAAAACTTAAGGCCTCCTCGCGGCTAAATTGCAATGGCGGCATCTTATACCCTTCAACTAAAGAATAGCCATTTCCTGCTTCGCCATAAATAGGTATTCCAGCCTGCATCAGGGATCGGATATCACGATAGATTGTCCGTAGGCTCACTTCATATTTTTCTGCCAGCGCTGCGGCTGTCACCACAGGTTTTGCCTGTAAATGCATATAGATAGCAAGGATACGGTCGAATCGTTTCTGAATGTCGGTCATAGGGATAAAGGTACGAGTTATTCCATATTTTTAAACTAAATGATATTGATTAAAACAGCATGACAAAACAAAAAATCACGACCCTAATACATGAATCGTGATTTGTTATCACCAAAAGCCCTTAGAGCAGCGATGGTTATTGTTTTGTCCCTTGGAAGAAGTATTCTACATCGCTACTGGCTTCAGCCTCCGTAGTGATCTGGATATTCTTATCATCAAGTTTATAGGTAATTGAGCCCATAGGCCCCTGACCGGAAATATGGATATTGGAAATGTTTTGAACAGGGAATGTTTTTGCTGTAGCTCTACTGTAAGCCTCTCCTGTTTTCACCGTAGCTTTCACCTTGCCATCATCGACTTTAGAAATAGTGATAATCGCGTTAAAATATTCAGCATCACCGCCGATGACCATCTTCCCTTTAAAGGTACCTACAATGGCATCTATTTTTCCTGAGACTGTTGGCTCATCCTTATCTTTGCTACATCCGACAAAGATCATTGCAACCATTGCCACTAGGCAAAGGATCATTAGGTTTTTGTTTATTGTTTTCATCTTTTGCATATCTATATAAGCAAAAGTATAAATACACTGTGCACAGGACAATACCACGAAATAGGGTAATTTACCCTCCTAATTTTAGGGTAGTTACTCGAAATGAATTAGAGCAAGTTTTCCTTAAATAGTATTGTCAACAGTTCTGCGGTATTTTTTACGGCAAATTTCTGAATCAGATTTTTCCGATAAGTATCCACTGTCAATGGGCTTAAGAATAGTTTTTCGGCAATTTGTGCACTTGTCTTTCCCTCTGCCAACAATTGTAATACCTGCTTCTCGCGCATTGTCAGTGAGGGTAGTTGTTGAGATGGTGCAGCTGCTATGATCCGCTGCGTTGCCGCGCATAAGCCCATACTACCTAGGGAGACTTTTTGAATGCAAGTAATAATTTCCTCCGCATCGGCACTTTTCAAGATATATCCAGCAGCACCATTGGCAAGCATCTGTAGTATGCTGTTGCGTGCCATATGATTACTAAACCCAAGGATGATAAGTTCAGGATGGTTCTTCTTGAGTTCACCGCACAGATCGATACCATTCGTATCGGGCAAAGAAATATCCAATAAGAGCAGGTCTACCTGATCTTGTTTCAAAAAATCAGTCAGCGCTTGTCCCAACGAAAATCCCAGTACCCGGTCGTATGACAGATTTTCTTTTAAAAATGATTTGATCCCTTCGATGGCAATTGGATGATCGTCCAAGATCGCTAATGTTTTTTGCTGCTCAGACATGTATTTCGATATTGACACTTGTTCCTGCCCCAGGCTGCGACAAGATATTCATTTTTCCATTTAAATATTCAACTCTCATTTGTACGTTTTTAAGTCCTATTCCCCGTTTAGCTTCCACAACCTCCTCCACATCAAATCCTTTGCCATTGTCGTCTACACTAATCAAAAAGCCTTGTTCATTTTGTAAGCATTGCACGATAATTTGATCGGCATTCCCATGTCGAATGGCATTGTTGATCAACTCCTGAATAATACGATAAATATTGACCTGCATATTCTCCGTAATATTGTTGGACAGGCCATTGCACTGCAACTCAATGACAACAGCACCGTGCTGCATCGAAGTACAGAGATCTTCAAGGGCAACCAATAGCCCCGAACGTGATAAGTTTTCGGGCATCATATTGTGTGCGATCAACCTGACATCAGCAATCATCTGATCCAGCTGAGATTTTATCCCATCCAATACAGGCAGATCCCCTTCAGAAGAGATCTGAAGTCTCATCGCTGTCAAATGGCCACCAAGGCCATCATGCAAATCACGGGCGACCCGATGACGCTCCAGCTCCTCCCCTTTCAATAGCGCTTTGGTCACCTGAAGTTCTTGCTGCTGTGCCAACAGTTCCATATCGTGCTGCGCCCTCTTCCTATGCTGACGATATAAATAAACAGACAAACCGAGCAACAACAGCAATACCGAAGAAAATATCCCCAATATATAATTATACAAACGCTGGTTTTTCTGTTGAAGTACCGTCTGCTGCTGTTCAAACTCCAATCTCATGATCTTCTCGTTCTTCTCGGCCGTTCTAAATTTGGTTTCAAGGCCCGCTATTTCACTTTTATAAGCCGCTTGGGCCAAACTGTCTTTAATGGCAACATGTTTTCCCATCCATTTATAAGCATTGGGGTAATCCTTTAATTTGGCATAGGTCTCAGACAGGTCCTTGGCAAATTGTTGCATGTTACTTGTCATATCATAAGGCATATCCCGCATGACAATCTTCAGCTCCTTCAATGCCAGTTCATATTTTTCCAAACTAAAATAGATATTAAACTTCTGATAATGCATCATGCCGATCTCATAAGGCATATTTAGTCGTTCCGCAATTTTCAGTGCTTTCTCGACAACCTCGAGGGCTTTCGTAAAGTCATTTTTCGCACAATAATACATGCTGGCTGTCTCACCGTAGTTTAGGTGAGCTACAGACTCCTTTAGCGTATCTAAAATTTGCTCCGATTTTAACAGATAAGATTTTGCGAGATTAAGTTCGCGAGATTCAACATATTCACGCGCCAAGTTTAATAGTGATATTGCATGTCTCTCTTTAGACAGGGGATATTTTTCATAGAGTTCAAGCCCTTTTTTAAAATAATAGATACCTTTTTCTGTATCGCCTATTTCCTTAAAAGCAAAGCCAATTGATTGGTAGGATTTTGCAGCTTGATTATAATCCTCCTGTTTGATTGCTCCGGGAATTATTTTATCAATCTGGATCTGCACCATACCTTTCCGATCATCTTTATGATCGATGATCATGGCGTAATTCCACCAAGCCTTCACCCAAAATTCATAAGCTTCCTTAGTCTTAAATTTTTCGAGCATCTCCGCAGTCTGTTTATACAGCTGTAAGCATTCATCAGTTTCACCAGCAGTCATAAAGATATGGGAGGCACTATAATAGGTGTATAGTGCTTTCAGGTAAGGCTTCGTTGTACACAATTTCTGTGCTGCCGCCAGATAACCTGTCGCCGCGATAGTATCTTTCCACTCAAACATGAGTTTATTTGCCAGTAATAGCGCTGCTCTGGCCTTAACGCTATCGTTCCTAACGGTATTGAATACATTCCGTAGACTATCAATGGAACTGATTGATGCCCCACTCTGCTGTAATGCGAAAGTAGATAAAAACGTACTGCACAGCAGCATAGAAAGAAAAACAAGTTTTTTCACCTATTCAGTTTAATATTGAGAGATCGGTCTAATTCTATCACACAAAATGCAAAAAAAAGACAATATATTGTTGCTTTATGACGACATTTTATACAACTATCCCAATCATACCACAGTTGTATCTTATGTGATTCCAAATCCATCATATCAATTATAGGATGTAAAACAACACATAAGACCAAGATAGTTAGAGTCGACAAAGTCCCTCCAACTCCCTTAAAGTCCCCTCAAGTCCGTTCGAGCGCCAACGGTGTTCGGATACGCTCTGCAAATGCTTCGAAGCAACTTCGGGATTGCTTCGACATTTGGTCAGTTCTGTTTCGGTCATTCATTAGCAACAAGGCAAACAATAGTCGAAGAACAGTCAAACCAATCCCAAAGTTATCTCAACGCGGTCCCGAAGCAATCCCAACAGATCCCCGAACAACGCCCGAATAGCCATCGAACAATCGACAACAGATCAACACCATATATAAGCAAAGGATTATCATCAAATACACAGAAAAATTGCCCTTAAAAGACAGCTATTCGTTTAGACTGAATCGATCCTAAATTCTATAAAAAACGCCCGCCTCAACAAAATGAGACAGGCGTTTTCAAAATATCGTGTTATTAATTATTCGTTTTCTATATCCAAAGAAGTACAACCTTGGGTATCAGATAAAAACACATTTTCAAAAGCGTAAGACTGTCCCGAGCCAGAATAGCCACAACTCATCAAATACCGCATAGATTGCCAAGAAGAACTGGCTTGAAGATAATAATTTCCTTCTTTAATATTGACGGGATATCCAAGTGTATTTGCGGGAACAGTAACATATTGAACGGGAGTAGCGGGAAAATTAGGGCTAAAAGTTAAATAAATAGGTGAACTAGTAAAATTATAAACATAAAATTCGAAAGTATTGTTAAGGTTCGATGTACTCTTACCTGCTACCTTTTCCTTGGAGAGATGAGTCGTTAAAGTTTTATTTGCTGCTTTCGAACCCTTAACAAGATTTGTGGTTCCATGATCTCGCGCTTGAACCAATAAGCTAACGCTGATCAATAGCATAAATGTTACTATAAAAGATTTTTTTAACATAATTTAAAATTGTTTATAAATAATTGAATAAACGATAAGTTTTTTACAGCCTATCAAAAAATAATCCTCCGTTTTCAATACGCCATAGGCAACCTCCTTTCATGTTAGTTACTAACAAGATAAACTGAATCGATCGCTTATCCCAATGAAAATATATGTAATGGTCGTTCCAATTCTCCCAGGATTATTTTCCTACCCTGTTTGAATAGCAATATCAATGATCTTTTCCTTTCCCAAGGTTTTTAGTTTGTTTTCATTTTTATTGTGCTTGTTATTTCTTCCGCTCTTTGTAAACATCTGCTCCAATAATATCCGGTGTCAACGTATGATCTATAATCATTGTTTCACCATTCCATGCCTTTTTAGCTGTCCAACTTGCATCGGGGGCAGTCCACAGCGGATCGTTTGGTGGTAAGCCCAAAATGATGAAGGCTTCTGAGCATAAGTATTCACTTCCCGTAGAAACATAGGTTTCGCCCACTTCCGGTTGATGGCCAGCAAAACCAATATTTAACCAACCGGAGCGATTAAAAGTTCCTGGCATTTCAATCTGTCTTTTTATTACCGTATAAAGCGCACATCGCACCTGAGCAGGTTCGATTCCTTTTTCTAATTCGTGCATATACGCAATTTTAGACAGCAGCTGAAAAGCACCGAAACGGTAACTCAATGAACGTCCGACAGGCGGATAAGTTCCTTCCGGAGAGATTAAACGTTCTTGTATAGTCGCGTATCTTCTGGCGCGATCTAAGAATATCGGATAGAGGTTTGCTGTGTCCAAATTAGCATTCTTCAGTTCCAGACTAGTTTCTAAAAGCATCGGATGTATTACAAAGCTATTGTAGTAATCGTAATGAAAGTTAGGGCCGTCACCATATATTCCATCACCTTTATACCAGGAAACCATTAGGTCAATGGCCCTGTCCAACCGACTTTTATCGACAACCTTATCATATTTTAAGAAAAAGGCCTCGATTTCGGAACTAAATAACACCCAGTTATTGCCATAGGCATTCATTTCGTGGGTCAGGTTAAATGCACTGATCACATTTTTCTTGGTCTGATCATCTAATTTACCCCAGAGTTGATTTGGGGACCTTAAAAGCGCCTGCGCTAAAAATGCAGCATCCACCAACGCTTGACTTTGTGTTTTGGGATGCTTTCTAAAGTTCATATAATCCGGATTATCGGGATCCGTCGCATTTTTTATACAGGCAATGGATAAATCGATATATTTCTTTCTCAGCTTGCCCTCCGTGGTATCATCCGGTCCAAGTTCAAGCCAAGGTGCCATTCCAGCCATTAACCGACCGAATGCTTCCAAATAAGTACAACCTGTCCGGTCCAGATTGTTACGCGATTCGATCGGCATTGTTTTAACTAATTCACCTTTGCTCAATGCCATTAGTACAGGATCAGCTATTTTGGTAAGCGTTTTTACCAAATATGCCCGCTGCTGTAGACCATTATTTTTCTCTTTCTTTTGAGCAAATAATACCTGTGGCACTAATAATACGATAATGACTAATTTTTTATAGTTCATAGTACTGGAATTAGTTATTTTAAAATGGAATTAGTTTCCCCCACCCGTTATCCATAGATAATGCCCTTATCGCTTGATCACTTTTTCGCCATTGAGCATTCGGTCATATCTGATCAATGCCTCTACGTAATAATAATCGGCATAAGTCAATGGCACATCTACCTCCGTTTTATGCGGAATAGAACCGACACTATGTTTCAATATGTAACCCCCAGCTTCTTTGTAATCCGCTTTGTATGGTTTCGCAGAAAGTGACTTTAACATCTGCTCAGCTTTGGAAATGTACAACTGACTTTCACTGCCCTTTGTATATTGTGCCAATTCCAACAATGCAGAAGCTGTAACCGCAGCAGTAGAAACATCACGTAGATCCTTTTGATTATAATACTTACTTTCCTTGGTCAGTTTATTTTGATCCATATCCCAATATGGAATCAGATCCTTTGGAAGATTGGGATGATTAAGGTAAAACTTAGCGATATTCCGCGCTTGTTCCAGGTATTTCTTTTCACCTGTTTCGCGGTACATCATTGTATATCCATATAATCCCCAAGCTTGTCCCCTTGCCCATGCAGACTCATCGAATGCTCCTTGTGCTGTTTTTCTTGAGATTATACTTCCATTATCCGGATTATAATCTACCACGTGGTAAGAACTGTAGTCTTTTCGATAATGGTTAACCATTGTCGAATTTGCATGCTGGATAGCAATATCCCGAAATCTTTTATCTCCTGTCATTTTGGACACTTCGGTCAAAAATTCCAGATTCATCATATTATCAATAATAACAGGATATGTCCACGGTTGCCCATCCCAGTTCTTACCACCATCCCATGAGCGGATTGTTTTTGGAGCTTCATGAAAGCGTGTTGCCAATGAAGCAGCACCTGTACTTAACACGCCTTTATATGCTGTAGAATCACCTGTCAACCGTAATGCATTACCGAAACTACAATAAAGCATAAATCCAAGATCATGTGTTCCTTTATTGTTTTTCTCCTTTTCTAAATGTTTTAATTTTCGTTTTGCCTCATCCAACAATTTCTCATCTTTTGTATATTCATAAAGATAGAGCACAGTACCAGGATAAAATCCGGAACACCACCAGCTAGAACCCCAATTGACATATTTCCCATCTTTATAGGTGGTAGGAATATCCGACTCCTGGATGGACGAAGCTAGATAGTTAATCTGTTTACGTGCATCTTCAAGATTAGTTTTGACAAATTCTTTATTCAGTCCTAATTTGGCTGTTGTTAAATTCTTCTGACTAGAACATGATATTGCTTGTACGCCAAGCCCAATCAGTAAAGCTCCTGTAATATAGTGTTGTATCTTCATTATTAGTATTTAGTATTGAGATATGAGTATGGAGATTTTACTTATACAAGTCTAAGACCTACCTAGTATCTCTTTTTTTTTTAGTATTTAGATTATGAATAAAAGAACAAGGAATTAGTAACTGACGTAATAATCTTTCGGAAACTGTTCCGCATTCCAGCATTTCTGCGAGGTCCATTTCTGTGGGGCACATGTCCAGAACTCATCCGTAACGGGTAATCCTAAGGGTAGGAACGACAGCGATGCCACATACATTGATCCGGCGTTGGTATAATAGTCGGCCAAATTTGACTGCTGGTCTCCAACCACACCCATACGCAGCCATCCCGATGGAGCGAAAGTCTTGTCAATATAGATGTGTCTGAGGACTGCAGTCAGGGCTGCCCTCACTTGACCTTTTGAAATATCATCGGGTAATTTATTTTCTAAGGCTACAGTTGCCAAAGGTTGAAACGCTGCATTCTTGTAGGTAGACGAACGTCCTACAACCACATAGTGTCCTTCAGGCGATATCATACGTTCTAAATGATGTGCATAACGCTGCATGCGTTTATATGCGCGTTCATACATTTCTTTGTATTTTCCACCAGCGGAGATATTATGACGAAGTGATTCCACTTGCATGCAATGGATTACATAGCCATTGTAATGATCAAAGCTAAAATGTGCTCCATCACTATACCAGCCATCACCAACATACCATTCCTGATCAAATTTATTGACGGCATAGTCTATTTTCTCACGCGCACATTCCTCGCCAGCACTATATAGGAAAGTTTCGGTCATTGCAGCAAAAAGCAACCAGTTACTTTCATTAGGTTTAATTTTACGTAATAGTTTAAATTCTTCGACAACCCTTTTCTTTGTTACCTGATCCAATGGTTCCCACAGTGCTTTGGGAGCTCTCAGGAAAGCAAGGGCAAGATGTGCTGCATCTACGAGTGTTTGCGATGAAGGACCTCGCCATGTAAAATAATCCGGAGATTTAGGATCTACACCATATTGAATCCCCAATAAGGCCTGATCACGCAATTTCTTACGTAGTTTTCCTTCTTCGGAGCTGTCATCAGCTAAAGCCAGCCAAGGTGCCATACCTGCCAGCAATCGACCGAAAGCCTCGAGATAACCAACTCCTGGATCTCTATTGTCAAAAGTAGGACTTACCTCCATCGGCATCCTTTTGCGCCATTGCTGTTTACTGATATTATCCAATATAGGTGTGGCCATCTTGCTTAGTATTGAAACCCAATAAGCACGGTCATTCCCAGCATAGCTTATACTTTCATCAGATAAAACACTTGCCTTCGCCCCCATTGGCAACGAGGCCGTCAATGCACCAACGCCAGCTCCGCCTAACAATTTTAATACAGATCTTCTCTTCATCGATAATGGTTTATAAATAATGTGTACTCAACAAGCACACAAAACATTAAAAATCTTTATTTTAATACAGAAAAACAAACTAAAAAGAATCAATCGCTCTAGCAAACGATTGCACGAGCGATTGATAACAAGTTCTTTACAAAAGGAGAACTATCTTTCCTTATTTCTTAATCATCCCAGCCACTGTTTTGTGTCAATGATGTGTTTCGTTCCCGTTCCACTTGTGGAATTGGCCATGTATAAAGTTGATCACCTCGCCAGTCATATGGCGAAACAACTCCTCCCCATGCCTGTTTAATTCCATTTCCTGTGTAAAATGATGTTTCTTTCAATGTTTTCCAACGCAACTCATCAAAGTAGATAACACCTTCACACATCAATTCACGGCGGCGTTCTTCACGAATTTCTTTTCTGAGATCCTGCTCACCTATCCCTAATGGTAATTCTCCAACTCCGGCACGCTTTCTTACCTCGTTTACTTTTAACACAGCTTCACTAGGCTTTTTCGTTTCATTCAGTGCTTCTGCCCATAATAAAAGGATATCTGCATATCGCATCACAATATAATCATAAGCGCCTGCCTCTCTATTGGGAATACCTGGGTTAGCTCCCTCATAAACAAACTTACGTGGGTAATAGTAAAAATTAGGGACAATATCTGTTCTCAAGTCAAACACACCACCAAATTCTTGCCGATATGGCCATCTTGAGGTGAAGGTTTGGTCTGTCGCGCCATTTGCTCCGACAAAAGTAGAATAAGGCAAAATCACGTTGCTTACTAACCTTGGATCTCTATCTTCATAGGCTTTCTTAAGTCGTTCTTCATTACCTGTTGGCAAATACAAAGACATATCAAGCTTATTTGTAGTCCGTTTTTCAATGTTCGATATTTCAGTGGGGGTCAAATTATTCCGTAAGAAAAACACCTCCCTTTGACCCGGTGCCATCTGATTATAACCTGGCAGGTAATCATCCCAATTAAACTTAGATCCATCTTTACGCTGATAGCGATCTATCGCATCAGGATGTACCAAATAGGTATTCCAATTGGATCCAAAAGCTGATCGTGATCCAAACCTGAATTGGTAATCTGAACCATATCCTGCCAAAGCGATATTTTGGATACTAAATATAATTTCAGGACTTTGCTCATTATCACCTTTAAACAGGTTGGCATAATTACCAAATAAGGTATGTCCCATATTTTTGACTTGCTCAAAGTCGGCAATGGCTTTTGCCCATTCTTGCGTATACATATACACCTTACCACGAAGCGCATGTGCTGCAGATTTAGTCACTCGCCCAAACTCGGCCTTTCCTTTATCATAACGATTTGGCAATAAGGGTTCATTGATACAATCCGTCAGATCTTTAATAATCAAATCCCAGACTTCTTTTTCTGTACTCCTTGGTTTATCCACCTTATCCCACTCGATTGGTTCAGTATAAATGGGAACTCCTTTATACAGTTGATTTAATCGATAGTAATGGAACGCGCGCAAAAATTTCATCTCTGCAAGTAATCTTGCTTTCTTTTCAGCCCCTACAGGTGACACATTGGTGATACCATAGATCGCATTATTACTCCGGTGAACACCCTCATACAAATTTTGCCATGTAGACGAGAAAATACCCGATGACGCAGTAGCCGTTGCGTTCATCAAGGTTGAATTGTCCCTTCCCTGAAGGCTAACATAGGTGTCATATACATACAGCATCTGACCTAAACGCAAACCTTGGTAAACACCATTTACACCTTGGTCAGTAAGATTTTCTGTTAGCCACATATTATTGGTTAATACCTGTGTTTTAGGTACGGTATCCAATAAATCTTTCTGACAAGCAGAAAACAATGTTGCCGAACCGATAGTCACGCCAAGCAGTATTTTTTTACTCCACAAATTATATTTTTTTATATTATTTTTCATGATCTTTCTATTTTAGAATCCAATATTCAAACCAAAAGCAAACTGTTTCATTGTTGGATATTCTGCTCCTGCACCAACTTCTGGATCTAACCCTGGAAAGTCCGTAAGCATCAGTAGATTTTCACCTGTAAAAAATACCCTTAAGCTGCGTACTTTAACTTTTTCAGTTAGTTTCTTATCAAACGTATAACCTATTTGCAAATTTCTAAGCTTTAAAAAATTTGCCTTATATAACCAATAATCGCTTGCTTGATTATTGATATTTTCTGCAGAAGTGCCATATTTCAATCTAGGAAAATATCCATTTTGGTTGGTACGTGGATCATTTGGTGCTGCCGGGTTATAGAAATAATGATCATCTGCAATACGAGTGGTCACCTGGTTACCAAGAATCAACACATTATTATTATAACCAATATCTGTCCAGTAATACTGTCCTCCAGCCTCTCCTGCCCAAATCATTGACATATCCAGACCTTTATAAGAGAACCCGAGATTGAATCCATAGATATATTTAGGATTTGTCGACGTACCGGTAAAGTACTGATCGGCATTATTTCCATAGATGCCATCTCCGTTCCGATCGGCATAGACCAAGTCTCCATAATACATCCGTGCATTCGCACCATAGCTATCCGCAATGGCTTGGGATGAGGTTATAAAAGAATAGCCCGCAGCCTTCATTGCTTTTGCCCATTCGTAATCCTGATCCGTACGGATCATCCCTTTGGTAGGTCCACCATTGATATTAACCGAACCATCGGCATTAAAATAACTACCATCACCTTGATATACCTGACGTAGATAGAATTCATCCAACTGGTATCCCTCAAGTCTCCGGTTTACACCACCTGTGGATACATCACCTAAGTTGGTATTCCATACCATTTTTCCCGTTCCGTCATCAACCATACCTTGAACCAGCTTACCTTGGTATTCCGTGACTTTATTTTTATTATATGAGAAATTACCACCAATGTTATAACTGAAATCCCCAATCTTATCCCGCCAGTTTAGATTGAGCTCAATTCCGCTATTACGCATAGCGGCTTGGTTGTAATAAGGACCACTAGCAGTACCCGCCGTAATTGGCATTTGTGCTGTACGAATAATGTTTGACGTTTTACGTTCGTATAAACTTAGTTCCACAGATGCACGGCGGTTTAAAGTTGCAAATTCCAATCCAAGCTCTTTATTTTCGGAATCTTCCCATTGCAACAAGTTATTGCCAAAACGTGACAATGCTAATCCGTTGGCTTGAGCTCCATTAAATGAATATCCCACCGAACCATATACTCCGTGCCAGCCGTAGACATTCAAATCATCTCCGCCATCATTCCCCAATTTACCCCATGAAGCCCGAAGTTTAATATCCTGTACATAAGGATTGACAGCTTCCATAAACGACTCCTTAGATAAGATATAACCAACAGAAGCAGAAGGAAATGTACCGTATTTTCGTCCTCGCCCAAATTTTGAAGCCCCATCCCGACGTAAACTGAATTCTGCTAAATATTTTGCATCATAGTCATAACTGGCACGACCAAAAAAGGAACGCATGGAGTTATCAGATTCGCCTCCAGAAATACTGTTCATCTCCGTTCCTGTACCGATATTGGTAATAGTCGCATCGATCAATCCTTTTCTAGAAGCACTAAATCCGGAATCGTTGTAATAAAATTCATTATGACCAACTAATGCGCCAATCGTATGTTTACCAATCGTCGTATTATAACGCAATACGTTATCGAAAGATTTTCTGTAAATTTTACCATAAGACTGTCCGGTCGTCGAGGTCGCAAGGTTAACAGGTGTCGATGTAATCGTCATGGTTGAAAAGTCATAGCGTGGTGACGGATCAGACCAGGTTTTCACTTCATCAAATCGGCTTTGATAGTTAAATTTCGTTTCAAATGTCAAACCCTTCCAAAGTTTAACATTTGCAAATAAGGTAGCGTTGAGTCGTGTACGCTCATTACTTCCCTTATTATCGTAAAGATACGTCATTAAATTGTTCAGCTGCGATGATTCACCGGAGCTGAGTACAGCGCTTCCAAACTTACCGTCATACATTGGGTAAATACCCGGTGTCGTTTGTCGCAAGAAATTATACAGATTGGCATCGGAAGCCATAGAACGGTCTTCTTTCAGAATAAATGTCTGTGTACCGACTGTCAGGAAATTGGTAACATCTGTCTCCAGATTCACCCGTCCTTCATAGCGCTTCATCCCTGTGTTGTGCATAATACCCGGGTTGTCTTGTATTCTTCCGGATAGGTTATAGCGGATATTTTCACTCCCCCCCAAAACACTGACGTTATGACTCTTTAACCAGGCATTCTCATAAATCCAATCTCCCCAGTTGGTATTGGGATATGCGACATAATTTGGTATGCCCTGAGCGGTCACACCATTTGGATCAGCATTTGCTGCTGTCCAGGTATCAATAGCACTTTGCGTATATGGACCTTTCTCGCCTATATTTTCTGCAGCTTCTTGAAACAAGCTCATATGCCTCAAATAATCGCTTAGAAATTCAGGCTTCGCGCTTGGTGTCGTTCTCGAAAACAAACCTGAGTATTTTATTTGCGGTGCTTGTCCACCTTTTCCTTTCTTTGTTGTAATGACAATAACTCCATTCGCAGCCCGCGCACCATAGATCGCTGCCGAAGACGCGTCTTTTAATACTGATATTGTTTCAATATCCTCTGGATTTACAGCATCCATTACCCCTTGAATACCGTCAATAATCACCAAAGCATCATTATTGTTCATGGTACCTGTACCACGTACGCGAATGGTTGCTCCATCACTACCGGGCTTACCATTGCCGACTTTCACCTGAACACCAGCAGCCAGCCCCGACAAGGCCGAGGATACATTCGTCACAGCCCTACTCTCCAGTTTTTTTCCATCGATAGTTGCAACAGAGCCCAATAGTTTGGATTTCTTCTGTTGCCCATACCCCACAACAACAACCTCATCAATCGCCGAGCTGGCACTTTCCAACGTTACATTAATGGCATTGCGGCCATTTAGTACAATCTCTTGATTTTGGTATCCTACATAGGAAATTGATAGTGTTGCGTTAGGATTCACAGATAAGGAATAGGTTCCTGATCCGTTTGTAGAAGTTGAGACTGTCCCCCCCTTCTCACGAATTGTTACACCTGATAGCGGTGTTCCTTGACTGTCTTTGATTTGTCCCGTTACATTTATTTTCTGCTGGGCATGAACTGCACCTACAGAAAATAGCGTCATCGCGGACAATCCTATTGCGTAAAACTTAGCCATACTTTAGGAAATTGGTTTTATAATTAAAAATGGTTACTTAACTATGTCAAAATTGAGCAAGAACGACGATTTAATAGGGTGATTTTTATAAATATTAAGGGGTAAAATCTTAAATTTGATGCTGTAACCTCTATTTATCTATGAAATCTCCAGTACAACAGGTTCGAAGCATTGCCGCCACTTTATTGCTCCTATGCTCAAGTATTATTTGTTGTGCCCAGCACTTTAGTTTCGAAACATTGACACAGGATAATATCCTGGACAAACAGGCGGTACTGACAATTGCGCAGGATCAACAAGGTAAATTATGGTTTGGTGGGGGAAACAACCTATTTATTTACGATTCCAGGAATGTGACGAATGTTTTAGTCACTGACTCCATTTTCAAAAATGTAGATTACATCAATAAGATTAATATCAATTCAAGAAATGATCTTTTCATTGCTACCGCAACGAAACTCTTCATTTTTAATATTGATAAAAGAAAACCCGTCTATCAACACGACAAGCCATTTGATCTTCCCTTAGCTATCCATGATATTTATGTTCACGGCAATCAGACCATCCTCTGTTCCGCTCGGGGGCTCTATCTTGCCATTCCGTTAGGAAACTCCTATACCATAAAACCGATTCTGACCCGCAATCATGTTCAAGCTATTGTTCCGGTTAATTCAACAACATATGCTGTTGCCAGCGATAGCGGTATTGAGTTTTGCACGTTAAAAGAGAATAAGATAACACGCATCGACCGTATCTCATTACCACTAAAAGATCAGGGTATCGTAAGCACTTTGTATTATCAAAATGGTACATTATGGATAGGGACGAAACTGCAGGGATTATTTCAATATCGACTGTCGGATAAGCATTGGCAACACATTCATGAAGGGAGCAGCAACCTCCTAAGTAATAACATCCGAAAAATCAATAAAGGCCCCAATAATACATTATTGCTGGGCACACTAAAAGGGCTTTCTGTCTTTACAGGTAGTACACCTTTTATTAATTACAAACACAATACTTTGGTTCCGCATTCGCTAAGCCAAAATTCCATTTATGATATATTTGTCGACGATCAACAAATTATTTGGTTAGGCACTTATTTTGGCGGAATCAATGCCATTTATCCGAACATGATCCCCCTGCATGTTTATTCGAGTCGTGAGTCTCCTCAAAATAGGCTAAATAGCGATATTGTTGGCAGTTTTGCGGAATCCCAAAATGCTTATTGGATCGGGACGGAGGAAGAAGGTATAAATCTCTTGGATAAAAAGATGGGAACAATCCATCCTTTTCCTCAGCTATCACGATCCAATCTGATCAAGGATCTGTCAATACGTAACAATGTCCTCTATGCGGCACAGCATGGTGGCGGTTATTCGATCATTGATTTAACGACTAAAACTGCACAACATGTTCTCTTGGACAAAAATCCGCTACATTTAAAAAACAATATCTATAGCATCTATGCCGGAGTAGACAACTATCTGTACCTGGGTACAAATGTGGGTTTATATATTGTACCTCCAGGGAAACCGCCATATCCGGTCAAAGTACTCCCTACTACATTAACGGATATCCAAGCGGACAACAAAAATTGCGTTTATTTTTTATTGGCGGGGCGACTTTACCAGCAAGATCCCAGGACAAAAGTTATTCGCCCATTTACGGATCCAAAATTATCAATTCAAGGCTTTTATGTCCATCCAAATGGCGATATCTGGTTTACAACTGCAACTGAATTATATCATTTGGGCGATATCCAGCCACTGGCCCGTTTTCACAATAACACCTTAGGTTGGCCTGTCATGATGGACAAACATTTCTGGATAAGTAGCAAAAATGGGCTGATTTTTTTCGATCCAACAACAAAGTATACTACTGTCCTGAATCAGTATGATGGTCTCCCTGTCAAAAACATGCAGGGAGCTAAGGTCTATAGCAGCGAATCTGGTGTTTTATTCGTGACTACATTAAATGGTCTAGTTTCAATCGACACCCGAAAAATCACTTTCAATCAGAAAAAACCGAATGTGCTTTTTAGAAATATATTCCTTGAAGATGCGCCATTGAACTATGGCCGCATACAGCAAGGTGATCAGTCCAATAACTATCTGCTGCAATTACGTTATGACGAGAATTTTATCACGGTCAATTTCTCGAGTTCCAATTTTATTAAACCACAGAAAAATAGATATCGTTATAAACTCGAAGGTTTTGATAAGGATTGGATAGAAACCAGTACGCCTAGTGTCAGATATACCAATATTCCCGAAGGACAGCATACACTCAGTGTATATGCCAGCAATAATGATGGCATCTGGAGCAGTACTCCACTACAAATACATATTGATATAAAGCCGCCGCTCTGGAGAACTTGGTGGGCTTACCTCTTATACGCCGGACTATTTTCCCTCGGGGTACACTTTGTCATCAAGTTTGTCGTAGAACGCCAGATGCTAATCAATTCTGAAAGAGAACAGGAAAAGAAAATCAAATTCTTCACACAAATTTCGCATGAGATCCGTACCCCACTGACCTTGATCACTGCTCCTCTGGATGAAATCATCACCGAAACGGCCAACTTATCGACTACCCAATCTAAGATAAAACGGATTAAAAAGAACGCAGCCAAATTATTGGGGGTTGTTAACGAGCTACTTGATTTCAAAAAATTTGATGACAAACACTTCATCTTGAAACAAAGCGATATTCCTTTCCGGGAATATATTGAAGACACATTCTACCTCCTCAATGATCTTGCGCAGAATAAACATCTCAATTATTATATCCGACAATTGGATGCCGTAGGGTTACAATCCATAGACGCTGTTCAATTTGACAAGGTCATGTTCAATCTATTGTCAAACGCCATTAAGTATACCCCCGAGAATGGCACCGTTTATCTTGAGCTCCTTGATAGCGAAGACAGCATCATTATCAACATTGTCGATAACGGGATTGGCATTGCAACGGACAATCAATTCAGGATCTTTGAAGAGTATTATCGGGAGGAACAAGCAAATGACACTATAGGTACCGGTATCGGGCTAGCCTTAACCAAGCAGATTGTCCTACAGCATCAGGGAGAAATTAGTTGTTTTACCATGAACGATGAAAAAGGTGAATGGACGGTGTTCAACCTACGTTTGCCAAAGCTATCGAAAGTTCGCGTGTCCTCTCCCACAGATTCACTGATCACTGTAATAGATGATTCAAATTTAGCAACTCCGACCGTAATGGACAGATCTTTGCAACAGACCATTCTCATTGTCGAAGACAATAGAGAACTACTGGATACCATTGTCCATTTGTTTCAGGACAGCTATACCGTCATCACAGCTGTCAATGGAGAAGATGCCTTATCGAAAGCCCAAGAGTATATCCCCGATTTGATCTTATCTGACCTGATGATGCCTTATATGAATGGAGCCCAGTTATGCCAGGCTGTAAAAACAAATATTGCTACAAGCCATATTCCAGTTATCCTGCTGACCGCAGTGACAGACAGTAACTCACAGACACAGGCATTACAATACGGAGCAAACATCTATCTAACAAAACCTTTTGACAATAGGTTGTTGTTTCTATCTGTGCAGAATCTCATCGCAATCAGTCATAAAAAGCGCAAGGAATTTCAGGTTAAAAAGACAGATTTTGACAATGAACTGGATGCTCAATTTATTGCCACATTGGATCAACTGATCGAAGATAATATGCAGTCGGATGACTTTGATGTTAATTTCATCTCCCGAAAGATGGGAATGAGCACACCTATTATTTATCGAAAACTACGGGCGATTTCCAACCTTTCAATCAATAATTATGTAAAGATGTACCGACTTAACAGAGCGAAGGAGTTGCTAAAATCTTCGATGAATGTCAGTGAGGTAGCCTATGCAGTCGGATTTTCTGAAAGAAAGTACTTTAGCAAGGAATTTAAGAAACAATTTGGGTATAATCCATCAGAGCAAATAGCGGACTCCTACGAAGATGATTAAAACACAAGATGGATTAGAAAAAGGATTAAATATTTGAAAAGAGACTGTAGTAGGATACATAAATTTAAAAGTAACAAAGGCGCCTAAATGGGCGCCTTTGTCATCTTTAACTTGGTATTTTTACTGTATTTACTTCGCGATTTCCTTAATCATTGGTTCGCCATCCAATAACCTTTTATAACGCACCAATGCTTCCACATAATAGTAATCAGCATAGGTCAATGGTACATCAATCTCCGAATTTAAAGGAAGCGCCCCTACACTATGCTGAAGAATATAGCCACCATTTTGACCATAAGCAGCCAAATAAGGTGCTTCAGATAGATTTTTGATCATTGTCTCCGCTTTATCTAAGTAAAGTGCAGATTCGCCGTCTTTGGTATATTGCGAAAGCTCAAGTAAGGCCGAAGCGTACAAAGCAGCAGCAGAGACGTCCCTTAAATCTTTATTCGGGTACATCTTATCAGACGCAGCGATCTTATCCTTATCAAAATCCCAGTACGGAATTAGATCGGAGGGTAGATCTGGATTGTCAAGAATGTATTTCGCTATCTGCTGTGCCTGCTTTAAAAACTCCTTTTTCTTTGTTTCACGGTACATCATGGTATAACCATATAAGGCCCAACCCTGTCCCCGTGACCAGGCTGACTCGTCAAATGCACCTTGATGGGTCTTTTTAGCGCGTACTTTACCTGTATTCTTATCATAATCGATCACATGGTAAGAACTATAATCTTTCCGAAAATGGTTTTTTAACGTTGTTTCAGCATGTGTGACCGCAATATCATAGTACTTTTTATCTCCTGTTATTTTAGAGACCTGTGTCAAAAACTCCAAGTTCATCATATTGTCTATAATGACGGGATAATCCCAGGACCCGTGATCCCATGAACGGATAGTTTTTGTCTTCGGACTATAACGCGATGCCAATGAATTTGCTCCTATTGTTAAAACTGGTTCATATTGTTGTGTGTTTCCAGTCAATCGAAGGGCATTTCCAAAACTACAGAACAACATAAAACCCAAGTCATGTGTACCTTTGTTATTCTTCTCCTTTTCCAGGTGGGTTAATTTATCCTCAGCTTTCTTTAGTAGATCTGGATCTTTGGTTCCTTCATATAAATAAAATAAAGTCCCAGGATAGAATCCCGAACACCACCAGCTTGATGACGAGAAAACTTCCTTGCCATTTTCAAATGTTTTCGGAAACTTATCCGCCGGAGTTTCCTTATCCAAAACTTTAATCTGCTTGGCAGCTGCATCCAGTTGCTGTTGGACAAACTCTTTTGACAGTTTTAATTTCACAGTTTGTCCATGGACCAAAGTACCTGTTCCCAGAGCAGCCCATAAAATCATAAAAATTTGCTTTCTAAATCTCATTATTTATATTCCCTTTCTATACGTTGTTTACTTTAATTGTTTTAATCTATATTGATGTTATTTACTTTCACGAATAGCGACTATAGTTCCCTTATTGAGTTCTAACATGATTAAACCATCCTCTTGTTTCGTATACTTACCCTTTCCCTGTATTTTAACGATTGGGTTAAGCATATCGAGCTTTAGCTTTAATGTTCCACCGTATTGGCTTTTAACTTCAACAGCTACTGTATTCCCATTTTTACGTTGTGCAGAAATCAAATTGCCCCCATCCGCTAAAAAGTGGGTAAAGGAGAGATTCTTCCATTTGCTCGGAACAGCTGGGAATACACGCAATATCCCATTCCAATATTGCAGACATAGCTCCTGTATACTTGCCATGGCGGCCAACGGCGTTTCGATCACAGGACCACTTTCCGCATAGAGGGTATTCGCTTTTACATATTTGTTCAATAAAACATCCAACGAGGCCAAAGCCGCATCGCCACGTCCCATCATGGCATACATCGAAGCCGCCCCTGAAAAGGAATACCCCTGAAGCCATTGTTTTTTACTCTGCCAATGTGCAATAGATTTTTCGATCAGCTCCCTATTTTCCTTTTGATCCCAGTTTACATCATAAAAAGGATAAATCATCATCAGATGCGAATAGTGTCGATGTGACTCGTCATAGGGTACGTTCTTGGCAATCATAAAACCATCCGTGTTTTGTGGATATTCAACCAAATGTGCCAGCACATCCTTCCATACAGTATGAAGTGGATCGTTGCCTCCACGTTCGTCATCTAGTTCCAGTAAAGCCTTTAAACCCCACTTTAGGATTGATAGGTCGTAGTTTGTATTATAAGCAAATCCTTTTGAATATTCAGGTGAATAGGTTTTAACAGCGATAGCATATTTCCCATTTTGATCTTTCTCCAGCAAATGCAAATGGTAGTTGACTGCTTCCTTCAAAAGAGGGAATAAACGATCGTATACATCTCGCGACAGTGTTGCCCGATAATACTGATAGTAGCTGTGCAGCAGCCATACAAGGTTACCAAGTTCTTTATCACCATCAGAAGCTTTTTCAAGGGAGACACCTTTTTGCAATAATACTGGGCTCCATAAATCCGGTGCAGAAGAACGACCCACGGCTATACTATTGTAGCGATAGGATTCCGGAGCGTTAAGACGTAGATTATCCTTATTTTGGTCAATCATTTGAATCAAGGAATTAGCGATATCCAGGTGATTTGCTTTAAAAGTCGGTGAATATGCGAGCTGCATATTTAGATTGAGCCAATAAGCTGGCCAGGGAGTGGGACTCGTCCACGGTCCTTGCAGATCCATAGCTGGCTTGTCCGATCTAGTTGCGCTTGCCAGTTTGTACAATTGCATATCGTAGAAACCTTGATAAGTTGAATCAGGCAGTTCAAGTGTAGATGCCATAAAATAGTTCTTCCACCATTGACGATGTTGTGTCAGCGCCTTTGTTATTTTCCTATTGTCGATTTTTTTGAGATAGTCCAGAGTTTCTTTTGTAAAATCCTTTCCTTCTTGGCTGTATCCAACTGTGATAACATAAGTGTCAAGATCATTGGATGATCGAAGTAAATAAGCTGTGGTATATCCCCCACCCGCTGTTAATGCTTGTTCATAGTATTTTATGTGACCTTGTTGTCCATTTTTTCCAGTAGGATTGGCAAGGTATGTCTTCGGTTTTTGGGTATAGGAAAATTTCATGCGTGGACTGATTGCCGAATCAGCTACCCAATTGAGCGAGTACTTTCCCGTAAAATCTTGTTTTAACACCTCTAACAAGATAATATTATCATTGGAAAGTGTTGTCGTTTTCACTTTGATCTGTCCCTGATCTGTCGAGATCGTTGCCACGGCATAAGCCTCCTTTAGATAGATATCACCCTTGCTTTGGGCTATTGCACTCCCCAGGTCCAGATTAAAGTACCCCAATGACAGGCGGGCCTTATCGAACAACTTGTCTTCCGAATTTGCACGGTGGTCATATACATCCGTTCGGCCGATGTCAATACGCACCGATTTTTTACCCGATAGGTACGTCATTGTTCCCAATAGACCATTCCCAGTAAATACGCCCTCATATATCGTGTTTCCGAGCGGAGCAACTTTAAATTGCCCAAACCCCATTACAGGTAGGATTAACGCATAAATAATTGTCAATAGTGTTTTTGATCTTATCATATCGGTTTTCTTCTTTTGAAGGCTCCATAAAGATGCCTGATTCTGTAAGCATAATCAAGCTTGTTTTACGAAAACGATTGAGTGGTTTCACGAGTTTCCGGTATCCTATCACCTGATTTTTATGCGAGTACTCTCTGTATGAATACAAACTAAGGCTACTGTTCAGGTATCAATAGGACCAATAAATCGTTCTGCCCTTTCAAAATGCCACATACTGCAGGTCTATATCATGAGGTGGATTAGATTGTGTTCTAGAAAACTTATGCTCTTTAGTAAGAAATTCGAACAGTGCAGATCATGTAACAATTCTGTAACTAAATATTACCTCTGGACAATAGAATTAAACTTTATATACGAAAGAAATGAATTTAGAGCCATCCTTTTATTATTTTTTCATAAAACAAGAAGAAACAATACATAAAATTTTAGTTATCAGTTTATATTTATCAGTTTTTTATCTATTTTTAGGTTCAATATCCAATTGCAGTTAATTTTAACAGCCTAAAATGGATCAATTATAAAACAACTAATCCAACCAACATGAAAGAACAGAATTCATCAAGGCGTGATTTCATTAAAAAATCAGTGGTAGGTGCTGCAGCATTTTCTATTGTACCACGCTTTGTACTTGGAGGCCAAGGCTATCTTGCTCCGAGTGATCATCTAACCAAAGGAGTAATTGGCGTCGGAAATATGGGCCGTGGACACTTCGGTTATGCCGGAACAAAAACAGTTGCCATTTGTGACGTTGACAAAAGCCATCTTGCGGCTGCACAAAGTGACTTGGGTGGCGGTGTAAAAGAATACCACGATTTTAGAGAATTAATCAAATCTCCAGAAGTAGATATTGTCCACATTGCTACTCCGCCGCACTGGCATGGTCTTATGTCTATAGAGGCTGCCAAAGCAGGAAAAGATATTTGGTGTGAAAAGCCAATGACGCGTACTATTGGTGAAGGTAAGAAAGTGAAAGAAGCCATTGCACAACACGGGAATATGTTCCGTTTGAACACCTGGTTTCGCTTCAAAGATGATTTTTATGGAATGAATGTACCTGTTAGTAAAATCAAAAAACTAGTAGATACAGGCATGTTGGGTTGGCCATTAAAAGTAACAATAAGTAAGCATACAGGATTTGACTGGAAATTCTACTGGGTAGGAAAAGAAAACTTACCAGAAGAACAAGTTCCCGCGGAATTAGATTACGAATTTTGGTTAGGTCCAGCACCATATAAACCTTACAATAAACATCGCGTACACACGACTTTTAGAGGATATTGGGATTATGATGGTGGTGGATTAGGTGATATGGGCCAACATTATATGGATCCTGTACAATATTTCTTAGGCAAGGACAATGAAAGCCCTGTGAGTGTAGATGTGGATGCACCACAACAACACCCAGATGCTGTTGGCACCTGGAGACGTATTACTTTCACTTATGCTGATGGTTGTCAGATCATTTTAGATGGTGAGGCCAAAGATGAAAAAGCGGCTTATATCGAAGGACCTAAAGGTAAATTATATAAAGGATTTGCATCTGATATTCCTGATCTGGAAAGAAAACTGGCACAATACCCTGAGCCGGCACCGCAAATCACCGACTTTTTGGAATCTGTCCGGACACGCGAAAAATTCGCCCTCAATGAAATAAATGGACACCGCTCCTGTACATTGGTTAATATGGGATTAGCAGCACTGCGCCTCAACCGCTCATTAAAATACGATTCTCAAAATGAGCAGTTTATTGATGATGACGCTGCAAATCGTTTAATTCACCAACCAATGAGAGGTCCTTGGTCTATCTAACAATTATAATCCGATGAAATATCATGAACCAAAAAAGCCATCAGAACACTGGATGGATAACAGTAATCATGGTAGCTTCATGCCGATAAAAGATAAATAATCTCAATGAAAAAGATATTTAATTCGCTGGCTGTATTGCTTCTCATCTCGAGTGCCTCATATGCCCAGCAACCGCAAAATAGAACCACAGCTACCAAAATAGCTGATGTGCTGGCTCAGCAACCCGCAGAGGAAAAAGAAAAGTTTCTGCTCGCCATGCACGAGCTGGAAGGATTTACTTCCGATGACATCGTTGCTTTCCTTAAAGGCCTAAAAGCTCCAGGAAGTAATAATGCTCCAATTGAATTTGCTGCCAACAGCTATTCTTTTTATGTAAATCAGCCTGGAAAAGAGCAACAAAAAAAGATATTTGTTGAAGGTTTAGCAAAATCCATCGCACAACTGAGCGAACCTACAAATCAAGTTTTCGCTTTACGTTTACTGCGCCAGTGCGCAGATAACTCTGCAATCTCAGCTGTGGCAAATTGTTTAACGAACGATAATCTAGCCGATGCAGCTGCAAGAACTTTGGTCTCTATCCGTACCAGCGAATCAGCTGCAGCATTGGAAAAAGCATTAGCAGCTTCTACAACGGAAAAAACTGCAATCGCTATTGTTACAGCATTAGGTGATTTAAAGGTTACGAATGCTGAAAATGTTATTTTGGATTTCACCAAAAAATATAACTCCGATGCATTCCAACGCACGGCATTGATCGCACTAAGTAAAATTGGTGGTACAGCCTCCGCTTCTTTATTTCAAAATAAATTGAACGATGCAGCGTACAGTTACGATAAATTTGATGCTGTCGGACTAGGTATTGACTATGCGCAATCACTGATCGAGAATAAGCATGATCAAGAAGCGATCAAATTCCTGAACAAATTCTTCCAGGAATCACAAAAAGCGAAATCCATCAACGGACAATTTGCTTCATTGAAATTATTGGCTGTCATCAATCCAGGTAAGCAACAAAAAAATCTACTGTCTGCAGTAAAGAGTGATAATGGTGCATACCGTAACCTTGCGTTGCAATTACTCGGTAAATATGGTAAGGGTAGTGATGCTAAAAGCCTGCTGGCTCTAGCGAGTAAGGGTACACCAGAGGTGCAGGAAAGTGTCCTAAACTATCTCGCACACAACGGATCTGCGAGCAGTTTAAACGCAATCCAGGCCTTGGTCGGCAAAACGACTTCGCCAGTGACAAAATTAGCAGGATTAAGCGCGATCAATACCCTTTCACAGGGCAAAGAGACCAATATCCTAATACAGGCCTTCGATGCGGATCAAGAATTTAACAATTCTGTTAAGGCGCTTATCCTATCTTCAAAGGATGCTAATGTGATCAATGATGTCAATACTGCCCTCGCTTCTGTTGATGACAGCAAAAAAGTTCAGTTATTGGATATATTGAGCAAACGCTCCAATAATGCTTCTTCAAAAGCTGTTCTAGCAATCAAAACAACAAATCCAACGGTAGAAGAAGCTATAAATAAAGCTTTACCTAATGTGGCTCAGGAATCTGATCTTGAAGAACTTTTCAATCGGTTGAACAATACCACTGATCCGAAATCGGCAGCATTATTGCAAAAAGCAGTTGTCAATGTTGTTCAATCAAGCCCTAATGCAAAGGGATTAACAGGAAAATTAGCTGCAAATATTTCAAAATCAGCTGCTCCTAGTGCTGCAAAATACTTCCCTATTTTTGCTGGACTTGGTGACGATCAATCATTGCAAGCAGTCGGCAATTACATAAATAATAATAATCCGGAATTAAGGGCTGCAGCCATTACATCGTTGTCAAGTTGGTCATCCGCTAATGCACTTCCTAAACTAGTATCCTTATCAAGAACAGAAAAAGATGACAACCTATTCAATACGGTTTACAGAGGATTAATCAAATCGATTTCATCTTCGGCTAACTCGGCTGATCAAAAAACACTTTTATTGCGTGACGCATTTAGTGTTGCAAAGACAGCAGAACAGAAGAAGGCTGCACTTTCAGCTCTTCAACCAACAGGTACTTACCAAGCTTTTATTTTTGCTGCGGATAAAATGGCTGATTCACAGCTGGGAGAAGCCGCTGCTAATACAGCCATGAATATTGCCATGGACAATAAATACTATGGTAGCAAAGTCAGAGAAGTTCTAGAACAGGTAATTGGCAAACTGTCCGGTAGCGAGAGTGGTTACCTGAAAGAAGCGGTCGTTCGCTACCTTTCTGAAATGCCGGTAAAAGAAGGTTATGTATCACTTTTCAATGGTAAGAACCTTAGCGGCTGGAAAGGATTAGTCGCTGATCCAATCAAACGAGGTAAAATGAACGCCAAAACGCTGGCAACCGAACAAGCGAAAGCAGACGAGATCATGCGCAAGGGCTGGTCTGCCTCAAATGGAGAGATTGTTTTTAGTGGAAAAGGAGATAACCTTGCTACCATAAAACAATATGGAGATTTTGAGATGCTTGTAGACTGGAAATTAGAGAACTATGGTGGTATAGAGGGTGATGCCGGTATTTACTTGAGAGGTACTCCACAAGTACAAATTTGGGATATCGCCAATACGAGAGTTGGCGCTCAAGTAGGCTCGGGGGGATTGTACAACAACCAAAAAAATGAAAGCAAACCGCTCAAGGTTGCTGACAATGCTACAGGCGAATGGAATACATTTAAAATCAAAATGGTCGACGATAAAGTCACAGTTTGGTTAAACGGTCAATTGGTCACAGATAATATTCCACTTGAAAATTATTGGGACAGAAATCAATCCATTTTCCCAACGGAACAGATCGAACTCCAAGCTCATGGCTCAGTTGTTTACTACAGAGATCTTTTCATTAAGGAATTTCCTAGAAAGCAGATTTTCAAAATAAGCGACCAAGAGAAAAAAGATGGTTTTGAGGTGCTATTTGACGGAACAAATCTGGACAAATGGACTGAAAACAAAGCTTACATCATTAATGATGAAGGTTATATCTGGGTATACCCTAATGCTAAATTTGGCGGGAACTTGTATACAAAAGAAGAGTACTCAGATTTTATCTATCGCTTTGACTTCAAATTGACACCAGGAGCTAACAATGGTGTCGGTATACGTGCCCCGTTAGAAGGTGATGCAGCTTATGAAGCTATGGAAATCCAAGTTCTTGATAATGATGCCGATGTCTATAAAGATTTAAAACCTTACCAATATCATGGCTCTATCTACGGTGTAGTAACGGCCAAAAGGGGTTACCTAAAACCATTGGGCGAGTGGAACTCCGAAGAAATCTATGTAAAAGGCAACCGTGTTAAGGTAACCTTGAACGGTACTGTCATTGTCGATGCTGATATTGCTGAAGCCAGTAAAAATGGTACGTTAGATGGTAAAGAGCATCCAGGTTTAAAACGTACAAGTGGCCACCTTGGTTTCTTGGGACATGGAACTGAAGTATTCTTCAAAGACATTCGAGTAAAAAAGCTCAAATAGTTTTACGAAGTGTAAAATAAAGGGGATAAGGGATCTTATCCCCTTTTTTCTAAACGACCGGCTTGTTTGACAAGTGAGAAAAATAACCGAATGATTCCAAAACTTTTATTAAATTAAGGTTCTAGGATTCTAATTCAAAATATGATGTTTTATGACAAAAGCCGTGAACTTACTGATTAACAAAAAATTGGATAGTAAACCTGAAAAGAAAAATCTATTCAATAAACTTTCTATTATCAAATTAATAGCCGAATTAGGATCTGTATCAGTAAACGACATTGTAAAAAATCTCTCCCTAAGCCTTCCTACAGTCAACAGCCTGATTGCTGAACTATTGGAGGACAATATTATCCGTCAATTTGACAAGGGAGAATCTATCGGTGGTCGCAAACCAAACCTATATCGGCTGTGTGATGGATTGTTCCAGGTGTTATGTATCGAGCTGCAACGCTTTTCCATCACACTGAGCATCATGGATAACAACCAAAATATAGTTGCTGAAACTGTAGAACAGGATAATGAATTGTCGCGCAATGCTGATAATCTCCATGATATTACGCAGATTATCGATCAATATTTGTTAGAAAAATCAGTAGATACGGAAAATTTAACCGGACTGATCATTAGCATGCCAGGTCTAATCAATGCTGAGGAGGGAACTAATGAAACATTTCTGCATGACACATCGCAATCTATTACAGCTTACTTCGAGAACAAATACAGCAAACCTGTTTATATACTCAATGACGTAAAAGGCGCCGCATATGCAGAACTAAAATTTGGTCTGGCCAAAAACACGAGAAATAGCCTCATTATTTTAATGGATTGGGGAATAGGTCTTGGAATAGTTTCCAATGGTGAAGTTTATCTCGGACGGGACGGTTATTCCGGCGAGGTGGGCCATATGCCATTTATTGATAATGGTGAATTGTGTTATTGTGGGAAAAGAGGTTGTCTGGAAACAGTAGCTTCGGGAATTGCCCTGGTCAACAATGCAAAACAGGAGATCCAAAAAGGTGAACTTACCAAGCTCAATGAATTACATAAGGAAGAGTTGGATCACCTAACACCAACTCATGTGATCGAGGCTGCTAATAAAGGTGATCAATTTGCCATAAACCAAATTTCTAAATTGGGAACAAATCTAGGTAAAGCTTTCGCTTCCCTGATCCAGCTGCTCAATCCAGAACTTATTGTACTTGGAGGTAAAATTGCCAAAGCCAACGAGTTAATTACAATCCCGATACAACAGGCGATCAATTCGTATACAATGGCGATATTAAAAGAACATTGTGATATAAAAGTATCGAGTTTGAATCTGGACAGTAATACAGTCGGTTTGACAAACTATTTTATCACAAAGTATTTGTCTGTCGAATTGCTCCAGAAATCCAAAATCTAAAACTGACCTGTACTCAATAATACCAGAGTACAGGCTCTTTCAGTTTTAATACCATTTTCCATAGCTAACTGCTCAAACTCAGCATTCTCAGCCCCCGGATTAAAGATTATACGCTTTGGTTTCGTCGCCAAAATATAGTTATAATATTCCTTTTGATTCTGCTCCCCAAGATACATGGTCACTGTGTCTATATCAGTACGCACGTCTCCTTTCTTCTCGATAGGCACACCAGCCACTTCTCCCCCGCTCAAACCGATGTTAACAATATCATGTCCGTGCTTACGGAGCATATTCGCTGCCTTATTTGAATAACGCGAAGGGTTCGTACTCGCACCTAAGATTAATGTCTTTTTCATCCTTATACTTATTTTTTCATCAACTATACAGCGCAAAGGCATTTACACAGCCTTCATCGGTATTGGAGTTTTAATCCTGTAGTTTCCCTTTGAATACGCTGTTTTTATTTTTTACAGCGATTAGGGGAATGGATCTATTCATCAATAATAAAATCGCCATGGGTACTGTAGGCATTCTTACGTAAAACTGGCATCCCCAAAATTTTATAAAGTTCATCCAATTTCACTAAGCTCCCATTTGTCATATTGGAGAGTAAAACAATCACAATATTCCTTTTCAGATCCCGTACATAAATGTGACGAAAACCGTGCCACCATCCTGTATGATAGACAATATGATCGTTTCCATGTTCAAATGTCCGCCATCCATAGCCATAGCTAAAAATGCCTTTTTTGGCATCAGGGTAACCACGATAAGCTGAATCCAAGGTTGATTGCTTCAACAATCGACCATCCCGCAGTGCCAGATCAAAGCGATATAGGTCACGTACTGTACTGTAAACTCCCTTGTCACCCAATGGGCCATCTTGAAAATTCTGTACAACAGATCTTCGCCAGACTTTATCATGACCAATAACATTGGTTGGGATCTTATCGTAGACAGCCTTTGACAATGCGGCGGTATTCGTCATACCTGCAACATTGAAGACACTATCTTTCATATAGGTCGCATAATCCTGCTTCGACACCTTTTCGATAATAGCCCCTAAAACCATAAAGTTGGAATTATTATAGAAAAAACGACCACCCGGAGCACCATATCTATTCGGCTTAAATTCCGTCAGCATTTTCATAACATCCTGATTCGTCATTCCTTTTTTTCGATCGGGCCAGTGGTCTTCGGAAAAATAGACATAGTTAGGTAAACCCGAGCGGTGGGTCAACAGCATTTTTATGGTAATACCGGGATACGGAAAATCTGGATAAAAATCATTGATCGTGTGATCCAGACGCAATTTTCCAGCTTCAACCAACTTCAATATACCTACAGCCGTTATTGGTTTGGTGACTGAAGCCAATTCAAACTTATCATCAATTGCCAAGCTATCGCGTTTCAGATAATTGGCCCAGCCAAAAGTATTTTGATATAGAATTTTTCCATCCTTTGCCACCAGCACGTTTCCATTGAATGCAGCCTTTGAATGCAAGTTTTTCATAAAGGCATCAATCTTTGGATCTGCATCCTGGGGATTGTAAATGAGTCTTGTACTATCTATTTTTGCTTGTGCTATCGCCGCCTCTTTTTGTTTTTTCTCTTTTGAACTACAAGCGATTGTAGATACGAACAAAAGAGCTGCCATTCCCTTTAAAAAAAATAATTTCACGTATTGCTTCTCCTGGATTTTCTATATTGTGTTATTTTTGCCTATTTCACAAAGCCAATTCTGCACCTAATTTTTTACACGATACCTATATCACAATCATTCTATTCTACTCTGATTAAGGTGTATTCTTTTTGATTTTCAATAAAGAATCGCGTATAAAGATAATAATGCTAAAATGAAGATTTTAGTATAAAAAAACGAATTTTTAGAACAAAAAAAGCCACTTTATTACTAAAGTGGCTAATATTTTATTGGCTTGCGGAATCTATGCTAGTAATCTAACTGGATTTTCTACCAATGCTTTTAAGGTCTGTAAAAATGCAGCACCTGTTGCGCCATCTACCACACGGTGGTCACAGCCCAAAGTTACTTTCATTACGTTACCAGGAACTACAGCACCATTTTTCACAACAGGAACAGCTTGGATAGCTCCTACTGAAAGAATAGCACCATCAGGAGAATTAATGATAGATGTAAACTCATCTATTCCAAACATCCCTAGGTTGGAAACTGTGAAAGTAGATCCTTCCCAATCCGCTGGCTGTAATTTTTTAGCTTTCGCTTTTTGAGCAAAATCTTTCACCTCTGCAGAGATGTGAGATAATGATTTACCATCAGCAAAACGTACTACAGGAACTAACAAGCCATCTTCAACTGCCATAGCCACACCAATGTTGGTATGTTCGTTGAAACGGATTTTATCTCCTTGCCAAGACGAATTTACTGCTGGGTGTTTTTTCAATGCGACAGCAACGGCTTTCACCACGATATCATTGAATGATACTTTTACTGGAGCGATCTCATTGATTTGTGCACGAGCAACCATTGCATTATCCATATCGATAGAAACTGTCAAGTAGAAATGCGGTGCAGTAAACAGTGACTCTGCCAAACGACGCGCGATTGTCTTACGCATTTGGTTGACAGGTTTCTCTGTATAACGTTCTTCACCAACATACGTAGGTAAAGTAATTGCTTTTGTTTCTGTAGCAGGAGCCGCTGCAGCTGCTGTTGCAGCAGGTTTCGCCGCAGCAGGAACAAAAGATTCAACATCTTTTTTCACGATACGACCACCATCTGCTGATCCTTTGATATCGCTCAAGTTGATGCCTTTGTCTTTTGCAATCTTACGTGCTAATGGAGAAGCCTTTACACGAGCATCGTCATTTGTAGCAGATGCTACTGGAGCCGCAGTTGCAGTAGGAGCTGAATCAGCCTTAGGTGCTTCCGCAGTTTCCGCTTTTGCAGGAGCAGATTTCTGATTCAATAAAGGTGTAATATCAGTTCCCGCAGGACCAACAATAGCAATAATATCATTTACTTTTGCTGCTTCTCCGGCTTCAAGACCAACATACAACAATGTACCATCAGCATAAGCTGTAACTTCCATTGTCGCTTTATCTGTTTCTACATCAGCGATAGCGTCATCAGATTTGATCGTGTCACCAACTTTGAAATTCCATTGCGCAATAACACCTTCTTTCATGGTATCACTTAACAATGGCATTGTGATCACAGTACATCCCAATTCCTCGGCTGTAACTGTACTAGCCGAAGATTCTGGACCAGAAACTTCTTCGGCTTTTTTTTCTTCAGTTTTTTCTGGTGCTTTCTCAGCTGCAGGAGCATCACCGCTCAACAAAGCTTGAAAATCTTCACCAGGTTCACCCAAAACAGCAATAACAGCATCGATCGCTACTGCTTCACCTTCTTTAGGGCCAATATATAAAAGAGTACCTTCTTGGTAAGACTCAAAGTCCATTGTAGCTTTATCTGTTTCAATTTCAGCTACTAAATCACCAGAATTTACTTTATCACCAACATTTTTGTGCCATTTTGCGATGACCCCTTCGGTCATTGTGTCGCTCATTTTGGGCATTCTTACTACTTCAGCCATTCTGTATTATATTATCAAGTTAAAGAGTATTAATCTAAAATAAATGGATAGTCTTGTTGTACATAAACATCTTTGTACAATTCGTCTGCAGTTGGATAAGGAGAATCTTCCGCAAATTTCACCGACTCATCAACTACTTTTTTCACATCAGCCTCAACCTCAGCAAACCAAGCATCATCCGCATATTTGTTTTCCAAAATAGCATGTTTGGTAGCCAATAATGGATCGCGATCTTTATACGCTTCTAATTCCTCTTTCGTACGATATTTCGCTGGGTCAGACATTGAGTGTCCTTTATAACGGTAAGTACGGATTTCTAAGAATGTAGGACCTTCGCCAGCACGAGCACGTTGAACAGCTTCGTCCATTGCGTTGTGTACAGCAACAACATCCATTCCGTCAACAGGAGCAGAAGGCATATCAAAACCTAATCCCATTTTGTAAATGTCCTGCATGTTAGTTGTACGTTGTACTGAAGTACCCATCGCATAACCGTTGTTTTCACACACGAAGATAACTGGGAGTTTCCACAACATCGCCATGTTTAGTGTTTCGTTGAATGCACCTTGACGTACAGCTCCATCGCCCATATAACAGATATTTACATTATCTGTACCAAGATATTTCTCAGCAAATGCGATACCAGCACCTAAAGGAATCTGACCACCGACAATACCATGGCCACCCATGAATTTATGTTCCTTAGAAAAGAAGTGCATTGAGCCTCCTTTACCTTTTGAACAACCAGTGATCTTTCCATATAATTCAGCCATACAAGCATTTGCAGAAACGCCTTTAGCCAAAGCGTGGGCGTGATCACGATAAGCAGTGATTAAAGAATCCTCAGGTTTGATAACCGACATCGTTCCAGCGACTACTGCCTCTTGTCCTATGTACAAGTGACAGAAACCACGAATCTTTTGCTGTCCGTAAAGTTGACCTGCTTTTTCTTCAAACTTACGCATAAGTAACATAGACTTATACCACTCCAAATATGTCTCTTTTGTTATAGGTGTTGAACTCATTTCAAAGTTTTGATTTTCTTACAATTCTAGACTACAAATCTAATAATTTTGGATGAATTTCCTTGGTCAAAAATCAATTTTATTTATACTTTAAGACACTTCTAAGACATTTGATTTAAAGTAAATAGCATTTTCCAGCAAATAAATGAACGGCACAATCAAATAAATCAAAAACTTATGAAAATAAAAAAGCCAAACGACTTAATAATCATTTGGCTTTATCTATTTTATACAAATTGTTTGCTAGCGCAGTTTTTGGATAAGCTCACTTTCAGTAACCTTCACCTGCTCCCCGCTTTCCATGTCCTTGAGTGATAATTGACCGGATGAAACCTCTTCATCTCCAACCAACAAAACGTAAGGGATTCCTTTTCCATCGGCATACCCCATCTGCTTTTTCAGTTTCACTGGGGCGGCATACAATTCAACAGCAATATTTTCTTTGCGAAGTTTATTGAGCAAACCTAGCGTATAGGTTTCAAGTTGTTTATCAAAATTGATAATCAATAGCTTGGTAGAATCCGCTTTATTTGCTGGGAACAAATTCAATTCTTCCAATACATCGTATATACGGTCAGCGCCGAATGAGACACCCACTCCTGTCAGATCCTTCAATCCGAACATTCCTGTAAGGTCATCATAGCGTCCACCACCACCAATACTGCCCATGGCAACTTCATTTGTCTTCACCTCAAAAATACAGCCTGTATAATAATTGAGACCTCGCGCCAATGTAATATCCAGATCGATAATCCGGGTCAATAACTCCGTATCCCCGCTCAACTTGGTAATATAATCAAAGACCTCTTCAATTTCAGCAATACCTGTCAAACCAATGGAAGAATCGGCCAGGATTGATTTTAATAACACAAGTTTCTCCCCATTTGAACCTTCCAATAAGATGATCGGTTTCAACAGATTCAGATCAGCTTCGGTAAAACCTCTTTCTAACAACTCTTTATTGACCCCATCCAATCCGATTTTATCCAACTTATCAATGGCGACAGTCATATCGACAATAAGTTCTGGCTTTCCGATAATTTCGGCGATACCAGAAAGAATCTTCCGGTTGTTGATTTTAATATTAAAATCTTTCAACCCAAAACGTTCGAAAGCCTCTTGATAAATCAGAATAAATTCAGCTTCATTCAGCAAGCTTTCTGATCCCACCACATCAACATCACATTGGTAAAATTCACGGTAACGGCCTCTTTGCGGACGATCCGCACGCCAGACCGGTTGTACTTGAAAACGCTTAAATGGTAAGGAGATATCATTTTGGTGCATCACAACGTAACGCGCAAAAGGCACCGTCAGATCATATCTTAGCGCTTTTTCAGAAATATGAGGAATTAGCTTATTCGAATTTTTATCTTGTAGCAGGCTATCTGGAGCTTTTGTCAAATAGTCTCCAGAATTAAGGATCTTAAAGATCAATTTATCACCTTCATCACCGTATTTACCTGTTAAGGTCGTTAAATTCTCAAATGAAGGCGTCTGTATTTCATTGTAACCATATTTTTTAAACACAGCTTTCAATGTGTCAAAAATATAATTACGTTTGATCATTTCGGAAGGCGAAAAATCACGGGTACCTTTCGCCAAAGAAGGTTTTACTGTTGCCATATCCGGCAAAGTTAATATTTAGCGGGGACTAAATAAATTAAAGAATAAAAATCCTTTATTCTACTTCCAAAATCTTGAGAAATTCGCAGGCTTTTTCCGCTGCTAATTTTTCAGCCGACTTTTTATTAAAATCGCGTCCCAGACCACATACAACTCCATCTACAACGGCTTCGACACTAAACATCTTCGAAGATTCACCCTCTGGATTATCCGTTTGTTGAAATAGGATTTCTTTTCCGGTATGCTGACACCATTCGATCAATCGACTTTTGAAATTAGTTTCGGTCTGCTCCAGCAGTTGGATATCAACATGTGGTTTAATAATACGATTTAGGAGAAAGCTTTTTGTAAACACATAGCCTTTGTCCAGATACACCGCACCAATCAGCGCTTCAAATGCATCACCTAACAACGACCCCTGTTTGTTCGGGAAACTGATCATTCGGGCATCGAACTGTATCATTTCGTTGAATCCTAGTTTTCTGGAAAGTTGGTTCAGGTTTGCACGACTCACGATTTTGGAACGCATCTCGGTTAGGAAACCTTCGTCTTTATACGGATATTTCTTGAACAACAATTCGGCAACGACAGAACCTAAAACAGCATCACCCAAGAACTCCAGGCGTTCATTACTATTCTTAGCCCCTTCTTTGATTGTTACTGCAACAGACTTATGTCTAAATGCCATCTTGTACAAATGCACATTCCCGGGAACAAAACCTAGTAGGTTTTTTAGTTTCTTAACATATTCCCGATCCGGCGAAATATATAACTTGTATATCCTTGAAAAAGGCATCTCATCTAAAAATAAGGCGACAAGTTCTAATTAAAGAACCTGTCGCTAGCTCATATTACCAAACCATGTTTGAAGGATCAAACATTAAGCTTTATATTTTTTTACAATCACGGTAGCATTGTGGCCACCGAATCCAAATGTATTACTCAACGCCGCATTCACCATACGTTTTTGCGCCTTGTTGAAAGTAAAATTCAATTTATTATCAATTTCCGGATCATCTGTGAAGTGATTGATTGTCGGTGGGACAATATCATTTTGCACAGCTAAGATCGAAGCGATAGTTTCTATAGCCCCCGCAGCACCCAAAAGGTGTCCAGTCATCGATTTAGTTGAACTGATATTCAATTTATATGCGTGTTCACCAAACAGGTCAACAATAGCCTTTGTTTCACTGATATCGCCGACCGGTGTAGATGTTCCATGGACATTGATATAATCAATATCTGAAAAATCCATCTCCGCATCATTGACAGCCATTGTCATTGCCAGTTTAGCGCCCAATCCTTCGGGATGCGAAGCTGTGATATGGTGTGCATCTGCACTCATTCCACCACCTGCAATCTCTGCATAGATTTTTGCACCACGTGCTAAGGCATGCTCTAAGCTTTCTAAGATCAAGGCACCTGAACCTTCACCCGAAACAAAACCATCTCTGTCTTTATCAAAAGGACGGGAAGCTGTTTTGGGATCATCATTTCTTGTTGACAAAGCATGCATAGCGTTGAATCCACCGATTCCAGCTTCATTGACTGTAGCTTCTGATCCACCGGTAACAATCACATCTGCTTTTCCCATACGAATATAGTTGAAAGCATCAATCATTGCATTGGTAGCAGAGGCACAGGCCGACACTGCTGAAAAGTTGGGACCGCGAAGGCCATGACGCATTGAAATATGTCCTGGAGCAATATCAACGAGCATCTTCGGAATAAAGAAAGGATTGAAACGCGGTGTTCCATCTCCCTTTGCAAAGTTGGCAACTTCTTCTGTAAAAGTTGTCAGACCTCCAATTCCTGAGCCCCATATTACTCCGATACGATTTGTATCTAATTTTTCAAAATCTAAGCCAGCATCTTTAATTGCCTCATCAGTAGACGCAATTGCATACTGTACAAAAGGATCGACTTTACGAGCTTCCTTACGATCCATGAAATCATGTGGATCAAACCCCTTTACCTCACACGCAAACTGAGTTTTGAATTTTGACGCATCAAAATGCGTAATAGGAGCAGCTCCGCTTACACCATTTATTAACGCCTCCCAGTATTCTGAGACGGTATTACCAATTGGTGTAAGGGCGCCTAATCCTGTTACTACTACTCTTTTAAGCTCCATTTATTACGATTAGCCTAATTAAATTAGTTAGTTAACGTTTTTTTCTAAATAAGCGATTGCTTGACCAACAGTACCAATAGTCTCTGCTTGATCATCAGGAATAGCAACGTTGAATTCTTTTTCAAACTCCATGATCAACTCAACAGTGTCAAGTGAATCAGCACCTAAATCATTAGTGAATGAAGCTTCTGGTGTTACTTCGTTTTCGTCTACACCTAATTTTTCAACGATAATTGCTTTTACTCTTGAAGCGATATCTGACATGATTTTATAGTTTAATTGTTTAATAAATCTGTGCAAAGAAAAATAAATTTCATCAAAATTCAAACCTAAATTGATATTTAGATGAAAGTCACCATGTTAGGCGACCGAACTTATTCGCGTCTTATACTAGCTAACCCACTCTATATTAACTTAGTTCAAGTATAACAAAAATTATTTTGTATTCCAAACGCTCAGCTAATTAACTCAAATTTTACACAAAAAGTATATTCCCACCTTAAAATTATTAGTACCTTCGTTAGCATAAGGACATATATTTTAGAAAAAAAGTGGTCAATAAGTTAGTAGCAAGGTTAGACATGGATATGGATGAAGAGTTAGATTTCACCCTACTCGCCATCACCTGCCCGCTTAAAGATTACCGCCTCTGCCATTTTATCAACAAAGTGACAAACCTGGATTTTTCCAGAGGCAAGGAGAGCAAATACGACCATGACGGCCGCCCGAAAAACAAATCAGAAGAAGAGCTTGAATATCATATCATCCTTGACTTAAAGAAAAAAATAAGCTATCACTTCACTGCTTTTCATTATCTCAGTCCGGATTCCGACACAGATTATTTTCTTATTAACAATAAAAGTATTGAGGGAACCTTTTTAATTCCCGAAAACCCACATTTTGATTTCTTTGTCATCATCAAAAATTACATCTGCGAAGACGATGTTGAACATATAATCAAAAGGATCAGCAAATTACCGGAAGTGGTCATTGCAAAAGAAATATCACCAAAAATATTGAAATCTAAAGAAAATCTCATATTTTAGCAGACTGTAGGTTAGTGTAGCAAATACACCTAACTGTAAATCTAAATTAATTCGATTTAGTTTTGACAAAAGACAACAATACGGCTTGCCGTTTGTTGTCATAAATGAAGAACATTAAAAATACAAAATAACAGATGGAAAAAGTTCAAAAAAGGACTAAAATTGTCGCAACATTAGGCCCTGCTTCGGCAGACAAACAAGTTTTGACCAACATGATTGCCAAAGGGGTTGATGTGTGTCGGTTGAATTTCTCTCATGGCAGCCAGGCAGATCACCTTAAGGTAATCGAAACTATAAATGCAATAAATAATGAAACCGGATTCAATGTTGCCATCTTAGCTGACTTACAAGGTCCAAAGATTCGGATCGGAAAAATGAAAGAGGGTGGTGCTGTTCTCGTAAATGGTTCAAAAGTTGAAATTACCACACACGAACTCATTGGAGATGAAAACAGAATCTACATTACATACGAAAACTTTCCAAACGATGTTGAAGCCAACGAAATCATATTACTTGATGACGGAAAACTTCAACTTCGTGTTTTAGAGACCAACCATAAAGACACGGTTACTTGTGAAGTGGTGCATGGTGGTGTCCTTACTTCACGTAAAGGCGTAAACTTACCAAACACCAAAGTATCTATCCCTTCATTGACTGAAGAAGATTTAGATAACTTAAACTTTGCATTGGATCACGGAGCTGATTGGATCGCGATGTCATTCGTTCGTTCGGCAGAAGATATTGCACAATGTAAAGAAATCATTGCTGCAAAAGGAAGCCACGCACGCGTAATCGCGAAAGTAGAAAAACCTGAAGCAATCGAAAACATCGATGCAATCATCGAAGCTACCGATGCTGTCATGGTTGCTCGTGGTGATTTGGGTGTTGAACTTCCAATGGAAGAGGTGCCAGGACTTCAGAAGATCATTGTCCAAAAATGTAGAGACCTTTCAAAACCCGTAATTATTGCTACGCAAATGCTAGAGAGCATGATTACGACACCTCGCCCTACTCGTGCTGAAGTAAACGATGTTGCCAATTCAGTATTGGATGGTGCAGATGCAGTGATGTTAAGCGGCGAGACTTCTGTGGGTGAATTCCCTGAGATTGTAATCGAAACAATGAGTAAGATTATTATCCACGTGGAACAAACTTCTTATCCTTATTATAATGAGAAAGTTAGTGAAATCCACGACGGAACACTTATTCCAGACGCGATTTGCGCTTCTTCAGTTTATCTTGCTCAAAAAACAAATGCTTCAGCAATCGCTGTCTTGACTTCTTCCGGAGCAACAGCATTTGAAATTACAAGCTACAGACCAAACGTAGACATCTTAGTATTTACCGGAACAGAAAAACTATTGAAACAATTGAGTTTGCTTTGGGGTGTGAAAACATTTATCTACGACAAATTTGAGAGCACAGATGGTTCTATCCATGATGTCAATAGATTTATTGTAAAAAACAACTATGTTAAACCGGGATCAATTATCATCAATACGGCATCAACTCCGTTAATTGAAAAAGGTAAAACAAATACAATCCGTGTTTCTCAGTTGTAAGAAATAGGATCATAAAAAAGAAAGGCATTCTCATGATGAGAATGCCTTTCTTTTTTATTTCTTGGGATATAGGGTGTCTATCTTTAATTTGAAATCTTTCACTTTCAAACTATCTTCCAATAGCCTAAACCGCAATGAATCCTGTTGTGATTTCCTTCGCTTGGGCGATTTTTCTGTTCCCGGCATCGGCGCCAAACTATCCAAATTTTTAGACTTCTTAATAGGCATTTTATACTTAGCTGATGTGGTATCTAATCCAAGGACTGGCATCTTGGATTGTTTATCCTGCAGTAACGGGCGATGCTCTTTTAGTTTGATCTGGCCAAAAGCAATCCCCACTGTAAAAGACAATGCCAATGATAATACATAAGTTTTCATAACATAATCTATTTTAACTTCTAATTTACAACAACATAACCAAGATTTAAAGCAATTGCTGTTAAACATTGTTAAAACAACTCCAAAACAAGTTAGCATCTTTATATTTGTAACAATTCAAGTAAAGCAACAGATGGAATGTGGGAATGGCTCAGCATCACAGGCTGCAATGCGCCCATGATGCTATTGAATATATAATATTTGCAAAACATAATTTCATGAAGAAAAATAGTATTGTATTAATCATTGGACTAATGTCTTTGGCACTAATCGGGGTATTGGCTATGCAATTCTATTTTCTACGAGATTCCTACCGTCAAAAATCACAGCTCTTTGACGAGTCCGTCAATGCCGCACTTACGGCTGTAGCCGGCAAACTCGAACGACGCGAAGTTGTCGATTTCGCGAAAGTACAACAGGAGCGCAATATCGAAAAATCCAAACAGGAACAGGCGAAACAACAACAGTTGACCGAACAGCTCCAACTGCAAACTCAGATTGAGGATCTGAGAGGCAAATTGGACCATATATATCAAAAATATAAATTAGAAGAAGATAGATTAAAAGCAACCTATCCAAATATTATTAATATCGAAAACTGGTTTTACGAAACCTATGTCAAACGAACTCAATACCAAGATCTCGTTGAAATTAACATCGTTAAAACCCCGACAAGTGGACTATATTACCAAGAAGATATTCTTGTTTCTGCAACAAAAACGATTCCACGTGTAGAAGGGAAAGACGACAGTACTCGGTTTCTGGTTGTTCATATCGATGATTTCAAAAGGTTGCTGGCAAAAAGTATTATCGCTCTTCCCCCGAGATCTAACCCAAAACTATCGAAAAGAATTTTTGAGCTAGAAACCAAATTAAATAAACTGTCGAAAAAAAATGCAGGCTATGGCTTCAATGTTTACGACTCTGTCGCCATGCTTGGTGGTAAAAAGGCTGATTACATCGAAGACGTCGCTATCGGAATGGAGTTGGCAAAAAGACCGCTTAAGGATCGGTTGAATATTATTATTGTTCAGGAACTCCTAAAAGAAGAATTGATCCATCGCGACATCAAAGCACCGTTTAATATCGAGATATGGAGCACCAGCAATATTTTGCTAAATAATATTCTCAATGAGGCCGAACTAAATAATCCCATAAATACCACAAAGTATTCTACAGCGCTATTTAAAGGCGATGTTGGTGCTGCCCCAGGGAAGCTGACCATATACTTCCCAAACAAAAAGGCGATCATAGCAGATAATATGAGCTACTTGCTACTTCCTATGCTCACACTTTTGTTTCTATTGGTCGGATGTTTTGCTTATACACTCATCATTATCTTTAGACAAAAGAAGGTATCTGAGATGAAAACTGACTTCATTAATAATATGACCCATGAGTTTAAAACTCCTGTGGCCACGATCATGATCGCCAGTGAATCACTCAAGGATCCTGACATCAATGCAGACCACAAACGAGTGCAGAAATTGGCCAATATCATCTACGATGAGAACGTTCGTCTCGGGAATCATATTGAACGTGTATTAGACTTAGCAAAACTGGAGAAAGAAACACTGAAACTCGACCGCGAAGATGTACATATCAATGACCTCGTAGCCGCTGTCACAGACAGTATGCAGCTCCGGATGCAGAATATCGGCGGAAAATTCAGTGTCGACCTCGCGGCAACAAAAGATATTGTTGTCGGGGATGAACTGCATTTCTCCAATGTATTTTACAATCTAATGGACAATGCAATTAAGTACAGTAAAGGAGATCTACATGTAAATATCAGTTCTAAAAATATTGGCGACAACATTGTTATCACCATCGCAGACAACGGAATCGGCATGAGTAGGGATCACCTTCAAAAGATATTCGATCAATTTTATCGTATCCCCACAGGGAATGTCCACAACGTTAAAGGTTTTGGTCTGGGCTTAAGCTATGTTCAGGATATTTTGAGAAGACTCAATGGAAGAATCACCGTAAAAAGTGAGAAAGATAAGGGCACAACCTTTGAAGTAATTTTGCCCGTAAAAAAATAACACGTTCCTTTTTTGTATATTCAGGGAACATTAGTGAAAATTAATAGATTCATTATGCAAAAGATATTATTAGCAGAGGATGATCCCAATTTGGGGGATCTTTTAAAGGACTATCTCGAATTAAAGGGAAAATTTGACGTTACGCTCTGTATTGATGGAGACGAAGCCGTTTCCCAGTTCAAAAAAAATGATTATGATTTATGCATTTTCGATGTCATGATGCCAAAAAAAGACGGTTTTACCGTGGGCCGTGAGATCAGAAAAACAAATAGCACCGTACCGATTATCTTCGCCACTGCAAAAGGCATGATGGAGGACAAGACAGAAGCGTTTGAATTGGGTGGAGATGATTATATCACAAAACCTTTCCGTGTTGAGGAATTACTTCTTCGGATAAATGCTTTATTGAAACGAAGTGTCAGAGATAAAGAGGACGAAGTAGTTGCAGATAAGTTTGAAATTGGAGATTACTTTTTCGATTATACGAGTCAGCAGATTTCCTACAAGGGTCAAATGCAAAAACTATCGACCAAAGAGGCTGAATTGCTTCGCCTACTTTGTTTAAAAAAGAATGATGTATTGACCCGGGAAGAAGCTTTATTAAAAATATGGCATGACGACAATTACTTCACAGGTAGAAGTATGGACGTATTCCTGAGCAAACTTCGTAAATACCTAAGAGAAGACAGCAAGGTTGAAATCGTCAATGTCCATGGTAAAGGTTACAAACTCCTGGTGAGTTAAAGGCATAGAGGGTGAGATACCAATGCGTGATTTCACCCTCTTTTCCAATGAAAAGAAAGAAATAAAACATTTCTATCCTTAGTAGAATATAAAAAATAGATGCACTTTTATAAAAAATTTGCATATCAAAAAGAAATGTTCTAACTTAGCATCGCTTATAGAGAAAGGCAGAGGGAATAGACCCGATGAAGCCTTAGCAACCTGTCCCTTGACAAGGTGCTAAATTCTACCCTACTTGATATGGGAATGATAAGCCGAAGTCACCGAATTCTAGTGTGTCCTTCTCTCTCTAGCAAGAAATATAGTTGAAAAGAAATATTAAAAACATTATTATGTTATTGACTAACAATTTAGGTTACCCTCGTGTGGGCGCGTTCCGCGAATTGAAAAAAGCCAATGAGGCCTATTGGGCTAAAAAATCTTCTGTTGAGGAATTATTGGACACAGCAAAAAAAATTCGTGAAGGCAATTGGAAAACACAAAAAGATGCTGGAATAGATTTGATCCCTTCCAACGACTTCTCTTTTTACGATCAAGTATTGGATTTAACCCTTACTGTTGGTGCAATTCCTGCTCGTTACCATTCTTTGTTGAATAAAGTAGACAACAACTACAGCTTAGACTTATATTTTGCAATGGCGCGCGGTTTCCAACAAGAGGGAATCGATGTGACTGCAATGGAAATGACCAAGTGGTTGGATACCAACTACCACTATATGGTTCCTGAATTCACAAAAGATCAAGAGTTCAAATTGACTTCTGAGAAATTCTTAAATGAATACAACGAAGCAAAATCATTGGATATTGAGACAAAACCAGTTTTACTTGGCCCAATCACTTACCTTTTGATCGGTAAAGAAAAAGAAGCTGGTTTCGACCGTATCGACCTATTGGACAAATTAGTTCCTGTATATGAGCAAATCTTGTCTAAATTGGCAGAAGCTGGAGCACAATATGTTCAGATCGACGAACCTTTCTTGGCTTTGGATTTAGATGCAAAAGTAAAAGCATTATACCAACCTACGTTTGAGAAATTGGCTGCAGCTGCCAAAAACATCAAATTGATTGCGACAACTTACTTCGAAGCTTTAAAAGACAACGAAGATATCGCGGTTAACTTACCTATCCATGCATTACACTTGGATTTAGTACGTGGAGAAAACCAATTGGATACCGTTTTAGCTAAAGTTCCAGCTTCATTGACATTATCTTTAGGTATTGTTGAAGGCCGTAACATCTGGAAAAACGATTACGAAAAATCATTGGTTAAAATCAAACAAGCCGTTGATGCATTAGGCAAAGACCGCGTTTGGATTGCTCCTTCTTCCTCTTTATTGCACGTTCCTTTTGACTTAGATAATGAGCATAATGAGCAATCATTACCTGCTGAAGTTAAAAACTGGTTAGCATTCGCAAAACAAAAATTAGCAGAGGTAAAAGATCTAGCGATCTTAGCAGAAGGTGAAGTTGATGCAGAAACAACAAAACGTTTCGAAGCCAACAAAGCTGCTGCAGAAAGCCGTCGTACTTCTCCGTTGATCCACAAACCAGAAGTTAAAACACGTACAAGCAACATTACTGATGATGATGCAAAACGTACATCAGTTTTTGCTGACCGTAAAGCGGCACAACAAGTGAAATTCAACCTGCCAGCATTCCCTACAACAACAATCGGTTCTTTCCCACAAACAAAAGATGTGCGTAAATGGAGAGCTGATTTGAAAAAGGGATCGATCACACAAGAAGAGTACGATAAAGCGATTGCTGAAGAAACAGAAAATACAATCCGTCTTCAAGAGCAACTGGATATCGACGTATTGGTTCACGGTGAGTTCGAACGTAATGACATGGTTGAATACTTCGGTGAGCAATTAGCTGGATATGCATTCACACAAAATGGTTGGGTACAATCCTATGGTTCACGTTGTGTGAAACCTCCAATTATTTATGGAGATGTATACCGTCCAGAAGATATGACTGTACGTTGGTCTTCATACGCTCAATCATTGACAAACCGTCCGGTTAAAGGGATGTTGACTGGTCCTGTAACAATCTTACAATGGTCTTTCGTACGTAACGACCAACCACGTTCAACCACAACTTACCAAATCGCATTAGCGATCTTAGACGAAGTTCAAGCTTTGGAAAAAGCAGGTATCAAAATCATTCAGATCGATGAGCCGGCGATCCGCGAGGGATTACCATTGCGCAAAGCAGATCAAAAAGATTACTTAAACTGGGCTGTACGTGCATTCCGTGTATCTTCATCCAATGTTGAAGATGATACGCAGATCCACACACACATGTGTTACTCTGAGTTCAACAACGTGATCGAAGATATCGCAGCAATGGATGCAGACGTAATTACAATTGAGACTTCACGTTCTCAAATGAAATTATTGAATGCTTTTGCAGGTGATTTCAAATACCCGAACGATATCGGTCCTGGTGTATACGATATCCACTCACCACGCGTACCAAGCAAAGATGAGATGGTAGACCTATTGCGCAAAGCAAAAGCAGTAGTTCCTTCGGAACAACTTTGGGTTAACCCTGACTGTGGTTTGAAAACTCGTGCTTGGCCTGAAACTAAAGCTGCTTTAGAATCTATGGTTGAAGCGGCGAAAATCTTAAGAGCAGAATAATTCTTAAACTATATTGATAAAAGCCCAAGATGAAATCTCATCTTGGGCTTTTTTTTGAATACTTTATCCGGAATCAAGCGTCTTCGTCTGTTATTTACTTCGCTTTTTGTCCGTCTTATTCATTTCCAATTTTCCTTTAATCCGATCTTCAATAGACTTTATGATCGTGGACAGATCGCTGTTCAGATTATCCAACTTGGCCATTTTGAGGATTTTTAAAGCCTTTTTGTATTTCTTTAATTTCTCAAGTAGCAACACCTTCTTGATCCAGATTACAGCCAGGGACATCCCCGGCAATGTCAACGCATATTTGATGGTTTTCTTTGCCGCTTCGTAATCCCCAATGTCTATCAGGGTCTGTATAAAATAAGGATACACCTCCAAAGCATACACATTGTGGCTTAGAGCCTCCTGAAAATATTTCTTTGCCTGTTCATAATCAAACAGCTGCTCCGCATAGACCCGCCCCATTAGGCACAATGCCATGGTATTGGATTCATCGCATGACAAGGCATAGGATAAGGATTCTAGCGTATCCTCCAGATAATATGGATAATTATCCAAGGCCTGGAGAACATATTTATTCACTGAATTCATCGTTTTTTTTAAAACATTACATGAGTATTGAGCTTCTCGCGGCTACCTCTAGCCACACAGATGCCATTTCCTTTTATCGGTTAGATCATCTCAAATGATCTCGTGGCAATACAGACATCACAATCCGATGTCATATACAAATGCCAAAAGTGGTCCGGAAAAGAAGATTAAGAGAGTGCGGTATTCCGGAGAATATGCCCAAGACTCTTCTTTAAGGACGAAGCTGGGGTTTTTAGTATAGCAAACATATTCTTCCGTTTTTTTATTTTATATTAATACCTTATTGTGCTGCAAAGATTCAAAATATTTATCAAATTACAAAATATTTGATTATTAACAACTTACAAATACGCTATATCATTGGCATATTATTGTCATATCGTTTTTTTTAAAATCATAAACCTTTTAGTCATTTTCGTTTCATGGAAAGTCAAAAAGTAAATCAACTCATCAAACAATCTAGAAAGCTCAGAGGACTGACACAACAGGATCTCGCCAATCAAGCCGGTCTATCTTTAAGAACAGTACAACGAATCGAAAAGGGGACAGAAGAGATCAGTGGTTTCAGTTTAAGACAAATCAGTCAGATTTTAGAAATTCCTTTAGAACAATTAATTATGCCAAATGTAAATCAAATAAGTATCGACAAAAATCAAAGTGGAAGTATAAAGGCACTTTATCTAGCTTCCTTAACTTTTCTGGTCAACCCGCTATTAGGTCTGTTGGTCCCAGCGATTATGGGCTACACCAAGCAAAATAAAGATGCTCAATACAGCAAGTATCTAAAAAAGATAATCATCATACATGCCACCGGTCTTTTATTTCTCGGCGCCTTTATAGGTTATATTTTTGCGGCAGATTTTTCCATATTCAACTGCCCACGTCTTTAAATTATATCTTTACAGGCTGGCTTTTTCTGTTAATCCCCATATGCTATTACGTCGTGATTATCATCTTCACAGCAGTAAACTATTTTAGAATTAAAGGAGCCGATGTAAGTTAAGATTAACTGGTATTCAGCTTGTACAAATAGATTTTATAAAATCAGAAGAACTCTTCTTCCAAAAGAAATAATAGGAGATAGAAACCGTCAATAAAGTATTATCATGGCTTCTTTTGGACAATCAATACCCAATCATTTTCTAGCATCAGGTAACCCATCTCATAGATAAATTTATAGGTTTGCCCTTTATTATTAGCAAATGTATGTGTGTGGAATTTGAAATCAAAACCCAGTCTCTTTAATTTTTCCCCTTGTACCTTTATCATCCCTTTCCCCTCACCGTTTAGTATATCCATTAGAATACGGCGGTTTTTGCGCAAGATATTATTCAGATTGCGCACTAGATTAGTTTGATCGCTATTCAGTTTATTGTTATATGCATTTCGGCAAGAGTCATCACAAAAGCGCTTATCCGATCTTCCCTTTATATTTTGCCCACATTCCAAACAGACTTTTTCCATAGTGTTTAATATGAATTTAAACGACAACAAACGGTTACAACCGACTATAGTCGAATACAAATGGTAAACAGACGATTATTATTCCCTCTCCTTTTCATCTTTGCTCAAGGTCATTCCACATCCATTGAAGGTTATGGCCTATAACTAAAATAAGAATTATTAGAAACATTTAAAAATCAGACAAAATGAGCACATTACGTAACAAAGTACAATTAATCGGTCATTTAGGAAATGATCCTATCATCAAAACCACTTCAACAGGGACAAATTACTCTGTTTTACGACTTGCCACGAATGATCTTTTCAAAAACAAAGCGGGTGAATGGGTTGAAGAAGTACAATGGCATACACTTGTTGTTTGGGGTAAGCAGAATAATACCATTGAAAAGAGATGTAGTCGCGGGACCAAACTGATGGTTGAAGGGAAACTTACCTATCGTAACTATGAAACTGCTGATGGAACAAAAAGATATATTACTGAAATCAAAGTTGATAGCTTTTTGATTCTATCAGATCAAACTTGCTCAAACGAGGATATTCCAGTACTACAAGAGGAGGATGAGGATGAGCTCCCGTTTTAATTTAGGGATAAAAAGAAAGTAGGACATCTAACGTTGTCCTACTTTCCGCTTTATATCAAAAAAACTATTTTGTTGCACTCGCAGTTAACTCTGCTGCTAGCTTTTGAGCATACTCTGTCCATAGCTTTGCGTCTTCCGGAGTTAATTTAGTAAGAGCAGTAGCTGTTTTTGTAGCCCACTCCTGTTGCTTTCCAGCTAACTCTTGGATTTTAGTCGCATCTCCACTTTTAGCAGCAGCAACATATTCATTCACATATTTTGTGTAATCGTCTGCCAACTGCTGTGCTTCTGGAGAGCTAAACTTAGGCACTGCAGTAGTCGTAGTTGTTTCTGTTGTTGTTGTCTGCGCAACACCACCTTCAGTATCAGTTGTAGTGACTGTATCCTTTGTTTCTACTTTTTTGCTATCTGCATTATTACAAGAAGCAAAGAAAATTGCAGCAATTGCCGCAGATAATATCATTTTTTTCATGAAACGAATAAGTTTATAATAAATTAAAATTATTTACCAACTTAAATTTGGATTATTTTATTTTATAATCCAAATATATTTTTTTCACAAAACAAATAAATATTAAAAAATCTCAGTTTTTCTCTTTCCCATGCGTTTAAGTTTAAATCTCTGATGATTGCAATAGTCTCCCTATTGTAACAAAACCGTGGCTTTAATTACGATTCTGGCTCCTCCAGGTCTCCAAAGGGAGATACTCTCCGGAAACGATGTCCAGAATCTGGATATTCTTGCAATCACTCTTGTTCAAATAGAAATGATAGTAAGGTTCAAATCTTTCTTCACTATTATATCCAGCGGTAAGAGAATACAGCTCTCTTCCATCTTGTTTCAAACTATCGATCATAAACGAGATATTGGCCTTGTGATCAGTCAAGCTATCCAAATTTCTTTTACCTTCCTCAACCTCTTTCAGCGCCAGGATTAATTTCATCGCCTCTTCTGTTGAACAACCAGTTTTCTCCCCCATTTTAGCTGAACTATCAATTTTCTCTAAAGTTGGTTTTTCAGGGATTTGGTCACTTTTCGGTTTATTAGACTCATTGCTTTGACAGCTGATAAAAGCAAGGAATGATACCAAAAGGACAAATAAGATTTGCTTTTTCATCTGTATAAATTATTTGTTCATCAATTATTTTCAGATTAACGTATTATTCATAAGTATTTATTTTCAATGGCATTCATGAGCTCAATCGTTCGGTTCACTCGTTTCACTCTGCCTTTGGCGGTATAAGTGTTGATCTCATCAGTACAAATGAGCTGGTGTTTGGCCCCGACCACCAATGCAAGTCTATATTCTTTCAAATTTACCATACAATTTCCAAAAGTTTCCCTTCTCGGCCAACACAAAGTCAACCTTTTTCCAAGCGTTTAATACCAAGCTTATTTCTCTTTCTGCCATGCTATATTTTCCAATAAAGAACTCCTCTGCCGAAAAACACAGACCAAAGGCATTATTTAGTGTATGCAAGCTTTCAATATCAATTTCTTCAAAAAATAGAATCGATTGTGCTGTTCCTGCAAAATCACCTGGTACCGGTATAGCATCCATATACTCCATTGCAATAAAACGATTACGGCTTTGTAGCGGGAACTCAATGACCGGAAGTTCATTTAATTTTGACACATAGGTACAAGCATCTAACAACGTCTCCCGCTCCAACAACGGAACCTGCGACAGTCGTTTGCCACCTAATGTAGGGATATCGGGCTGAAAATAATCGTTAAAATTGAGGATCTCGTTAACGGATAGATTTTTTTCAATCAGATGCTGCACAGGAATGCCAAAATAATTTGCAATTTTCAGGACAATCTCAATTTTTGGTTCAGCACGCATCTCTTCGTAAGATGAAATATTACCTCTAGTGAGATTAAAAACATCTCCAAAAGCCTGTTGGCTCAGTCCTTTCACCTTTCTCAGCTTCTTAATATTATTCCCGACGTTACTCATTTTAAAAAAAAATTAATTTTTTCTTGCAAAATATTTTTGCAATTCACTATCTTTATGCAAAGAATATGTGCAATATATAAAAAACTTGATTATGTACTTCTCAAAAATTGAAAATTATATCGCCAATATCGGTTATAACATCACTCATAAAGATGAAAAAGAAGGTGTTTTTGTTATCGAAAATGAAGATGATGGTATTCGCAATCTCATTGTGGGTATTGCGCAGCCTATCATAATTTTCGAGCAGTACCTATTTACCATAAACAACGAAAACATGGACATGTTCAAATCGTTGCTCATCAAAAATAGAGATATCATCCATGGCGGGTTTGCCTTGACAGAGGATGGCAAAAAGGTCATATTCCGATATACCATGCAAATACATAATCTCGATCAAAATGAATTTGATGCGGCTATTAATTCGCTCAGTCTTTTGATCAGCGAATACTATAATCAGTTAATAAGTTTTTCAAAATTATAGAATAATGAATATTTTTAAGAGAATTTTCAGAATCGGTCAAGCAGAAATCCACGCTGTAGTGGACAAAATGGAGGACCCCATCAAAATGACGGAACAAGGTATCCGTGAGATGAAAGAAGACCTAGAGCAATCGTTGGAAGCTTACGCAAAAGTAAAAGCGCTAGCCATACGAACGCAAAATAATTGTGAGAAGAAAAAAGAAGAGGCCAATGAATTTGAAAACAAAGCCATTTTATTATTGCAAAAGGCTCAAAAAGGCGAACTTTCCACTGAAAAAGCAGAGAACTTAGCCAAAGAAGCCCTATTACTGAAAAAGCAATTGTTGATCGAAGCCACCGAATTGGAAAAACAAGCGACAATCCACCAAAGCTCAGCAGAAGAGTTGCACAAGAATGTGGATATACTTAAATTCAATATATCCAAATGGGAAAGTGAGTTATCGACATTAAAAGCAAGAGTTAAAGTATCCAATGCAGCCAAAATGGTCAATCGACAACTTGCTAATATTGATTCCAACAGTACCATTTCCATGCTGGAACGCATGAAGGAAAAGGTCGAAGAGGATGAGGCTCTGGCGAAAGCTTATGGCGAAATCGCAACAGGCAACAAAAGTAGGATAGATGAGATCAATGAGAACATCGGTGGTTCGGACTCTGTCAACAATGAACTGGAAGAGTTAAAACGAAAATTAAATAACGATGCGGAGATTTGAGTATAAAACAGTCAAAATCGAACCCAAAGGTTTCTGGGGAACCAAATTGGATCCGGACAAAATCGACGAGATCCTGAATGATCTAGGTAATCAGGGCTGGGAATTGGTTGCGATGCAAGACCTAGAGGTCAATGGTCACTCTTGGTCATTTCATTACACGTTCAAAAGAGAAAAAATTTAAAAGAAAATACGATGACAGAATTAATCAATATCTTATTCAACCCATTATCAAATGGCATCATGACTGTCCTGACAGGACTTTCTGTAGTGTATTGGTTTTTTATGTTTCTCATGGGCGATGGTGTACATCTATTTGATGCGGACGCCGATGTAGACTTACATCCTACTCCTGATGTCAGTGACGTAGATGGCTCGCATGATATGAACACCGATGGATCAGATCACCCACACCATCATACGGACTCCGATACGCATACTGAACCGGGCTTTTTTGCCAAGGCAATGGATTATATCAATGTCGGAAAAGTGCCGATCATGCTTATTGTGACCATGTTTAAATTCATTGGCTGGGTGATCACCATTGTATCTTCATTGTATATTGACGTCGCATCCTGGGGAATAAAATCGGTATTGATCTTAATTCCTGTTTTTATCGTTACGTTTTTCTTAATGCATTTTCTGACCAAACCGCTCGCAAGAATGTTTAAAAATATTGGCTATAATGGCGAAGAGAGCCATGACTTCCTAGGTCGCATGGGAAAAATGCGCGCAAGTATTGAAGGCAAAAAAGTAGGTTCTGCTGAATTTATCATCCAACAAGACCCTATCCGTCTTAATGTCGTGAGCCATAATGGTGAAAAGATCGGCTATGGAGATGATGTCATTATCGTGGACGAATCCAAGGACAAAAAATATTATTATGTCACCAAGGAAATCACCATAGACAATATTTAAAATTGATGAGCAAAACAGAAGCGCCATGTCAGCCATAAGCTTGCACAACCAAAATCTAAATACTAAAATCTAAATAAATACTAATCATATGCTATATCAACCTCTTTTATTTTTAAGCGGCTTAAACGGAATTATATTGCTAATTGTCGGTTTAGCTGTCTTTCTAATTTTTGCATTCTTTGTTGTACTGAGTGCATTCTATAAAAAAATCCCACAGGGAAAAGCGATTGTCCGGACGGGGGTCGGCGGGACAAAAGTTGCCTTCAATAAGGGGATGTATGTCGTTCCTGTTTTCCACAAGATGGAGATCATGGACATCTCTATCAAAAAAATTGAGATTGCCCGTATGCAGAGCGAAGGGTTGATCTGTAAAGACAATATCCGTGCAGATATCAAGGTGGCCTTCTTTGTCCGTGTCAACAAAAATGTGGATGATGTGATCAACGTTGCCCAGAATTTGGGATGTGACCGTGCAAGTGAGCCTGAGACTTTAAAAAGCATCTTTGAATCTAAATTTTCTGAAGCGCTAAAGACCGTAGGTAAGAAATTTGATTTTATAGAATTGTATGAAGCGCGTCGTGAATTTCGTGATGAAATCCTCAATATCATTGGTACCGACCTGAACGGTTATATCCTTGATGACTGTGCTATCGACTATCTGGAACAAACAGATATTGAACACTTAAATCCCAGCAACATCCTGGATAGTGAAGGTATCAAGAAAATCACCGAGCTGACAGCAAAACAAAATATCAATGCCAACTTCATCCGTCGTGACGAAGAGAAATTGATCAAAAAACAAAACGTAGAAGCACGTGAGGCAATCTTAGAACTGGATCGTCAACTTGCCGAAAAAGAAGAAAAACAAAAACGTGAGATCGATAATATCAAGGCGCGTGAAGAAGCCGAAATAGCAAAAGTACGTGAGGAAGAGCGCTTGAAATATGAAAGTGTCCGCATTTCGACCGAAGAGCAACTGGCTGTACAGGAAGAAAATAAGCTGCGTCAGATAATCATCGCCGAGAAGAACAAGCAACGTACAGATGCTGTCGAAGCAGAACGTGTGGAAAAAGACCGTGCACTTGAACAGACAGAACGTGAGCGTATAGTCACTTTGGCTCAGATTGACAAAGAACGTTCGATTGAGACCGAAAAGAAAAGTATTCAGGGTGTGATCAAAGAACGCGTCCAATTGGAAAAAGGTGTTATCGAGGAACAACAAGGAGTCAAAGATATTGAAGTATTCCGCGAAGTAGAACGGAAGAAACAAGCAGGCGTTATCGCAGCATCACAAGAAGCTGAAGAAAAATTAATTTCTACGGTAAAAGCTGCTGAAGCAGCGAAAATTGCTGCAGAACAAGAAGCTGAGAAAAAAGTAATTGACGCTGAAGCAGCACGTAAGATCGCTGAAAAACGTGCACAGGAACTATTAATAGACGCCGAAGCAAAAAAAGAAGCGTCACTCAAAGAGGCCGAAAGCCGTAAGATCATAGCTGAAGCACAAGCGAAAGAAGAAGCCGCAATAGGTTTATCGGAAGCCGAAGTAATGGTTGCAAAAGCCGAAGCCGAAGAGAAGCAAGGTACTGTACAGGCAAATGTTATTGAGAAGAAAGCTGAAGCTATGCGCAAAGAAGGTTTAGCACAGGCGGAAGTTGTTCGTGAAAAAGCGCTTGCGGAGGCAAAAGGTATCGAAGAGAAAGCTGAGGCCATGAAAAAACTGGATGGTGTGGGTAAAGACCACGAAGAGTTCAAATTACAGTTACAGAAAGAACGAGACATCGAACTCGCACAGATCAATATCCAAAAAGATATTGCACAAGCACAGGCTGGTGTATTGTCAGAAGCGCTTAAAACAGCGAAGATTGACATCGTTGGTGGTGAAACCATGTTCTTCGAAAACATTGTACGTCAGGTATCCAATGCCAAAGGTTTTGACCATCTGATCGACAATTCGAAACATGCGACTGATATCAAAAATTCACTATTGGGCCCGGACGGGAAAGGTGATCTTGCTGAAAAAGTGCGTGGATTAGCAGATAAATATGGGATCTCATCCAATGATATCAAGAATCTAACAGTTTCTGCGGCGTTGATCAAGTTGCAGCAAGCGGCCACAGACGCCGAGAACGGTGAAGATGCCGGTTTTATCAATTCCCTATTTGGGTTGGCAAAAAACTTAGGCATTTCCAATAAAAAGCTGTAACCATATTTATCATCTTGAGCCTTGTAAAGCGTCAAATCTTAACAGGCTCAAGATAAATATCCTAAAAACCAAAGCAATCACATGATACGTTTTATCCTATTTTCTATTTTTCTGTGCTTAAACACCCTATTGGTAACTGCCCAGACAGTTCAGCAACGATTGGATTCACTATTCCAATCCTTGAATCAGGACGGTGAATTCAGCGGAGCATTCTTGGTCGCCGATGGCGGAAAAGTTGTTTTTGAGAAATATATAGGTTTTGAAAACCCCGTTAAAACGGAAAAAATAAATAGCAATAGTCGTTTTGAACTCGCTTCAGTCAGCAAGCAGTTTACAGCGATGGCCATTATGCAGTTGGAAGAACAGGGTAAGCTTTCCTATGAGGATGATATTACCAAATATTTCCCGCGTATAAAATTCAAAAATGTGCGTATCAAAAATCTATTGCGTCATACCTCGGGAATACCGGAATTTTTGGCTTGGGATCAGCAATGGATCGATAAGAAAAAAATAAATACAAATCAGGACTTCCTCAAAATAATTGAGACAAAGATTGACAGCACCTCCTTTAAGCCAGGTGATCAATACACTTATTCGAATACAAACTACCTGCTCCTGGCTCTTATTGTAGAAAAAGTATCTGAGCAATCTTTTGCTTCCTATATGCAGCAGCATATATTCAAACCCGCCGGAATGAAAAACACGTCTGTATTTTCGGCGCGTTCACCCAATGCTGACCTTAAAAACTACGCAAAAGGAATGGCCTATGATGCGAAGACCAAGAGCTTCAAAAGTGTTGATGACTTTCCCGCATTTAGCTATCTAACCTATTTTGATGGTGGAAGTGGCCCCTATGGAATAAGTAGTACGGCTCAAGATCTCTTCAAATGGAATCAGGCTATCCAAAACAATACGCTATTAACGCGTCAAAATTTCATGAAGGCTATCTCTGTCGATACGCTCAATAATGGCAAATCCATTAAAATGGCAGGTTTGTACTATGGTTTTGGCTGGCTCTTTACCGACAGTACCAACAGTGAAAGCAAGATGCATTTTCACACAGGGGGATATCCAGGCTATAAAACGATCAACATTCGAGATTTTAAAGAACAAAAATATTTCATCGCTTTAATGAACAAATGGAATACGGTTGATGTATATCCGTTGACATCCGCTGTTAATGCAATTCTTCAAAAAAGAAAAGCTCCAGTTATTGAACGTGAAAAATTAACGGGAGCGATCATACTTGTGGAGTTTCAGATCAAACAGCTTTTAGGGACATATGAATACACAAAACAACCTGAATTGAAGTTCAAAATTACAGCTGATGATAATGGCAGTCTATTTGCCCAGTTATCGGGACAGTCAGCCATCGAAGTCTATCCGAAAAACGAATTAGAGTTATTTTATACGGCTGTGCAAGCAGAGCTGAAATTCAGCAAAGAAAATGATCAGATCACAGCGCTGACGCTGTATCAAAATGGTCAGGAATTAAAATTCAATAAAGTTAAATAAGTCAAGAACTAGCGGAACTTATGCCAGAAGAAAACGTAATAAATCAGAACGATAGCCTTGATCAGGGTGCATATGAGATTATCCGAAAGCGACTTCTTACACAAAAAGAAGAACTAGCGACCAAGCTCCAACAGTTGAATGAAGCCCGTAAAGAAGTCTTCAATTCAACGAGTTTTGTCCTCAAAGCCAATCAACGGATCACCACAGAAAACAACTGTGTCGCCCGCGGCATTCTGGCCTTGGATAATCAATGTATTTTCGGGTATAACGTGCATTTTGGACTGCGTACCGAGATCAAACTGGAAGATGTTTTCAGTGTTTATGCATTTGAGAATAATCAATTTATTCCGCAGTCCCTCGACCTGATCAACGATCAAAATTTCATCTCAGATTATCAAAATCTATATAAATACTATAGGGACTCCATATTCTCCAAATTCCGTAGGACGGAGAACTATTTGTACATGATTTTTCAGACCAGCAAAAATCCTGCTGATCTCAAAGCATTCAAATGGTTAATCAAAGATGGTAAGCTCCAGTATCAAGATGACCGCAGCATTCATGAAGCCAAATTGCCCAACCAATTTGAATTTGACTGGACAAAAACAACGCTCGATGATCGTAGATTGGGAAAATATCCCCATATATCCATTATGGATAAGATCTTTATTGAGGCGATCAATGGCGACATCACCTTCAAGATCGAAAACAATACAGACAGTGGCAAAGGGATTTATTCCGAAAAAGTGGTCAATGCAGACCAACAATTGGACGATGCCGATTATTACTATGCAGATCTCGGCAATCTTATTGCGGTACGCATCAAGCCTTACCAGGAAGATTTCAGGGCCTTTGTCTATAACCAACGGACGAAGGAAGTAATCAACCTCAAATCACTGAATGAATCAGCAATATTGTTACCGGACAATCAAGGGATTATTTTTTCCAATGGATACTACTTACAAAATGGTACTCACAAGGTTTTTGACGCCCAGTTTGACCATGTATCATTCCTGCGTAGGATAGCCTCCCCCAATGGTGAAGATTTTCTGTATATATTCTGTCAGGAGGAAACCAATACCTATATCCTATTGTCCTATAACATCATCCAGCAGCATGTCGAGACCCCGATTATCTGCAACGGATTTACCCTGTTCAAAGATGGTAGCTTAATTTATTTCCGCACCGAAGCGGAAGCCACCAGACATCATCAGGTGCAGATCTGGGAAACACCCTATATGGCCATGCTCAAAGAAAATGAGCAGAAGAAAGATGATCCCCTTTACAAAGTAGGTAATAAACAGATCGTGCAGGCGATGGCCGAGGCACAGGAGGTCATACAGCTGATCAATAAAGAGGACAGCTACGAAGGTTTATACGAAGATATTCTCAAAAAGTCCACGGTTTTATTGGATTCCTATTTCTGGATCAAAGATGACGCCTTATCAAATCTTGGCCAGCCATTAACACAGATCAAGGAAGTCGCCAATACCGCTATAGATGAGTTCGTCAAAGTACAGGCGCAACGCAAACATGCCGCAGAATTAAATATAGCAGCAGAAAAGAAGATGGAAGAACTCACCTTCTCCATCAATAGTACTGTTGTGGACAAACTTGATCAGCTCGTCCATCAATTGGCCGACTCCCGTCGTCTTCAGGGTGAAATCATCGACCTTAAAAATGTAAAATATATTGATCCGGTCAGGATAGATAGCCTATTGGAAAAATTGCAGGGCATCACCTCCGAACTGGCCGAAAAAACCATTGCTTTTCTCCTACGTGATGAAGCTCTGCTTCCTTACGAACAAAAGGTGGAACAGCAGAAGAAAAATGTGGAGGCTATTGTTAAGGTCTACGATGCCAAAGCAATCGAGGAAGCCAATTCAGCCATTTCAAGTGAACTGGAACTATTGATTGATATACTCAATAGTCTAAAAATTGACGACTCCACACAGACAACCAAAATCATTGAGAAGATTTCGGTTATCTTCTCTTCGTTAAATGAAGTGCGTGCACAGCTTACGCGAAAACTCAATTCATTGAAGAGTACGGAAGCAATAGCCGAATTCTCTGCGCAGCTGACCCTGTTGGAGCAATCCGTAACCAACTACCTCGAGCTGTCAACGACAACCGAAAAGGTAGACGAGTATTACACAAAAGTCATCGTTCAGCTGGAGGAGCTCGAAAGTAAGTTTTCTGAATTTGAAGATTTTGCTTTAAAGATCGCGGACAAACGTGATGAGGTTATCAAGGCTTTTAATTCTCGCAGGGAACAAATTGTTGAACAGATCAACAAGCGTACATCCTCGCTCGAACAGATCGGTCTTCGTGTATTAAAGAACATTGAAAACAAGTCCAAGACATTTGCAACGCGGGAAGAGATCCTCAGCTTCTTTGCCTCGGATCTGATGATCGACAAGATCAGACAGTTGGTACAGGAGCTAAAAACACTACAGGATGTCTCAAAAGCAGAAAACCTTGAAAATCTGTTAAAGAAATCACAGGAAGATGCCTTACGCGTTTTACGCGACAAAAATGATCTCTTTGTTGATGGCGAAAATATCATTGCGCTAGGCAAGCATAAGTTTGCAGTCAATAGTCAATCCCTCAGCCTGACCTTGCTGCGCAGAAATGATGAACTGTATTTCCACCTGACTGGGACAAGTTTCTATCAAAAGGTGCAGGCCGAGGAAATCAACAGTTTTCAGGACATCTGGGATCAGGAACTTGTCTCTGAAAATAAGGAAGTCTATCGTGCAGAATATCTTGCATACAAAGCTTTCGTTGCTTCGAAAGGACAACAAGATTTTGATGCCGCATTATTTATCACACAGACCGTAGAGCAAAGTTATTCGGAAGGTTATGTCAAAGGAGTTCACAATGTGGATGCACTGTTGATCTATGATACGGTCAAACAGTTGGATACTAAATTGGATCTGCTTCGCTATGATCCCCTATTGCGTACGATGGCTCAGCTATTTTGGCAATCCCTCTCAGATGATCAACGAACAAAGCAGCTGGCACTGATACATTCTACCTACACGATATTAAAAACGTTTCCAAATTCAAATCGTTACCAGTCTGTCATTGATGAACTGACCAAGTTATTCAATACATGGGAGACACATTTGGATCGCTCCACCATTCATGGCCGAGACCTGGCGACTTATCTTTTTCAGACGTTTACAAGCTACAATACCTTTGTCGTCAGCGAACAGTCCGACGAACTGAAAAAGGCGTTTATTCGATTGCTGGAATCCAAGAAAAGTTACAAGCTATTTGAAGCGGATATTCAGAACGAACAATTTAGCTTGGTAGATCGCTTTTACCTGACCTTAAACTGGCTCAACTCCTTTGTGGACGAACATGCGGAATATCTTACGCTACGCAAATATATTGAGGAAGCAGCGATCATGTTGCTTTACCCGACCCATGAGTATCACCTGATCATCGCAAAAGACCAAGCACATATCAGCGGATTAAAAGGCAATCATACGATCCTGAACAACGGAGAGGAACATATCCAATATCATGAGTTTTTAGCACGTCTGGCGCAATTCGCTGATTATAATGTACCTCGTTTTGTGGCTTTCTCCACATTGAAGGAACAGCTTGCGAAGTCCTATGCCAAAGAACTAAAGATCGGTGAGTTTGAGCCCAAAGTACTGACTTCCTTTGTACGTAATAAACTGATCAACGAAGTTTACTTCCCATTGATCGGAAATAACCTCGCCAAACAGCTGGGAGCCGCAGGCGACAACAAGCGTACGGCCCGTATGGGAATGCTTCTATTGATATCGCCTCCGGGTTACGGTAAGACCACCTTAATGGAATATCTTGCCAAAACAATGGGCTTACATTTCGTTAAAATCAATGGTCCGACCATTGGTCATTCGATTACATCCATTGACCCGATTGAAGCGAAAACATCCGGAGAACGGGAAGAGCTCAAAAAGATCAATCTTGCATTTGAGATGGCTGACAATGTCATGCTGTATCTGGACGATATCCAGCACTTAAATCCGGAGTTTTTACAGAAGTTCATTTCCCTTGCCGATGGTCAACGTAAGATTGATGGTATTTTTGAGGGCGAGAGCAAGACCTATGACCTCCGTGGCAAGCGCTTCTGCATCGTGATGGCCGGAAATCCATACACAGAGAGCGGCTCTAAGTTTCAGATACCCGACATGCTTGCCAACCGTGCCGACGTGTATAATCTCGGTGATGTGATCGGTGACACCGAAGCATTATTCAACCTCAGTTTGATTGAAAATGCGGCGATTGAAAACAGCTACCTCGAAAAGATTGCAAGCAAATCGTTTACCGACTTCTATTCCCTGGTCAATTATGCGCAGTCTGTTATGGATCAATTGCCCGATTTAGAGGGCAACTATCTGAAACAGGATGTTGATGACTTTATCGCGGTGCTGCGACATGTACTGAAAATCAGAAATGTCGTAATCAAAGTGAATCAGAATTATATTCAAAGTGCCGCGATGCAGGATAATTACCGCACCGAACCACCATTCAAAATGCAGGGATCCTATCGGAATATGAGCAAACTGGTTGCGCAGGTGGTACCGATGATGAATGAGCAGGAAATTGATCAGGTTCTTCTCGCGCACTATGAGAGCGAATCGCAGACACTGACAGCGGATACTGAAAGTAACCTCCTAAAACTAAAAGAGCTTGCCGAGCTGTTAAATCCTGTTGAACAGGAACGTTGGGAAACCATCAAGGAAATCTTCCGCAAGAACAATAAACACGGTGGACTAGCCAAAGACGATAAAGTATTCGGTCAGCTACTGGACTTCAATGAAAATCTGGAAGGTATTATTCAAGCAATCCGGGAGTATAAGAATTAAAACCATAAACTTAATTTTTCTCCATTGGTCTATCCGAACCAATGGAGAAAAATAATTTATCAAATGATTTAGCAACGATGGTATCTACAGTCCTTTCGAAGCGCAATTGCCCTATTTTACAGCTCCCGAAGAAACGGTAAATATCCCGTAATCGTCAATAAGCATCCGCTCCTTGATCACGCCATTGTAAGCCATAATCCGATCGAGTTCTTTCTGCGAACGCCGGCGCATGACCCAATCTTTCTTCTGATGACTGTTCAGCACATAAGAAATCATTTTCAATTGTGGATGCCATGGCTGTCCGGTATAGACCAGATGGCTGTTTTCCTCACAAATGGAAGTCGCACCATGTACCGCCCTGCTCGCCATTTCATTGTTGCCAAACAATTCGAAAATACCAGAGATCACCACAATATTAGGTTCAAAATCCAGTTTGCTGTAAGTCTCCGGATCAAAACAGTCGTAATTGCTGAAACGTATTCCTTGGAGCCCTTTCTTCTTGATGATTTTCTCCCCCACTGCAATATTTGACAACATAAACTCGTTGATCACGATCTCCACCTCAGGATATTTTTCTTTGATGTCAAACAAATAATTTCCGGTACCGCCAGCGATATCCAAGATTTTCACAGGCCGACCTGTAGACTTGACCTGCTCAATATTCTCTTCTAATAGACGTAATAGATGCTGTTTGCGTATACGGATTCCTTTCCAGCCGATCGCTTCCAAGTACCCTTTATCGATGACTTTACCCAGCCCCAACCTGCCTTTCGGCTCATTGCGATAGACGTAATCCAATGAAATTCCTGAATCAAAACCAAACTGAAGCCCTAAGTTCATGCCATGACTCAATGATCCGATCTTGCCTAAAGTCCATTTCTGAAAAGCATAGTTAAGCTTCTCAGCCGCAGGCATCACCTTATGGTACAATTTCTCATATTCTTTCACCGAAAACTCATCAGGCTCCAGCCCCTGTTCAGGCTTTTGCCTTGCATAGGCTTTCGTAATAAAATCTTTTAAATAGGTATAGACTTTCTGTCTGTTGGATTCAAACAGGATACCATGATAAAAATTACGTAGGGTAATAAATGTCTTTAGCTTGGAAGCGATGGTCACGAAGAATTGCTTTTGCACCGAGTTTTTAACCACATAGTCCTTTTCAGCAGATAGCACAATCACGGGAATATCGATTGCGGCTGCATCGTCTACGATACGCACACCAGCTTTCAATAGATCGACCAATAAAGCGCCGTTAATGGATTTTGAGATTAGGGGATCAGCATCATAAGCCTGTTGTTGCTCAATATCATGGGTCAGTACCTTCGCCTTGACATAACTTTGGATAACAAGATCCTTTTTCAGCTTGGTTCCAAGCGCAATCATCTGGTTGGCCAATGGCACATACAGTTTAATCTCAAAGGCAGGGGCCAATAAAGCCATACCTGCTATCGGAGGGGCAAAATCATGTACCCAAGCACTCACAATGACCCCAGCAATACTATTGGCGATGACAAAGACATCCTTCGTATCAACCGCATATTCGGCGCGGATATAGGCCACAAAACTGTCCAGATCGCGCACATTATCCATGAAAACCGGTGATACAGGCACTTTGGTATGGCCATGTCCACGCAGATCAAATGCAAAGATGGAATAATCGGCAAACTGTGGGTCAGTAGCCATCTCCTGCAGGCGTTCTGAATGTTCATGCCCACGGTGCAATACAACTAAAGCCTTTTGTCCCTTTTGATAATTCCAAACACGATATAGCAGCTCCCCTTGATCGAAACTCTTAAAATAACCTGATTTCATCTTTTTATAATTTATTCCATCAATACAATGGCGTATGTAATTTTAGTATCTATTCAGATATGGCTCTTAAAAACAAAGACCAAGCCACCCTTTTTGATTAGGATCTGCCCGCGACGATAATTTTCATCAACTGGATCGCATGATCCCGCAATACCATATGCCTATTGATCGACTTCACCTGATCAATAGCTTTATTTAAATCTAAAGATAATAATTTCTGAGCCATCAGAATAGCAAAAATCATGCTCCTACTATAACCCATTATACAATGAATGATCATATTTTCATGTTCATCCAATGTGCAATAAGCGGATACCATTGCGTCTATGATCACATGGGCATCATGCACATCGATCTCCGCAATATCCAACAAAGGGAAAGAATAATACTTTTCCATGGCACCCAAGAGTCTCACTTCCTCCAGCTCAGCTGCGAGGTCAAAAACAACCAGATTGCGATCCAATCCCAAGGCTACAAGTTCCGAAGCGTTCAACCTTGGGCCCACATAACAGCGAGGTAGTAACTCCATCAGCGGGGGATTATTTTTCTTTCTAAAAAAACGCCACATCAACCGGTACACAAATTGGTAAGGAGCGTAAAACACCTTCTTGATCAGTGGTATTCGACCCCGATGATCCTTTAAAAACCTTGTATTACCGCACAGGTAATTGTAACCAACCGCAAAGCAGACTAAGGCTACCCAAGCAAAAACAATCAGCGGCAATACATATCCTTCACAGAGGAGTGCCAGTAGCGTGAAGATCCACCCGATGAGGTAATAACTATTCGCTGGTTGTTGATTTCTGCCCCACTCCTTATTTGGAAAGAGTATAAAACTGACCTGAACCAGTATGCAAGCTGTCAGTAGATCGATCACATGGTGTTGATATACGGTCAATGTTCCTAAGCCCATCAACAGAAGCCAGATGCCCAAGATTATTTTCTTCCATCCGTTGAACTTCCAACGTAGCACAGACCAAAAAAGACAGGCATAAGCGATATGTAGGGAGGGCGCCTGATTAAAAGGCGAATCATATTCCTTTAAGAAGGAAAAGAAAATGGTAAACAGAGGATTTTCAACCGACGGTCTGTCAAAAGAAAACCGCAGCGGAAAAAGGAGAAAGCACAATGCCGCAATCAGGGTAACAAACGTAAATCGCTTTGCATAGCACAGGAGCTCCCCTTTTTGTCGACAGTAAAACGGCACGAGGCAAAAAAACAGTCCACTGCTCATATAGGGCAGGATCATCCATGGAACAAATGGAATATACCGTTCAAAATCGAATACAAAGGAAGGTACCGCAGCTAAACTGGAGGCGTAGGTTGCTGTATAGGGATAGGTAAGTTGAAAAAGTAACAAGCAATAGATGGCAACAAGGAGCTGCCCGCCTACTTTCTTTAATCGTTTTTCATCCATTTGGCTTTCCTAAACATGATTTTACTTAATAATACATGGGGAAGCAGGCCTAAAAACCCCATCAGCCATTTCATACGCGTCGGAAAAATCACGATATCTTTCTTTTGCTGTATCGCTTTTAAGATGCGTTGTGCGGCATCGTCTACACTGATCAAAAAGGGCTTTTTAGAGAGATCCTGCTGATTAAGTTGACGGAGCTTGGTTGTATCCACATACCCTGGTGCGATGACTGTCACTGCAATCCCATACGGAAGCAATGCCCTTCGATAAGCATCAGCCACTTGGATTGCGGCTCGCTTTGTTTTGCTGTACAAACTTGAATTCGGAAAGCCTAAAGTTCCCGAGACGGATGCTATTGTTGCAATCTGCCCCTTTGATTGTCCACGCATGGCTTCGCTGGCGACTTCAAAGCAGTTCAGGGTACCCAGCATATTGACTCGGAGCATCGCACTTGCCTCTTCATAACTGATACGTTGTGCCACATCATCGGCATAACTTCCTGTACAATTGATAAAAAGATCCAATGCCACGTGGTTACAGAAAGAATCAACGACATCAGCCAAAACATCTCGATTACATACATCTACTTCAAACTTGATGAGCGCATCGTATGCTGGCTGATTGGTCAACTTCGAAAGGTCTCGACCACATACAGCAACATCAGCCCCCTGTTGGAGGTAGCATTGTGCTAGTGCCAAACCTATTCCGCTTGTTCCGCCTGCTATAAATACCTTCATTTTATACAAAAAAAATAGCGATTATATTACCCGCTTGATCGGGCTATCTTGTCAAACAAATAAACCTTCGGTTTGTGTCTTTTAAAGTTCCAGTGTCTTCCGATATCCATAATTCCACTGTGCTTCCATAGCGGTGGCAAATTCATCCAGACTTGTCGGAAGGGACAATGTTATTTCAAATCTACGCCAATCTATGCCTTTTTTACAATAGTTTCCTGCTAACTGTTCCGCAGCATCAGCCGTATCGATCCATCGGATCCCCTGAAATTGCTGACCAATATCCCGCAAGCGTTGGTTTCCGCTGAAGCCCAATACTGCCCTGACCAATCCCTCTTCCTGCAATTTATAACTCTGCTTCCGCTCACAGATAACTTCTGTAGCCAAAGACTGCGCCAACTCTACAGGTACCAGATCAATAGCTCCACCGGCATAATATTCCCCATTCCGCTGTATCGGCTCAATATAAAACATATCGGACATGGAAATACGAACAGCCTCCAACAATGTTACCACCGAATTTATCGCTATCGTTGCGGAAACAGCACTTTGTCCATAATTTTCACCTTGAATTTGAATGCTATCCAGATTTACGTTCGATAGTGCATTTGTATTCCCCATCAGGATTTTCTGATAGAGCTTACGGTGGCCACGGCTCTCCCCAACTTCCGAACGGTCAAAAAGTATTTTCGAACCAATAATAATCGACGGTATTTCTTCCGAAAATGGGCGGTTTAAAGTTGGTAATAAGGGGGAAAGATCATGCTCCATATTGACCAGATAACGATCAAAGACATCTTCCAGATAAGGAGCAGATCGTTTATCCCACTCCTTTTTTAGCACATACCACCCCAGTTTACCCAGATGACATTGTTCCGTAAGCCGATGTCCACAGAAGAAGCGATAAAACTCTTCGGATTGGAGATAAGATTTCCGCTCTGCATCCGTTGCAAAAGCCTGAATAATCGCAGCGGCCAATGATCCACCACAGGTAGCAATCAGTAAATCCGGTTTTAACCCCAGTTCCTCCAACGCGGCATACATTCCCAAGTACAAGCCAAAACGAGTACCACCTCCTGAAAATAAAACTGCCCGTTGATAATTCATTTAGCAATATATTAGGTATGACATTCGAGACATAAGATTCTGGTTTTACTTACAAATTCGTCATTTCTATCAAACAAATCAAACCATAAAAAACAGGTGCATTAAACACCAAGCTATCTATCCGATCCAGTAATCCACCATGTCCGGGGATTAATGTACCTGTATCCTTGACTCCCGTCTTGCGTTTCAAAAAGGAGAAAAGCACATCACCACAAAATCCTAAAGAACCAAAGAGCAGACCAAGCAACGAAAAGCAGATAAAATCCCCAAATGGCAACAACAGATAGCCCAAGATATTACTCAAAATTACCGTCAGCCCGATACCACCGATACATCCGGCAACAGTTTTGTTTGGACTGATACGCGGAACGATCTTTCGCTTACCAAAGAATTTACCCATTAGGTATTGGAATACATCGTTCAATTCCGTTAAAACGATGATATAGGCCACAAGCCGTAATCCCATCAGCTCATCCTGATTGATTTCTACTGCCCGGATAAAGGCCAGCTGGCTGAATGCAAGCAGACAGGCAGCCGCTCCAAAGGTCATTCCGATAGCAGCACCTACCGCTGTTTTCTGTCTGAACCGGAAAAACAGCCCAATCCCTATGCACAATAGTGTCGCCCAACATAGATAGGCGCTATATGAACAGTAGATTAAAAGGATCAGCTGCAATAAACCAGCTACAATAGCAAAAGGCAACGCAAAACTAAAATTGGGCACAAACATCTTCATAAATTCGCGCATGCCCTGAAACGTCAGCCAGGAAACAAACAGCAATGCTATTGTTTGCGGAACGAAAGCAATCGCCAGTACCAGTACAATGTACCCCCAGCTTCTAACTCGGACAGGTACGTCAGCAAATTTGTCCTTCGGATTGGATACTTCACTCATGTACCACCAATGCCTTTCTCAATCGCGTTATCGAACTCAAGACCAATAACAAACATAGCATAGCAAAAATATAGACGGAAATAGTCGTTATCGAGATCTGTAACAAGCTCAAAATACCATATACGCCGAGCAGCAGTGCACGATCACTTTTCCCCATCGGCCCGTCATACCGACGATCATTGGCGACAACTTTTCCAATGAGACCACAGAATTCATTAATGACACTCAACATAATAAAGCATACTACCAGATATAAACTCTCGGGATGAAATTTCAGCAAGGGGAAAAAGATCAGGACATCCGAGACAATATCGCCTACTTCATTCAAGACTTCCCCTTTTTTACTTGTCTGATTGAAAAGACGGGCCATCATGCCATCCAATGCATTGAAGGCCATCCGCAATAATAAACCGATCGGTAATGCCAAGAACAAAATTGGCATCCGGTCAGCATACCAAAACAATACTGCAATAACCAAAGACAAAACGATCGAGCCAATAGTAATCTGATTGGCTGTCACCTTTTTCCGATGCAAGAAAGTCAGAATCGGCATCAATAACTGCTGAAACTTTGGTTTTAATTTATAAACAGAAATCATATATGCGCTATATAGCTTACTTTTATTATTTTTTTTAAAAAAAACTTTTGATAGTGTAAAAAATACACTATATTTGTATCATCATAATTTAGGTTTATAATTGGTTATTTAAGGTTTTCATTCTCCCCGATTGAAAACCTTTTTTTTTGCCCCTAAATCACGAACTACCATCGCCCGCCTGCGCCTCCACCACCTGAAGAACCACCACCAAAACTTCCACCGCCGCTACTACTGGATCCACCGCCACCAGACCTGCTCGATGAAGACCGCACTTTAACAGGTATAGTATGCTCACCATGGGATACGCGATGGCCACAGTTCTTACATTTATCAAAACGTTCTTCCAAGCCCTGCGAACTGTATGTTGCAGATCGAATCGTATGTGAAAGCCCCGTTTCAAACGTACGGTAATGACATTGAGGACAATCAATGTACCCCGCGTTTTCATCCCAGGGAACCAACTTGGTTTCATTGCTTGTCTGATCTACCCAAATCTCATAAGATCGACTACCAATTTTCTCCTCCATGAGTTGTCCCTGATCCAGGTAAGCACTTTCTCGAATAGATACATCATCCTTATTCATCCGTAACCAGCGTCCAGAACCATCCGGAGGGGTCAGCCGCAGCTCATTCCTTCGAATCCGCTTATTTATCCCAAAAAGATCAAACAACGCCAAAGGACTTAGCAATAAAGGGACAAGTCCCCAAATGCGAAATTTACGTAAGGCTTGCTGGATATTCTCCTCATCGCGATAAGAATTGACAATCTGCGTACGACTCGCATTATATTTCATCGCCAATGTAATACTGCCAAATATAAAAATAAAGTAAGGAAGGTTCTTCCATTGATAAACGACTTCAAAGTTGTTCAATGCAAAAGCACATATAAATACACTGGCAAACATCAACATCCCCATACAACCACAGCCGCTGACCAGTGGTGGAAAATACTTACTTTTCTTGGTCAGTTGCCCTTTTATCGCGCGGGTCACCTCACCCAACCAGATATAACAGATAGCAAATAAAGCCAGCACCAAAAGTGAATTTCGCAGGATAGGACTGCTGAAGCTCCAGATCGGAGTTGCCTCAGGCATCAGCCGTTCCAATTCAGCCTTGCTATCAGGCGACATTAGAATGGTTTTGATAAACTGTGAAGCCTCAAGAACTCCTTGGTCATAATTTCCGTCTCTAAAATTAGGCACCAGATACTTCTCACCGATCCGCTTTAAATAGGCATCCGGCAATGTACTTTCCATCCCATACCCCGTAATAAAACGATATTCCCGCCGATCTTTGGCAATAAACAATAATAGCCCATTGTTACTCCCCTTCTTGCCGATACCCCAGGTATTAAATAGTTTAAGTGCAAATTCAAAATCGCTGTCACCGACATAGTCATTGACCAATACAATGGCATACTCACTTTTGGTAGCTGCTTCGATCTGTGTGGATAGACCATCCAGTTCAGCGACGGTACCCGATGACAAGATGCCATCCGGATTGGAGACAAAATAGTCTTGCCCTTTCTGCTTCGGACTAGGTACATTATCGACAGTATACTGTGCCAATACCGGAACAGCATTTAAACAGCTGCTTAGCCAAAGTAAAAGGAAGATATAGAGTTGATGTGATCTATGCATATTTTTTTAGAATAACTCAAACAACAAAATTTGGTTCATTGTCACGATATTAAGAAAAAAAAATCAAACAAAGGTTTCCATCAAAAAAAAGCCCATAATCAACCGATTATGGGCCTGTATAATTCAATATTCGTTTGAGACTCTCCGTTCTATTAATGTATCCTAGCAATTACTTTATATAATCGTTTTGTTGAGCTACAGCCACCGTACGCGGGCCTGTTTATCGCTATCAATGACCAAGCCAGTGTAAAATCAAGACACCGATCAATCCAATAACAGAAACGAGCGTTTCCATCACCGTCCATGAGCGAAACGTATCCTTCATGCTCACTCCAAAATAAGATTTAAACATCCAAAACCCCGGATCGTTGACGTGTGAGAACATGAGACTACCCGCTCCCGTCGCTAACACCATTAATTCGGGAGTAACATCTCCTGCCTGCACAATGGGAAGCATAATGCCCGCTGCCGTGAGCCCAGCAACACTAGCCGAACCGATAACCAGGCGAATGATACCGGCTATTAACCATGCAAGCACAAGAGGCGACAAACTAAGGTCTGCGGTTAGGTCAGCGATGTAGTTCGCTACACCACTATCTACCAAAATTTGCTTGAAGGCGCCTGATGCTGCAATGATAAAAAGGATCATCATTATCCCGCGAATTGCTTCTTCCACACTTGCTGACTGCTCCCGCAAACTTTTGCCTTGGCGGATACCCATCGTGTACATTGCCATTAGCGATGCAATCATTAAAGCCACCACCGGATCACCCAAGAAACGTAGTGCCGTCAGCCAAGCGGAGCCTTCTGGGAATAGTAGATGTGAAAATGAACCAACAGCAATTAAAAGTATTGGAAACAGCCCTGTAAATATACTAATTGCAAATCCGGGAAGCTCTCCCCTATCTGCTTGATTGTGTTCAGGAAAAAACTCGGCCGGTGGGTTGGTCGGAATACGCTTAAGCATCCTGCCAAAGAGTGGTCCACCGATAATTATAGCAGGAATTGCCACAACAACGCCATAGGCCATTGTTAAACCTATGTCCGCATTGTAGGCAAGCGCTATGGCCGTAGCTCCCGGATGTGGTGGCAAATAACCGTGCGTCACGGACAGCGCTGCCAGCAATGGAATAGCTACGTAAAGCAAGGGCATTTTATTGGAAGCACATACCATGAAAACAAACGGTACTAAGACAATAAAACCGACATTGTAAAATAAGGGAATTCCTACTAAAAAGCCTGTGAGAACCATGGCCCAAGGCAAGTTCTTTCTGCCAAATACAGCTGTGAGTACCGTCGTAATCTTTTCTGCAGCACCACCCTCTGCCATCAACTTCCCCAGTAAAGACCCGAAAGCCAACAAAAGTGCCAACTGGCCCATGGTACTGCTCACTCCGGTTTCAACAGATTTAAGGATATCCATGGCGTTCATATTCATAGCAAAACCGACCGCAACAGAAGTTATCAGTAATGAAAAGATCGTGTTTAACCTGATGACAGTGACCAAAAGAAGCAGTAAAGCTACTCCCAAAATAACGATGATTAGAGGCATAATAATTTATAGCTAGTTAAAACTCACCTTCCAATATGTGGTACAGGTGTTCAAATTTCCGGAAATTCTTCATATATACGGCGTGATTCTCCGCACTCGGTTTGTAATAGCGCTCGGTATTTTGTGTTCCCTCCGCTTGCTTGTTTTTTACGGTAAGATCACCCCTATGTATACCCAATGCTTCCAAGCCTATCAATGCCGCTCCCCATGCAGAGCTTTCTACCGTATTTTTGGTGAATACAGGTCTATTGAAAATGTCTGCAAGCATTTGCACCCACAACGATGAACGCGCTAAGCCACCGCTTGCAAAGATCGTATGAATGGGGCCGGTGTTCTCCTCTAATGCGATTCCTACACTGTAAATTGCAAACAACATCCCTTCCATCATGGCCCGTGCAAAGTGCGCCCTACCATGATGCAACTGTATTCCAAAATAAACGCCTTTTGCATTGGAATTCCAATGTGGTGCCCGTTCACCGGTTAGATAGGGCAAGAATATCAAGCCCTCTGCCCCGGGAACGACGGAGTCTACCAAAGCATTTAACAACGCGGAAGGATCTCCATCCGCTTCCTTTTGATTAAATTCATGCAAAAAATTATCCCGAAACCAGTTGCGTAATACACCGCCATTGTTAACCGCTCCACCAATTATATATTCATTTGGTCTCAGTAGGTATGTAAATAGCCTTTGTTTTTTTTCTTGATTTGCCTGTGAACTTGCTACGCGAATAGCACCACTGGTACCGACAGTTACCGAAGCCACCCCAGGACTTATAGCCCCTACCCCGAGATTAGCCAAACAACCATCGCTACCACCTATAACAAAAGGGGTATCTTCAGGGATGTGCATCAAGGCCGCAATTTCTTGGCTAGGCATATTTAAAACATAATCGACCGGAACTGGTGATGCTAGTTGCTCTTCCGATATGCCCGTCAATCTTAACGCCTGCTCAGACCATGTTAGCTGATGTATGTCGAAAAGCCCTGTTGCAGATGCAATGGAATGATCGACCACATAAACTCCAAAGAGCCTGTAAAAAAGAAATTCTTTGATACCGATAAACTTGTGCGACTGAGCAAATAATTTTTGATCGTTAGACTTTATCCACATTAATTTGCAAAGCAAAGACATGGGATGTATTGGTGTACCCGTCTGCTGGTACAACAGCCTGCCCGCCTCACTTGCCTGCAAGGCAACCGCAATATCCTCGCTTCTGCGATCTGCCCATATCATGCAATTGCTAAGTGGCTTGCCCACCGAGTCAACAGCGATCAGTCCGTGCATAGCACTGCTCACTGAAATACATACGGGTTTCGGTATCTCGGCACTAGATTGCTTTAAGCCAATCATTACATGTGCAATAGACTCAATACATGCGTCATAAACAATCTCCGGATCTTGCTCATACCAGCCCTCCGACGGGTTTAATATGGGATAAGGTATACTATGCTGCGACAAGATGTTACCTTCGTAGTCAAATGCAACAGCTTTCGCAGATGATGTCCCAATGTCTAATCCAATGATCATAAATAAAATTGATGTTTAGGAGAGTTCAATATACGGATTATCTGTTGGTTTACAACAAAAGACTCAATACCAGCGAAGTAATTGAAGCGAGAAAAGCGCCTCATACATCGCCGACAACGGTTTCGCCAGGTATTGAAAGATGCTATCGCAAACGGGATACCCGTACCCGGATACGTAAACGCACTCTCTTATTTTGATGCCTACCGATCGGAAAAATTACCTACAAATATTATACAAGCACAACGAGACTACTTTGGCGCACATACCTATGAACGTATTGATCAGGAAGGTATCTTTCACACGCTTTGGGATTAAGGGACAAAAGTTTGAAGATTCGATTTAATCTTCGTTTAAAACGCAAAAAAGCGACTTTATATATAAAGCCGCTTTTTATAACTGAGCCTCCTATCGGGATGAACCAATGACCTACTGCTACAAGTCAGTTGCTCTACCAGCTGAGCTAAGGAGGCTTCGTTTACAGATAAAGTTTCTGATTTCTGTACTGCAAATATCGGGATTTGAACAAAAACTTGTGACGTATGATTATATGAGATAGACTTACAGCATACATTTACACTCCATTGATCTAGATGCTATCGTTCAATATCTTTCAAACTATTCATCTTCTTATATTCCAAGAAACCTTTGATATCCTCAAAGTGCTCACGCACGCGCTTATTTCCAAATTCAAATACTTTTTCTGCTAAGCCGTCCAAAAAGTCACGGTCGTGTGAAACAAGGATCAATGTCCCATCAAAATCCTTTAAGGCATCTTTGATAATATCTTTGGTCTTCATGTCCAAATGGTTGGTAGGCTCATCGAGGATCAATACATTCACCGGCTCCAAAAGAAGTTTTATCATGGCCAGACGAGTTCGTTCTCCACCAGATAATACCTTGACCTTTTTCGTCGTGTCATCACCACTAAACATAAAAGCACCCAAGAGATCTTTCATTTTAACACGCACATCACCTATTGCAATTTGATCGATCGTATCAAAAACAGTCAATTCACCGTCAAGCAATGCCGCCTGATTTTGGGCAAAGTAACCGATCTTGGCATTATGCCCTACCTTCAATGTACCTTCAAAATCTATTTCACCCATAATCGCTTTGATCATGGTCGATTTACCCTCTCCATTTTTACCGACAAAGGCAACTTTTTCGCCACGTTCAATCACCATATTGGCTTTATGAAATACCACATGCTCATCATAAGCCTTGGTAAGATCCTCCACAATGACAGGGTATTGACCCGACCGAGGTGAAGGTGGAAATTTAAGGCGCAAGGCCGAAGTATCAACTTCGTCTATTTCGATAACTTCCAGCTTTTCCAACATCTTTACACGCGACTGCACCTGTAGCGTCTTCGAGTAAGTACCTCTAAAACGATCAATGAATTCCTGATTGTCAGCAATAAAACGTTGTTGCTCCTCATAAGCTTTCAATTGATGCTGACGTCTTTCCTGACGCAATTCCAAATAATGGCTATACTTGGCTCTATAATCATAGATACGGCCCATCGTTACCTCGATGGTACGGTTGGTGATATTATCAACAAAGGCTCTATCGTGTGAAATAACAATGACTGCCTTGGCGGAATTGACAAGAAAATCTTCCAGCCATTGGATACTCTCGATATCCATGTGATTGGTGGGCTCATCCAACAAAATCAGATCCGGCTTCTTCAATAGTATTTTGGCAAGCTCGATACGCATACGCCATCCCCCGGAAAACTCCGACGTCTGTCTGGTAAAGTCAGAACGCTCGAAACCAAGCCCCTTCAACACCTTTTCTACTTCTGCATCGTAATTGACCTCTTCGATCGAATAAAACTTCTCGCTCAGTTCCGACACCCGCTCGATCAATTGCATATAATCATCCGACTCGTAATCTGTACGGATATTCAATTGCTCGTTCAGCTGCTCCAATTCATCCCGCATCCCATAAACCTCCTCAAAAGCCTTCAAGGTCTCCTCAAAGACCGTCACATGATCCTGCGTCAGTAAATGTTGCGGTAGATAAGCAATGACGGCATCTTTTGGTCCCGCCACATTACCTGTCGTAGGCTTACCCACTCCAGCGATAATTTTCAACAGGGTAGATTTACCAGCGCCATTCTTACCCATCAATGCAATCTTATCATTCTCATTGATCGAGAAAGATACATCCGAAAAAAGAGTCGTTCCCCCAAAGGAAACAGAAATATTATTTACGTCAATCACTGTATGTACACTTAAATTTGCCACAAAGATAAGCGAATCAATCTTATAAATATACAATGGATCATTTTTGTGTATCTTTGCGCCATGCGTTTTGATATTATTACGGTCCTACCAGACCTTTTGGAAAGTCCATTTGCACACTCTATTTTGCAACGTGCAAAGAATAAAGGCCTCGCGGAGATATATGTACACAATTTAAGAGATTACTCCACAAATAAGCACAAAAGTGTGGACGATTACCCCTATGGAGGTGGCTCCGGCATGGTGCTACAGATCGAACCCTTCGCCAAGTGTATTGAACAATTGCAAGCCGAACGGACATACGATGAAATCATCTATATGACTCCCGATGGAGAAACCTTCAATCAGGATATTGCAAATGGGCTCTCGACAAAAGGTAACATGATGATTCTCTGTGGTCACTACAAAGGTATAGACCAACGCATCAGAGATATATATGTGACAAAGGAAATCTCTATAGGTGATTATGTGCTGTCCGGAGGTGAACTTCCAGCGGCAATTGTTACAGACGCGATCATCCGCTTGATCCCCGGAGTTTTATCGGACGAAACCTCTGCGCTTTCAGATTCTTTTCAGGACGGATTGTTGGATGCACCGATCTATACACGCCCTGCAGAGTGGAAAGGGCACAAAGTACCCGATATTTTACTCAGTGGACATGAAGCAAAAATTGCTGCATGGAAGGACGAACAACAGCTAAAAAGAACACAAGAACGACGCCCTGATTTATTAAATGATTAAGAAATAAGGGGATTTTTTGTTTTTTTATCACAAAAAGTTTGGTTATTTATTTTTTTTTATAAATTTGTGTAATAATGACACGAAGATATACAAATACAAATTGGTGGTGGCCTGAAGCAATAAGCATCGGGAATCAATTGGTATTGTCATAATATTTCATAATCAACCAAAACCATTTGTGGAAATTCCAAACCCGATGCTAACCAGTATCGGGTTTTTTTTGTATAAAATTTATCATAACGAAGAAAAGAATAAAATGAAGTATAAATTCAAAACACAGAGCAGAAAGTTGCTCGCCGACACAACAACACCGGTGAGTATTTATCTTCGATTAAGGGATATCTTTCCAAATTCACTCTTATTGGAAAGCTCCGACTACCATAGTCGTGACAACAATATCAGCTATATCTGTTGCCAGCCTATAGCAGGGATTCAACTAGATGAGCGAGAGTTAACATTAACCTATCCCGGAAAAGAAAGGATTGTAAAAAATGTACAAGAAATAGAATTACGTCAGGAGGTATCCGATTTCAGGAATTCTTTTGAAGATTCTACGATAGCCGAACTGAACCTAATCTCCAACGGTCTATTTGGCTACTTTACATTTGATTGCATCGAACATTTTGAGGATATCAAACTGACGACACCTGTCGATCCGGCACGAAAAATACCGTTTATGCAGTACCATGTCTATAAGTATGTGATTGCCATCGACCATTTCCGTAATCAGCTTTATATCTTCGAACATCTTTTGGAAGATGAAGAGTCAGAACTGGAACGCATGCAATTCCTGATCCAGAACAAAAACTTCCCAGAATATACGTTCAAATTGGCTGGAGAGGAAAGTTCCAACCGTACCGATGAAGAACATCGCCAATTGGTCAAAAAGATGAAGGAACATATCCAACGTGGCGATGTGTTTCAAATTGTTCCATCCCGAGGCTTCCGAACACCATTCTCTGGTGATGAATTTAATGTTTACCGTGCATTACGCTCCATTAACCCCTCGCCTTACCTATTCTATTTTGATTATGGTGACTTTAAACTATTCGGTTCATCGCCTGAGGCACAATTGCGCATCCATGGCAAACAGGCTACGATCTTCCCGATTGCTGGAACATTCAAAAGAACCGGAAACATGGAGGAAGACCAAAAGATTGCCTCTAGGCTAAAACAGGATCCGAAAGAAACCTCCGAGCATGTGATGTTGGTAGACCTTGCCCGTAATGATCTGAGCAGACACTGTACACAGGTTAAAGTAGAATCCTATATGGAACCACAGTATTACTCGCATATCATCCACTTGGTATCAAAAGTAACAGGGGTATTAAAAGACAATATCAATCCATTCGACATTGTAGGCGACACCTACCCTGCCGGGACGCTCTCTGGAGCTCCAAAACACATGGCATTGACACTCATCGACCGCTACGAGGGATTGCAACGTTCGTTCTACTCCGGAGCTATTGGCTTTATGGGTTTCAATGGCGATTTCAATCATGCCATCATGATTCGTTCATTCCTCAGTAAACAAAACACCTTGCACTATCAAGCTGGTGGTGGAATTGTACTGGACTCTGACCCTGAAATGGAACTTCAGGAAGTCAACAATAAAATAGCTGCTTTGCGAAAAGCATTACAATTAGCAGAAACGTTATGATCAGACCATTAGAATACTGTGTCAATACACAACATATCAATGTTTCGATAGACACCATCGACAACCGCATCGTTGAATTGCTGGCTTTGCGGAAGACCTATCTCAATAAGGCAAAAGTATTGGATGATCATACCGATACCGGGCAGCATATTATTAAAAATATCAGCAGCAATCAGGCGACACTGGCAAAGAAATTCGACCTGCCAGTGGAATTTGTTCAAGCGATATTTCAGGAAATAGATAATTACTTTAATCAGGACTATACAACAAGAGGCTATGAGCAACAATAAAATCGTCGTCATTGACAATTACGATTCATTCACCTATAATTTGGTTCATTTGCTACAGGAGTTGGGACAGGACTATGTAGTGTTGAGAAATGATAAATTCAAACTGGAAGATCTGGAAGCATTCGATAAAATACTTCTTTCCCCAGGTCCCGGGATTCCGGAAGAGGCAGGTCTATTGCTTGAGGTGATCCGCACCTATGCTCCGCACAAAAGTATATTGGGCATCTGCCTAGGTCAGCAGGCAATCGCCGAAGTATTTGGTGGCACACTATTTAATATGGAAAAACCGCTGCATGGGGTTGCTACCAACATTATTGTCACTGATGAATCCGAAAAGTTATTCCAGGACTTCCCGAAAGATTCCAAAATAGGACGCTACCATTCATGGGCTGTGAACAAAGAGACATTGCCAAGCACGCTGAAAGTGACAGCCGTAGACGAGAATGGCATCATCATGGCACTGACACATACGGAGTATGACGTGCGAGGCATGCAGTTCCATCCGGAATCAGTACTGACAACAAATGGGAAAAAATTAATTGAAAACTGGTTATCTTAATACTCAACACAAAAAATGACTATACTCGATAAAATCATTGAACGAAAAAGAATAGAAGTAGAAAAGGTGAAGGCCTTAGTTCCATTCGAAGAGCTGTTGAACTATCCCTATTTCAATGTAGCCTGTCTTTCTTTACGGGAATCTATATTAGATCCTGAAAAAACAGGGATTATAGCTGAATATAAACGAGCATCACCTTCAAAAGGAGATATCAACAGTACGGCAAAAGTCGAAGATGTCGTAAAGGCTTATGAAGAAGCTGGCGCCTCGGCAGTATCTGTGCTGACCGATGGGGAATTTTTCAAGGGCAATCTTGAAGATCTTTCCAAAGCAAGGGAAGCAATTAACATCCCTATTTTGCGTAAAGAATTCATTGTTGACAAATATCAGATTACTGAGGCCAAGGCTTATGGTGCCGATGTCATCCTTTTAATAGCAGCCTGCCTCAAAAAAGAAGAAGTTCAGGAGTTTGCCGCCTATGCACATCAGATCGGACTCAATGTATTGCTTGAAGTACACAATGAACAGGAACTTTTGGATAATCTTTTCGAGGATATTGATGCCATTGGTGTCAACAATAGAAACTTAAAAGATTTTTCCGTAGATCTAAACCATTCGTATGAGCTTTTGGATAAAATTCCATCAGAATATATTAAAGTTTCTGAAAGTGGAATCTCTGATCCCACGACTATTAAAGCACTGAAAAAGGCTGGTTTCCAAAGCTTTCTAATCGGTGAAAATTTCATGAAAACTGAAGATCCGGGTAAAGCGATCAAGGATTTTGTAAAAGAAATTTAGATTTTATTTAAAACAAATCTAAATAAGATTATCTTTGCCCAGTATAAGCAAGGGACTGGTTATTTTGGAAAAAGAGTTTTTTATTATAGATAAAGCAGGTTTTGAGCAAATATATCTTCAACATTGGGAAGGTATGTTTGCCTTTTGCCTGAGCAGTATCAAAGATGAGGAGCATTCCAAGGAAATTGTACAGGATGTTTTCAAATCACTCTGGGAACGACGTGAAGAGCTTCGTCTCATAGAGGTGGAACGGTATCTGATCAGATCAGTAAAGCTCAAAACATTTGAATACATCCGCAATAAAGTATCACGACAACAACACCTGGACAATATTTCAAATACAAGAGAAGAACATTACGTAGATAATTCGCTGATTGCTGATGAACTAGCCAAGAAGATATCAAATCTGATCGATAGTTTGCCCAAACAATGCAAAAATGTCTTCCGCATGAGCAGAGAACAGGGGCTCACCAACAAGGAAATTGCGCATAAGCTCTATATTTCTGAACGAGCGGTAGAATATCATATTTCACGGGCATTAAAAACATTAAAAACAGAACTAACGGAATATATATCCTAAATTTAGCTATACAAAAGAAATCCTGTACTTTTGTCAGGAAGTATATCATATGAAAATAGACCATAAACTCATAGAGAAATATCATTTAGGCCAATGCTCCCCCGCAGAACAACTTCTTGTGGAGGAATGGTTATTGGATGATACACTCGAGTCGGAGCCCTTGCCTATTTCCATCACTAAAAAAACAAAATTAGAAACGGATATCTGGGCCGAGCTGAGCAGCCATATTGATCAGTCCGAAGTCCCAACAATAGTTCCTCCCAAAAAATATAACTTTAAATATATTGGAATAGCAGCCAGTATTGTATTTTTACTCGGTTTTGGCTTTTATCAATTCAGTAAGGATGCCGAAAAAGCTGCCGCCATCTTTGATAACAGAGCAAGTGCTGGACTGAAGTATATTAACCAGAATAGTTACAATATCATCTTGGGTAAAAATGCAAGGGCTGAGATCAATACGGATACTGGAGAATTCAAAACCTCGGGCAATATGATGTTCATTCCCAAAAAAAACTTTGCATTTAGCTTTTCTGGAACAGATAAAAAGAAGGAACTCAAACATGGGGAAACATATTTTGTATTAAAACCACAAAAAAATGGCAAGCAGGTAATAATATCCAAATCGGAACTTACTTTTTTAGCCCCCACAATCCAACACGAACTGAAAATACAATTTAATATCATCTAAATAAGAAAAACCTCAATTAGTCCATACACTCATGCTATCCAACCGCTTCACGCTATTCTTATCCTTGTTATTACTTCATTTAGTAATAAGCTGCAGAACGGAAGATGGGGGGAGAAATATCGACGGGAAGTACAGTCTCTATACGATGAATAAAGATCTCGGAAACACGATCATCACCTCAAATACCGTTGATAGTGGAAATCTAACCATCTCAAAAAATGGCATCGACATTCCGACACAACAATTCGATCGAAGCATCATCGTTAAGGACAAGCATTTTTATTTTTTAAGAGCGGGAAAATTCAGAAAATATACACTTGAATCAAATGGATTAAAGGAAATTGCACAGTTGGCTATGCAAGATCAGCATATTGAGAATATAAACTGGCTTGATCGAGACACATTGTTCCTATTTACTTCGGACAACAAAACAAACCGTCGGCTATGGGTCTATAAAATTACTGTCAACGATTTCAAAATCAACCAACAGCAAGAAGTAAAACTACCTTCAGCCTCAGCAGATTTTAAGATTCTTTCCGTCGGGTTTGGTACCATACATCAACAACGGTTATTGATCGGTTATACCTTTAATAAAGTGATTAACGAGACTGACTTTACCACAATAGATACAATGTATATTGCGACACTGGATAAGACGACTTTACAATTAGAAAATATACAAAAAGATACACGTTCCTCTTACCCCGGAGGAGTCAATACGATTCAATCTTATAGCTTTCATGACGAAAATGGCAATTTCTATTTTATGTCCTGCCCTGGTATCGCACTAGGCAACAGCCCATCAAAACCTACTGCAATTTTCAGAATTGACAGCAATTCCACCCACATCAACCCTACTTATTTTCTCAATCTAACAGCCAAAACGCACAATCATGCTTATGGCTTGTGGTATTTGGGCAACAATCAGGCTATCGTCCGTAGTGAACGTAGAGACCGCTATACAGACTTTAGCGATCATCATTCCACCTATCAATTTGAGTACTATGTGGTCGATCTTATCAGCCAAACTACGACAAAATTAAACCTCCCTTTCGACAAAGGGACACGCAAAGAATCCGTTCTCGTCGAAAATGGGAAAGCCTATATCACAATAGACGATGCAAAGGATCAGCATCAAGTTTGGGTCTATGATATCAAATCAAAAAATATTAAGGTTGGTCTTACCCTAGATCAAGCGACCGATTTTATTGTCAGAATAGATCGACTACATTAAATTTCTAATTGATATTCAGTACATTAAAAAATAATAATTTTTATTTACTTATTTGACCTTCGGTAGATTTAGAGTTACGCAACTTCTCTATGTGTAATTAATCTAAATAAAGTAATGTCAAAATTTAAAGTAGTATGGTTATTCTTTTTCCTAATCATATCATTTCCTTCACAATCCCAACAACTAGCCGAAGTCAAAGGTAATGTTACCAATGCATCAAACGAGCCTATTCATGGGGCAACAATTGTCCTATCAGGTACAAATAAAGGAGCCAAAGCAGACAAAAATGGCTTTTTCAAAATAAGCGGAATCTCTTTCGGTAATCATCAGGTTACAATTTCCGCGGTCGGATATCAGACTATAAATCGGTCAGTAACCTGTAGTAAAAATGTTATTGATCTATCCGGAATACAAATGACCCCAGATCAAAAAATCATGGCGGAAGTTGAAGTTATAGGTAGATCCACGACAAGTGAAGTAACACGACAACCCTACAACGTCTCTGCAATAGATGCAAAAAAACTGTATAATACAACTTTAGATATCGGCCAGGCACTTAATAGAGTCTCGGGTGTACGTTTGAGAGAGTCTGGCGGTGTCGGATCAAATATGTCTTTTAGTATTAACGGATTTTCCGGCAATCAGGTGAAATTATTTCTGGATGGTATTCCGATGGACAATTTTGGTTCATCCTTTCAATTGAATAATATCCCGATCAATTTTGCCGAGCGTGTGGAAGTGTACAAAGGCGTTGTTCCGGTATGGCTGGGTGGCGATGCTTTAGGTGGTGCCGTGAATATTGTCACCAAAAATGAACCCGGTAAGTACCTTGATGCTTCTTATTCTTATGGTTCCTTCAACACACATAAGACTGCGGTAAATGCAGGATACATCTCGAATAACGGATTAACGATGACCTTATCGGCCTTCCAAAACTATTCGGACAACAATTACTGGGTGAATGTCCGGACGGCTGATTTTGACACCGGAAAATATACCAATGGAAGAAGAAGACGTTTCCACGATACCTACCGAAATGAAACTATGGTTTATAATATCGGAGTCTCCAACAAGAAATATGCAGATCAGCTACTTTTTGGAATAACACTGGGTGAAAACAAAAAAGAAATCCAGACCGGAAACCACATGGACGATGTTTATGGAGGCAGAGAAGCCTTGGGAAATATCATCCAACCCAGTGTAAAATACATCAAAAAAGATCTATTTGTAAAGGGATTAGATGTCAATATATTTGGTCGATACAACCTCGGTAAAGAACGCAGCCTGGATACAGTGAATAGAAGATTTACCTGGTCCGGAGAAAGTGAACCCAAAGACAAAAATAATCCTAATGCTCCCGGAGGCGAAAACGAACTACGCGACTATCGTTTCAACAATAACAATGGCAACTTCATTGCAAACCTCTCCTATGCGATCAATGAAAAACACCATTTTATGGTCAATCACCTATTGACAACGTTTGACCGCAAAGGAAAAGACAAATATTACCCAGATCTCGAAATCAACAAGTTGCCACGAAAAACAACAAAAAATATTACCGCACTAGGTTATCGTACCAACATAGCCAATCAATGGGATTTAAATGTATTTGTAAAAAATTACAACCAAAAAGGTAAGTACTTTGAAGAAGTCAAGAAAAATGAAATCTACAAAAATGTAGAAACGACAGTCAATAAATTAGGCTATGGTTTTGCGGCTTCCTACTTTGTCAATGCCAATTTACAATTGAAAGCTTCCTATGAGAAAGCTTCCAGATTACCTGAAAACAACGAATTATTTGGCGACGCACAAGACCTGAGCGCAAATCCAACACTTAAACCAGAAAATAGCCATAACATCAATGTCGGCCTTTCCTACACAAAAAAATGGAATGTAAATAATCATATCATCATCGATGCTAACTATACCTATAGAAATGCAACTGATTTTATAAGACTCTACATCAGCCCATTAAGCTCAAACAACAAAAGAGAGAGTAAATACCTCAATTTAAGGAGTGTACTCAATAATGGAGTAGATCTTAATCTAAAATATTTCTATAAAAATCAGTTTTCAATCGGCGGTAATCTAACCTACCAAAATATAATTAATAATACGAAATATGAGCCCGGTCAACTCGTAGAAAGCAGCGTTTACAGGGATCGCATGCCTAATATCCCATATTTATATGGTAATGCAGATGCTGCCTATTATTTGCACCACTTCGGAGGTAAACATAATACATTGACGATCGGTTACAACCTCCAATATATCCATGCCTTCTTTTTGGATTTTCCAAGTTTGGGCACACCAGCACAGCGTTTCATTATTCCCAAACAACTATCCCATGATGTCAACATTGTCTATGCGATGGCATCGGGAAAATACAATGTTGCGCTGGAATGTAATAACCTAACCGACGCAATACGATACGACAATTTTGAAATGCAGAAACCTAGTCGGTCTTTCAATGTCAAATTCAGATACTTTATACGCAAAAAATAACACACAATTTATTAAATAACTCAAAATGAAAAAGTCAAATTACTTAAGATTGCTTACAGTAGCCTGTGGCGTATTAACAATTACCGCTTGTTCAAAGGACAAGCCTGTTGAAGGAGGAGAAGATTCAGGAAACTCGAAAAAGAAGGAAAAATTTGTCTTTATCGTAACTGGTCAAGGGAGCTCGGAGTCAGGTTCATCAGGTACTTATATTGTTACTACGGATGATGTTAGCCAAGGTAATTTAAGTATTGTAGGTAACGGCATGCCAGCAACAGAATTCTCTTTTATCAATCAAAACAACCATGTTTTTGGTCTGACATACGGTGGACAAGGGCCTATCACTCCTTATGCTATTGATGCCAAAGGCGATCTGCAAAGACTTAAAGATGATCAGGTAAACGCTGAAACCGCAGGTATCTATGGTAATTTCGGTGATAAAAATGTGATTTTAGGGACAACCAACAGAAGCATGGTAAACCCTGTTGCGACGCTAAGAAACTATGATGCTCAAAATTTCTCCATCGCCAACAAAAACACGGTCGATCTTTCCAAAGTATTGGGCGGGAAACGCATGGCGATCTGGACAGGTGTATTTCAAGTAGGTAATAAAGTCTATATTCCGTTTCAATCTGGAGATGGTTCAAATAACTGGGGCGGAGATTTTACGACGACAGATACTACCTATATCGGTATCTTCTCTTATCCTGAACTTAAATTTGAAAAAACAATCCGTGATGGAAGAGGTTCCCATATCGGAAACTGGTTTGCTCAACAAGGTTTAGCAGTAGACGATAAGGGCGATGCATATGTATGGTTCTCGGCAAATGAAGCATCATTGGCTACAAAAAACAAATCTGGATTCCTGAGAATCAAAAAAGGAACGGATGAATTTGATAAAGATTACTATTTCGATATCGAATCTCTTGGAAAGGGTAAAATAGCAAGAGGTAGTTATCTCAAAGACAATAAATTTTTAATGACGATCTACAACAAGGGTGAACAGTCCGAAGGTGTAGGCGGTGGTCTTGTCAAATTATATATCGTAGATATACAGACCAAAAAAATGACAGAAATCATAGAGATTCCTTCACATGAACAACAAGGTTATAAAGATGTCGTATATGTTGACAAAGGTGGCGCTAAGGCTTACTATACCTGTCAGGATAAAGACGACAAACAATATTACACCTACATCATTGATATCAACAACGCTACAGCAAAAAGAGGGTTGAAATTTACTGGGATATCCCAAGTATCATCAATGAGCAAAATCAGTTATTAATCATCCGCAATGATCCGATCTGCCGACCAACATGTGCAGATCGGATTATAAAAAACCGTTTCCCATTATGCTCAGTAAAATTAATGCCTGGCTACACCTTTGGTTAGGAATCGCTGCGGGTATTCCTGTTATCATCTTAGGAATTACAGGCTGCGTACTTGTCTTTGAACATGATATCAAAGAATTAACCACAAATTATATTCAGGTCACAGCTCAAAAATCAGAAGAACAGCTTCCCCCATCAGCGATCTATAAATCTGTTAAAGCGACGCTTCCTGATTATGAAATTGCGAGTTCCTGGTATTATGGTCTGGACAAATCAGTTAAAGTAAGTCTAGATCACTCTGACAGTCTTGTCTATGTAAACCCTTATACAGCCGAAGTGCTGGCGGTTGTCAACCATGAGGATTTTTTCCATTTCATGGATGAGGGGCATCGTCATCTTTGGATGCCCGCAAAAATAGGCAGGCAGGTCGTTGGCTGGAGCACCTTTATCTTTTTCATACTACTGATCACAGGTATGGTATTATGGTGGCCAAAGAAATGGAACCGTAGATCGAGAGAACAGAGTTTTACCATCAAATGGAAAGCTAAATTTAAACGTGTCAATTATGACCTCCACAACGTATTGGGTTTCTATGCGCTAACAATCGCATTCGTCATGTGTTTTACAGGGCTCATCATGAGTTTTCCTTGGATACGAAGTTCTGTTGTTTGGATGACAGGAGGCTATCCCAACAAACCAAAAACGGAAAAGAATAACAAACCTGAGCCTCCAGATCAGCCGCTAAATGATGCCTTGGTGGTCGCTGATCAAATCTGGTATAAAGTGCGTCATGAATACGCAAAATTTAACAAAGAAGCTGTTATTGTCCACTATCCCGAAAAGGAAGATAAAGCGGTCTATGCCTGCACGGACATGGCCAACGGAAGCTGGAGAGACCTTAATTTTGACCGCAATACACTGGAACTAACCGGGCGCAAACAGGGACCAATTGATGAAGCCAATACCACGGAATGGCTCATGCGTTCCAATTACGCTCTGCATACCGGCTTTATCGGTGGAATGACTACCAAAATAATCTACTTCATCGCATCGCTTATCTGCGCGACTTTGCCGATAACAGGATTCTACATCTGGTGGGGAAAGAAAAAAAAGTCAACCAAAAAAACAAGACGTCCACAATTAGCAACAACTTAATTATATAATCATGCCTTATATCCTCCGTTATCTCTTAAGTCTCCTTTGGATCTGTACCCTATTTACAAGCCAAGCTCAAAAAGCAAATCATATCAAGGGACAGACTGTGGGCGAAGATAAACAGGCCATTCCTTATGTAAGTATTTCGCTTTATCACGTCAATGATGGAACACTGGTTAATACGGCACACTCAGATAGTACCGGAAATTTCAGGTTTACCAATACAAAGCCGGGTAGCTATTTTATTAAAGTCAAAAGCCTTACCCATCAGGATACTTTCAGTCCCCATTTCAGGTTGGACGAACATTTTGGTGAGTATGATCTTGGCAAGATTCTATTATTGCAAAACAATGCATATCTCGCTGAGGTCGTCGTCGAAAGAAAAAAACAATTTATCGAACAGCAACAGGACAAACTGGTCTTCAATATTGAAAACTCAATGCTCGCAGACGGCAACAACGGACTGGAATTACTCAGCAAAATTCCAGGTGTCGCTGTCGACGAAAGTGGTTCGCTAAGTATTAAAGGTAAATCTGGAGCGACGGTAATGATCAATGGAAAAATTACATACCTGTCCGCCGATCAATTGGCCAATCTCCTACGGAGCACCTCCTCAATGGACATCAATAAAATCGAGGTCATGTCCAATCCAAATGCAAAACAGGATGCGGCCGGATCCGCAGGTATCATTAACATTGTATTAAAGAAAGGACTCAAACAAGGGTTTAATGGTTCCGTATCGGCTAATGCCGGTGCCGGTAGAGGAGCACATCTTGGCGGGAGTCTAAACCTTAATTATCGTACAGAAAAAATCAATGTATTTGGGATTTATAATCAGTATTTCCAAAATCTGAAATATTATAACTCACTTACACGCTATTTTTACACTGATCAGGGATCAGTCCCTGAATCGTATTCACAGCAGGAGAACACCATTCAGCCCAAACTCCGATCTAATAATTTTAGAGTTGGCATGGATTACAGCATAAATCCCAAACAGACGATAGGTTTCTTAATTAATGGAGGATTCGGAAAATATCCAAAGTACGAGCCCACCACGAATAATTTCCGAAACTTTAATACCGATAATCTAGTATGGTCATCCACGACCATCACGGAGGGCAAAGAGCGTTGGCGAGATATGCTGTACAATGTCAATTATAATTTAAAGCTCAATGATAAAGGTCATGAATTAAAAATAGATCTTGACCTTGTTGACCACTATTCAAAAATGGATCAGCAGCTGAATACGACATACAACAATGTCGGAGCTTCAACACCGCCTGCAAAATCCTCAAGAATAGGTGATATCCCTTCAGACAATAAGGTATATGTCGCCAAGCTAGATTATACACTTCCACTTCCAAAGGAATATAAACTGGAAGCCGGCTGGAAGAGCAGTTACGTACGCACTGAAAACGATCTACATTATGATACATTACAAAATGATCAATATGTTCCGGATCTGGGTACAAGTAATCACTTTATCTACAAAGAGACTATTCATGCGGGTTATCTAAATCTATCAAAAAGCTGGCATAAGTTTTCAACGCAAATAGGCGTTCGTGGTGAACATACCCGTACACGTAGTCATCAAATTACATTGAACGAACAATTTGAAAGATCCTATTTCAAACTATTCCCAGCAGCGTTTTTCACTTATACAGCCAATGACAATCATAAAGTACAGACCAGCTACAGCTATCGCGTACAACGACCTTCGTTTTGGGATTTAAATCCATTCAGGGTATATACCGATCCTTTTTCCTATGCTGAGGGAAATTCGAACTTAAACCCAGCATACGAACACTCCTTTGAACTAGGCTATACTTACGCAAGCAAATACGTCTTAACGCTGAATTATGCACAGCGGTCAAATGTTGTCAACGAGATATTGGGAAGAGATCCACTTAATCCCTATATTACTTTTGAAAGACCCGAAAACATAGGTTCTTTTAAAAATTATGGGATCTCCTTTATTGCCCCGACCCAATTTACCAGCTGGTGGTCGGCAACCCATTTTGCAAACTATTATCGGAATGAATATGAATTGCCACAACAAGATAGGCTAATTGTCCGCAAGGGCAATACATTAAGTCTAAACAGTCAAAATTCATTCAAATTGCCTAAGGATTGGTCTATCGAATTGGGGGGCAATTATGTATCTGGCTTGACGGTAGGGATCAGTCATATCAGGAGCTACGGACAGGTATATTCCGGCATCCAAAAAAACTTCCTCAATAAAAAAGCCACACTGAAATTAGTCGTAAACGACATTTTTAGAACCAACAATCGACGATATGAAACGATCTCGCCGACCGTCAGGCTCATCGGTAGATCTAACCCCGACAGTAGAACTGCCATCTTATCTTTCAGCTACCGTTTCGGTGGTTCTCAAAACGCAACAGCACAACGCGCTACGGGTTCTGAAGACATAAAAAGTCGACTCTAAACTCATGACAGTTAGCTAACTTTATACTAATACCAAATTTTGTACCTTTGTAAAAAAAAATTGAAGATGTCGGTCAAGATTGGTGAAAATATTGAATTGGGAGAATTCCCTTTGTTACTTGCTCCGATGGAGGATGTCAGCGATCCCCCATTTCGGTATGTTTGCAAACAAAATGGTGTTGATTTAATGTATACTGAATTCATTTCCTCAGAAGGATTGATTCGTGATGCGGCTAAATCTGTTCAAAAACTAGATATTTTTGAATATGAACGGCCTATCGGTATCCAGATATTCGGTGGAGATATTGAAAGTATGCGGCAATCAGCTGAAATCTGCACAAAAGCAAATCCAAATCTAATCGACATCAATTACGGTTGCCCTGTTAAGAAAGTGGTCTGTAAGGGAGCTGGTTCTTCTTTATTGCAAGACATTGATAAAATGGTTGCGATGACCAAAGCTGTTGTTGAAGCAACTCATTTACCGGTGACAGTAAAAACCCGTCTTGGCTGGGATGACAATACCAAAAATGTATACGAAGTAGCAGAGCGATTGCAAGATGTCGGCATCAAAGCATTAGCAATACATGGCCGTACCCGTGCACAATTGTACAAAGGTCAGGCTGACTGGTCTATGATCCGTGATATCAAACGCAATCCACGCATTCAGATTCCAATTTTTGGGAACGGTGATGTGGATTCGGTGGAGAAAGCCGCTGCCTGGAGACAAGAATATGAGGTTGATGGCATTATGATCGGTCGTGCTGCAATTGGTTACCCATGGATCTTTAGAGAAATCAAACATTTCTTCCATACAGGTGAGCGCCTGGAAGGACCTACAATTGCCGAACGTGTCGAGGTATGTAAAACACACTTAAACAAATCCATTGAATGGAAAGGTGATAAATTAGGGATCTTTGAAATGCGGAGACATTACGCAAATTATTTCAAAGGAATTCCGAATTTTAAAGAATCCAGAATGAAACTTGTCAGCTTACAAACGCAAGACGAAATTTTGGATGTACTCCATGATATTGAACATACCTTCGAAACTGAAGTATTTTAAGATTTTCCAATAATTGAAAAAGGCGACAATCAAATTAAGTTGTCGCCTTTTTTATGTCCTGAACAAACCGGCTATTTTCTTCGAATTAATTTCATTAGCCCATTCTTTTCCAAGAAAAAAGTAATACCAAGCAGTAGCAATAACATCGCGTTTCCGATCCAAATATTACTATGAAAAACCTGAAAACTCAACCAGGAAATCAATAGCCCTACGCTGAGATAGACAGAGATCTTGATCATCTTATAAGGTATGGGATAATACTTCTGGCCCCAGTAAAGTGAAAAAGCTATCATGACTAGATATACTACTGTTGTTGATAAAACAGCACCAACATAGGAATAAGTTGGGATAAGCCACACATTGAGCAGAATTGTAATTAGTGCTCCTATGCCCGAAATATAAATAGCGTAACGTGTATGATCCGTCAACTTATACCAAATCGATAAATTCATATATATTCCTAGTAGCACATAATTGAATAAAAGAATTGGGACAATTTTAAGCCCAGTCCAATATGTTGCGACTTCTTTTTCATTACCCTTGATAAAATATTTCAGCCAATCCAGATTGACTGTCAATCCGACCATTGCGATAACCATAAGGATAACAAAATACTCCATGATTAGTGCATAGGTTTTCGATGCGTTCTGGTTTTTTGAATATGAAAAGAAGAAAGGTTCTGCCCCTAGTCTAAAAGCTGTAACAAATAAGCTTAAAAATACGGCCAATTTAGCAACTGCACCATATATACCTAAATCATCTTTCCCCGCCTCCCCTGGCACCAATTTCAGAAAGAACATTTTGTCTAGATTCTCATTAATAATAAATGAAATATTAGCGACTAAAATTGGGAAGCTATACTTTAACATTTCATTCATTAATCTTTTATCTAGGCTGAATCGGAAAGTTAACAATTCAGGCAGTAATAGAATTAATGTAACAATACTTGCGAAAAGATTGGAAATAAAGACATAACCAATCCAACCTTCTTTAAACCATGTTCCAGCAAAATCGGCCCAAAAAGTATATTTATGTACCCAATCCGGTAAGAATAAAATAAAGAACAAATTTGAAATCACGGTAATACCAATATTGACAAATTTCAGTGCACTATACTTATAAGGTCTCCCTTCCGCACGTAATTTTGTAAATGGTATGACAGCAAGCGCATCTGCAACGAGAATAAATGCGAAGTATTTGATATATTTCTCATAAAGAGACACATCTCCACCATCCGCAAACCATGAAGCAATAGGTCTTGTGAAAACAAATACAGACAACAGTAATAAAGCGGAGGTAATTAAAGTAATAAAGAAGCTATTATTGTAAACTTTATTCTTATCCTGTGGTTCAACTTTCTGTAAATACCGGAAATAAGTTGTCTCCATTCCAAATGCTAGAATAGCATTCAGCATGGACATCCACGCATAAAAATTAGAATAAATTCCATAGATCGCCGCATCCTTGAATTTACGGAGATAGAGTGGTGTCATCAGGAATCCTATCATTCTTGAAACGATAGTAGTCACACCATAGATAACGGTATCGCTGAGAAATTTCTTTATTGTTGACACTAGGCTTAGGATTGGACTCTTTTAATCACTTCAAAATTAGAAAAGCCCTTCAGCTCACCTTCCTTAACTTCAACAGCTTCAACATTTGCATCCTCTGGACCTTCCTGGCAGAAGTCCATCATTGAATCGAGTGCAAAATCGTCACCTTCAGCTTCAATATAGACAGATCCATCTTTTTGATTGACAACAAAGCCTTTTACACCAACCTGATCTGCAACAGCTTTGGCCGTCAATCGAAAAAAGACTCCCTGTACTTTACCCCTTATTGAAATATTCAAATGTTTCATAAGAGCAAAAGTACAGAAGTTTTTGTGGAATTAAATACTATGCTAAACGTTTGATTTTAACTTTATCTGTCAAACGCATGTGTTCCATACCTTGGAGCAAAACAATTCCCGGCTTTTTACCTACTTCCAGAGATCCATATTTATCTTGGATATTCAACGCAACAGCCCCGTTGATTGTAGCCCATTGAATGGTTTGCAAGAAATCCAAATCTTCGAAATGTTCATGCAATGCCTTCAACTCTTCCAATACTGAAAGTGTATCGTTCGATGCCAAACTATCCGTTCCGATAACTAATGGTTGTCCAGCATTTATAAAATTATGAATTTTAGGTAAAGCACCTTCGATATATAAATTTGCTTTTGGACACAAACACCACACAACGTCCCGATCCATACGCTCCACAAAATCCAAATCTTTTAATGAAGTATACGTGTTATGAACTAACAACAACTTATTCGGATAAGGCAAATAAGGTAAATAAGACTGGATCGAATTCCGGGCTTGCGCTTTAATAGAATCTGCATTTTTTCCGATACTCTTATAGAAGTCCAGGAACTCACCTGTCTTGTATCTAAACAATTTATTCTCTTCGTCACTCTCCTGATTATGAATACTAATGATGTTCGTCTCAGGGACAGCTTTTTTGAATTTTTTGAAAAGAGCTTTTGAACAGGAATAAGGTGCATGTGGCGTAATCGACACATGGCCATTTCTGAATTCTTGCGTCAACGATTTCGCTTCTTTTAATTTAAAATCAGCTTCCTCAGGCTCAACACCAATAACTTCTACAAACGTATGATAAAGTATTTGCGATTCCTCCTTCAGTGTAGAAGAGTTATCTGTATTCACATGATCGCCGACAGCTACAATACCATTTTCATACATCTCTTTATCCGCCTTTGCCATTGCATCATCCATTTTCTTCATTGAAGCACTGCGTGAAGTCATCACCTGACTCAAGAAATTCGGCAGACCGGTACCTTTGGGTACTACACCTTTCATATGTGACAATTCAAGATGGCAATGGGCGTTGATAAAACCTGGAATAATAACGCCATCATACCTTTCGATCTTGACTTTATCATTCAAAGTAAACGATGCGGGGTCGTAAATACCCTGAATTACCCCCTCTTCATCTACCGCCACAATACCATCTTTTATTGGCATTGAAGTGATCGGTAGAATATAATTTGCGCTTAAATATTTTAACATTTTATCTCCTCACTCTCAAATTAGTAATTAAAAATTTTTGACCGATATGAATACATACTAACAGTAGAAAACTCTATGCCAAGGTACCTAAAAAGAACAATAAATACCAAAAACAAGCCTAAACGTAAAACTTTAAACCATAAGGAAATTTTAACAAATTTTTAACTAGACTGTTCTTTTGTCAAAAAACACATCATGTTATACCATTTCGATTTTAATGTATATATTCGCATCATCGAATAGGGGTGCCTTGTTTTGTCAGAAACACAAATAAGGGCTGAGATTATACCCAACAGATTAAGTTCTGTGCACCTGATCCAGGTAATGCTGGCGGAGGGAGAGGTTAGTTAAATAGAACGATCATAGTGACCCCTTTCTATGATTTGTTTAACTTAAACAAAATACATCAACATGATCAAATTTTTGATTTGTAGCGCTTTAGCTACTGTTTCTATCCAAATTGCTGTTGCTCAGCACAATTTGACGATTAAGACCGTAGACAGGAACACACAAAGGCCGCTACAAAATGCATCTGTATCCCTGGATGGACAGGCTTCTTTTACAACCAAATCGGACAAAGACGGTCTGATCAAATTGTATAATATCCAGAAAGGGAAGCATTCTGTTCAAGTTTCTTTTATAGGATATCAAACCTGGACCCAAAACCTAAATATTGAGCATGATATGGAATTGACTGTCCAACTTGATCCTAAAACAATTCGAACAGAAGAGGTACTCGTTGTATCTACCAGAGCTAAAAAGAATGCCCCAACAACATTCAAGAATATCTCAAAAGAAGAGATTTCCCGAAATAATCTGGGGCAGGATATCCCCTATCTATTGAATCAAACACCTTCTGTCCAGGTCAACTCCGATGCAGGAGCCGGCATAGGATATACAAACATGACCATTCGGGGATCTGACAACCAGCGCATCAATGTAACTCTTAATGGAATTCCACTAAATGATGCTGAAAGCATGGGCTCATTCTTTGTCAATCTTCCTGATTTCGCATCATCTACTGAAAGCATTCAAGTACAACGGGGGATTGGAACCTCAACAAATGGCGCTGGTTCTTTCGGCGCCTCGTTAAATATTCAATCAAATACTCTAGCCGAAAAACCCTATACCGAACTTAACAATTCATTTGGATCTTACAACACTTGGAAAAATACAGTGAAGCTAGGTACAGGATTGATCAACGACAAGTTTGCTTTCAATGCCCGGTTATCAAGGATTAGCAGCAATGGCTATATCGAAAGAGGCGCCTCAGACCTACAATCTTTTTATATCGACGGGGGCTACTACGGTAAGAAACACATTTTAAAAGGAATCGTATTCTGGGGGAAAGAAAAGACATATCAGGCTTGGAACGGGGTACCAGAACCCTTGATCACAGGGGACAGATCCCGTATGGACGATTATGCAGATTATGGGTTAGAAATAGCTGGAAAAGAAAAGGACCGTTTTATGAATGCAGGAAGGAACTATAACCTATATACCTACAAAAATCAAACGGACAATTATACACAGAAGCATCACCAACTTCATTACACCAATATCCTCAGCGACAAGCTTACGCTAAATACCGCACTACATTATACAAGAGGCTATGGTTACTATGAGGAGATGAGACCAGCCGATAAGTTAAGTAAATATGGTTTACCAGATGTCATCATTGGCCAGGACACCATAAAAAAAACAGATCTAGTCCGCAGAAGATGGCTTGACAATTACTTTTATGGTATGACCTACGCTCTTAATTACAAACCCAATGAGCAACTTGAAATTATTTGGGGTGGTGCATACAATCAATATCGAGGAAAACATTATGGTGAAGTAATCTGGGCACAGTATGCCTCAACGGGATTTATAGATGACAAATATTACTTTGGAAAATCGCAAAAAAATGACTTCAGCAATTTTCTAAAGGTCGATTACAAATTGGATAAATGGATTTTAATGGCCGACGTGCAGTACAGAAATGTAGACTACCACATGTATGGCGATGATGATAAGGTCAAAAACTACAATTACCACCCAAAATTCAATTTCCTAAATCCCAAGGCGGGAGCAACCTATCTATTAAATGATCATGCAAATATCTATGCTTCCTATGCTTTCGCACAAAAGGAACCTGTCCGGAAAGATTTCATAGAGAAAAACAGCAAACTTCCAGATCCAACGCCAGAAAAAATGCAGGACATCGAAATTGGATATAGATTCACTAACACCAAATTCAATATTGGATTGAATGGATATGGTATGTTTTATAAGGACCAATTGATTCCAACAGGTGAGATCAGTGATACAGGTTCCCCAATCCGACAAAATGTGAAAGACAGTTATCGAATTGGACTGGAATTTGACGGAGCCTGGAACATCAATAAGCAATTGAACTGGAAGGCTACAGCTACCTTCAGCCAGAATAAGATCAAGAATTTTGAAGAAGTCATTGGCGACCTCAGAATCTCCTATCCAAAGACTGATATTGCCCTATCGCCAAATACGATCTTATCCAGTAACTTCTCCTATAGCCCTATTGAACCACTCACATTTTCATTACTATCAAAGTATGTAGGACGACAATATCTCGATAACTCTTCAGCGAAAGAAAGAAGCATCTCTTCATACTTTGTTAATAATCTGCTAGCGAATTATAATTTTACAGCTTTAGGCATAAAAGACATTAATCTAAGTTTACAGATAAACAACATCCTGAATGAAAAGTATGAAACAAACGGTTATACTTTTGGTTGGATGGAAGGCGATACCAGAAAATATTACAATTTTTACTTTCCACAGGCACCTACAAATTTTATGTTAGGCTTAAATATCAAATTTTAACAATTAGAATCCCGCATATATAGAAAACCTCCTTCTCTTCAATAGAAAAGGAGGCTTTTTATTTTGGCGCCAATAAATATTAGATTGGATCGTGTTTGACGATCGGAATTTTTAACTTTGGTTTTATACTTTTCATTATGCGTGCAGTAATACAACGGGTAAAACATGCTTCCTGTGCAGTAGACGAACAGATCACCGGACAGATTCAAAAAGGTTTAGTTATCCTATTGGGAATAGAAGAAGCCGATACAATTGAAGACTTAAAGTGGTTGGGACAAAAATTCGTTAACCTACGAATTTTTGAAGATGAGCAGGGACTAATGAATAAATCCATACTGGATATCGGTGGTAATATTTTACTGATTTCACAGTTCACCCTATTCGCTCAGACAAAAAAGGGAAATAGGCCCTCATTTATTCGGGCAGCCAAGCCTGATACTGCCAAACCGCTTTACGAAGAAATGGCCAAACTGCTTTCCCAACTGATCGATCAGCCTGTTCAGCTTGGTATATTTGGAGCTGACATGAAAATCAATTTATTGAATGATGGTCCTGTTACCATAATAATGGATACAAAAGATAAGGACAATTTTTAAACTAATTAATCCGAAAAAATGACAATTAAAGAAGCACAGGAAGTAATTGATAAATGGATCAATACAACGGGGATACGCTATTTCAATGAGCTGACAAATACAGCCATGCTTATGGAAGAAGTTGGCGAAGTCGCCCGGATCATGGCGAGACAATACGGTGAACAGTCTTTCAAAAAATCAGATAAAGAGGTTAATCTGGCTGATGAAATGGCCGATGTATTGTTTGTTTTAATGTGTCTTGCAAATCAAACAGGCATAGACCTGACCGAAGCATTGGAAAAGAACCTTCAAAAGAAATCTATTCGGGATGCAGACCGCCATAAAAATAATGAAAAATTAAAATAACACCTTTTTGTTTCAGAGGTGTACAAGGTTTAATTATTAAACTTACACACAATTTTAGAGCAGATATTATGAATAAACTATTTATTTATTCGCTAATAGGAAGTTTGCTATTCGCTTCATGTTCCAACACCCGCAAGCAGCTTGATGCCCATAAAACTAGCCCCGAGACATTCAACAAAGCAGCTGTAGTAACGGCACATCCCATAGCTTCGGAGGTTGGTGTCATGGTGTTGAAAAAAGGAGGAAATGCCATTGATGCTGCCGTCGCGGTGCAGTTCGCCCTCGCTGTAGTATATCCAAATGCAGGAAATATTGGTGGCGGTGGTTTTATGCTATATCGCAACAATAAGGGCCAGTACGATGCACTGGACTTTCGGGAAACCGCTCCTAAACAGGCCCACCGGGATATGTATCTGGATGCACAAAAGAATGTTATCGCTGATTTGAGCCTATACAGTGCGCTCGCATCGGGTGTTCCCGGTTCTGTCGCCGGCATGTGGGACGCCCATCAGAAATATGGGAAGCTGGCCTGGAAACAATTACTCTTGCCCGCAATCGAACTTGCGCGGAAAGGTTTCAAGATCAGTGAAAGGCAAGCCCGCGAGTTTGAAGGTCATAAAGAGCGGTTTGTCAAGCTGAATTCTACTGGTGCCGCAATTATCAAAAATACAGCCTGGAAAACCGGTGACCTTTTTGTACAAGAAGATCTTGCCAATACCATCGAAAGAATCGCCAATGAAGGACGTGACGGCTTCTATAAAGGAAAAACGGCCGATCTGCTCATTGCTGAAATGAATAAAGGCAAAGGAATCATTACCCACGAGGATCTAACGAGCTACAAAGCACTCTGGCGTACCCCGATTGCATCAAGCTATAGGGGACACAAGGTTGTTTCTATGCCTCCACCATCGAGCGGCGGGACCTCCCTACTGGCTTTATTAAAGTCGGTTGAACAATTCCCCCTTCAGCGCTGGGGATTCCAGAGGGACTCCACAATACGTGTCATCGTTGAAGCAGAACGCTATGTGTATGCAAATAGAGCAAAGTATTTAGGAGATCCTGATTTTATCAATGTCCCTGTACAACAACTGATAGATTCCACGACAAATGCCGCTAAACTGAATCCGTTTAATTTTCATCAGGCGACATTGAGTAAAAACGTCAATGCAGATGTCATTCCGGGTTACGAAAGTGAGCAAACAACTCATTTCAATATTGTTGACGAGCAGGGAAATGCAGTTTCTATCACCACCACACTCAATGATTCCTATGGATCTGGTGTTATCGTAGATGGCGCAGGATTTTTATTGAACAATGAAATGGACGATTTCTCAATAAAGACTGGTGTACCTAATATGTATGGCCTGACAGGAGAAAAGGCAAATGAAATTCAGCCTGGGAAGAGAATGTTGAGTTCGATGACACCTACTATTCTAGAAAAGGATGGTAAACTATTTATGGTGGTGGGGACACCCGGCGGATCAACTATTATTACCTCCGTTTTCCAGACCATATTGAATGTGATTGACTTTGGACAAAATGCACAATCCGCTGTCAGTTCACCTCGATTCCATCACCAGTGGTTACCTGATCGCATTGATGTCGAGCAAGGTGCGATTGACACAACACTACGAGACAAATTGACAAAGGATGGCTATGTAATAAATCCCAGAGGAACAATAGGACGTGTAGAAAATATTCTTATCCTTCCAAATGGTAAATTGCAGACCGGTGCCGATCCTCGTGGAGACGATACAGCAAAAGGATATTAAACATCACATAAAAAGGCTCATCTGGAATACCAGATGAGCCTTTTTTATATTAGATAGTTTGGATGATCTTACATCATTCCACCCATACCACCACCCATTGGAGGAGCACCAGCACCTACAGGGTTTTCTTCAGCCTCGTCAGCCAATACACACTCTGTTGTCAACAACATTGAAGCAACTGAAGCAGCATTTTCCAAAGCAATACGAGATACTTTAGTAGGGTCGATTACACCTGCCGCGATTAAATTCTCGTAACGGTCAGTACGTGCGTTATAACCAAAGTCAGCAGTACCTTCTTTTACTTTTTGAACGATCACTGCACCTTCAATACCTGCGTTATTACAGATTTGACGCAAAGGCTCTTCGATAGCACGTTTGATAATATCAATACCAATTTGCTCATCCTCGTTTTCACCTTTAAGGCTTACCAAAGCTTCAGTAGCACGGATAAATGCAACACCACCACCAGCAACGATACCTTCTTCAACTGCAGCACGAGTTGCATGTAAAGCATCATCAACACGGTCTTTTTTCTCTTTCATTTCTACCTCAGTAGTAGCACCTACGTACAATACAGCAACACCACCTGACAATTTTGCCAAACGCTCTTGTAATTTCTCGCGATCGTAGTCAGAAGTAGTTGTTTCGATTTGTGAACGGATTTGAGCAACACGAGCTTTGATGTCATCTACGTTACCGCCACCATTGATAATTGTTGTATTATCTTTGTCAACTTGAACTTTTTCAGCTTGACCTAAATAAGATAACTCAGCATTCTCCAATTTGAAACCTCTTTCTTCAGAGATTACAGTACCACCGGTTAAGATAGCGATATCTTCCAACATCGCTTTACGACGGTCACCAAAACCTGGAGCTTTTACAGCTGCCACTTTCAGTGAACCACGGATTTTATTGACAACTAATGTTGCAAGAGCTTCACCATCTAAATCTTCAGCAATAATCAACAATGGTTTACCAGTTTGAACTTGTTTTTCCAAAATAGGCAACAACTCTTTCATGTTGCTAATTTTCTTGTCGTAGATCAAAATGTAAGGGTTATCTAATTCCGCTTCCATTTTGTCAGAGTTCGTAACAAAGTATGGAGATAAATATCCACGGTCAAATTGCATACCTTCTACAGTTTTTACTTCTGTTTCAGTACCTTTTGCTTCTTCAACAGTGATAACACCATCGTTACCAACTTTTTCCATTGCCTGCGCAATCAAAGACCCGATGATCTCGTCGTTATTCGCAGAGATCGCTGCTACTTGTTTAATTTTGTTGTTGTCTTGACCAACTACTTGAGATTGAGATTTCAAGTTAGCAACAACAGCTGCCACAGCTTTGTCAATACCACGTTTCAAATCCATTGGATTAGCACCTGCAGCTACAGATTTGATACCTGGAGCAACGATTGCTTGTGCCAATACAGTAGCCGTAGTTGTACCATCACCCGCTTGATCAGCAGTTTTAGAAGCAACTTCTTTTACCATTTGAGCACCCATATTTTCCAAAGCATCTTTCAATTCGATTTCTTTCGCAACTGAAACACCATCTTTAGTAATTACTGGTGCACCGAATTTCTTCTCAATAATTACGTTACGTCCTTTAGGACCCAATGTTACTTTAACAGCATTAGCTAAAGTGTCTACACCTTTTTTAAGGGCCTCACGAGCCTCAACGTTATATTTTACTTGTTTTGCCATTTTTTTAGTATTGAGTATTGAGATATTGGTAGTGAGACTCTAATGTTACAAGTCTGCAGCTACGAACTGCCTCAATTTTTTAAATTTTAACTTTGTAATTTAGACTTTTAATCCCTTAGATAACAGCGTAAATATCAGACTCACGCATAATTAAGTACTCTTTTCCTTCGTAAGTAATTTCAGTACCTGCATATTTACCATATAATACTTTGTCACCTACTTTTACAGTTAACGGCTCGTCAACTTTACCAGTACCTACAGCAACTACTGTACCTTGAGATGGTTTTTCTTTTGCTGTATCGGGAATGTATAACCCTGAAGCTGTTTTTTCTTCTGCTGGAGCAGCTTCTACTACTACTCTATCTCCGATAGGTTGGATACTTAATGCCATAATTAATTTACTTTTTATCTGTTATTGAATTTATTTTTATGTTATAATCGTTATAGACACATCATCTTTTATGCCAATTGTAAATAAGATGATGTATAAGACAATTTTTCACCGAAAACTTAACATGTTCACAAATAAAAGCACATTTTGCTGTCACACTGTCACTGTTTGTCTGACATCCTTACAAAACCCTGTTTGCCATTCCTATCATACTTCAATAGGCAGACTGACAAACCGCGTATAACAAAAAAAGGCCTCGTCTAAATTGTAGACAAGGCCTTTTGAATTTCTTTGTTCGCAACTATTTCTTAGCTTCTTCAGTTGGCTTAGCTGCTGGCGTTGTAGCCGGAGTTTTTTGTTCTGATTGCGCTGGAGCAGCTTGCTCTTGTCCTGCTGGAGCACCTACAGGTTTCTGTGCTGGCGTACCCAAGTTCAAAGGTCCTTGTTGTTGTGCCGGGGCTTCAATTTGACCACCCAAACCACCTTTAGATGTACTTGGTGATGATCCCATAATGTTAACACCCAAACTAAAAATCATAATAGCAATAACCATGATCCATGTACCTTTTTCCAAAAAGTCTCCTGTACGCTTTACACCCATTAGGTTTGTTCCTCCAGAAAAACCAGATGATAAACCACCACCTTTTGGATTTTGGATTAAAACCAAAAATGCTAAAATAATACTAGCTAATATGATAAGACCAATTAATAATCCTTGCATCTCTTTATATAATTAATTTAATTTCTTTTCTAATTCTGTTATGCGTGCCGCAAAGTAAGCATTTTTTTCTGGATATTTCAAAACTAATTTTTCGTAAACCTCTATTGCTTTAGGATATAAACCCTGTTCGGTATATATTTTTGCAAGGGTCTCTGTCACTAGTGAATGCTGATCTTCTGAGCTTTTTCTCGCTTTATTCTCTAAATCTAACTTTTCAGCCTGCAATGGTTGGATTATAGGCTCTTCGCGGATAAATTTCTCAATCACCTCATCCGTTTTGCGCGGAATCTGGAAAGAGATTGTTGTTTTCACCTCATCGCTGAGTTTTGCCTCCGGCGATTGCAGATGGAAAATATTTTCCCGAATCTGTTGATCCAATAGCTGGCTATCCAATTTTTCATGGATCTTTGCAATATCATCATTTGATGGTGTCATTGGGCCCAACGGTGAATTTACATAAGGTTGGTATGTTTCAGCATACTCAAGCCGCGTTTTATGCAACCACCATAAAAAGCTATAAGGCATCGTATCATCATCATAGACTGTGACACGCTCCTGCGTATCCTCCAATGGCTGAACAGCAATTTCGGAATGAGCTGGCTCAACAGTTTCAGTTGACTCAATAATGGTGGCCTGTTGTTTTGCTTCACGCGAACGAAAATAATCCTGCGCTACACCTGCTTGAATCAAACGGTCCAATTCATCTGCCTTCTCCACCTCTTCAACATCAGTTTCCTCCTGCTCAACTTCAGTATCTACCGCTACCGCTTCCTCAACGACAATACCTTCCGACAAGCCATCCTCAATTTCCTCATCAAGAATGATATCTTCCAATTGGATTTCTTTCACTGCCACCCCTGGCCTGCTATGCATAAATTCGTATAACCAATTTGGAGACGAAGCATACAACAATGCAGACGATAGATTCTTAACAGGTTTGCTTTCACCAAAAACCTTACGTTCATGTATAAATCGCAAACTTTGCGCATAAGGATATTTTTCAATCAAAGCCAAAATTACATCTTCATCAATAGACTCCGGATGATTGATTGCTCGAAAGAAAAGCTCGTTATTCGATAGTGGCATAGTAATATTCATCTTAGAGCAGGATTACCAGTTAGCAAATGCCTTATTATAAATATCCTCTGTCAACATTTGGATAATTTCCTTACCCAAGGTCTCCTCCTGTGCACTCTGAAGATTTCCTGCAAACTCTTTGAAACGTGTAAAAGGTTGCTCAAAGTCGTCTTTAGGGTTTATCTTATTATGATAGGAAACTTTAATTGTAATCGTCATTCTATTCATCGCAGCGCGGTCCGTGCCTGCTTCAACAGCAGCTGGGCTGATCGTATAGTCTGTAATGAATCCTTCAAAAGTAGCATCACCATCTTGATTGACCTGGCTTAATCGGGATTGATTTCGGATACGTTCCTTTAATGCCTCTGTAAAATTCTGGCTTAAAGTCGGGTAAACCAAAGGTGCGATATTTTCGAAATATTGAATATTGACGGTCTTCATCCCCTCTGGAATGGATCCTCCTGTAAATCCATATTTCACACCACAACTATTCATGATGAATAGAAAAGTGGTCGTGAGAAAGGTATATAAAATTCTTCTTGACAACATGTGCAAAACCCTAGTCTAAATTTAAGTCTTTAATTTTCCGATACAAAGTTCTTTCAGAAATTCCCAATTCTTGTGCTGCAGCTTTCCGTTTACCGCGATGTTTTTTCAAGGCTTTTTTGATCAGATCCGATTCCTTGTCTACCAAAGACAAAGACTCTTCTACCTCCTGTGCATCTTGCAGATAATCGTCCTGTGCAACAGGATTCTTCAAGACGTTTGCTGTATTATTATTCGGTGAATGTATCGTCAAGGTTGGCGCGATACCGTATCCTTCGGTATCGGATTTTACCTGTGGTTCAATTTCCTGATAGAGCTGATTGATATAAGGAGAATTTTGATCGAATGTAGAAGAATCCACACCTTTCTGGATCAATTCGACAACGAGCTTTTTCAGATCGACCATATCTTTCTTCATATCGAAAAGAACCTTATACAGGAGGTCTCTTTCAGAGAAATCTTCTTTTGCGTTATTATTGGATGTGACTATAGCCGGTAGACTCGTACGTGACTCATTTGGCAAATAGTTTTGTAGTGTATGCGCGTCAACAATACGTTCTTTCTCTAAAACGGCAATTTGTTCGGCGACATTTTTCAATTGACGCACATTCCCTGGCCAGTTATAGTTACGCAGCATATTTTGTGCATCTTCAGTCAGCTGCACGCCAGGGGAACGATACTTTTCCGAAAAATCGACAATAAACTTGCGAAACAATAAATTGATATCTTCCGGACGTTCTCTGAGCGAAGGCACACGCAGAGGAACAGTATTTAGACGGTAATATAGATCCTCCCTAAATTTACCTTTTTGAACAGCTTCAAACATATTGACGTTTGTCGCAGCAACTACACGCACATTGGTTTTTTGAACCTTTGATGATCCCACACGAATATACTCCCCAGATTCCAAAACACGCAGTAATCGAGCTTGTGTACCTAAAGGTAACTCCCCGACCTCGTCCAAGAAAATTGTCCCACCATCAACCACTTCAAAATAACCCTTACGTGCTTCATGCGCTCCGGTAAAGGAACCTTTCTCATGTCCGAATAATTCAGAGTCTATTGTTCCCTCCGGTATTGCTCCACAGTTGACCGCTATAAATGGGCCATGCTTACGGGAACTCAATTGATGGATAATATGCGAAAAAACTTCTTTACCACTACCGCTTTCACCTTGTATTAATACAGAAATATCAGTTGGAGCCACCTGCCGGGCAATATCTATCGCCCGATTTAACAACGGTGAATTACCGATGATTCCAAACCTATTTTTTATATCTTGATTATCCATAAATTTCCAATTGGAAATAAATTTATATTAAGTTTTCTTAATCAACAATTTTACCAAGCAAGGTTGCTGATGTACATGATTCCACAAGCACATTGACATAATCCCCTTGTTTGTAACGAGGGTCTATAGGAAACACAACCAAGGCATTCTGATCATTACGACCACAGAAATCAAACTCAGATCTTTTCGAAAAACCTTCTATCAGAACTTTACAAACTTTTCCAATAAAATGTTGGTAACGATATAAGCTATGGTCACGTTGTTTGTTGATTACCTCAGTCAAACGACGTTTTTTGACATCCTCTGGAATATCATCTTCATAACGCTTCGCAGCTAATGTACCTGGTCTTTCAGAATAAGCAAACATGTATGCAAAGTCATATTTCACATAATCCATCATCGATAACGTTTCCTGATGTTCTGCTTCTGTTTCTGTACAGAATCCGGTAATAACGTCAGTAGAAATCGCACAATCTGGAATAATTTTACGGATAGCATCTACACGTTCCATATACCACTCACGATCGTAAGTACGATTCATAAGTTCCAATACCCTAGAATTCCCGGATTGTACGGGCAAATGGATATAGTTACAAACATTTTCATGTGATGCGATTGCATATAAAACTTCATCCGTGATATCTTTTGGATGGGAAGTCGAAAAACGAACCCGTAAAAGTGGGCTCACCTCTGCAACCATCGCCAATAATTTAGCAAACGTCACCGTCTCACCAGGAGTTTCTCCTTCTGCAACTGGCGCCGTATGTTTATAGGAATCCACGTTTTGCCCCAATAAGGTCACTTCTTTATATCCAGCGTTGAATAAATCTTGTGCTTCCTTCACAATAGAATGTGGATCGCGGCTACGCTCACGTCCCCTAGTAAAAGGAACCACACAGAACGAACACATATTATCACAACCACGCATGATCGAAATAAAGGCGGTTACACCATTTGAATTTAATCGAACGGGATTAATATCAGCATAAGTCTCCTCACGTGACAACAATACATTCACTGCTTTTGCTCCGTCATCTACCTTATCAATTAAGTTAGGAAGATCACGATACGCATCAGGACCTACTACAACATCAACTAATTTCTCTTCCTCCAGAAACTTCGATTTTAAGCGCTCAGCCATACAGCCAAGTACACCGACGATCATTCCAGGATTTCTGGTCTTTGCCGCCTCAAATTCTTTCAGTCGATTACGAACACGTTGCTCTGCATTCTCACGGATTGAACAGGTATTAATAAAGACAACATCAGCTTCCTGATAATTCTTTGTCGTTTCAAAACCCTTATCCAACAAAATAGAAGCAACAATCTCACTATCCGAGAAGTTCATTTGACAACCGTAACTCTCTATATACAGTTTACGTCCATTACTGATCTTTGGATCTTGTTCCAATAACAATGCCTCACCCTGACGAGATTCGTCGTGTTCCTTAGTTGTATGTGTTAAATCTAGCATAGCTCAATTTTCAAAGACTACAAAGTTAGAAATTAAAATCCATATAATGACAGTTTGTCAGCCAGAAATATGGTTTATACTTTGTCAAATTTCTGAAGTAAATAATTTATATCATAGTGGTCTGGCGGGATATTTCACAAAAAAGGCACGGATAGAATCCGCGCCTTCTGTTATTTTCGAAATTCAACAAACTCGCCATTTAGAAGAGTCAAACATATTCATCCCTCGAGGAGCGATATGTCTAGCTTGTTATTGGTTAGCTTGTTGTTTTGCTTCTTTCTTCATTTGGTCACCAGCAACGATGACGATCTCCACACGACGGTTTTGCGCACGTCCAGATTCTGTGTCATTACTTGCGATTGGCTCAGAGAAGTTTCTTCCTTCAGTTTTAATACGTGAAGAAGATAAACCTTTAGATACCGCAAAGGCACGTACCGAATTTGCACGGTCCAAAGAAACTTTGTCATTTGCAGCTAAAGTTCCCACATTATCGGTGTGTCCAATAACTAAAATTTCTGTTCCTTGCTCTTTATTTAATGTTGCCACTAAATTTGCAATATTATCCTTTGCAGATGTTTTCAAATCAGATTTATTGAAATCAAACAAAATACCTGAATCAAATTTTACAACAATACCTTCTGCAGATTGAGTCACCTCAGCACCTTCTACGGTTTTAGAAATCTCAGCAGCTTGTTTATCCATTTTCTTACCAATCAATACACCCGCTGCACCACCGATTGCCGCACCTGCTAACGTACCAATAGCCGTATTACCAGCCTTACCGCCAATTAATGCACCTAAAGCACCACCCGCAACACCACCGATCACACCACCTTTAGTCGTATTATTTGTATTTTGGATTGTAGAACAACTTCCAAATAACATAGCCGAGGTTGCAACAGTCAAACCAAATACAGCTAATTTTCTATTCATTTTCATATCTATCTAAGACTTTTAATATTCAAATTAAATTACTGTTCATGTTAAAATCAAACAAAGTGCCAAAAGCATCCTTTTTTAACTTTTTTGTTACCATACTCCAAAAAAAGTATCACAACGTTGATAAATGAAGACGATAAGCTACAAATAATCTCGACGGTCAATGTTCACTAGAACTAACAGCATAAAACGAAAAATGTTTTATTTCTCTTGGGTCTTAACTTCAATATCAGGTAATAATGATCCTTTTGGACGCCCTTTTGCTTCAAAATCCTCTAGAGATTGCTGTACATAATTCATCAAATCATATTGGCCCCAATGTTCAGCTAGATCAAATGAGGGACGATAACGTATCATGAACGCATCTAAATCTACGCTATCCAATTTCGTTAATTTCTGGACAGCTGCCCTTGAAAAGATACGATCTACCTGCAATTCCTCCTTTTCCCGATCCATAAATCGTCCAAAGCGTTTTGCATTTTTCGCCTCACGTCCAAAAAGATTATAAAGTGCGGTAGCAGGACTACCTAAATAGGTTCCAAATTTATTCTTCCCGCCATTATAGACCCCTTTCTTTGAATAATTCCCCATGGCATCATTCAGCTCGGCTTCCTTGGATTTCCGCTCTACAATGACTGTTTCAAGCTTAATTCCTTCCTGCATCTCAATATAGAATTCATTCAAGTTTGTCAAAACAGTCTTTACTGGTGAAAACCCAACTTTAGTGAAAGAAAGAGAATCTCCCACAGAGGCATCTATCGTGAACACCCCAAAAGAGTTTGTCAATGCTGATCTGCTCGTGCGCAAATTCAGGACCACCACATCGCCAATTCTATTGGCAGTTCCCCTTTGCATCACCATACCTGACACTTTCTGTATATGTTGGGCCTTTGCACCGAATGCCGTCAAAAGCAATATCAAGATGCCTAATAGCCCTCCTATGTGTATTCTTCTCATTGGAATATATTGTTTTATCACGCCAGTTTTCTCAGGCATTTATCTCGCCACTAGCGCTTTTTTGAAAACTATGATGTAATATCAACGACGCTAAATCCAAACGAACTGATCCTGCGCTCTGCTCATTATAGTTTTTGAATCCATCATACTTTCAACCTATTTCGCTAAAAATAGTAATAGTTTGACAATTGTATTGTTAAAAAAGTTTAAATATTCTTTCTCTATTTATAGGGATAGAAAACAAAATTGGCTCCCTCAGCAACAACGACAAACAAACACATATAATCCTTCACAGATTTATAATTCTGAATAAAAGTAGCTTTACGATCCTCTTGAATGATATCCAATTCGACAAACTCTTCCAACGTAGAAGCATTGATTGTCCAATTAGTTTCCAGATCCGCACGATCTAAGATCACTTCACCCACGGAAACCTCATGTTGATGTGCTACAAAAATCGGATAGGAAGAATAGCCTTCCTCTATGATCTCCATCGAAACTTCACGGATCGACTCACTATAAAAATCAAGATCTACCTGCAAACTTTTCAACGGACTCTGTCCAGTAGATTGCGCTTCCTCATTTCTGGCTCCGCCCGAAAATAAATCCTCTACTTCCATAATATTATGATTTTTTTAGTTCCAATAGAACGACATTTTCTACATGTTGTGTATGGGGGAACATATCCACTGGCTTGATACGTTTTACATCGTATTTTTCTGCCAATAGTACTAAATCTCTCGCCTGTGTTGCTGCATTACAACTCACGTAAACAATTTTCGGAGACTCCATTTCCAATAACCGGGCCACAACATCCGCATGCATACCTGCTCTTGGCGGATCCGTAATCACTACATCCGGTTTCCCATGCTCCGCAATAAAAGATGGTATCAACACATCTTTCATATCCCCAGCGTAAAACTTCGTATTGTTGATATTATTGATGGCTGAATTGACCTTTGCATCTTCAATTGCAGTAGGTACGTACTCAACTCCGATCACTTCTTTTGCCTTCTTAGCAACAAAATTAGCAATTGTACCAGCTCCTGTATATAAGTCATAAACCAACTCATCCCCTTTTAGATCCGCAAAATCACGTGTGATCTTATAGAGTTCGTATGCTTGCGCAGAATTGGTCTGATAAAATGATTTCGGTCCGACCTTATAGCGAAGACCTTCCATCTCCTCATAAATAAAATCCCGACCTGCATACACATGAATATCCTGATCAAAGATGGTATCATTACGCTTTTGATTCACGATATAAAGGAGTGAAGCGATCTGTGGATATTTTTCATTGATGAAGTCCATTAACAATTCCACTTGTCCTTCTTCTGGGTAGGCAAAAACCACAATGACCATCATCTCCCCAGTAGAAGAAATACGGATAATCAGATTTCGTAATACCCCTGTATGTTCACGAAGATCATAGAAGGTCATCCCTTTGCTTAGTGCAAAGTCCCGTATGGTATTCCGCACCTCATTGGAAGGATCTTCCTGAAGAAAACAATGATCGATATCTAAGATTTTATCAAAACGTCCGGGCACATGGAAGCCCAAAGCATTCATTTCCAATTGTGATGAATCTTCATCAACAGAGGTCAACCATTTCTTATTGGAAAATGTATATTCTAATTTGTTTCTATAATACTCCGTTTGTGCCGATCCCAAAATATCTTCCATGGAAGAAGTATCGACTTTCCCAATACGGGATAATGCATTATCAACAGATTGTTGCTTGAATTTTAATTGGGCTTCATAGCTCATGTGTTGCCATTTACAACCACCACAAACACCAAAATGCTCACAAAAAGGATCAACGCGATAAGTAGAAGCTTCTTTTAAGCTCGTCACCCGAGCTTCAGCAAAATTCTTCTTCTTGCGCATTAACTCCACATCGACAACATCACCGGGGACAGCTTTTTCGACAAACAAAACCAAATCATCAGTTTTACCTACACCTCTACCTTCTTCGGCAATATCAATGATTGCAATATCTTTCAAGAACTTTTTTTCTTGCGGAATTCTTCTACTCATAGTTTGCAAAAATACAATTTTTTATAATGATTTTCCACTGACCTACATGGTCTTAAAAAAAAGACCTTTCATATAGCACAATAATCCATTTCCATCACTCCGATTCCCCCAATATTCGAGATGATTCAAGCAATATCTAAGGCCATCATTCAAGGATCAACGATGATATAAGTTCAGCTCAAACAGCAATGAAAATCGACCAAAAGTTCTTTCTGGCCAATTAACTGAGCCTAGCAAGCTCCTTGATCCCTTAATGAAAAAATACGAATCAATAAAAAACAGGCAATTCAGAAAAAAATCGAAGAGTATTCAAAAGTGGATAACCGAAAGGCAATAGACAAATAAAACCTGCGTCGTTTAGAGTATAGTTGCCTGCACCAGATAAGGAAGAATCTCCTTTTGAAAAGAAATGAAATTTTTACGCACATCGGCATCCGAAACGGCCGTAAAAGCAAAGGAGAATACAATGCTCTTACTTGATTTGATCAGAAATGTCAGTTTTTCCTCGCTAATCGCTTCATTAATCTTTTCATTCTGAATAAATGTGCTCAAAAGCAAAAATTCCAAATCCTCAGACAGTGTTTTTAGATATTCCTGAGCATTGGCAGATTCACGAATAAATTCCCAGCCAATCAACTCATTACATGCTGTATAAGTCAGTCGGCTGACACGAAGAATGGTAGAAGCCAAAAAAGAGGCCATATCATCCTCATATTTTGTCGTCTTTAAGATATCCAACAAACTCGCCCGCAGATAATCCATCAAGATAGCATGTAAAATCATCTCCTTACTATCAAAATATTTATAAACAGTCGCTTTAGCGATCTTAGCTTTTTTTGCTAAGGTGTTTACACTGGTTTTATGATAACCATTTTGACGAAAGAGTTCCCGTGCGGTTCTTTTTATGGATTCAATGATATGATCTGGTTCCATATTCTTCAGATAAGACTACCACACATCACACTATTTCCAATTCCTGAACAGAACAAGATGTGCTTGGAGGGTGGTAATAGTGTGATGGTTTCAATAGTCTTTATTAGCATTGATTTATATTAATTCAGTCTCAAACTGAGCTAAGAAACGCGTATCATTTTCGGAGAACAGTCGCAAATCTTTGATCACATATTTAAGGTTTGTGATACGCTCGATACCCATACCGAAGGCAAAACCTGAATACTTTTTACTGTCGATGCCACAATTTTCAAGTACATTAGGGTCTACCATCCCACAACCTAAAATCTCTACCCAACCTGAATATTTACAAAGATTACATCCTGCACCTTTACAGATCGTACAAGAAATATCCATCTCCGCAGAAGGTTCTGTAAAAGGGAAATAAGAAGGACGGAAACGCACTTTAGTTCCCTCACCATACATCTCTTGAACAAAATGATATAAAGTCTGCTTCAAATCAGCAAACGAAACATTTTCATCCACATACAATCCTTCTACCTGATGAAAGAAACAATGCGCGCGGGCAGAAATGGCTTCGTTCCGATACACACGTCCGGGCATAATCGCACGGAAAGGTGGCTTACCAGCTTCCATCAGACGAACCTGAACAGAAGATGTATGCGTTCTTAGTGTAATATCGTTACCTTCTTGCTTTTTGATAAAGAATGTATCTTGCATATCACGCGCCGGATGCTCAGGAGGAAAATTCAACGCAGAGAAATTGTGCCAATCATCTTCAATCTCGGGCCCCTCAGAAACGATAAAGCCTAGCTTTTTAAAGATCTCAACGATTTCCTTGCGTACCAATGAGATCGGATGTCTAGACCCCAATTGAAATCCATTACCAGGCAACGTAAGATCACCTTCCATTTGTTGGGATTTCTGCTTCTCACCGGAACCAAATTTCTCTTGTGCTTCCTTGAATGTATTTTCTGCCAACTGCTTAAATTCATTCAGTACTTTCCCCAAAGTACGTTTTTCTTCAGGAGTAACTGTTTTGAATTCATCAAAAAGATTTTTCACGATCCCTTTGGAAACCAAAAACTTCAATCTGAAATTTTCTACATCGGCTGAAGAAGATGGCACAAACGCCTTAATTTCTTCAGTATACTGCGTAATTTTATCTTGCAACATAATTAGGACAAACATAGCCAAAATTTCCGCCAAAAAGAAATTTTCGCGATCTCTCAACTCGTGTCAAAAGCGCTCTTGTATAGAAAATCAGCATTTACGACTCGATGGGACAAAGGTCTTTGTAATCAACACTTTGAAAGCAAACAAACAGGTTTGATTCTTTTTTATGGTGGTTAAAAGGAATTAGAAATATCCCAGAAATCAAAAAGAGCAGATTTTTCATCTGCTCTTTTGCCCATAACTATATTTAATATAAAATGATAATCTTCTAATATTCAAAGCTACCTTTAAGTTCGATTAAAATGGAAGCGGATTATCCTCCTGATCGTTTTCGGTAAAATCAACTTCGATTTCTTTATCCTCAGCTTTCTGCGCCGGGGTACTTGCAACATTCCCCGTGTTAGCAGCTCCAGCAGGTTCAAAATCTGATTTCCGTCCCAAAAGGGTAAAAGTCTCAGCAACTACTTCAGTAGCATAACGTCTGATCCCCTCTTTATCTTCGTAGGTACGCGTACGTAATCGACCTTCGATATAGACCAATTTGCCCTTAGTAAGGTATTTTACCGCCACATCTGCCAAACCGCGCCACATGACAATATTGTGCCACTCGGTTTGTTCTACTCGTTTTCCGTCCTTGTTATACGTTTCTGAAGTTGCCAATGGGAAACTGGCAACGGAGACATTGCCTTCTAAATATCGAATTTCGGGATCTTTTCCAAGATGTCCCACTAAAATAACTTTGTTAACTCCTGACATAATTTAAAAGCATAAATGGTTAAAAATTGGATCTTTCCAAAAAGGTAAAGATCAACTTGTGTTTAGCTAATTTATCTAAATCTTTTAAAAATACATAATCCCAATTGGATTTTTTTTGATTTAGACCGCCCTCTAACCGCACTTCAAAGAATGTCGCATAAATATTCTGATGGCTCAGAATATGTTTAGTTTGCTTTTGCAGAAGTTTGATCTCCGCCTTATCCCCGAAATACTGGACAAATTGCTCATCTCCAAGGAGCTCGGGTATCGTTAATGTTTGATCAGACTCTATCAGGGGAAACTCGTATAAATTCTGCCAGACATCGCCTTCTCCGCGTTTTGACATCAAAATTTGCACATCGTCTTTAAGGATAAAATAATTAAAATACCGTTCTCTGCTTGCTTTGCCTTTAAGTTTAACCGGCAATCGATCAACCTCTCCCTTTAGCACGGCGTAACAAGATGTATTAAACATACAAGTAATACACAAAGGTTGCTTCGGCTTACAATGAATTGCACCAAAATCCATGATAGCCTGATTGTATAATGCCGGATGGTCCTGATCCAAATTTTCCTGAGCGATAGCCGTAAAAATTTTCTTTCCCTCAGTAGAATTGATCGCTGTGTCTATGCCATAATATCTTGACAGCACACGGAACACATTCCCATCCAATACTGCCTGGGCCTCATTGTTGGCAAAGGATGATATTGCGGCAGCAGTATATTCACCTACACCGGGAAGCTTTAGCAAGGTCTTATAGTCTACGGGAAAAATGCCGTTATATTCATCACGGACGATTCGTGCAGCCTTATGCATATTTCGTCCCCTTGAATAATAACCTAGTCCCTGCCAAAGGTGTAAAATATCATCTTCCTCTGCGTTAGCAAAGTCAACGACTGTCTCAAACCGTTCCACAAATCGTAAATAGTAAGGCAGGCCTTGTTCTACTCGAGTCTGTTGCAGGATAATCTCAGAGAGCCAAATTTTATAGGCGTCTCTTGTTTCCCGCCATGGTAAATCACGCTTATGCTGTTGATACCATCCCTGCAATTCCGCACCAAATGTCATAACAACAAAAATGCACAATTTTTCAGCATTTTCAAGCAGCGCACAAACAAAGAAAGATCGGCTTCCGCTATCAAATCAAAACCTAAAACAAACGTTCAAATACTCACCTCTTATTTTTTCGCATTGCGAAGCGACGTAATCTGTTCATCCGGTTCCAAAATGGCATTTTCCAAGGAAATGGAACCATTATATTTTTCTTTTAATGCCTGATACAAGCGTCCATCATAGGAGACAGCAAAGCGCCCATCAGCTTTCAGATACACGGGCAAATGACGATTGCCTACATCAAAACAGAATTCTCCGACCACAGAAAGATCCTGACTGTCAAGCAATACACAAAGACAAGGCAAGATATTGACCTGTATAAACAGATCTTCGCTATGATAGATACATTGTCCTGACTGTAAGGCCGTGCTGTCATCCCGTTGTATCTTTACCGTATTGCCCTTACGCGTTTTGCGGTGGATAACACGTTTATTCACTTCAAAGTAGGAAAGATCCAAGATATCCGATTCACGATTGAATTTAACATGCTCAAAATTGGGAATGGACTCAATGAGGATTTCGGTAGGCTCTTTCGATTTACGCATATCTCAGTCCTTCCTCCGTTTTACTCTTGCTTACCCTCTTTTTCCGCGGGCTGGCTGTACTTTTCTTTTTAGCGACAACGGCCTCTGCCGCAGCCACCTCTACCACAATCGACTCTGACACAACTGGCACAGGCTCAGCGCCCTCATTTTCGATAATTTCAGCTTCTTTTGACTCTGACAGTTTATGCATGGTAAAGTCCCAGCACAATTGCCCTAACATTTGCAGAAAATCATAGAGCAATTCACCATCAGAACCCAGCGCTCGTAGAATAACGACATCTGATGATGCCTGTGTAAATCCATAAGAGATGTCATTATATTCTACAGTCAATATTTCGTCAAGTTCGTTCTTTAGTTCCTGCGCGAAAAGAGCGGAGAATATAAAGGTCGCTTGATGTGTATAACCTTCAAAGAAGAGCATTTTCTGGATGGGCTGTTTTTTGGGTTGCAACAGCTGATTATCTATAAAGGCCAGTTTTCCTGATCTGAAAATCTTAGTCTGTGTATGCAAACGATCAAATTCAAATGCTTCTTTCATATAGATCCGCCCGACACTGATAATATCACCCCACATCAAAACCGCATCTTCGGCCAAATGAATATGATTGGTCGCCTTGAATATGGAGTCTTTAAAAGGCGTGACCGGATGCGGAATGTAATGCAATATTCCCCCCGAAGCCACCTGTACATCTGTATGTTGACTGGCACCGGTTTTCATCGGGTGCAATTTATTGAAAGACTGCGTAAACAGCTTTAATTGGGCCTCTTCCTTTACATGGACATCAATATGAAGATGATCTGTATCCATAATACCGGGTGATGCACTCATGATAATCATTTCCAGATGGTCAGTTAGATTCGCTGCTCCATAATGGGTCAATTTATAAGGTGCATTATGGTAGCTTTCTTTCAGCCTGCTTCTACCGTCCTCTTTGGCTACATTTAATACTATCTTACTATCCATATCCTATTGTTTTTAGCCTACTTGTTCTAATAAAGCGTATTCTTTGATCCATTTCTTTACATCTTCCAACCCTTCTAATGTCATCAGATTCGTAAAAATAAAAGGACGTTCTCCACGCATGCGCAATGTATCTCGGCGCATGACCTCCAAATCTGCATGTACATAGGGCGCCAAATCAATTTTATTGATCAACAACAAATCTGAGCGTGTGATACCGGGACCACCTTTGCGCGGCATTTTTTCTCCTTCGGCCACATCAAGAACAAAGATGGTCAAATCCGCTAAATCGGGGCTGAACGTTGCTGTCAGGTTATCTCCCCCACTTTCAACGAAAATAAGCTCCACGTCCTCAAAACGATTGGCCAATTCCTCCACCGCTTCAATATTCATCGATGCATCCTCGCGGATCGCGGTATGTGGGCATCCGCCAGTCTCTACACCAATGATACGTTCTGCTGGTAGAGCCGAATTTTGCTGTAGATACATTGCATCTTCACGTGTGTAAATATCATTTGTAACAACACAGATGCTATAATCTGCGGACATCGAACGTGTCAATCGTTCGATCAAAGCAGTCTTGCCCGATCCAACAGGTCCGGCAACACCAATTTTTACATAATTTCTTTTTGACGTCTTTTTCATCCTTAACTATTTATTTCATCACTTAGATGAAGTTTATGATGCTTAAAATTTACCTTGCTTAATCAGATAAAATAAGTTTTAAGTATAGCAGTAATCTTGCTTTTACGATATATAGATACGTGTATATAACTTTTCATGTTGCATACAACGGATATCTTGTGCGATACAACAATTACCGATTAAATCCTCTTCCAACGCTGGTTGCGCGATAACCAACTTATTGATTAATGGCTGCAACTTAAACAGAATCTGTTGTGCATCCATTTGACTAATAGGGACCAGTTTCGCGCAGTTGGTCATAATACCATTGAGTGAATTGTAATAAAAAGCACTCAATGCATCTGAATAACTAATCCCTTGCGCATGTGCAAACATGGCAAATGCCATTGCGTAATGCCCATGCAATTCTTGTGTATTTATTGCTTTTAAATAAGCTGAACAACGTTTAACCGGCTGCAATTTTTCAGTCAGCTTCAAGAAGCGTATTCCCAATTTTTTACTTGCATCCCGAATTTCATAAGGCGCTTTAAAGGCCGTGATCAAGGCATCTAATTCTGCTACCTTCTTCTTTGTTGCCTTTGTTTCGCATAATTGCCAAGTCTTATGAAAAAAGGCCGCATCGTTGTAATAGAAGCTATGTTCCAATAAAGTCTGTGCGTACTCTTTGGCAGTTTTGGAGTCGTGTACAAGACCTTTGGTTATATAGGTTTCCAATCCATAGGAATGTGTGAATCCTCCAATCGGAAAAACGGAATCATTGATCTGCATCAATGTCAACAATGGATTCATATTATATCTCCTTTGCTAGTGTGATTTTATTTTGCACTACGGCATACTGATGTATGCGCAATGTATGCGTGCGTTCAATTACCCGTGACTCTTTCGTTGGTGTAAATCCTGCCCGCTGTAATTGTTCCCATAGCGGATTTTCGTAAGCCGCTATGATTTCATGATCTTTGTTGATAAAAACAGGGATATGCTTATTGCCTATTTCTAAACATATTCTTGCCATATCCAATACATTTTTTGGTCGTACAACCAAACAAGGACAGGGCAATATTCGGACAACGATACGGAGTTCCTCGGTTTCAAACAGGATATCACCATCGAACAAAGAGTCTTCACCCAGATTTTTAAATCCGATCTCTCGGCCCTGAACGGTAAATCCCCGAATGACACGTCGCTCGGTATCAAACCATTCAAGCTCTAAAAAATCAAGTTCCGCAGCATCCTGCTCCTTACCTTCTGCCCAAATATTGCCTTTAATGTCTCTTGCTAAAATCATATATGCTGAATTAGAACAGGAAGTAACGTTGTGCCATTGGAAGCTCTTTTAATGGCTCACAAGTAGCTAAAACACCGTCCACTGTTACTTCATAGGTTTCTGGATTGACCACGATATTTGGTGTGGCATGATTATGTACCATATCCTTTTTCATCACTGTACGACAGCCTTCTACTGGCAAACATTTACGTGATAAATTCAATTTTTGGATATTTCCATTCTCTAAAGATATTTTTGAAACGAAGTTGAAACACAATTTTGACACTGCCTTACCATAGTTTCCAAACATCGGTCTGTAGATAATAGGCTGTGGTGTAGGGATAGAAGCATTCGCATCGCCCATTTTCGCACCTAGGATCATACCACCTTTGATAATCAACTCCGGCTTCACACCAAACAACTCTGGCTTCCACAAGATCAAATCGGCATATTTACCTGTCTCAATAGATCCGATATATTTATCAATACCATGCGCTTTTGCAGGATTGATTGTAAATTTGGACACATAACGTTTTACACGGAAGTTGTCATTATCCTTACCCTTATCTTCAGCCAGAGGACCACGTTGTATCTTCATTTTATGTGCCGTCTGGAATGTACGCGAGATAACTTCACCTACACGTCCCATCGCCTGACTATCCGAACTCATAATAGAGAATACCCCCATATCTTGAAGGATATCTTCAGCGGCGATCGTTTGCGGACGGATACGTGAATCTGCAAAGGCAACATCTTCTTTCACATTTTTATCCAAGTGATGGCAGACCATTAACATATCAAGATGCTCTTCTGCGGTATTCACTGTAAACGGTTTTGTCGGGTTGGTAGATGCAGGGAGAATGTTTGGATACATCGCAATTTTGATGATATCAGGTGCGTGTCCACCACCAGCTCCTTCTGTATGGAACGTGTGGATAACACGACCATCGATTGCGGCAACTGTATCTTCTAAGAAACCAGCTTCATTCAATGTATCCGTATGTATAGCCACCTGTACGTCGTACTTATCAGCAACTTTTAACGCTGCATCGATAGTCGCAGGCGTAGCCCCCCAGTCTTCATGGATTTTCACCCCTAATGCACCAGCTTCTATTTGCTCTTCGATCGGCTTAGTTGTCGAAACGTTACCTTTACCGAAGAAACCAACGTTGATCGGTAGGTTTTCAAACGCTTCAAACATACGCTCGATATACCATTTACCCGAAGTAACAGTTGTTGCCAGAGTACCATCTGCTGGACCGGCACCACCGCCGATAAATGTAGTTACACCTGAGTATAACGCAGTCTCGATCTGTTGTGGTGATATAAAGTGAATGTGTGTATCAATACCGCCAGCAGTAAGGATATAACCTGCACCACCATGCACTTCGGTAGAAGCTCCGATAATCATACCTTCGGTTACACCATCCTGTACGTCAGGGTTACCTGCCTTTCCGATTCCAACAATTTTACCATCCTTGATTCCGATATCAGCTTTCACAATACCCCAGTGGTCAATAATGATTACATTGGTAATACAGAAGTCTAAAACACCCTCATCACGCATGGCACGGGCAGATTGCCCCATACCATCCCGGATCGTCTTACCACCACCGAATTTATTTTCTTCGCCATATACGTTAAAATCTTTTTCAATTTCTATAAACAGCTCCGTATCAGCTAAACGCACCTTGTCACCCGTGGTCGGGCCAAAAAGAGCAGCATATTTTTCTCTAGGGATATAAAGTTCCCCATCAATATATTTAACAGATGATTTGTCTAAACCTAGTTTATCTAAACCAAGCGCATGTAGACCAACGGTAGATCCCAATGTCGTGAGTCCTACAACCTTAATCCATTCGCGTCTATTCCATCCTCCCATTCTATATTATTTAGATTGTCTGAATTTTAATTTTTTCATTTTCTCAACAGCTTTCGATTTGACATTTTGGTCCGTATACTTACCATTTGTCAATCCATTGAAACCGTGAATTTCTTTGCTTCCTCCAAATTCAACCAGTACAACAGACTTCTGTTCACCTGGTTCAAACCGTACTGCCGTACTTGCAGGAATATTCAAGCGCATACCAAATGCTTTTTCGCGGTCAAACGAAAGCAATTTGTTCGCTTCAAAAAAATGATAGTGCGAACCCACCTGAATCGGTCTATCGCCTTCATTTTTTACAACAACGCTAGTGGTTCTACGCCCCACGTTAGCCTTGATTTCTTCTTTTTTTAAAATGTATTCTCCTGGAATCATATGATTAAGATTTATTAACGAATAGGATCATGAACTGTTACCAACTTGGTACCGTCCGGAAAAGTAACCTCAATCTGCACGTCATGGATCATCTCAGGGACACCTTCCATCACCTGGCTTCTTTTCAATAAGGTCGTACCATAAGACATTAAGTCCGCAACAGACCGACCATCTCTTGCTTCCTCCATAATCTGAGCACTGATATAGGCAATACATTCAGGGTAATTTAGTTTCACCCCGCGCTTTAGTCGCTTTGCTGCCAATTCTCCTGCTAAATGCAATAGCAGCTTTTCTGTTTCTCTTGGTGTTAAACGCATAAAAAATAATTATTTGTTATTTTGTTAAAGGAATTATTACAAGACCGGAATTGTAAAATATGCTCCAAAGGCAACACGGTTATATTGACTTTTACCCATATCCATATGTCCCTTGTAGTTTACTGTATTACCTACATAACCAAGGTAGAATCGCAAATCCTGATTATGAAAAGGCTTATGTTGTAGGGTAGCAAAGTAGGTCCAGTTTTGACGGAAATTTTTGCCAACTTGATCGTCATATCTCGATCCGGCAGTCTCATAACCACCTTTCAGAGCGACCTCCCATTTTTCACTTAAAAATTGATCATATCGTACAATTGCCGAAGCGTAATTGGCATCCTTTGCCAAAACGCGTCCTGTCCCCGTACGTCCATAAAAGTCATTGATTGTCGATGATGCAATCAAGGCATGGTCAACACCTAGATAAGAATATTGCAGGTCTAAATAGACCATTTGCTTCGGCGTTTTAAACTTGTTTGCCAAAGAGATGGAATGATTGGTATGCCCCTTCGCAAACTGAGAGATATTATAGGACCATTTCGTATTGATTTTTTTATCCATAAAGGCTCCTACCCAAGTAAAGTAAGCACCCATTGGCACATCAGATCGCTCTAAATCACCTACTGCAAAACCATTTTTGGTATGCACATCCATAAAACTATCGTTTGTCGTATTATAAACTTGTGCATGTAAGGAATGATTAGGGTTAACTTCATAGGACAATGTTCCCCCGACCACAAATAAATTCAGGATACGGTCAACATAATCCGTGAATTTATACTCGTAAATAGGATTATTTTCAAACTCGTAGCTACCTACGATAGCACTCTGTTTACCCGCTGTGACGGACCATTTCAGATCCTTTCCAAACTTGTATTTGATATAGGCCATATCCAATGCCCTTGATCCATTGTCCTGACTGGTTGGTGCAAATGATCTATTCAGACGAAAACGTACTTTATACGAAAGCTGATCATTGTAATCACCGCTCATCAAGATGCGGGCATCGTCCAAATTTGCTTTTGCCTGACCGGAGCCATCGCTGTTATCAGCCTGCAGGCCTGCACGCAGCAAAACATCCAATTGAAATGATTTTGCCCTAGCTGGTTCTTTTGACAATAAACTACTTCTGGATAATAAGCTATTTCTTTCTGCTGGAATGGAATCTGTTGGAGCCTGTTCCTGCGCATGTAATGCCGCAATGCCCAAACCCAACGTTGTAATAAGTGAAAGTGTTTTTTTCATCCGTATAACTTGCTTTTTGTTGGTGATGAAGCTATCAGATTTATTCCTTTATAGGTTTGAATAAATCGTGATGGTTTCATATGATATACCTATCTCTGGTACAAGTATATCACGGCAAATTAAAAATGGAATAAGGATGAGATTAAAATGAGATTAGAAAGCAATTTTAGGCAGCGTGACAACAACCTGGGTACCTTGCCCTTCTGCAGAATAAAGGTTGAGCTCAGCGCCATGAAGATCGAAGATATTCTTGGCTAAAACAAGCCCCAGGCCATTTCCATAGATATCCCCGACATTGGAAGCACGATAAAACGAAGTAAAAATATGGGGCTGATCTTTCTGCGGAATTCCGATCCCTTTATCAAATACTTTAATTGTAATATTTCGGTCATTACAGCTAATAGCAACCTGGACCTGCTCACCATTGCCATATTTATACGCATTGGAGATAATATTGCTAAATGCAATATAGAACAGATCGGGATTAGCAAATACAGTTAGCTCATCGCTATCCTCAGGGATTTGAGTAAGATCAAATGACAACCTAAAATCTTTATGAATGCTTCGTTCCGCCTTATAAATTTCATAGAGCAATTCGTCAATGCGAATGAGCACTTTATTATCTACCTCTCCTTTAAAGCCCATACGGGATAATTGAAGGAGATTATTAATAATGAGTTCCATCTTATCCGCATACTTGGAAATCGTCTCCAATGAATAGTAGGCTTCGTGTTCTTTGGGGATTAGATTTCGTGCAAGTTCGGCCTCACCACCAATAATTGTTAAAGGAGTCTTTAATGAATGGGATGCATTTCCGATAAAACTCTGCTGGGACTGTACAGAAATATCCAAACGACTGAGCATCGAGTTGAGGTTTGCAATTAATACCCCTAGCTCATCTTTGGCATTGCTGAATTTACTGGACAGTCTATAATCCAGATTAGCAATATCCACTTTTCCCAAATCACTGTTGATATCTTTTATAGGCTTTAGTAGTCGATCTGCAAAATAAAATGACATGAGGATAATCAATAGAATTGCTAAGAATCCACCTGTGATCAAGGTACGATCCAATTGTCGTTGTTCATCATGGCCATATTCATCAACTCCTTCCGACACAACAATTAAATTATCGTGATGGAGTTGATCTTTAAAAAACACCGCTACAAACGCAGTTTCATTATGCATGTACCTACCTTTGCCGTACCGCAGCACATCTTTATAGAAGCTCATGGGCATGGGTAAATTGGGTTTAAAACGGATACTGTCACTGCCTTTTACCACACGGAGCAAATGATCTGTTCCTTCAGATAGCTGTTTGAGGTATTTACGTTTTACTTGAATATAGAGTTCCTTGTTTTCTTCCTTCTGGTTGACAATATGGTCACCTACGATGACCGCGTTTTCTTCTAACCGGTGAAAAAACTTGGTCTGCAAACTATCATAGGTAAAATAAGAGACATACAAGGCAAAGACAACAAGCAGAAGCGTGCTGATAATAGAAAATAAGAGTACAATCTTGGTCCTAATTTTCATGACGGATAACATAGCCCATACCAATAACTGTATGGATCAGTTTACGGGCAAATTGTTTGTCAATTTTTTTACGTAAATAATTGACATAAACATCCACAACATTGGTACTTAAATCGACATCCATACCCCATACTTCCTCCAGGATGTCTATTCGTGTCAATACCTTATTCCGATTGAGCATCAAGAATTCCAGTAAGCGGAATTCGGTGGCTGTAAGTATGATTGGAGATTCTCCACGTTGAACAGATTTACTATCCCGATCCAATTGCAGATCATCAAATGTCAAGACATTCTTTTGTTCGGTCACCGTTTTGGACTTACGGCTATAGCGATTTATACGAGCCTTTAGTTCCTCCAAGCGAAACGGTTTGGTCAGGTAGTCGTCCGCATCACGTTCAAAAGCTTCCACAATATCTTCGGTTTGGTTCAATGCAGTGAGGATAATAATCGGAACTTCATTATTGGACATCCGGATGTTTTTACACACATCAAGACCATTCATGCCGGGAAGCATAACATCCAACAAGATGAGGTCATAATGATTTAATCCGGCCATTTTTAGACCTGTATAGCCATCCATTGCAATGCTAATGTTATAGCCTTCTTCCTTTAGCCCTCTTTCTATCAAGGATATGACCGACGGTTCGTCTTCTATAAGCAGTAGTTCCACAGATATTGTTTTAAAAAGTAAATTTAAGGTTTGTAAAATACGAAAATATCGCTGCACGTCTTACCTAAGCTACTGAATACCATGAAAATCACAAACTCTTGACTTTTATATGATATTTTCTTGATGATAGAAACGCGCACATTATTTTCCAATCTACTATCATCGCCTATTTTACAAAATGGCATTTGGATACAATATTATCAAAATTTCTGCATGATTTTTCTCAATCGGCAAAAGATTATTTTACAAACCAACCAAATTTCAATACTTTCGTATCTTAATTTGTATTTCCAATGAAACATTTTTTCCTTTGCATAGCCTTTTTCACATTAGTTTTTGTTAAAATAAGTTCGGCTCAACAAAAGGTCTTTAAAATAACTTATCAATTTGCCGACCCCGAAACAGGTACAGATACATCAGCTTCTGAATTTATCAAAATTTTGGCCGGAAACGGAGAGGCATTGATGCACGCCTATATTTGTAAGGACCAAATGCGTGTAGAAAGTTTGCTGTTTGGAAAATCCATACAGATCAGCAACATCAAAGACGAGACTTCTTATCTGATAGACGAAAATAGCAAAACATATACTTCAACGGATCTTGCTTCCGGTAAGCTTATTGAAACATCAGCGGGTGGAGATTACGTTTACTCTAGTGATTTTGAAATGAGCTTAATTCCGAATGAAAAGAAAGTTATCGCAGGATTGTCCTGCAAAAAAGCAACATTTAATCTAGCTGGCAGTAAGGATAAACAGACTGAAATCACGGTCTGGTATGCAGAGCAATTGCCTAAATTATATTGGGGAACCTATGACTACCTTGAAAAGGTACCCGGAGCAGCGCTATCTATCGGTGCCGCAGGTTTAGGAATCCAAGCGACGAAAGTTGAAGAAGTCCCTTACGATACGGCATTATTCGAAATTCCAGAAGGTTATGAAGAAGGAGAAGCAGAAGAAACTGCGACCGACTCTGCTCTAAATGATCATTTATCTTGGTATCAAGATCCCAATACTGAATTTTTTGGCGTACAGGATAGCTTAGGCAATAAACTCACGCCAGCAAAATATGCTTCAATCTATGCGTATGTTGGTGATTATGCAATCGTCACCGATGCAGCTCAAATGTTCGGCCTGATCGACTTACAAGGAAAAGAAGTTATTCCTTGTCAATACGAATCGTTGAGTTTAGATACCGAAGGTGCGCCATTAGTATTTATGAAAGATCAGAAGTATGGTCTGTTGGATAACAGCGGCAAACTATTACTTGCTGCAAAATATGATTTCATCTCCGTCCCAAGTTTAAGCTATGCCTTATATAACGAAGGAGACTTTACTGGTGTACTCGATCTAAAAGGGAATGTATTGATTCCTGCGAAATACGAAACTATTGCGGAGTATCGCGACAATCTAGCACTGATTGTCGAAAATCTAACCTATCAGTTAGTTGACAAATCCGGCAAAAAATTGTTACCTACAGGTCAGGAATATTTATCTTTTGCCGGCGAGAAATTATTATTGGTTTTTAAAGACAACAAGTATGGATATCTCGACTACAGTGGCAAAGTGGTCATTCTTTTTAAATTCCAAAATGCACAACCCTTTGAAAATGGATTAGCCTTGGTCAGCGAAGACCTGGAGAATTTTTACTATATTAATGCAAAAGGAAAGTTTATAAAAAAGTATGAAGAGTAATCCACAAACATTCTATCTTTCAACATTGCATCGCGGGAAATACATGTTTATTCTATTGACCTCGATTCTATTGATAGGGATAGGGATGTCGAAAGTTCCGATTCAAGAAATTTATAAGATCATCATCGCTCTTTTGATGGTTCCCCTTGCACTGTATTTTGCGATCAAGTGTTCTACATTGGACTCCACATGGCGGTTGGATGAAGATACACTCACCGTCAGCAATTCAAAAAAAACAGTTGAATTTCCATTGAGCAACATTTCACATATTCGAAATCTCAGGCGCTCCGGCGGCAATTTGATTATTATAAACCAAAACAAAGGCTCCGCTTTTCGTACCTGGCGTAATAAATTATTTCAGAAAGAAGATGATCTGCCCCTATTGACCCAAGCAATCAAAGAGGCTAATATTGAGTATTACGATATGTAATAACATACATTCGACGGTAACATTTGTTACCGTTTTTTGTAATAGCGGTATGTACCTTTGTCATATAAATTAAGAACAAGCTATGTTATTGGAATACATCAAACAACCATGGCCTTGGTATATTTCAGGGCCTTTAATTGCATTAGTCATGTACTTATTGCTAAAACAAGGAAAAGATTTCGGGATGTCGAATAATCTGCGAACGATGTGTACGGTATTAGGTGCCGGTAAATCATCCTCTTTTTTTCGCTTCGACTGGAGGACGCAATCCTGGAACCTTCTTGTGGTACTCGGGACCGCCATTGGAGGATTCATTGCCCATTACTTTTTAAGCGACGGCTCCGCTGCGCAAATCAATGCAAAAAGCATAGCTGACCTCAAAGAACTGGGAATAATAGATCATCTACAGGGCTATCTTCCCGAATCTATCTTTATTTTTAATGGTTCTTGGTTTCAGTTTTTAATACTAAGCATTGGTGGACTATTGATTGGCTTCGGGACAAGATATGCCGGAGGCTGCTCCTCTGGACACGCCATCTCAGGACTCAGTAATTTCCAGCTTCCCTCTTTAATTGCTGTCATTGGCTTTTTTATAGGTGGAATTATCATGGTTCACTTCTTATTTCCTTTAATCTTCGCATAAATGAAAGCAGTAAAATTTATATTGATCGGGATCTTATTTGGGATCATTTTATACAAATCAGAAGCAGCTTCATGGTATCGCATTTATGAGATGTTTCAGTTTCGCTCTTTCCATATGTATGGCATGATCGGTACGGCGCTCGCAACAGCGATTATCATTGTACAAATTATCAAACGGAAACAGATTAAAGACAGCAATGGGATGCAGATTGCATTTCAGGCTAAAGACAAAAGCATCACACGCTATCTGGTCGGTGGTACCATTTTCGGACTGGGCTGGGCATTGTCAGGAGCCTGTCCGGGGCCTATGTTTGCATTGATCGGCTCAGGCTATTGGACATTAGGCATTGTACTGATCTTCGCCATCCTGGGGACATGGATCTATGGTTTAATTAGACACAAGCTACCTCATTAAGCCGAGAATAGATGATCATGAGTCTGTGGGTATAACAATAGCATTTGATTTAGCAAAAATGGAACTACTATTTATAATTGGCTTTTTATTGGCGATATTGGTTGGGCTATCAATGGGTTTGATGGGGAGTGGCGGCAGTATTTTAACACTACCGATCTTCGTGTACCTATTTCATATTGAGCCCCAATATGCGCTTGATTATTCCCTGTTTTCCATTGGAATACTGGCCATAATCGGCTCAATTAAACCCCTGACCAGAGGCGAAATAGATCTAAAAACCACAGCATTCTTTTTGGTTCCGTCTTTACTCTCGGTCTACTTGACCAAGCGCCACCTATTGGCTGCCATACCAGCGCAATTTGATCTTGCGGAAATAACGGTCTCCAGAAATCACGTTATTATGCTGCTGTTTTCGATTGTTATCCTGATTTCCGCGCTGGCAATGATCCGCAGAAGGAAACAGGTCGAAATACCAGCTGTCACGATGCATATTGGTCAAGTCCTCAGAATAATTATCGCGGGCCTGCTTGTCGGTGTCATGACAGGACTTGTCGGTGCCGGAGGCGGCTTTATTATTGTACCCTCGTTGGTACTCCTTTTGGGGATTCCATTAAAACAGGCTATCGCGACATCGCTATTCATCATTGGGTTAAACGCCTCCTTTGGTCTGGTTGCAAACTACCAGCTATTGAACCATATGAATTGGCCGATATTGCTTACTTTTACGTTAATCACTTTAATAGGCCTTCAGATTGGTTCCAAATGGAAAGACAAATTGGAGGTGGTACGACTACAGGGGATCTTTGGTTATTTCCTGATCAGTATCGGTATCCTAATTCTTACTTTCGAAATCATTCAATTCGTAAATCACTAAAAATCATATGTTATGTTTTTTCAACACATTTTCGAGTCATCTTTAGCACATTCAAGTTATTTAATTGGCTGTCAGGCCAAAGGTGTTGCCATGGTAATTGACCCTAAAAGAGATGTCGACACTTACTTAGAGATTGCAGCAAAAAACAATTTAAAAATTACACATATTGCCGAAACACATATCCATGCTGATTATCTCTCCGGAACATTGGAATTAGCCGAACTAACAGGCGCCCAATGTTACCTTTCCGACGAAGGAGGCGAAGATTGGCAATATGAGTTTCCCCATATCGGATTAAAAGATGGTGATCAGATCCATCTTGGAAATCTAATTTTTAAGGTGCTCCATACCCCTGGACATACGCCTGAGAGTCTTAGTTTTGTTTTAATTGACACGCCAGCAACAATGGATCCGGTGATGATATTTACAGGTGATTTTGTATTTGTTGGAGACATTGGCCGTCCAGATCTTTTGGAGAATGCCGCTGGATTTATTGGTACCAAAGAAGTTGGTGCACAGCAGATGTTTAAGTCTTTACAGCATTTTTTGACTTTACCAGATTATATCCAAGTGTGGCCTGCCCATGGCGCTGGATCAGCATGCGGCAAAGCATTGGGTGCTGTACCTAGTTCAACGGTTGGTTATGAACGGATACGCAACTGGGCGTTTCAATATCAAAATAATGAAAGTGATTTTGTTGCGGAACTCTTAGAAGGACAGCCTGAGCCGCCGCGCTATTTTGCCATGATGAAGAAACTCAACAAAATCATGCGTCCGCTACAGACGAGCGTACCTCAGTATCCCAAGCTTTCGATGGAAGAATTCACCAGACTGTATCAGTCAGGTACCACAGTCATCGATACACGACATAAATTTGATTTTGCGAAAGGTTATCTTCCCAACAGCATCAACATACAACATAATCGGACATTCAACACCTGGGCCGGCTGGATACTGGATTACACAAAGCCATTTATTCTTATCATAGATGAAAACGAACAGGACGAAATTGCACGTAAATTAATGCGCATAGGTCTTGACAATGTTGTCGGATATATTACAGTCGACGCCATTCCACAATTGGGAATTCCTTTGGAACAACAACAGCTTATCGGATTTCAGGAAATGAATGATGTCCTTGACAATCCCAACGTTCAGATTCTCGATGTCAGGAATACAGCCGAATTTACAGCAGGACATCTACCACATGCCACACATCTCTTTGTTGGAACAATTGAAGACAATCTAGACAAAATTGATCGCACAAAAGAATTATACCTGCATTGTCAATCTGGAGACCGGGCGACAATTGCAGCTTCGATCTTAGCTAAAAATGGGATTAAAGACATTAAAATATATAGTGCGTCCATCAATGACTGGAAAGCAAAAGGTGGTCTATTAGTTAAATAGCCTGTTGAATAAAATAGCTCCAGAAATAAATCCTGGAGCTATTTTATTTTCACATAATCTCAGTCATTCAGCTGCTTCTATAAGCTATTCCTGTTAATTCGAAGAAATTCAATAACCTCATCTTTCTTTTCCTCCATCTTTCCTTTCTTCTCCACGAATTGATGATTATAGATGGTCAGGTATTGATGGTCATCGGTATCCGATTCGTACACTTCTGCCGTTGCAAAAGAAAAATGCTCTTCTTCATCGGAAAGATGATCGTAGACATAGGCAAAATCATGATTGGCCAATGTGTTCGCCGTAGCATCTTTGTCCTCAACAAACTTTAATCGCCCCGGTAAAATCCGTTTGTTCATCCAGATCTCGTCTTTCTCTGAAAAAGGATAAATGGTAATACCCCGAAAAGCCATGATGATTGGCGTAATAAGGATAATTCCCATTTCGATTCCCCATACGGCCCAAAGCATCGCTCCAGAAACAGGTGATTTCTTCAGTGTAAATGTACCAACCTCATTTAGCCCCTGTAGTGCCTCCCAGATAAAAGAGGGGTGCATAAAAAATGCTTTAAAGCCTTCTAGGCTAAAAGAAGATTTTACCCAGGTGTCTCCACCCATGGTACCTTCAGCATTATACATCAACGAAACAAACAAAGCCCACTGTGCATAAAAACCAACTATAGCAACGATCAGTGTGATGAGAATCGCAACACCTTTATTCCTGAGCTTCCATTGTTTGAAACAAAAATTAAGCAGATAAAACAGTCCTGCGCCAAATCCAAGTGTGATAAAGACATTGAAATAGACAATCGGAATAAACCACTGTAAGGCGATATAGACTATTGCCAAAATAATTGATCCTACAATACCTAATACAAGCGAACCGATTAATGCGAAAGCAGGCACCTTCCCCGAAGGTTTATAATACAGATTTTCCATAAATTTATTTGTAATATTTGGTAACTCATCAGATAAATTTTCTAACCAAAACCAAGCCAATTATTAATAATCAAATCACTTTTCGTCAAGATTTGATGACATTTACCTCGATTGGGATGATTAATCGGCATTTCTTGAGACAATTTTGTAAGTTTGGAACATGAAAATCAAAATATTGTCCTTTCTAGCACTTATATGTGTCATAAATATTGGAGGACAGGAAGTAAAGGCCCAGAGAAAAGGATTCTGGCAGCAGAAGGTTGACTATACAATGGATGTCAACGTGGATGAAAAAGCTTATCAATATGATGGAAAAATGGCTTTGAAATATAGCAACAATTCAGGCCAATCCTTAAAAAAAGTCTATTTTCATTTATATTTTAACGCATTCCAACCAGGATCAATGATGGATTACCGGTTGAAAAATATCAGTGATCCAGATAAACGGATGGTATCAAATATTGGCACCAAAGAAAAACCAATATTGCAAAGCCGTATCGAAACCTTACAACCAAACCAGATCGGTTACCAAAAAATAAAAAGCCTCAGCATGAATGGGGTCAATACAAGCTATAAGATTGACGGCACCATACTAGAAGTCACCCTACCCACTGCGATCCAGGACGGAGAAACAGCTAGTTTTAATATAGAATGGACCGCACAGGTACCTGAACAGATCCGGAGGTCAGGTCGCAATTCGGCAGAAGGCGTGGCGCTTTCTATGGCACAATGGTATCCGAAGATGGCACAGTTCGATGAATTTGGCTGGCATCTCGATGAATATATCGGCCGTGAGTTTATAGCCCCTTTCGGCAACTTTGACGTCACTATACACCTCAACAAGAATTATGTTGTCGGTGCATCAGGTGTTCTTCAAAATCCAGATGAGGTAAAAGGCTATCAGGAAAAAGCCAAGGTAAAAGCCAGCAATGGTAAGGCTACATGGCATTACAAAGCCCAAAATATTCACGATTTCGTTTGGGCTGCAGATCCCAAATTTGTTGTAGACTCAGCAGCTAGCAAAAATGGAATCAAAGTGTATACGGTTTACCTTCCTACTGACAAAGAGGTCATTTCAAATTGGAAGACAGCTCTGGGCCTATCTACTGAATTTTTCGATTTTTGCAGCGCTAAGTTTGGTACGTACCCATGGCCAACTTACACCATCATCCAAGGCGGTGACGGTGGTATGGAATATGGAACAGCAACCTTGATTACCGGAGGTCGTAATCTGAAAAGCCTTGTTGGTGTAATTTTTCACGAATCTGCTCACTCCTGGTATCAACATTTATTTGGAATCAATGAAACCGTAGATGAGTGGTTTGATGAAGGATTTACTTCCTATGTGGAAGAATTGGCCATGCAGCATCTCTTCGAAAAAAGGGGAGCCATTGCATCCAATCCTCTTATCGATGCTTATCGGGCTTATTATAAATTAGCGCTTTCGGGCAAGGAAGAGCCGATGAGCCTGCTTGCGGATTATTACAATACAAATTATGGGTATAGTAATGAGGCTTACAATAAGGGTGCTGTGCTAGCGGAGCAATTAGGCTACATTATCGGCCAGGAAAATCTAGAGAAAACCTTTTTGAAATTCTACGACATCTGGAAATTCAAACATCCTACACCGAATGATTTCAAACGTGTTGCAGAGGATGTATCCGGAATAAACCTGAAGTGGTATTTCAATTTGTTCATCAATACGACACGCCAAATTGATTATGCAATTGGCAATGTGACTGATTCAGAAATTCAACTGCTCAATAAATCAAACTTTGCGATGCCACTCGATATACTTGTAGAATATCAAGATGGAAGCAAAGAGCTATTTTACATCCCTTTACGTGAAATGCGCGGTGAAAAACCGGAGGAAAATTTTGAGGTCTACAAGGGTATAAAACGCACGGTACTGAAGGATTGGTTCTGGACAAACCCTGAATATAAAATTTCAGTCAATAAGGTACCAAAAACAATCACAATAGATCCATCGCTTCGACTTGCGGATGTAGAATCAGCGAACAATAGCCTCACACGCTAATTCAAATGCTGAAAAAATAAGCATCTATAAACAGATTGATGTTCCTTTGATGAGATCATAAAAATCATAAAGAGCTGTATCATACTAAAAATTTGATACAGCTCTTTTATTATACCTTCAACGGAATGACCATATTCCAGGTCCGTTCAAACTGATAAGACTCGGTTCCATCTCCTGTAGCCGCAAAAAGATGAGTCGGTTTTCCATTTTCAAATAGTAAAAATGGTCGTTCAAAATTAGCTTGATGACTGACCGTACCATCATTCCAACGGATTGTCTTGGAATAGGCTTTGACCGCTTTTGACAGATGCCAATCAATTCCATCTTTCGAATATGCATGGATACCGCCACCCTCTTCCCCACAGATTTTACCATAGCGGTCTTTCATAATCAATTCAAAATGCTGACCATTATGCCATACGAAAGGATCTTCCACATCATTTTCATGATTTTGATCGCTATGGAAAGAAAAAATAGGTTTATCAGATAAACGAAGATATGGTCCCAAGAACGATTCGGCTTGCGCTGCCCCCAATAGCAAAGGGGGATTATAATTCACAGGTGATGATTTATAGATCAGATATACCTTTCCATCGGGCAAAACGACCGGAGAAGGATTGGATGTTATGGAAGCGTCCCACTCGCCTTGCCTCGGATTCAAAATGGGCTGATCGACGCGCTTCCAAGGACCTGATATCGACTTTGAATAAGCCATTCCGATGCGTTTATGCATCCAGGCTTTCTGCCCCAGCCCCGATTCCCAAACATTCTCGGAATAACTAGGATTGGGCTCCTCATAATTGTTTCCAAAATAATAAAGTACATAATAGTCACCGTTTTTAACGATCCGGGGATTGTGGGTTGTACAACCATCAAAATACTTTTTCCCACGGGCAGGCAATACCACCTCAACAAATTCGTAAGGCCCCTCGGGTGTATCAGCAATCGCACGCACGACTTCCGAATTGGTCACCCAATTACCAAAGCCATATTTTTTGCTCCAACGTGATGCAAACATATGATATCTACCATCTTCCCCCTTAATCACTGAAGGATCCCATATCCAATAATCTGCCATGGCAAATCCACCTCCTTTTGGTGCTGGGAGCAACTTATCGATAAATGCTTCTTCATACCGATTATCCACAGCAAATCCTTGTTGTGAAAGCAGTAGCATACTCGATGCACCAATGACATTTTTCAGAAAGTCACGACGGGAAGATATTTTCATAAGATTGGTTTTTTGATTATGTAAAATGAATCTGACCATCAAGATAGAAAATAACTCCTTTGTTGTCAAACTCTTTATCTCCTATTTTTAAAAGACTATTTCCAAAAATAACCCCATTCAACATCGAGATGACATAACACTGGCTGTTGCTCACCAATAAAAATATCCAAGAGGATAGGGGAAACGACTCCCCAAATGGAAGAAAAAATATGAATAAACGCCGAAGTTGCACCAGTCTTGGTATATTTGTGCCCATGATTTACATCCATATCCCATTCTGCAAACAGGCTTGCCATTATTGTGATTTCCATTTCAGTACTTCACTGCAATACAAGACCGAAATGGTTAACGCCCTTTTGCGAGAAATCGAACTTAGGTCTCCCTATTTGGAAGACAGAAAAGTTGAATCCATCTATTTTGGTGGTGGGACGCCCTCCCTGTTGGAGGCGGACGAAATCTCAAGGATCATTGATGCTGTTGCCAAACAATTTGACATAAGTGATCAGGCTGAAATTACGTTGGAAGCCAATCCAGATGACCTCAATGCCGCAAAAGTGAATGCATTAAGATCAACTCCCGTGAATAGGTTCAGTATAGGGGTACAGTCTTTTTTTGAGGAAGATCTGAAATGGATGAATCGGGCGCATACCAGACAGGAGGCATCCGCAGCAATCATGCGTGTACAGGATGCGGGATTTGAGAATATCACCTGTGACCTTATTTATGGCTACCCCTTGTTGACGGATGAAAAATGGCGTTACAATATGCAACAACTGATCGATTTTGCGATCCCCCATATTTCTTCCTATTCAATGACTGTGGAAGCTAAAACAGCACTAGATCATTTCATCAAGAAGGGTATGAGTCCGGCCATTGATTCAGATCAGGCGGCCGATCAGATGAACCTGCTGATCGACACATTGAAAGGTGCGGGTTATGAACAATATGAAATTTCCAATTTTGCTAAAAATGGTTTATATGCACGTCATAATACAAACTATTGGAAAGGCAAACATTATCTAGGTATCGGCCCTTCGGCCCATTCATTCAATGGTCATTCCAGATCTTGGAATATCGCCAATAATGCCAAGTATATCGGTTCGATACAGACCAACCAGCTCCCCTTGGAGATCGAGCATCTATCTGTTCGCGATCAGATTAACGAGTGTATTATGACCTCACTGCGCACCATGTGGGGGCTTGATCTGCAGCAGTTAGAAAAGAATTTTGATTACTCTGTTAGAAGCAAAATAATGGAAGATGCCGCACCATTTCTCGAGCAGCAACAATTAATTTTAGACGATAATAAATTAAGATTAACAGATTCTGGCAAACTAATGGCGGACCATATCATGTCCGAATTATTTATTATTGAAAATTAACAACAAAACAGTCTAAAAAATTATCAAAACAATAATGGTAAGTGTATTTTCATTTCAATAATTACGAAAATGAAAATCAAATCACTTTTTTAGCGCTGTTTATACTATGTTTGCAACATAATCTATTATAAAAATATTATGTTACATAGTCCTTCTTTTGATTCAGAAATCAAAAGTTACAGAGAGCAGCAGAATGCAGCTGTTGAACTGATTCAAATCATTAGTAATCTTTGGTATAACCAGGCCATTGAGCTCGTTCTGTTCAGAGAGCAGCTTGTTGATGAAAAAGTAAGTGTGATTCTCAACCACCTCCGGGAAAGCACTGTCCTTACTGGCAGTATACTGACCATATTTGATCTATTGAATGTCGCCCGTGTATTGGAAAAATCAAATCTGGCTCCCGCTCGAATTGATATCGGTAAACTTGCGACCAAAGCCACAAACGACCAGATCAATGTGGAGGATTTGTCTTCTTTTATTTTCAATGAATTAGAGGGAATCGCCGAGTGGCAGGAATTAACACCACGCGATGTTGTGCTCTATGGTTTCGGTCGTATTGGTCGTCTGCTGGCACGCGAACTTATTAATAAATCGGGTTCTGGCAAGCAACTTCGTCTAAGGGCAATAGTTACCAGGGACCCCAATGATTCCAAATCGTTGTTAAAAAGGGCTGCTCTCCTGAAAAGCGATTCTATACATGGGGAATTTGAGGGTGAAGTTTATACAGACCCTGAAAAAAATGCGCTAATTATTAATGGTATCACGGTCAACGTCATCTCTGCTAAGCAACCTGAAGATATTGATTATACAGCATACGGCATCAATAATGCATTGGTTATCGATAATACAGGTGCCTTTCGTGATGAAAAAGAACTTGCACGCCATTTAACCTCTAAAGGTGCTTCTCAAGTATTGTTGACGGCACCTGGCAAAGGTGTGCCCAACATTGTTTACGGTGTAAACGAAAGCACAATAGATCTGGAAAAACATGCTATCTTTTCAGCAGCCTCCTGTACCACAAATGCTATTGCGCCAGTTTTGGCCGTCCTCGAAGAGAAAATAGGTATCCTGAAAGGTCATATAGAAACGATCCATTCCTATACGAATGATCAAAATCTGGTGGATAATATGCACAAAAAATCCAGGAGAGGTCGTGCTGCGGCCCTGAACATGGTTATTACGGAGACTGGGGCCGGCAGTGCTGTTTCAAAAGTCCTTCCAACATTAACAGGCAAACTCACTTCCAACGCAATCCGGGTGCCTGTCCCTAATGGGTCATTAGCAATACTAAATTTAGAATTGACATCAACAATATCTCTGGAACAAATAAACACACTCTTAAAAACGAGTGCATTAGAAGGTAATCTTGTCGAACAGATTAAATTCTCAAACAATGATGAGCTTGTATCTACTGATATTATAGGCACAACAGCTGCAGCTGTCGTTGATGGACCAGCAACCATTGTTTCAGCTGATGGTAAAAATATTGTACTCTATGTATGGTATGACAATGAGTATGGCTATTCCCATCAAGTTATGCGTTTATCGCGGCATATTGCGGGTGTAAGAAGATATACGTATTATTAAAATTCAATTTCCAATATAAAAATAGGGTATCCAAAATGATCGGATACCCTATTTTTCTTTAATTTCTTTCGTCTACCCAAAGCGTCTCTTTTTCAGCTATTCAACTCCCAGCTAGTTTGCTTTTTACCTTTTAAGTCACTTTCTTCATATTTTTATAAATTGGCATTCTTCAAATATTTCATGATAATAGGTGTGCCGCCCGCTTTTTGCTGTACATATTGGCGCGCAGATCTCGCTGCCTCTGCACGTTTTGATTGATCCTGCAATCGTTCAAAGGTATCCATAAGTCCCTTAATGTCAGCAAATGAAAAGCCTCCCCCCAGTTCGATCAGATCTTTCGCTTCCTGAAATTTCTTAAAATTGGGGCCAAATAGTACAGGCATTCCATAGGTTGCCGCTTCCAGTGTATTATGTATCCCCACACCAAATCCGCCACCGATATAGGCGACCTGACCATAACCATACAAAGAAGACAAAAGTCCAATATTGTCTATGATCAATACTTTTGCTTCCGTTAAAATTGCCCTGTCATATTCTGTCATTTTTGAAAAACGAAGGGCTGCAGGCCACAGATTTAATATACTGACAATATGGCCTTCATTGATCTCGTGTGGCGCTAAGATCAGCTTATATTCTTGAAACCGTTGGAGCAGTTCCTTCAATAATTTCTCATCCTCAGGCCAGGTACTTCCAGCCACCAAAACAGGAGCCGCTCCTACGAAATCTGCAATCAACGGTATGTCTTTTCGAACCTTAGGCAGGTCGATCACACGATCAAAACGTGTATCACCTGCTAATCCCGCATTTCGAATTCCATATTCTTTCAACAAACGCACGCTTTCCTCATTCTGAACAAAGAAATAAGTCACAAAGCCTAGAATTTTCAGAAAAAAAGTACCATAAGCCTGAAAGAAAATCTGTTCCGGTCTAAAAATTGCCGAAACAAGAAATAATGGAATAGACCTGCTGTCTAAACCTTCAAAATAATAATACCAATATTCATATTTCGTAAAGACTGCAAATGAGGGATTGATCAGGTCTAAAAACAGCCGTGCATTTTGGGCAGTGTCATAAGGTAAATAGAAAACATGATCCGCCAGATTGGTATTCTTTCTGATCTCATAGCCTGAAGGAGAATAAAATGTTACAATTATTTTATGGCCCAAATAATTATTTTTCACCGCCTCCAAAACAGGTCTGCCCTGTTCAAATTCACCCAATGAGGCGAAGTGAAACCAGATATGTTTTTGACTAGAGTCAACCGATTGTTTCATCCGCAAATACCAGTCTTTTCGCCCTGTTACCATGAGGCGCGCTTTGGCGTGAAAAGGGGCCAAAATACGCAATAAGAGTCCATAAAGAAAGATTCCAATTGAATAAAGCAAACGCATGTTGTTAAAATAATGTTTATCTTAGTCAAAGATATCAAACCCATTTCATTAATAAGGAACCATTGAGTGGAAAATAAACATCGCAAACGGATTTTGATCACAGGAGCAGCAGGCTTCCTTGGTTCCCACCTTTGCGATCGCTTTATTGCCGAAGACTACGATGTTATCGGAATGGATAACCTGATCACTGGAGACCTACAGAATATCGCACATTTATTTAAGCTGGAGAATTTCGACTTTTATCATCACGATGTTTCGAAGTTTGTGCATATTCCGGGGGATTTGGATTATATCCTCCATTTCGCGTCTCCAGCCAGTCCCATTGATTACCTCAAAATCCCGATTCAGACACTCAAAGTCGGCTCCTTAGGGACGCATAATCTCCTTGGCCTAGCAAGGGCAAAACAAGCCCGGATATTAGTAGCATCGACCTCAGAAGTCTATGGCGACCCTTTGGTCTCCCCACAGTCAGAAGATTATTGGGGCAATGTTAACCCTGTCGGTCCCAGAGGGGTATATGATGAAGCCAAAAGATTTCAGGAGGCGATTACGATGGCCTATCATAATGCACATGGACTTGACACACGGATTGTAAGAATATTTAACACCTTTGGTTCCAGAATGCGTCTCAATGACGGGCGGGCGATACCGACATTTATAGCACAAGCAATTCGAGGCGAAGACATTACCCTTTTTGGTGATGGTTCACAGACACGGTCGTTCTGTTATATCGATGATCAAATAGAAGGCATTTATAGGTTGTTGCATTCAGATTGTATACAGCCCATAAACATAGGCAACCCCGACGAAATATCACTATTGCAGTTGGCACAGGAGATCATAGAACTAACCGGTAGCTCAAGCAAGATCAGCCATAGGCCGTTGCCCATAGACGACCCTAAACAACGTAAACCGGATATTGGTCTAGCGAAGGCACAATTGAATTGGCAGCCCGAAATAGACCGAAAATTAGGCTTAGAAAAAACGATAGATTTTTACAGAAAGGTTCCTTTGGAAACTTTATCACATAAAGACTTTACATACTATAATCAAAAATAATGAGCAAAAAAATATTAGTCACAGGCGGAACAGGCTATATTGGTTCTCACACAGTTGTCGAACTACATCAGGCAGGATATATTCCTGTAATCGTTGATGATCTTTCCAATTCAAATATCAAGATATTGGATCAAATAGAAAAAATCATCGGGATTAAACCCGAATTTCATCAATTCGATCTTTGTGATGCCAATAAGGTAAATGAATTTGTAAAAAATAACAGCGATATTTCAGGGATTATTCATTTTGCGGCATCCAAAGCTGTAGGTGAATCCGTTCAAAACCCTTTAAAATACTACCACAATAATTTCTTCTCCCTGATCAACATCTTGGAATCTTATCGGAATAAACCGATTAATTTTGTATTCTCTTCAAGCTGTACAGTTTACGGTGAACCGGACACTCTTCCTGTCACCGAAAGTGCTCCTGTAAAAAAAGCAACTTCACCTTACGGAAATACAAAACAGATCGCCGAAGAGATTCTTGAAGAAACAGCCACTGCATACGATAACTATAACATTATCGCCCTACGTTACTTCAACCCAGTAGGTGCGCATGAGTCTGCATTGATAGGCGAATTGCCAAATGGTGTACCTCAAAATTTACTACCATTCATTACACAGACTGCTATCGGGAAAAGAGAGAAACTAACAGTATTCGGAGACGATTACGACACGCCTGATGGTTCTTGTGTCCGTGATTACATTCATGTGGTCGATTTAGCAAAAGCCCACGTCGCTGCGATCAAATTATTGGAAAAAGGAAACCCTAACGGTAAATATGATGTATTCAATGTAGGAACCGGCAATGGCTATTCAGTACTTGAAGCCATCAAGGCATTTGAGAAAGCTTCTGGTCAAAAATTGAATTATGAAATTGGCCCGCGTCGGGATGGTGATATCATCAAGGTATATGGTGATGTGACCAAATCAGCAGATCAATTGCATTGGAAAGCCGCATTGGGTATCGATGAGATGATGGCCTCCGCATGGGCATGGGAAAAAAATCTGAAAGAAAATCCTCTGGATTAAATAGGAGCTCGTTGAGCGCTACACTTCATATGACCGTCCTGGGAACTGAGACGGTCATATTTTTGGTAATAGTAAATTGGATTATTTGTATCCTTTCTCTTCTTGCAAAAACTATCCCTTGTTTGTAACGAAGCAAGCTTGGATAAAATCGACTTATTTTTGTTAGCAAACCTACACAAAGAACCGCATTAGGTGTTCTCTTCCGCACTGACCGAGAACCGACCCTTCTAAACCGAGAACTCATGCGAGTGCCAAGAAAACCATTCAGATGCGCAAAGGAATATGTGCCGAGACGATTAAATTGCTTCGACCGAGGCAGTATTTGAATGAATAAGCTGAAGGTATTATCCCATAGCAAAGTGAATTCATTGCCCGCCGACCGATTACTATCGTCTAAGGAATAATACACACCAGTACTTTACGACTTTGATTGGGCGACCCTCGAGAACACTGTGATCATCGAAAGAATATCATGAGCCTGGCATTGACTCACTTCCGAAGTCGACACATACACTTCACATGAACAAGTAAATTAACAAATCAACCAATAAGATCTATTAAGTCTCCAAAAGATCAAAGAAGAAGAGCAAGAAATTCGATCAAAGATCCAAGAGACCTATGGAGGGTTCAAAATAGTTGTAGAGAGCCCTATGCATTCACTTGGCCAAAGCAAGAAATATCATCAGCGCAGCAGGTAACTTCATGAAAGGAGAACAGAAGCTCTTCGGTAGTGCTCGCGAACTCTTCCTAAGCGCAAGCGAACACGGACAGCGCCCATGTGTTTTCGATCTGGCTCCAATGGTTTTCGTCGGGGGCCATTTCTATTGATTTCCGTATCTAAAGATACTCCCTCCCCTTTATCAAGCATCTAGCTGATTTTTGGGTAATCCCAAATTCATGCTAAATGATAATTGCAAGTCTTGCAATTTTCCTTGCCATTTCTTGTAAATAACTTAGGGACAAGTTCGCCCCAAGCTCGCAGCCCTCCCGACTTGTAAAAAACATATAGACACAGTGTAAGTACATTAAAAGGTGGACTCAACGTGGACTCACTGTACACTCAATCTGCTTACAATCCAAAGTTGGTAATAACTTGGTCTTAATTTGGTCCCCCGCAAAGGACGCTAACGGCCGAAGGTCACCATTAGACTCGCTCAAGAAAATCTTCCTTTTTATCGATTTAGTTTCCCGTCTTATTCTCTACAAATGAGGAGACTGTCTTTTAGTGACAGTCTCCTCAAAAATAGTTTCTACACAAAGACAATTTTCCAAATTACCTTTGCAAACTGTATTTTACTACTTGTCTGATTATTTATTATAGTTTTAATACAACTTAACAGATGACCTATTACTAGCGGAAACTATCAAATCGTTTAAAATACAATTTATCGAATAGGCTGAATGACCAAATGAGGACGTCCTATAATTTACTTGGTAGACAATATTGTCTAATAAAATTTTTTCATATCTTGTTGAATATTTTTGTATTTCACCCAATGCAGGTTCTTCATACCCAGATTTAAGAAGAATTTGAAGTGAAGACCGAACCTCTTCAATCAGCTTGTCCAAATTATCATCAACGATAAAAACACTTTTACCACTTTCTTTAATCTTATTTTTCATAAGATAGTTATTCAGCCATGAATATAAGTACATGGATACTTCTTCAGTTAAATGATATGTAAAGTTATTACATTCAATGGTTGAAATCTTTTTCATTTTTTCGGTACAACATGATTAATTACTTGCCCATTACTAATATAAACTGACACCAGCGAATCCAGTATGTCTTATCTACCGATCTCTGTATCGTATAATCTAGCCCCGCAATTATATATATTGCTTGGTTTTAATAATTACGGATATTCAAAACCAAATATAATTTTAAATACCTTATTATTTTTTAATGATACACTCATAAAATAAAGCGGAAGTCCACTTTCTCCTATAAGAGGGCTGTCTCGATTAACAATTGTATATGAGAGGACTTTTATGCCATGTTCAGAATATTCCTTATATCTCTTACCTTTCAATTCTATAAGCTGATTTAATTCCATGCCCAATTTCAATCCCGAATCAGATATAAAATCATTATATTGGATCCTAACCCCAACAGAATCAAGCCCCGGTTGATCTCGTAAATATCCTACCTCAAATAAACTAAAATAATTAGCAATATCACCTTCATATTGACTTGCAATAAGGTATTGAGTATTGTCATTGCTTAAAAACACTACTGCTGGATGTGCTCGAATAAAATCTCTTGCAAGTAATTTCTTCGATGTAATATTTCGCACTGAACTCTCATCTAACAATTTTAAACTGTTGACACTTAGATCAGGTTGTGTGTTAATTTTGCTCTCAATTGTATCCCGAATTAAAGTAGTTTCTTTCTCCATTTTTGAATTACTTTTCTCACTACAGCTTAATAAGAAAAATAAATTGAAAAGTAATATCCTATTCATTAACATTCGGTATTTTTTCCCATTTCTACCATCATTATTGGGATTGTTATTGGGCATAACTTTTGTTGAAATCGACCTTTTTACTTGTAGTATATTTTTAATATTATCTCGGGAATTCGTGAAAATAATTTTCTCTCCTGACATTCAGATACATCTTTTAGTTCCTTCATTATTGCCGTCAGGATGTATTCCTAAATCTATATTTTGGCAATTGTGTGTAGTGTGGTTTACCTAGATATGGTATTCAAATGATCCAAAAATTATCACCTTCTAAACAAACTCTTTATCAGAAATATATTCCATCAATATTCCGGCTTGTCCACCAAGTTTCTTTTTCAAACGTTGCATTGATTTTTTGATTGCATCAGGAGTAACGCCCAAAACATTGGCAACCTCTCTATTATTTAAGCCCATTTTCATAAGCACAATCACCCTCAGATTAGATTCGGTAATATCTGAAAATTTAGCCTGAATATCGTGCAATAAGTTTGGAAACTCCCTAGCAAGCAAAAGCTTAAATTCCTGCCATTTCTCATCCGTTATAAGATGGGACTGCAAAAGTGTTTTAAGCTCATCCCGATCTTTGACACTTGTCTCCCCCATTTCATCAAGCATCGAAGAAAGAAGATCTATCTGTTCATTATTACGCTTGAGATATACCATATACTCCTCCAGTTGACTTTTGGAACTCATCAATTCCTTGTCCAGCTCGGCTTTGGTGTACTTGAGATTCAACAACTGATATTCATATTCCCGCATACGCTTACGTGAACGGTATCGAAATGCATTATAGATAAAAAAGAATAGCACCAATACAAACAAACTCAATATCACCCACAATCTCGTTTCAGCACGTTTCTTTTTGATAAGCGCCTGAGCCAATGATAGCTTGTCAGCATATTTTTGCTTGTCAGCCATAAATTTCAGTTGCGACAAAACGGGGTCACCATCCAGAAATCGCAATGAATCCTGAAGTTGTTCAATACGCCGGCGTGCATTTAGTTCTTGCTTCAAGTCACCATTTTGAATAGCAAGATTCAACTTATGTCCTTCCAGCTCCAGTATTGTTTTTTTGTCATCAGCTCCTTCCAATAGATGTTCGGTCTGCTTGATCATTTGACGGACTTCTTGGTTTGCCCCCATAGAAATACACAAATGAATCCGCATCATTAAAGCGAAAATGGTATTTTTATTATTACCCAGAGATTTCGAGATTTCCAGATCTTTATCTAAAAGTGACAATGCTTTTTGATAATCTTTCATTCCCTCATAGATCCGTGCTTGATTGCCCAAGGTTTTGGCATAGCGAAGAGAATCCTTCTCAGAAAGCGCCAGATTTTGGGCAATCTCAAAATTTTTCATCGCCTGCGCCGTATCTCCACCACTTTTTAAAGTCAATAAGCCGAGGTTATCTAAGATCTCGGCTTTCAGTTTTGGAGAGATGCCTTCTTGCCGCTGGCCCAGCTCCAAATACTTAATTCCCGTTCTATAGTCGCCCAAAGTGCCGAAAAAATAGCCAAGCTTTTTGTAAGTATGTGTCAGATCTAACACGAGATCCTTTGGTATATCCTCTAAGCCCTTTTCACCCTCTAATAGTAGAGGAAGTGCCTCCGAAGCTTTTAGACATCTATACAGATAAAAACCATACATCACCTTTACCCACGCTTTGACATTCTGATAATTATACTCCTTTTCCAGATCGAGGGCCTTTAGATAGTATTTGTCACTAAAGCTATTTCTTCCACCTTCGCTATCAAAAGATTGATCCGCTAACAAACAATAATAAATTGCGAGCAATGCATTGTCATTTTTCCGAATGGCCTGGTTGAAATATGGGGTTAGGTATGTGCTCAACGCCGAACTAGAAGTCTGATACTTCTGTGATTCCTGGATAATTGTTTCATAAAAATTCTTCTCTTCCGCCGAAGAATTGGAATCCATCAAATCCATTCCAAAAACAGCACGACCGGGAATTATCGTTATAAAAAATAGTATAATAAAAAATCTCAGCATACCGGCATAGAGGTCGAATTTCTCACTAAAAATAAAAAATAATTTTAATTAAATCAGCATACACTAAAATCAACACACAGATAAAAAGAGAAATACACGGATCCCCTAAAATAAATCATTAAACGGAGATTCCCGAATATCTTAAATATCGCTAGAATGAGGTATCATGCCCATGGGAACTAAAACTATAAATGTGATTTGGTGTAATCGCTTTAGTCAATACAACATCGTGTTCATTTCGATCAGCGATTCGTCCGATTGGATCAAAAAAAGATAATCCTACACGTTGGGTTTCTAACGCACAAAGTGCAAAAAACCGATCATAAAATCCTTTTCCATAACCTACTCGATGACCATCAACATCAAACGCCAATAAAGGAACTAGAATAAAATCGATAACTGATGGGGATACCTCTACTCCTGAAACAGGCTCCGGAATTCCCCATTCATTCGTCTCAAAAACCGTCTGATGATCAAAAATATAGTGCTGCATAGAATAGTCCGAAAAGTTTGAGCGGGATATAACCAAGATGATCTTCGGAAAAAATTCCCTCACATAATTTATGATCGGATAAGTATCGGGTTCATGGTATTTTTGAATCGGAAGAAAAACATGCATATAGCTAACTTTTGTTAGCGCTATTTTTTGAAATTGTAACAGTAATTCATGGTTAAGACTTTCCTCATCCACCTTGGAAAGTTGGCATCTTTTCATCTTAAACTCCTGTCTTAATTCCTTTTTAGATTTCATGCTTAAAGATAATTTTTTTATTCCATCATTCAGATAACACGCATCCAGTAAATGGATTGCTCAATCTTCGATAATAAGATTTTAAATAGGCAGAACCAAGCAAAAAAAAACGGCCTTGTAGCGAGCGCTATCAAGACCGAATAATCAACCTAAACCTAAATTCTTATATTACTTTACGCGTTCGATATAGTTGCCTGTTTGCGTATCGACTCTGACTTTCTCTCCCTGATTAATGAATAAAGGTACCATGATCTCTACTCCTGTTTCTACAGTAGCTTTTTTCAACGCATTTGTAGACGTATCTCCCTTCACTGCTGGCTCCGTATATGTAATTTCCAATTCAACACTTTTAGGTGCTTCTGCCATAATAGGCTCATCACTTTCAAAAGCAATAATGACAGTCATTCCTTCTTTCAGGAAACGCGCTGAATCACCAAATAAAAACTTAGGAATATTGAATTGCTCGTATGTATTATTGTCCATCACGACGAAAAATTCGCCATCTTCATATAGGTATTGGTAGTCACTCGTTTCAACACGCGCAATCTCCACACTCTCATCAACTCTAAAACGATATTCAACTAATTTCCCAGTCTTCACGTTACGCATTCTTGCTTGATAAAAAGCACGCAAATTACCTGGTGTACGGTGTATATATTCTTCTACAGAGACTAACTCTCCATTAAATCTTAAAATATTTCCTGATTTTACCTCTGATGCCTTAGCCATTCTTTGAATTGAACTTTAAACGGTTATCTCATTATTGAGTCGTCAAAAATACAAAAACTAATTGTTTTATTAAAATTTCATTCGCTACTTTTTGAAGTCGACAATAGAAATTGTTTCGTCACAAAATTCGTATTCTTTTTTTTGATTTGAACAGATAATAAACAATCTAAAATCGAGCTTGGTACGCGCTATTAAATTCAGATACCATTCCTCTCCTGCACGATCCAGATTACTTGTTGGTTCGTCCAACAATACTAAATTTGAACTAGAGCAGCATGCCAATACAAGTTTAACCCGTTGGCGCATCCCCGATGAAAAATGCCTTATTTCTTTGTCCAGAGCACTTTCCAACCCTAACAAATTTAAAACAAGCTCTTTATCAAAACCCTGAAGATAACTTTTAAATTGAAAATGAAAATCGAACAGCTCACGCAAGGTAAACTCTTCGATCAATTCTATATATGGTGCAGCGATAGACAGTTGTTGGTAAACCTGATCGATACCAATGATGCTCTCTCCATTCGTATAAACCAATTCACCTTCAGAAGATGACAGGCTGCCAGAAAGAACCTTCAACAAGGTGGATTTTCCAGAACCATTCTGTCCAAGGACAGCATAGCTCTTTCCGGATTCAAAACGATAGTTAATATGCCTGAAAATCCATTCACTGTTATATCTTCGACCAATATCCTTTAATGTTATTTCCAAAGCTATAAAAATCGGTAATGCGATTACATCGCTCTATTGTTGAATCCTTTCATGATACCTCTTCCGGAGTTCCGAATGAAATCCAAAATTTCATCACGGATCTCTGTTGCCTGATATTCAGCTTCAATAATTTCTATTGCTTTAGCTAAATTTCGGTTCTGAACAAATAGAATACGGTAAAGGTTTTGAATTTCAGCTATCTGCTCTTCCGAAAAACCTCTTCTCCGCAATCCTACAGAATTAATTCCGGCATATGAAATAGGCTCACGGGCTGCTTTTACAAACGGTGGAATATCTTTACGTACCAAAGAACCTCCTGTGACGAATGCATGCGAACCAATTTTCACAAATTGATGTACTGCAACCATTCCTGCTAAAACAACATAATCCCCGACTGTGATATGTCCCGCAAGGGTACTGTTATTCGAAAAAACACAATTATCTCCCACTTCACAATCGTGTGCGACGTGGCTGTAAGCTTGAATCAAACAGTTTTTACCGATGACAGTTTTATAACGGTCCTTCGTTCCTCTATTGATTGTTACACATTCACGAATCGTTGTATTATCTCCAATTTCTGCTGTTGTAATCTCGCCATCAAATTTTAAGTCTTGAGGTTCACCAGAAATCACGGCACCGGGATATATCTTACAGTTCTTTCCAATTCGAGCTCCATCCATAATGGTCACATTTGAACCAATCCAAGTACCTTCTCCAATGACAACGTCCTTGTAAATGGTTACAAATGGTTCAATGACCACATTTTTAGCAATCTTTGCTTCTGGATGAATATAAGCTAATGGCTGTATCATCTATACTTCTTTAGTTGTTATTTACTCTTACGATCTGTGCCATAAGTTCTGCCTCACAGACTATTTTCTCTCCCACCATGGCCACACCTTTCATTTTAGCGATACCTCTCCGGATCGGTTCCATGAGATCACATCTAAAAATAACACAATCCCCTGGGGTTACTTGTGCTTTAAAACGTGCATTTTCAATTTTGAGAAATAATGTTAGCCAGTTTTCAGGATCTGGAACAGTCTTTAGAACCAAGATACCACCAGTCTGCGCCATTGCCTCAACTTGCAATACCCCCGGAAATAATGGAGCTCCAGGAAAATGTCCCATAAATAAGTCTTCATTCATGGTTACATTCTTTAAACCCACAACATGTGTCTCAGTTAATTCTAAAATCTTATCGACCATGAGCATTGGCTGACGATGCGGAAGGATTTTCATAATCTCCACAGTATCATACAACGCGGGCATATTTGGATCGTAAACTTTTATTTTTTTACGTGTTTTATCTTTCTTAATCTGCTCTTTGATTTTCTTTGCAAAGGCAACATTTGCAGCATGTCCCGGACGAGCAGCCATAATATGGCCTTTCAGAGGTCTACCTACAAGTGCCAAATCACCAACCATATCCAGCAGTTTATGTCGGGCTGGCTCGTTCTGATGACGCAACTGAATATTATTCAGAATACCTTCTTTTGCAACGGCAACTGTATCGTTATGAAAAAGATGCGCAAGTTTCTGCAATTCCTCAGGAGAAGTTTCTTTATCAACAATAACAATTGCATTGCTTAGATCTCCTCCCTTGATGAGTCCGTGGTCAACTAACATCTCCAATTCGTGTAGAAAACAAAACGTACGTGAAGAAGCTATTTCTGCTTTAAAATCTTCAATAGAAGTAATAGCAGCATGTTGACTACCCAAAACAGGTGAATTGAAATCAATCATACAAGTCAAACGATAATCATCCATGGGCATTCCTAGGATCTCAACTTTACGTTCTGGCTCTGCATAATGAATATTACTGGAGATCTCATAATAATCTCTGTCCGCATCTTGTTCTTCAAACCCCGCTTCTTCCAGCAATTTTACAAAAATTGCTGAACTCCCATCCAATATTGGAATCTCAGGACCATCAATATCAATCAGAACATTGTCGATTTGAAGACCAATTAATGATGCCATTAAATGTTCGATTGTACTGACACTTGCTCCATTTTGAGAAATAGTGGTTCCTCTGGAAGTGTCTGTAACATTATCTGCATCAACCAAAACCTCAGGTTGACCATCTAAATCTACACGTCTGAACTTAAACCAGTGATTTTCCGGAGCTGGTTTGATCGTCATCGATACAATTTTTCCTGTATGAAGACCTACCCCCGAAATTTCAACCTCGTTTTTGATGGTTCTCTGTTTCACATTCATTTCTAATAACATATTTTTAAATCAAAACTTCTTTTGACAAAACCATCATGAGATTATAATATTTATATCGAAATAGCAGCAAGCTGGACTGCTCATGATAGCTTCATTACAATTAAATAACGGTTTATTTCAATGAAAAAAGATTATTTTAACTTTGATTCTATTAATTTTTCTAGCTCTTGGATGCGTTTCTCTAGCTCAGGAAGGCGCGCAAATATAACATTTGAGCGTAACTGAGGCTGGTACGGCATCACCGGTGTGCCACCCCATTTTTTTCCTTCGTCTTTAATTGACCGATTAACACCCGATTGAGCTTGTATTTGGGAGCCTTTAGCTACGACAATATGGCCTACGACACCAACCTGTCCTCCTAACACCACGCGCTCTCCAATTTTTGAGCTTCCAGAAATACCTGTCTGCGCAGCAATTACTGTATTTTTACCAATATCAACGTTATGTGCAATTTGAATCAAATTATCCAATTTGACACCATCACGCACAATAGTCGCTCCCATCGTAGCTCTATCGATCACAGTATTTGCGCCAATCTCGACATTGTCCTCTATTTGAACATAACCTATTTGTGGAACCTTCTTATAAGAACCGTCTTCTTGAGGGGCAAAACCGAAACCATCAGAGCCAATAACGACACCTGAATGAACAACAACGTTCTTACCTACCTTGCAATCATGGTAAATCTTTACTCCTGGATAAAGGGTCGTATTATCATCAATCGTAACTTTATCCCCTATAAAAACCTGTGGATAAATCTTCACATTATCGCCGATCGTAACTCCTTTACCAATATACGCAAACGCTCCAATGTACCCCCCAGCTCCTATCGTTGCCTCAGGGTGTATAAAACAAGGTTCTTCACGTCCATTTTTGTCAAGACGAAACTCATTATACATATTCAATATGGTAGAGAAGGCCGCATAGGCATTCTTAACACGAATAATCGTCAGTGTGGGTTTAGTCGCCTGCATCAATTGCAAATCTTCATTCACAATGACTATTGATGCATCAGTAGTATAAATAAAATGCTCGTATTTTGGATTTGACAAAAAAGAAAGATCGCCTTTTTTACCTTCCTCAATTTTGGCAAGGTTACCTACAGTAACTTCAGGATTCCCTTCAATCCTTCCTTCTAATAATGTCCCTATTTGTTGAGCAGTAAATTGCATGGTACAAATCTATGTTTTTTTATTAAAAAATAACTATCCGATGGAAGGAATTGCAATATATCCTACCTCTTTCGGATAACATAATGCATATTTGGACACATTTTTTGACAATGCTTCTAAATTTCCAAGATCCGACGCTTCAGTAATATCAATAAGCTCTCCCGACTTCAATAATATCTTGATTTGATCATTGGAAGGGTTATATGCGCGATTATGAATTTCCTGTGTAAACACATAATAATGAATATCCTCTTCCTTTACACCCAAGGACTCCTTTACTTTGGTTTTTACCAGTTCGATATAATCTGGGGAAAAGGGTTTATTGCTCATAACTGAACGATACAGGTCTCTTTTCATTATTCGCTGACACATTTTACTCAAAATCTTGTCCTCATGCAACTCCCATGTTTTTATCGCTGACATAATATCCGTATCATCTAAACGAGTAAACCAGTCCAAATGCAACGGGTCAGCCATAAAATTTGTTCGGTCAATCTCCTGACTCAAAAACCAATGGAATGCTGGGGTAGAAAAGAGTGCTACTCCAGATGCCGTTAAATATTTTGCTCTTTGTAAAATTTTAATCAATAATTGCTCCGCCCCTATAACTGTTTTATGTAAATACACTTGCCAATACATCAGTCTCCGCGCAATAATAAATTTTTCCACAGAATAAAGCCCTTTGTATTCAACTACAATCTCGTCATTGACTACATTCAACATCTTAATAATGCGGTCAAATGAAATTACTCCTTCAGAAACGCCAGTAAAAAAGCTGTCTCTATTCAGATAATCCATCCGGTCTACATCCAATTGGCTGGAGACAAGCTGATGGAGAAATTTTCGAGTGTATTTATTATTAAAGATATCAATCGCGATACTTAATCTCCCACCCAAATCCTGGTTCATCCGATCCATCAACAAAGAGGAAAGCAATTCATGCGAAACGCCTGCAATCAAACTATGTTCCAATGAATGGGAAAAGGGACCGTGACCAATATCGTGAAGCAAAATTGCGGCTAAGACAGCTTCTTCTTCCTTTTCAGAGATCTCTACCCCTTTACTCCGAAGCGTCTCCAGCGCCATCGACATCAGATGCATCGCGCCTATAGCATGCTGAAATCGTGTGTGTAACGCCCCTGGGTACACCAAATGAGTCATACTCACCTGTTTAACATAACGAAGTCGCTGAAAATAGGGATGTTGTACAAGGTCAAAGACCAACCCCGTAGGAATGGCAACAAACCCGTATACAGGATCATTGATGATTTTATTTTTATTCAATGCGGCGATAAATTAATGCTACTTTTCAACATATTAAATAGAAAACCCACTTATGTAAAACACAAACTTATGGTTATCACTAATATAAACTTAAAACAAAGATAGTTAGTTCATCGTTAAGAAATGTTAAAAATAAATCTAAAGCACGATATTTGCTTATGTTAGCACGATATTGAAATCCATTCAATGACCGAGGTATTTTCTTTTGTTACAATTTGAGTAACATATCAACCTCTCTTATAGTAGACATATATAACAAGATGCAAAAAACACATATTCTCTGGGCTGATGACGAAATTGACTTTCTAAAACCTCATATTTTGTTTTTAGAAAGTAAGGGGTATAAAGTTGACACAGTCAACAATGGAAATGATGCGGTTGAAGCCTTTAAAAATGGTTTTTTTCACTTAATATTTCTGGATGAAAACATGCCAGGGCTAACTGGGCTCGAAACACTCGCGATCATCAAATCCATTAATCCTACAGTTCCTATCGTACTCGTCACCAAAAATGAAGAGGAACATGTCATGGAAGATGCCATCGGATCTAAAATAGATGACTATTTAATCAAACCTGTAAATCCCAAGCAGATTTTGATGACAATAAAAAAACTCACTGAGAATAAACGTATTGTCAATGAGAAAACTTCCATGGCCTACCAGCAAGATTTCCGCAATTTAGGTATGATATTAAATGACGATCTGGATTTTAATCAATGGTCAGAAGTATATAAAAAACTTGTTTACTGGGAATTATCACTTGAAAAACTCGATGACAACAACATGCATGAAATCCTGACCATGCAAAAGTCAGAAGCAAACATGCAATTTTCAAAGTTTGTAGAAAATAACTATATCAATTGGATCAATCGTCCAGAAAATGCACCTATTTTATCCCATCAGTTGTTTAAAAAGAAAGTATTTCCGGTACTTGAGGATGAAATCTCGACCTTCTTCGTCCTGATAGACAATTTGCGTTTTGATCAATGGAAAATCATCAACGAGGTGATTACTGATTATTTTAGACTGGAAGAAGAGATCAACTATTTCAGCATCCTCCCAACAGCAACTCAATATGCCAGGAATGCCATCTTCAGCGGCTTAACACCATTGGAAATGGAAAAACGGTTTCCGAAGTTATGGCAAAATGACGAGGATGAAGGTGGCAAGAACTTATACGAAGACAAATTTCTAGATGATCAGGTCAAAAGATTATATCGTAAACCGATAAAACATTCTTACACTAAAGTTTTAACACTTGAACAAGGCAAGGACGTTTTAGATAATTTAGGAAACTTGATGCATAATCAGCTCAATGTCCTGGTCTACAACTTCGTTGATATGCTATCCCATGCACGAACGGACAGCTCCATGATCCGTGAACTGGCGAATGATGAAGCAGCTTATCGCTCGCTTACCTTATCCTGGTTTGAGCACTCACCTCTTTTAGAGACTCTTAAATGGCTTTCACAGAAAAAAGTACGTGTTATTATCACAACGGACCATGGGACGATTCGGGTAAAAAAACCGAGCAAAATCGTTGGAGATAGAAATACAAATACGAACCTCCGCTATAAACAAGGGAAAAATCTAAACTACATTGAAAAAGATGTATTTACGATAAAGAATCCCCATGATGCACAGTTACCCAAACTTCATGTTAGCTCAACCTATGTATTCGCCAAAGAGGATTCCTACTTTGTTTATCCAAACAATTACAATCAATTTGTTAATTACTTTAACGGAACATTCCAACATGGAGGAATATCATTGGAAGAAATGATCATCCCCTTTGCGACATACTTGCCGAAATAGTAATTTTGCAACATGGAAATTATCGTAAATACAACGGCAGATCTTTCTGTTGCAGCCCAAACTCTTTTGAACAGGTTTCCAAAGGATCGAATTTTTCTGTTATATGGCCCAATGGGGGCAGGAAAAACAACCTTTATAAAATATTTGTGTGAACAATTAGGTGTAAAAGATAGCACGTCGAGTCCTACCTTCTCGATTGTTAATGAATATGATTCTGATAACGGGCCAATCTATCATTTTGATTTTTATCGGATTAAAGATGAACAGGAGGCATTTGACTTTGGTTACGAGGAATATTTTTATTCGGGAGCATACTGTTTTATTGAGTGGCCTGAAAAAATACCAAATTTGCTGCCCGAAGAAGCAAAAGAAATAAATATCAGCATCATTGACGCTGCTACCCGAAAAATATCTATCCGTTAATCTATCTTTTATCATATTCCATTATGGCTCATTCATCATCTTGTCAATATATTCCTTCAGATATCCACGTACCAGGGTTAGCAGCTATTCACGCTGAACATTTAAGTTTCTCATTTCATGAAAACAATGTACAGTTTGCTGTTGAAAATGCTTCTTTTGATATTGAAGGGGGAAAAATAACAGCTATAATCGGTGAGTCAGGAAGTGGAAAAAGTACCCTACTTAAATTAATATATGGCTTGTTAGAGCCTACAGACGGTGTCGTACGGTATAAAGGCTGGCAAGTTCCCACACGCAAAGACAAGCTAATACCCGGGCATGATGCCATGAAACTCGTTTCGCAAGGATTCGACGATTTAAATACCTATGCGAATGTATGGGATAATGTTGCTTCACAGTTACCTAATACGGATATCAAACGTAAACAGGATAAGACCGCAGAGATTTTACAACGCTTACGTATAGATCATTTGGCAAAAAAACGAGTTGCAGATATCAGTGGCGGAGAAAAACAGCGTGTTGCCATCTGCCGCGCATTGATCAATGAACCTGAAGTATTGTTAATGGATGAACCGTTTAATCAAGTTGACGCATCTTTTCGAGACACCTTGCAACAGGACATCAAAGATATTGTGAAGGAAACAGGTCTTACGATAATTTTGGTTTCGCATGATCCCACTGAGGTACTCGCTCTGGCGGACAACCTTATTGTCATGAAATCAGGGAAAATATTAGATCAAAATAATCCACATCTATTGTATAGCCAACCTTCACACCCTTATACAGCACAATTGTTGGCAAAAAGTAATATCCTAAATCCCCAACAAGCAGAAAATTTAGGCATAACAAGCGAAAAGCCTATTGCAATTCATCAAGAATGGATCTCTATTACGCTCGCCGAAGAATCACCTTTCTTTGTAAAAGACACTAAATTTAGAGGCTTCTATTATGAAATCGTTGTTTCAAATAATGTGGTTGACCTGCATTGCACAACCATTTCACAGCTAATCCCTCAGAAAAATCAAGCAGTTGAATTAACAATTTCCAATTGGATTCCTTTCGATTAATTCAAGGTGGATACCCAGGATAGAAATGAATCAAACCATTTTTTTTCTGAAGTTTTGTTGATCAATCCAAAGCCGTGGCCACCTTGTTCAAACACATAGAGCGTATTGGGGACATGCACCTTATCCAATGCTGCCATCATTCGGTAGCTGTTTTCAATCGGAACAGATTTGTCATCTTTGGCATGCACAAAAAAAACAGGACAGACCTCCGGAGAAACCTGTAAATCTGAAGAGAATAAGTGAACAAGTTCTTCGGGTGGATTTTCTCCAATCAGATTGATTTTAGAACCTTTATGCGTCACATCATTCTGCATAGAAATAACTGGATATATTAGTCCTGCAAAGTCCGGTCGAAGTGACACATGTGACGGATTGGAAATATATTCTTTCTTAAATTTTGTCACCAAGGTTGATGCCAAATGCCCTCCCGCCGAAAAGCCTATAACACCAACTTTTTTTATTTGTGGGTTGGAAGCGCGAATCAATTGGACTGCCCGCTGAGCATCTTGAAGCGGCCCAATACTCTTATCCCGCATGATATTGGGTGAAGGTAATCTATATTGTAATACATAAGCCGAATATCCATTTCTTACGAGTTCATTAGCGACTGCATGCCCTTCATGATCCATTGCAATATGTGCGTATCCACCCCCAGGGATCACAAGTACGGCAATATTTTTGGCCGCACTTTCAGCTGGAGTATAAACAAATAATTTGGGTATATTTTTTTCTAAAAGAACCTGATCTTTATCAGTTACATTCGGAATAGTATCCGGGTAAAGATTTATAACTTCCTGAGCCTTTGCAGGCGAAACCAAAGAGCATAAGATCATAAGAATTTTTTTCATTTGTATTATTAATATGAGGTGTCGGTTACAGTGAAGAAACTACCAATAAGTCCAAATCTTTTGCCGTCATATTAAATCGGGAAGCCATATCGGCATTGGTTAGATTACCTTGGTACAGATAGATTGAACTCCTTATCCCCGGGCTTTTCCAAATTGCATTTTTCAATCCGCCCAACTCGGCGAAGTCCAACAAGATGGAGGTGAAAATATTACTCATTGCATAGGTTGCTGTACGAGCGACCCGAGAAGCGATATTGGGAACACAATAGTGAATGACATCAAATTTCCGAAAAACAGGTTTATCATGTGACGTTACTTCCGATGTCTCAAAATTCCCACCTTGATCGATACTGACATCTATTACAACCGAGTTCGGTTTCATCTTTGAAACCGTTTCTTCAGAAATCACACAAGCAGAGCGGCCATTGCGCGCGCGCAATGCACCAATAACGACATCTGAACTTATTACTGCTTTATTGAGAATAATTGGTTGAATAACCGAAGTGAATACAAGACTGCCAAGGTTGTTTTGTAAACGGCGGAGTTTATAAATTGAATTGTCAAATACTTTTACCTGTGCACCCAGCGCCAAGGCTGTTCGTGCAGCCTGTTCCCCGACTGTCCCTGCGCCAATAATAACGACCTCTGTAGAAGCTACTCCTGTAACACCACCTAGCATAAGTCCCTTTCCACCAAAAGCATTACTTAAATATTCTCCAGCGATCAAAGTCGCCGTCGCCCCGACAATTTCGCTCATCGCCCGCACCACAGCTAAACACCCCCCTTCATCCCGCAGATATTCATAAGAGATCGCGGTAATCTTCTTATGCATCAGCGCCTTTAACACCTCAACATTCATTAAGGAAGGCTGTTGGGAAGACAAGAGTAATTGCCTTTCTTTCATCAATTTAACCTCCGAGACGGTAGGACTACCAACTTTAATAATCAAATCTGCTTGATATATTTCTTCTCTGGATGACACGATCCGAGCTCCTTGTTCACTATAATGGTGATCCAAAAAATTTGCTCCGGCTCCGGCTCCAGTCTCAATCAATACCTCATGCCCATTTTCGACAAGTAATGCTACCGCCAAGGGTGTCAGACATATACGCTTTTCCTGAAGTGAGGTCTCCTTTGGGATCCCAATAAAAAGACTTTTTCCATTCTTTTTCTTCTCAAAAAGCATTTCTTTCGGAGAAATCATGGCCTGACTCGCAAGCTTCCCTAACTCATTCATTTTATTAAATTGACTTTAGTTAAAATTACAATAAATAATCAATCTAATCAAACGAAGATAAAATTGGCAAACTGCTCACATCCTTAGTTGATGATCTACAAGCTACATAGCGCTCCCATCAACGCCCTGTAGCCATTAAATAGCGCAAAAGATTAATCCAAACAAAGACCATGGGAATGAAACAAAATTATCTACATTTGTCTAAATTAATCAGATATAATACCATGCTAAGTAAAATCAGTATAGTACCCAGATGGATCATTTTCTTATTGGATATTTTCAGTGTCTCTGTCGCCTATCTCCTTGCAAACGTTATTTATTACGATTTTAATTTCGACTTTCTCCTTGATATAGATTTCAGCATAAGATATATTCTATTTATAAGCGTCTGTTCCCTATCATTTTACTTATTCAAGATGTATACTGGGATAATTCGTTATACAAGCGCGATTGACTCCATCCGGATATTATCCACCATAATATTTAGTGTATTCATGCTTCTAGTCATCAAACTGATTATTCAAGCAAATGAAATTGAACGGAACATTCCGACAGCATTGATCATCTTCTTTGCACTCTTCTCGTTTTTAATATTAACCGTATATCGAACTATTATTAAAATTTTCTTTCTCTATACAAAGAAGGTCAATGGCACCAGAAAGAAAACCTTGATTTATGGCGCAGGTGATCTCGGTATAGCCGTAAAAAGAACATTAGATCATGATGTGCGATCGAAAAACGCTATAATTGGCTTTTTAGATGATAATGACCAGAAGATCAACAAAGTAATTGATGGTACAAAAATTTATTCATCCAAAAAGTTCAATCATCTGATCAATACCTTGAATGTTGAAGAGGTCATTATTGCATCACACAATATTCCTTCAGAGCGCAAAAACGAAATCACGGATATTGCTTTAGAACGACATGTAAGTATTTTAACACTTCCTCCTGTTAAAAAAATTATGAATGGGGATCTTAACCCCAATCAGATCCAGAAAATAAAAATTGAAGATCTATTAGAGCGGGATCCAATCAAAATCAATGACGATCATATCCTAAACCAAACCAAGGGTAAAAGGATCCTTGTCACCGGTGCCGCTGGATCAATAGGGAGCGAAATAGCCTCACAATTGGGTAAATATGAACCTCAAATGATTATTCTCTGTGATCAGGCGGAATCCCCATTGCACAATTTACAACTGGATTTACAGGACGAATTTCCAAATCAGGTATACCACACCTATATAGCAGATGTCAGAAGTACAAAAAGAATGCGTTTACTCTTTGAAACATTCAAACCACATTATGTATATCATGCGGCAGCTTATAAACACGTACCGATGATGGAAAACCATCCACTTGAAGCTGTACAAACCAATGTTATGGGAACCAAAAACCTAGCTGATCTGGCGGTGGAATTTCAGGTCGAAAAATTCGTTTTCGTTTCTACAGACAAGGCTGTTAATCCAACAAATATTATGGGGGCAACAAAACGAATTGCCGAAATATATGTACAGGCCCTAAACAATCATCTGGAAAGCTTATCGAATGGAGACGTCAACACCAAATTCATTACCACGCGGTTTGGCAATGTTCTAGGCTCAAATGGTTCTGTTATTCCTAGATTTAGAGATCAGATCCAAAAAGGAGGTCCTGTTACAGTAACTCACCCCGAGATTACACGTTATTTTATGACTATCCCCGAAGCCTGTCGGCTTGTTCTTGAAGCTGGTGCAATGGGTCAGGGTGGAGAAATATTCGTCTTTGACATGGGTAAATCAGTGAAGATCGTTGAGCTGGCCAAGAAGATGATACGTCTTTCCGGATTCAAACCAAATGAAGATATCGAAATAAAATTCACCGGTCTAAGACCAGGCGAAAAATTATATGAAGAACTCTTAAACGATCTAGAAAACACCCTTCCAACCCATCATGAGAAAATTATGATCGCCAAGGTCCGTGAAAATAATTATAACATTGTAAGTCTGAAACTAGCGGAATTAGAACAGCAGTTAGCTACTCAAAATAAAAATGAGGTCGTCTATCAAATGAAGCTCATTGTTCCAGAATTTAAAAGTAAAAATTCGATCTATGAACAACTGGATAAAGAAATCGAATTATCAAATGAGTCCGAAAACAAAAGTTAATTCACTTTAAAATTTGTAAAACACTTGCAAATTTGCTCGAAAAGTGTATTTTTGCAACCATATTTTACTGATTAGTAATGTCTAAAAATACAAATAATACAAATCAAGGTTTGAAACCTTCAAAAGGATCTTTTTTTCAAGATAACCAAAAAAGCGTTGCGTTTATTTTAGGTGGTATCGTTGTATTGATTTTGCTGTACTTTGGATACGAAAAACTTTACTTGCAACCAAGAGCAGAGGAAGCATCGAATCGTATGTATAAAGCCGAGCAGCTTGTTACAATTGATTCTTTACAGAATAAAGCGATTTCAGGAGATGGTGCATTCCTTGGTTTCAAGCAAATTGCAGACGAATATTCAAACACAAAATCTGCCAATATTGCGAATGCATATTTAGGAGGTCTTTACTTACGCCAAGGTAAATTTGATGATGCTGTAAAAGCATTAGAAAAATATTCCCCTACAGGAAGTCAAATCTTAGACCCACTAGTTATTGGTTTGACAGGAGATGCTTATTCAGAGCTAAAAGACTATAAAAAAGCGGCTGATTATTACAAACAAGCTTCTGAAAAATCGAGTAACTCATACACAACTCCATTATTCCTAAAAAAATTAGGCCTTGTTTATGAGGCACAAAATGACTACAAAAGTGCTGAAACAGCTTACAAAAAAATCAAAACAGATTTTCCAGAAAGCCAAGAAGCTTCTACTATCGATGGTCTATTGGGTAGAGTACAAGCACATTTATAAGAAATCATAAATACACAAAAAAAGAGGCTATTTGATAGCCTCTTTTTTTGTGACCATCTAAAATCACTATCTTTGCATTTATTATGGCAAGTAGCATTAAAAATCTATCAGACTTTTCGCATATCCAAGTTGCGGATGCGAGTCCATTCAAATTTGCAATTGTAGTTGCACAGTGGAATGCAGAAATTACTGGTGCACTATTGAACGGTGCTATCTCAGGTTTAGAAAAACATGGTGCAAAAGAAGGCAATATCGAAGTTATCGAGGTTCCAGGAAGCTTCGAACTGACCTCTGGAGCGGATCTGGCATTGAGAAATCAAAGCTTTGATGCTGTTATCTGTCTGGGTTGTGTAATCCAAGGAGAAACCCGCCATTTCGATTTTATTTGTCATGCGGTAGCCAATGGCGTTTCAAACGTAGCACTGAAGTATAACAAACCGGTTATCTTTGGTGTACTTACTACAGATAACGTTCAACAAGCTTTGGACCGTGCCGGTGGTAAACATGGCAATAAGGGTGAAGAAGCTGCTATTACAGCAATACAAATGGCTGCCATTGCTAAAAAATTCTAGTTTGGTATCAATTTTGTCTATTATTTAATCATGAAAAAGTATTCTGGGCCAAAATACAAAAACGCACAAGTACTTTTATTTTAAATAAATCGATTAATAAAGTATGATAATATCTTATTAATCGATTTTTATTTTTTAGATATGATTATGAAAACATTATCGAACATACTCTTCGTATTTATGCTATCATTCCTTTCTCTCGGGCATTTATCTGCTCAAGATGATAGCCTGAATAAGCAAATTTGGCGCAGTATTGGTGGCCAAGGTAAATGGGATTCTTTACAGTATCTCGCTTTTTCTGCAAAGGGTAATACAGTAACGGAAGAGTTATCCAATGAAGAACGTAAATTCCTCTTTAACCGTACAACAGGAGAATGTAGATTCGATGGATTTAGCGGATCTGATCAGGTAACCTATTTATTCAATTTTAAAGGAAGCAGCACAGATAAGCTTTTTATTGCGGGCAATCTATCTACTGACGGCCAAGAAATAAAGAAATCCATAAAAAATCAACTTTTTGCGGATCTAAATCTGCTCTTGCTACCAACGCTGATAGAGCAAAGAAGTGTGCAGGTTAAAAATCAGGAGGAACGATTTATTGGTGGGCAAAAATTAACAGTTGCAAGTATTACCTCATCAGGTCCGATTCTCGGCTCGAAGCTAGACGGTTTAATCTATATCGATCAAAATACGGGTGAGATTACGCGTTATGAATACACTGATAAAACAGAAAAAATCAGTTATGAGGTAAGCAAATACAAAGAAATAGGTGATGGAATACGTCTACCTAGTTTATTTAGCGCTGCAAGCAACGACAAGAGAACCTGTGTATTCTCTTCGATATCTTCATTTGTACAAGTCGAGCAAAAGAAATTTAAAGAATTATAGCTATTATGATTAATTGGATAGAATTAAATACAGAAGAACAATTACAGGAACTTTATCAATCGGATAAGGTGTCCGCCATATTCAAACACAGTACAACCTGTGGTATCAGTAACATGGCAAAACGCAGTTTGGAACGGATGTCAAACACTGTCGATCAGGACTATTCTATTTATCTTTTAGACCTGTTGCGCTACCGGGCACTTTCGAATGAAATTGCTCAACGATGGAATATCGAACATCAATCACCACAGATACTGATTGTCGAAGGCAAAAATAGCCTTTACGATGCTTCACATGGGGATATTCAATTTGACGAAATTGAAAAATACCTGTAATTATTTGATTTTAAATATTTTGCCTTCATCATAGGCACTCAATGTAAGATTATCCCAAGTGATCATTCCATTGGATTTTTTCTTTAATCCACGTGGATTTCTGGCAACGATGACTTGGGATTCCCCAACCACTTTTACAGTATTCTGTCGAACTATGATAGCAGTTCCCTCATCAATCCCGATACAGGTCTTGTCAGGAAACTCCGCTAAGGCAGTAAAAAGTCGATTATATCGACTTCTCTTTACAAAATGCTGATCTATAATCGCAGATTTTATCAATCCCAGACCTTTGGCTGTCTCTAAATTTTGATGTTCCAGTCTATTGAAGGTAGGTCGATAGACCGAATCTTTTAATTGATTACCTGTTATCATTGTCTCGCTCATAATAGCCGCACCAGCGCTTGTACCCGCTATACATGCACCTTGCTGATAAGCTGCATGAATAGCATCGAACAATGCTGTATGCACTACGATCGACATAAAACGATTTTGATCTCCTCCAGTAATATAAATCAGTTTTGCATGGCGTACCGAATCAACTAGCTTTCGATCTTCAGCATCCGATTTCGAAAAATTAATACTGGTGATCTTATTTTTTGTCACTTCCTTTAATTGATGTACCATCCCCTCTACAGACTCATCGGGGACAGTGGAAGCCATCGGTAAGATCATTATGTAATCTTTTGGTGAAAGCTGCGCTGCTTCGACCAAAGCTTCCATCAGATGTTCATCTTTATGTCCACCACCAATGACAAACAATGTTCCTTTAGGTGAAATTCGTGATTTCTGACTGGTGAAAGAACACAAAACGATTACCGCGATAATACACAACAACTTTTTCATAACAGCTTCCCTTAGATTATACGTTTGATTACTTATAAATTTCTACTTTTATCTTACCTTCCTTTGTTACCGTGCCCCTATACATGCCTTCGGTATTGAACGGCATGGCGACATGACCTTCTTTGTCCATAACAATCATCCCACCATCTCCGCCCATTTTGCCAATCCGATCAATGACAGCTTGACCAGCATGCCATACATTATCATTTTTATATTCCATTAAGGCCGAAACAGAATATGCGGCTACATTACGAATATAAAATTCACCCCAACCGGTACAGGAAACCGCGCAAGTTGCGTTATTAGCATAAGTCCCTGCGCCAATAATTGGTGAATCGCCAACACGTCCAAATTTTTTGTTCGTCATCCCACCGGTCGAAGTACCCGCAGCTAAATTCCCCTGATTATCCAATGCGACACAACCCACTGTCCCAAATTTATAGTCCTTATTAAGGATCCCCAAACGCGAACTCTGTTTCTGATCATGATCCAGCTGTGTTTTGGTACTGTCCTCTTTTTTAATTTTTTGCAGGGCATCCCAACGCATTTTAGTCCAAAAATAAGATGGATCGACGATTTGCAAACCAGCTTCTTTGGCAAACTCTTCTGCTCCTTTGCCCACCATCATCACATGTTCCGATTTCTCCATGACCGCACGCGCTGCGGAAATCGGGTTTCTAATGGTGGTGACTCCAGCAACTGCACCAGCAGCTAATGTCTTTCCATCCATGATAGAAGCATCCAACTCGTTTTTTCCCGCATTCGTAAAGACAGCTCCCTTGCCTGCATTAAACAATGGAGAATCTTCCATTACATGAATAGCCTGTTCAACAGCATCTAAACTGGAATTCCCCTTCTTCAATTGATTGTAACCTTCATTCAAAGCCTGCTCCAAAACTGTTTTATACGCCTGCTCCATGGAGTCAGTCATATTTTTTTTCAAAATTGTCCCTGCACCACCATGAATTGCCAGAACAAATTGTTCTTTCGTCATTTCTTGCTTTTCCTTTCCGCCATTGTGATTACAAGAAGCCGCAACCGCAGCACTTCCAATAATCATGGCTATCATTGCATGTATCTTCATTTTATTATTTTGTATAACCTGGATTTTGCACCATATTTTTGTTGACAAATATTTCATCTGCGGGAATAGGAAAATTGTATTGCGCTTTTGTTGACTCCAACAATAGTGCTCCCGCAGTATTTATAGCATCTTGGACTCCTCTACGCACAGGCATTTTCCTTCTTTTTAAATCAAAAAAACGATGGCCCTCAAATGCTAACTCCTTATAACGTTCTGCCAAAATAGCATCAATAAGTTCATCTTTAGAAGCGCTCACTTGGTTTTGATAATCTTGAATACGTGCTCTTCTTAAAGTGTTCAAATCATTATTTCCCTCATTGATCTTATTTGTCTCCGCATTGGCCTCCGCCCGAATCAGGTACATCTCGCCTGTTCTAAATAATTTTACGTCCACGAGTCCAGCTGTTGCATCAGCTTCTTTACGGCCAAGATATTTTCCAATCAGGTACTGTTGTTTTCCATCTCCCCGATTGGGGTCATCGAGAATATAGCTTCCAAAACGGATATCTTTATTCTTGTCAAATAAAGCAATCAATTTATTTGAAGGTGTGTAAAGTGCTATTTCGCCATCCTGCCTAAAGAACATCGCCCCGATAGGCCCTTCAGCTGGAGAACCATCTTCTTTGGGGAGATCTGCGGCAGTCCTACGCAATGAAAAGATCACTTCATTGGAACTCTCGTCTGACCATATTTTCGGAAAAGAAGTCCGGTCAGCCAGTGGCTTTGCAGCAATGACTTTCGATGAAGCAGCAATTGCCAAGGTCCAATCTTTTGCATATAAAGCGGCTCTTGCTTGCAATGCATACAAGCCAGTCTTAGAAAAACGGTAAACAGCCTCTTCATCTCCAATTAAGCCCAAAGCGTCATTAATGTCCTTTTGGGCCAAGCTGATTACTTCGGCAACTGTTTTGCGTGATGGATGTCCAATTTCAGACCTCAACATATAGGGAATTCCCAATGCTGTAGGCTCATAGCCCGCTGCATAAGCTCTCAAAAGCTCAACATGAGCAAAAGCACGGATTGCAAGCAATTCGCCTTGGTAGTGCTTTTTCTTATCGGCATCTACGTTCTCCAATTTTTCCAGTCCTGCCAAAGCGCGATTTGCACGATCTATGACTACATAGTACTCACCAAAAGCGCTCGTCACCGATGAACTTGAGGCTGTATATTGCCAACGATAAGCACTAACATTTCCGACGGTGTTTTCCAGTGGATAAATTGCTTCATCTGAGACAACCACACTATTTCCAATAAGTGTATAGGTCATACCGGCGTAAGCGCCCTTGATGGCCATATCGATATCATCCAGATTACGGTAAGCTTTTTCGGGATCAATCGTATCTGAAGGTTTTAGATCCAATTTATTACAGGAATAGAAAGTCGACAAACCCACAGTAAAGAGGCCGATTACTAATATATTTTTAAATGATTTCATTGCCGTAGTCCTTTTTAAAAATTAACACTAAATCCTGCTGTGTATGTTCTCGGAGCAGGATAGTTAAAACGACTTATCCCTTCACTATTTTCGGGATCAAGCCCTCGCCAAGACGTCCAGGTCAATAAATTTTGTCCCTGCAAGAAAATTCGGGCTCCTTTAATTACCTTTTGATCCCCAAACAAGGTTTTTGGAAACTGATAAACTAAGTTGACATTCCGCAATCGTAGGAAAGAGGCATCCTGAATATCTTTGGATGTATATTCGCGTGGTATATCAATCCGCTGTAAAATGGTATTATCTCCCGGTTGCTTCCAGCGGTCAGTAAGCATGCGTATACTTTGGTTACTCGTCATATAGCTCGAATTCTCATTATAAAAATCCTCGTTATTCCAACGGCGAACGTCACTCACAAATGCAAACAAAGCATCTAACGAGAGGTTTTTCCAGCGGACAGTTGTATTAAATCCGCCAACCCATTTTGGAAACATACTGCCAGATTTTGTAACGGCCTGTGAAGTTTCATCGTATTCGGTTGTTATACTACCATCGCGGTTATAATACTGCGCATCGCCAGTCTGGGGATTAACTCCTGCCCACTCGGGCGCATAATAGGTTCCATAAGGCAATCCCACACGCATGATCCGTGTATCTCCATCTAAAACCTCTGTCAATGCATCAGAAAGATATAATATGGTATTTTTATTATAGGAAGCATTGACCCCTAAAGTCAACCCCCAATCTTCCCTCTTAATGACATCACCGGATAAGCTCATTTCCACCCCCCTATTACGCATCTTGCCCGTGCTCAATGGTAGCTTACGATCCAAGAATCCCGATGTCAAGGAAATCGGCTGATCAAAAAACATATTCTTGGTTATTTTATTATAATAATCCATGGCAATACGAAGCCGCTTTGATGGAAAAAGCTCCATATCAAATCCGGCATTGAATTCATCCACATATTCCCAGTCATAATTCGGATTTCCGGGATCATAAGGACGAATGGCTGTCTCACCACCATAGGTAATGTCCTTTCTAAAAGTTGCCAAGTAATTGAAATCACCATTGATTGTACTGGCCGTGGTACCATAGCTAGCCCGTAGGGATAGGCCTTGTATGAGTTCATTGGACTTCAAGAATTCCTCTTCTTTGATATTCCAATTTGCACCGAAGGAGTAGAAACCATGCCAACGATTCGCCGCTGCTACACGGGAAGAGCCATCATAACGATAACTTGCCGTCAACGAATAACGATTGTCATAAGTATACCTTCCCAAGGCCATATACGAAGCCAATGCATATTTAGTGCGTCCACCCAAAATTGCTGGCAAATAGGTCGGACTTACTGTTACACCATTCGGATTTTCCGGTAGACGGCTATCAATACCGTAACCTTTGTATCCAAAGCCGCGGTTACGTCGATATAAATATTCAAAGTAAGCCGAGAGCTCCAAATTATGCTTTTCGTCAAAAGTATTTTGATAGGTTAATCCTGTGGTACTGATCACATTGGTAGACCGGAGATTGTCTTCTGCGAATAATCCCTTTCCACCAAGTGTCGGATCCCGATCCCGTGATCCATAATAAGAATCGGGGTTGATATAATCTTGGCCTGTAGTCGTATTATAATCTATCCCCAACCGCGTGTGGACTTTTAAAGTTGGTAGCAATTGATAATTTAGATTGAGGCCAACATTGGTATTAAACAACTCAGAAGAACTACTTGAGTTGAGCAGACGCTCCAATCCGGCACTTCCCTCGCGCTGATCTAAAATAAAGTAATCGTCTTCATTACCAAAATGAATGAGCGTTCCGTCCGGTGCATATGGATATTCATAAGGTAGTGCATAATAAACCGATGCCATAGACGCCCCGACACGTGAGGCTCCCACACCTTCGGTAAATTTCGAATTTGTATACCCAAGGGTCACATTTACACCTCCTGAAAGCTTCCCTTTATCAAAATCTACATTATTTTTCAAGGTATACCGATCGAGACCAGATCGAATGGCAACACCCTCCTGTTTATAGTATCCCGCACTGCTATAGAACCTCACATGCTCCCCGCCTCCGCTTATATTCACCTGCTGATCCATAAACTTTCCGTTGCGAAAGAAGTAATCACGCCAGTCAACATTAATTCCTCTCAAACTATCCAAAATTTGAGCTGCTCGAGCTTTATAAGCGGAAGTTCCGCCCGCTACGTCAGGATTTTTTGGTGAATAGGTCCATCCAGGACCAATGCCTTCATTGTTATCTGGATCGACAAACGCCCCCAACTCTTCTTCAAATTGCAAACGTTGCTGCGTATTCATCATCTGGAATTTTGGCCGTGTCAGCTTGGAAAGGCCATATTGAGAGTTAAAATTCACAGTTAACTGCCCAGATTTACCTTTTTTTGTCGTGATAACAATAACACCGTTTGAACCTCTGGATCCGTATAAAGATTTTCCTGTTGCATCACGCAATACATTCACAGATTCAAAATCATTCGCGCTAAAATTCTTCAGTTCAGATGTGGCAATAGGAATTCCATCGATCACATACAGGGGATCCGAAATACCATTGATGGAACCAATTCCCCGGATAACGACAGAAGCAGTAGCACCGGGTTGCCCTGAACTAGCCATCACACTCATCCCCGGAACACGCCCCTGCAGCATTTGGTCAACAGAGGCCATAGGTACCTGTTCCAGATCTTTTGCTTTTACTGTGGTTGAAACATTGGCGGACTGTTTTTTCGAATAATTCGTATATCCCGTCACTGTCACATCCTCCAACACCGTGCTCTTATTTGCCAATACAATCGTTAGCGGCCCCGAACCACTGACAGTATTGCTCTGTCGATCATAACCCACGGAGGAGAATTCTAATTGATCCCCTGTTTTTCCAGCTATACTGAAATTGCCATCTGGAGCAGACTGTGCAGTTGTTCCCGCTGTCAAATTTCTGACGGTGACTCCTCCTATGCCTTGCCCCTTCTCATCAAGAACTTTTCCTCGAATAGTTTGTTGCAACAGTACAAATGAATTTCCATGATTGGCAAATGAGATGAATTTGCTTCCAGTCTTGGCAATAGTTGGTGCTAGGTTTAGGCTGAGCGCTAGTGTCATCAGCGCTTGAGCGTGCATGCTACCTCTCATAAATATCTACATTTTTGGTCAGTGTTAAAGCATATCAATATGGATAACTTTACTTAACCTAAAATGCAAATAATTATCGAACAAATGAAATGTTTTTTGTCTTATTCATCTTCTTTATCCCACCAGTCCGAAGCCTGTAAATCATCTATTTCACGACGATCTTTCTTCGTGGGTCTTCCCGTTCCGCGGTCTCGCTTAAGTACCGGTGCCTGAAACACCGATTTGTATCCTACAGTATCTTCTACAGGGGTTTGATCTTCATAAAACTGAACAGCAGTTTTTGCATCCACCCGTCGCTCGAGAAGACCGACCACTTTAACGACTTTCTTTTCTATTCCTTTTTGAATATGATAGACATCGCCGATCTTAACTTCGTAAGAAGGTTTAATATTTTGACCATTCAGCTTTACCCGTCCCGCCTTACAGGCTTCGGTTGCCAAAGTTCTTGTTTTAAACAATCTTATCGACCATAAATATTTATCAATTCTCAATTTTTCTGATGCTGCAGCCATAGTGCAAAAATAGTTATATTAGCAAATTATCGTGGTATTTCCACCGAAAATTAACATATTTGTACATCAAAATAAACAAATTCAAATAAGCAAACAAATAATATGGTAGAGCCACTTAAAAAATTGATTGAGGAAGCTTGGGAAGATAGACAATTATTGGAGTATAAAGAATATACAGAAGCAATTCGTACCGTGATCATGAAGTTAGACAGCGGTGAAATCCGTGTAGCGGAAATGATCGGCACAAGATGGCATGTAAATGACTGGATTAAGAAAGCTGTGATCTTGTATTTCCCGATCAACGATATGCGTGAAATGACAGCAGGTCCTTTTGTATTCCATGACAAAATGAAGCTAAAAACAGATTACAAACACACTGGTGTGCGTGTTGTCCCTGGCGCTTCTGCTCGTTTAGGTGCTTATTTAGCGAAAGGGGTAATCATGATGCCTTCTTATGTTAATATTGGTGCTTATGTAGACGAAGGCACAATGGTAGACACTTGGGCAACAGTTGGTTCCTGCGCTCAAATCGGTAAACACGTACACTTAAGTGGTGGTGTTGGTATCGGTGGTGTACTTGAGCCAGTTCAAGCTGCTCCGGTTATTATCGAAGACAATGTATTTATTGGATCAAGAGCGATCGTTGTTGAAGGAATTCGCGTAGAAAAAGAAGCTGTGTTAGGCGCTAATGTCGTATTGACTGCATCGACCAAAATTATTGATGTTACTGGACCTGAACCTGTAGAATACAAAGGCTATGTTCCTGCCCGTTCGGTTGTCATTCCTGGATCGTATACTAAAAAATTCGCAGCTGGCGAGTATCAAGTTCCTTGTGCATTGATCATTGGTCAACGTAAAGAATCTACAGATAAGAAAACTTCATTAAATGATGCTTTACGGGAGCATAATGTAGCTGTCTAAATTCAAGGTTAGAACTAAAAAAATAAAAAATGAGTGCATTTGTGGATCGTGAGGATTTGAACAAAGCGTTAGAAACGCTAAAAGCAGGTGGGGTAATCCTATACCCAACAGATACAATCTGGGGGATAGGCTGTGATGCCACTAACCCTGATGCCGTAGAGAAAATCTTTCAATTGAAAGGAAGAGATAAGTCCAAAAGTCTGATCGTCCTTTTACATAACGACAACCAATTGGCAAGTTATGTCAACGAAATCCCCGATGTTGCTTATCAACTTATTGAATATACGGACAAGCCATTGACAATTGTCTATTCGAATGCCAAAAATCTTGCCCCTAATGCCATTGCAGAGGACGGTTCGATTGGCATTCGAATTGTCAAACATCCTTTTTGTGAACAGCTTCTACAACGTTTCCGTAAACCTATTATCTCTACTTCAGCAAATATCAGTGGTGAGCCAACAGCGAAAGATTTTGACGAAATAGCTGAAGAGATCAAAGCAGGTGTAGACTATATTGTCGAATATGATAGGCACGTGAAGACTGATGGTAAATCATCTACCATTATGAAGCTGGACCCAAGTGGTAAATTTGAATTCATTCGAAAGTAATATAAATACCATCATGATTTATTCAAACTCATAGTAGATTGAATAAATAGTGTTAGTTATCTTGCATGCAGCTTTCATATAGTCGCGATGAAAACCGAGCCCGTGCGCTCGGAGACTAACCGGATAGCTTCATCACAATTGAAACCGTCGAAGGCAGCGTGATTGATGAACAAATAATTTATACAGATGAAAAAGATCATTTTATTTTTTGCATTGGCAATTGCTGTAAGTACGCAATTATACGCTCAGAAAAAGGAGATTCCTTCAGCGAAACCGGGTGTAAAATATGGAAAGGAAATTCAGGCTAATAAAGCGATTTCTGTTGCTAAACTGGAAAAAGAACTAAGTAGCAAGAATACTTTCAACGGTAAAATTGAAGGCAAAGTCGTTGAAGTCTGCAAAAAGAAAGGCTGTTTCATGACCTTACAACGCGACGGAGAGGAACCTATCATGGTACGTTTTAAAGATTATGGATTCTTTATGCCCGCAGATATCATCGGTAAGACAGTTGTTGTCGAAGGTGTAGCCAAGCGGAAAGAAACTTCAGTCGCTTCATTGCAACATGCCGCAAAAGATCTCGGTAAATCTCAAGCCGAAATAAATCAGATTACTCAGCCAAAAAACGATATTAATATTGTTGCTGATGGGGTTCTTGTCGTAAGATGAAAAAATTTCAAACAGCAACTGCCCCATCCATCAATGTAGGTGGAAAGCTAATGACATTTGAAAAACCTGTTATTATGGGTATTCTCAATGTTACACCAGATTCCTTTTTTGATGGTGGAGATAATACAACGGTAGAGAAAGCGCTGGAAAAAGCAAGTAGTCTCTTAACGGCAGGCGCTCAAATCCTCGATATTGGGGCCTATTCTTCACGTCCCGGCGCGCCATTAATCTCTTCTCAGGAAGAAATGGACAGAGCGCTTCCCCCTATCCTGGCAATCAGAAACGCCTTTCCAGAAGCGATCTTATCCATAGACACCTTCCGGGCGGATGTCGCTGCAGAAGCCATTGACGCGGGTGTACATATTGTCAATGACGTATCAGGAGGCACGCTTGATGAGGAGATGTTTGCAACAGTAGCCAAATATCAGGTGCCTTATATCCTCATGCATATGCGTGGTACTCCAGAAACCATGCAAGGACAAACCGAATATACCGACATCGTGACTGATGTTGCTACCTTTTTGGGACAAGCTGTAGCTCAATTAAGAGATCTGGGTGTAAAGGACATTATCCTCGACCCTGGCTTTGGTTTTGCCAAAACAATCGATCAAAATTACGAACTACTCTACCGGGTCAATGAATTGCAATATTTTGGTCTCCCTATTTTAGGTGGCATATCACGTAAATCCATGATCTACAAAAAACTAGGTATTACAGCCCAAGAGGCCCTCAATGGTACAACGGCATTAAATACCCTACTTTTGGAAAGAGGTGTACAGATACTTCGTGTCCATGATGTCGCAGAAGCCAAACAGCTCGTTGAGCTCTTCTATTAGAGAAGTGTGCACACTATTTATATAAACATCGTTCTGGGTATCTCGTATTTACTTTCCAATAAATGTTGGATCACTTAATGTTTCGATAAAAGCGATAATATCCTGTTTTTCCTGCCCCGTTAATGGAATTCGATTACCATTTTCTTTAAGAATAGGATCGAGATTTTCCGCTTCCAACACACCTTTATCAAAATAATCCAAAACAGATCTTAAGGTTGGAAATTGTCCAAAACTTCCATATGGTGCGGTATACGCTGCATTTCTTAACGACGGAACACGAAACGCCATTTGATCTGTACTAAGCCCAGTAACCCGACCTCGTCCTGCTTCTTCAGGATTGGGATTCAATGGGAAGCCCACATTTCTAAAACTTTGATCAGTAAATAGCGCTGTACTATGGCAACTTGCACATTTACTCTTGAAAGTAGTATACCCTCTCTCCTCTTCCGCTGTAAATCGCTCTCCCTCATTTCTTTTTACACGATCATATTTGCTATTGGCAGAGATCAATGTATACTCGTATTGTGCAATACTGCGATAAATTCGATCAGCCGTTATACTTACATCGCCAAATGCTTTTTGAAATAATTTTTTATAATCGGCATCAACAGCAATTTTACCGATCACCTCCAAGATAGAAGAGTTCATTTCTTCATGTGTTATAATCGGAACGAGAGGCTGTTTTTCTAATTGCAGGATATTTCCATCCCAATTATAAAACTTCATAAATGCCATGTTTTGAACAGCGGGCGTATTGCGAAGTCCTACCCGTTCATAAATTCCGACAGCCTGTTGCTTTCCATCTGAAAAAGCTAGACTGGGATTGTGACAACTCGCACAGGAAATCGTATTATTTCCACTGAACCTCTTTTCATGAAATAATTTCTCGCCCAATTCAACACCATATTTTGTAGGTCTATTTTGTGCTACGGAGCCATTTAGCGCTGGAAATTCAGCTGGTATCTCCAGAGAAATTTCAGGGTTGTCCTCCTTTATTGATTCGTCTACATCCCTTTTACTGCAGGAAAGTACAATCAACAACACAGTTAGGGCACAGATTACTGTTTTCATTCGAATAAATGATTTTGCAAATAAGAATAGGGTTATTATGCCACTATTGTTTCCTACTAACGAACAAGGAGTCTGTTAGATTTTATATTAAGACAAGGCCATCATCGCTAAGTTCCTGATGACCTTGCCATTAATTTCTTTTAGTTGTTTTCGACACGCTCGACAGAAAACATGCCGCTTTTATCCTCTTTACCATCACCCCCAATATTGTTTACAAATACTTCCATGGCTGCCATACTGCTATGAAGGCTTGGTGTTGTTGCGTTTTTCGATGTTAGGATTACTTTTGTTTTTCCACTTAAGAGTTTATCAAAGTCAGCTTTGATCGTGATTTTAGGCGCATTACTTCCCACAACAGCAGTCGTGGTCAAATCCAACGTGATATCGCGATAAGCATCTACGCCCTGCGTATATGTTTCAGGTTTACCTCCCTCTCCATTCAGTGTACTTCCAGTGTGGACCTGAAATGCATTATTTTCACCACCATAAAATCCTTCGATCTTCGTAAATCGATATCCTGTAGCCCATTGCCACATCATATCAGTATCATTAGCTCCCGCTGCAGCATAAAATACCGGAAATCTGACCTGATCCAATGTATTGATTTCTTGCTTTACCCCTAATCCAAATTTGAGCTGACGATACTCCCCTACAGGTATATTGGTCAATACATAATCCAAACTCGTTTGCTTGCTTTGGTTAATCACAGTAGCCCCTTTATCCAGGTCATTTACATTGTAAGGAATTTCAGTTCCATCTGTCTTAACAAGACGAATATTACTGACAACATACTTAAGTTCTGAGAGGTGATGTGCTTGATCCTTTTCTGATGTGTTAACGGTAGCATCAGTAGCTGCCGCCCCTCCAAGGACAATCGTGTTATTTTTAAATGTATTGTTAAAATGTAAGCTGATATTATTTGCTACGGGGTTGTTATCATTTTTGCTACAGGAAATCATTATTAATGATGCCGCAGATAAAATTAGATAGTTCGTTAATTTTTTCATTGTATGTGTTATTTAAATGTGATTGATTTTTTTAAAAATTGACTTTTAGGGAGGTAAAAATATTCCGTCCCATTCGTGGAATATTTCCCCAATCCGCATAGGTACTATAATATTCATTCAACAGGTTTTCGGCCCCAACCTGAAAGACCGATTTGAACTTGCCGAGGCTGAAACTGTAATCAGCAGATAAGTTCCATATTTTGTAGGAAGCAGTTTGATCTTCACCATAGGCTGGACTGTAATTGGTCTGGGCAAAATCCCCATTTAATGATGTCCGCAAGCCTATTCGTTTATAGCTATAATGAAGTGCTGTCTGATAGCTTAACGGCCGTATAAAAGGGAGATTACCCTCTTCATCGTCCTTACCTCTTGCGTAGGTAAGCACCGCTTTCCAATGCAGGTTATCCAGGACTTTATAATCTATGCTCATCGCCGTATTAAATAGCGTCGCATACTTTAAAGAGGTATATCCCTTCACACCAACGGATTGATAATTCATGGGACTTCCTAAACTCAGAATCCGTCCGATGATATAATTGTCGATGTAGAAGTAGTTCACTTTTGCGGATACACTTAGCTTTTCCGTTTTGAATCCAACACTGGCATTAACCTCATAAGAGATTTCATTTTTGAGATCAGGGTTTCCGATGTAATCGTAACGGTCAAAGCTATTGTAGATATAATAACCATAGGCTTCGGAAACGGAAGGTGCACGATGTCCAAACCCCGTTCCGACAGAAATATCAAACTGATTTAAGTTTAACTCGTAACTGGCATGTAGTCCCGGAAGCCATCTATTCTTTTTTTGCGGTGCTCCCGGATGAAAAATCCAATTAAACTCCACATATTTAGAATAATTGTAGTTCCAGCCTAACGATCCACCCATGTTCACTTTACTCCGATCTGAAATTTCCCAGGAATTGTTCATTGCAATACTAGCAAAACGTGTTGTTACCCAAGGCCAACTGTAGGCAAACATAGTTTGTTTGGATCGATCCTGTGGGTACATCCGCATTTCTGCTATCGAAAGATTATCATAAGCATTTAACTGTACTTCTGAAGAATATCGGTCTTTCTTTAAATTTATTTTTGACACCAATCCATAGGTTGTGCTCCACCCGGGCATATCCATATGTACCAAATTCTCCGGCCGTGTCGTATCATCCATATAGTGCTCTACGGCGTTGAAATAAACCTTGGTATCCCACACTTTTACCAACCCTTCCTCAAACAATTGCTTATAGGATGCTGATGTAATAATTGCCCGTGATAACCATAGATCCATTGGTAAAGCTGGGAAGCCAACATCTTTTGCCCGATCAAATATCGCATCTACCCTGACAGCAGAAAGTGCACTTGTCTTATAGGCTAAGCCCAATGATGCATTCAGTTTATTATATTGTGAGTGCAGTACTTCCTTGTTGTTTCCGTCATAATAATTACCGGCTTTACGAAAGGCAATGCTACCATCAGCAACGAAATTGTCTGTTGAATAGAATAGATTCCCAAGGTTAAAAGCTTGTTTATTGTTAAATTCAAAACCTGTCTGATACGCACCCCCTATTTTTTGTTGCAGACCAAAAGGCGTGCTTCTCCTTTTGAGATCAATACTTCCAGCCACTGTCGCGCCATGCATATTCCCCTCTTGCCCAGACTTTATATCAATGGAAGAAAGGTTATTGCTTTCCACGTAGGAAGTTATGGGGTCCATCTTATCTGTGCAGGCACCAAAAATATGCATACCATCAATTGTGATTGAGGACCGCTCAGTACTCATGTTATTCAGTAAGGGTTCCCATGCGTAGGCCCCACGTTTGATAAAGCTGATATTGTCTGATGAAGCCAAAAATTCATCGACGGAGACGGCCATTTTCATGTCACTTTCAATCTTTCGCTTGATCGCCGCTTCAACATTGACTTCCCCCAAACGTCTCGTTGTATCTCTTTTTACTGGGATGCTTTGCCCATGTACTTTCAATCCAAGAGAAAGAATAAAAAGAATAATACTTAGTTTCTTCATAACTCTTAAAATAGGATATCAAGGTACAACTCACTTTTACGGCCCTCTACTCCCGGTGTAAAATCCTTTGGCACCTCGGTACCACGGATCACTTTTCCATCTGGATTCAACAAGATGAAATTTAACGTCCAGTTGCCGGTCATTGTATAATTTACAATACCGTGATATAAACCATCCGCTTCCTGTATCAAATCTTTATTATTAGGAGACGAGTGATTGCCCATAGACGGTTCAGGCATACGTGGGTCTAACTTCAGTGTATAACGATCGACTTGCGAATAGGAAAACTGCAATTGATCAGCGATGCTCTTCGATGAAGAATCAAGTGGCTTATTCAATTTATAGATACCAGCGACCAATTTATTTTCAGCAACATTAGGTTTCTTTGGGGAAACCAATGCTATGACATATTGCTCATCATCTTTCCCTGTGAACATAGTCATATTCAGATTTTTATTGGTTTGTTGTCGGACCAATACTTCTTTTATCACAGAGAAATTTTGACTGCCAACTGTAAAATTGACATTGATTTCCCAACTGCCCTCCGCACCACTTTCGCTGGTAAAAACTGTATACCCCGAGAAATACTTATCGTCCGATTTATAACTGAAATTATACTGATTTGGACATGATCTTTTCTCTCCTGAAACAGCAGTCTGAATTGGCAAAAATGTAACGCTGGACACTTCCAGAGGAGTATTCGTTTGCGTGTTCTTGATTCTCACGCGGATATCATTATAACCGCGATACAATACGCCATTCAACGCCTCGATGTTAATCGTGTAACCAGCGCTTACAAAGTTTGTAACCTCTTTAAATTCAACACCTTCTTCAACAACTTCCCCTCTTTCGGCTTCATAATTTGTTTTTCCCTTGGTACATGACCCGAGAAATACACATGTTATAGCAACATAAAAAACTATTGTTTTTATCAATATACTTACCTTCATAAAAATACCATCTTAGCTTAGTTAACAGGAGACTAATCTTAGTGTAGGATAAGTATAGTTAGAAGACGACAAAAACGACGACAGAAAAGTGTACCCAACAAAAAGGGATAACGAGACATATCCTATTCGTAGAATCTTCTACATTAACTGAAACCCGACATCTAAAAATCCGAGAACCTGTTCAAATAAAGTTTCCACCCGTTTAAATTTTTTATTCAGTTGTGACGAAGCGATCAGATTTATTCATCGAGCGTATATTTTAAGCGGCATTCATGCGCTCGCTTTGCTCGGTTATTCGTTGCCTTATAAGATTGAATAAATCATGATGGTTTCATCGGAATAAACTATTCCTTAAACACGATGAAGTGAACATGAGGAATTATTTGTCGCTCTAAGTGAACAACAAAAAACTCATGATAAATTCTAAAAATGGATTTAAACTAACGGGGGGTGGAAAATGGTAAAAATAGGTCTGTAAGAATAATTTTCGTTGTATTCAGGGAACAAGCGCTCCGCTACATCTTCTTGAAATAAAGAAGAGACCTTAAAGTCAAAATTTTGGGAATTATTGATAAAAACGACGTCGATAATACGTGATTCAAGGTTCTTTTGCTCCTTTTCTTCGTGTTCACGCATTTTCTTCATTAGGATACATTGTCCTCTACACGAAAGGGCGTTCTCATTGAAACGGTTGATACATTCATAGCGTGCAATGTAATCTCGATTCAGTTCAAAGATGGACCACAGCCATACCGTTGAGAAGCTTTGGAGGAGCATCAAAGGCAATAAAATCCATATGAACTGTCTAGCTTTCATCTTGTGAGTTCGGCAAATATATAAATGAATCCTTGATTAAACAAATTCAATAGGAACAATATAGTCCCCAGGTAAAGTTTTACCCGGGGACTGAAAAATCAAAAAACAGATTATTTTGGTACAACTGTAAGCACGGCTTTTTTATTACCGGCTGTTAAATCTAATGTGAATGTATACGTTTTGCCAGCTTCTAGCATTTTACCAGTTTTGATACCCAAATTTCCGGAATCACGTCCATTTTTACCATCACCAACAAAAACTAAATCACTTGAGGTTGTAACATCCGTACCACCAAATTCTCCACCCCAGCCCTTCTGATGGAAAAACTTAAAATTGATATTATCGGTATTGATAGACTCGCCTGCTCTAAATGTAATTTGGTACTTTTTATTACCCAATGGAGCTAAACAGAGTGCTTTATCTGTATTCCAGCCCACCTGATTACTGGATACTTTTGGTTTTCCAACGCCTTCTCCAATAATCCATACAGCTCCAGTACCATCTTCCTGCAATTTAGCAAGGTCATTTCCCGCCATTGCTTCAACGACAAAATACTTTAGCGCGAAGTCAGCTGTAATCCGGTATTTTCCGTTAACACCATTAAAAGTAATGGCCCCATCAGCTGATTGGCTGAAGAAATCCGGATCAATCCACCAATCTTTCAAATCTTCGATACCATCTATCGTGACCGAATTACCTTTGGTCATATTCAGCTCCGCTCTAAAATGTGTATCATCAAGACGGCTAAAAACCGTACCATCGATCGCGTAGGCTATAATAAAAGGTGATGCCTGATAAGTCAACGTATTCAATGCGATACTATACACACCAGAGGTCGAATTTGAGAAAGGAATATCCAATGTGGATCCGAGCGTAATGGCATTATTGACCCATCCAAAATTCATGCTATTTCCCTGCTCACCAACCTTTGGCGCTTGAATATATCCTTTTACAGAAAACGGAAAATTCTCTTTGGCCGCATATTGATTTCGACCTGTTTTCTCCATCCGATAGGACTTTGATTCAGTAACCAAAGTGAGGTAAGGAAAGTCAGGACGGCTTAAGTCTATATCAAAAGACTGTTCGGTCTTCTTCTGACTAATATTCTGCAAAACAAACTTAATGGTTGCTTTCCCATCTGGAATGTCTTTCAAAAAAGGGACATAAATTTTTCCACTATAGTCGCCATTTTCTTTTGTACGAATCGTCGTTTCGGTGACCTTATCGTCTGTAAAATATAATTGAGCTTTCAGCGTAGATAAAGCTACTTCGCTATCGGATACACTAACATTAAACACTAAGCTATCACCAAAATGAGCAGCAGAAATAGCTGATTTCAATTCTATTTTGGGATCACCAATTTGATAGACATATTTTTCATCCTTTTTACAAGAACTTACCACAGCTATTGTTCCCAATAGTATATTGATGAGATATCTTTTCATAATCCCAATATTTAGTTTTTCCAACGATAAGAGACAACTGAATTTGCGGGAACCTCATAGCTAAAATGATTTTTACCATCTGCCAACGTGATTTTACGGTTGTCATTTGATTCATTTAATAACACCATAGCGTAGGTACCATCTGTATTTTGAAAGGCACTATAAACCAGCCCCTCTGCTGTATACCCTGTAGCACCAATTCGTGTCGCTCCGGACTTAACCACAGATGAAAGATGTCCTACAATATAATAATGCGAGTTGCGCGTGATGCTCTTATAATTTGATTTGCTAATATCGACAGCACCATAACAGGTTTGACAACCACCTTCGCGATTCGGTCCCTTATCAGTATCCAACATCAAATTCCAAACAATAACACCCTTGCTCCAGTTATTGACCGTTCCCAACGCCACTTCGCGCATATCTTCCATCAAACGCTTGTTAAGGTTACGCCCGTCATTCCATTCTCCGATAGATGTCTCTGTAAAGACCAGCTCCTTATCCGGGCGTTGATTATGAATATCGATGAGTTCCGCTTTATCTCCCCCATAGTTGTGATAAGCTGCTCCAGCAATAAAGGAAGCCGCCCCGGCATCATTATAGATTTTAACAGGATAATCTTCTTGATCAGCAATATTATCGTAATTATAATTATGGTCAAACGCGTAGATCTTCGTAGCAATACTTGCAGCCTTGAGCTGTGGGCCTAGAGATTGTTTAATAAATGCTTGTTGCTCTTGCCATGACATGTACATTGAAGCAGAATTTTTTCGATTCAATGGTTCATTTTGAACGGTAATTGAATAAATATTAATACCCTCCTTTTTCATGGTTTGAAGCCATTGTACAAAATACCAACCATAATCCTGATAGTATTTGGGATTTAATTGACCGCTAGTCCAAGAATCGAAAGGTTTTAAATCTGTCAGATTATTGACCTTCATCCATTTTGGCGGAGTCCATGGTGATCCCATAATTTTGACGTTTGGATTGATAGCCAGTATTTCTTTCAACACAGGAATGACATATTGCGTTTCCTCTGACTGCAATCCAAAATTTTCCTTTCCTTCTTTGTCCCAACACGTATACTCGCTCAATGAAAAATCAGAACATCCGATAGCAATACGAATATAGTTCATGCCCATACCATCTTTATCGGAGAAAGTCTCCGTAAGAAATTTCGTCCGATCTTCCTTACTCATTTTCATCAGATTATAACAGGTAGAACCGGTAATAGCTGCACCAAATCCGTCCATTGTCTGAAACTTCTGAGCGGGATTTAAGGTAATTGTGTTGGGCGACATATTAAACTTTGTACTAAAATCGACATATTTTTTTGTCAGATCATAGGCACGGTTTGTATTAGTCATCACAATAGTGACATCGCCAGATTTTTTGATATCGTCACCTTGTGAGGGTGTGAAGCTATCACGGTTACAAGATGTTGCCGTGATCAAACAGGACAACAAGAATGTATATATCATAGTGTTATTATTACGTTTCATAAACAATTAAAATAATTAGTATCCTGGATTCTGAACTAAGTTAGGATTCTGGTCAATTTTAGGCTGTGGAATCGGCAGACGGTAGGAATTCTTTGTAAACGGATATACCTGTGCCTTTCTTCCTGAGTCTTTCGCATACACGGCATTCATGACAGTTTCCACCTTATCCAAACGAACTAGATCAAACCAACGCTGTCCCTCGAAGGCTAATTCCAGACGACGTTCTTTCAGGTATGCCTCCAATAACGCATCTTTATTGGACCGAATTCCTGCAGGCAATTTGGGTAATTTTACACGTGTACGGATCTTATCAATAATGTCAGCTGCACCGGAAAGATTTGACCCCAATTGGATCATGGCTTCAGCCTTTAGCAATAAAATATCGGCATACCGTAACTTGATGATACTGCTCATGCCCGAACGCAATTTAAACATAAAAGGATAATGGCTCGATGGGTAATAGTTGCTCCAGGTTGTTGTATAGTAAACAATCGCTTGCTCCATCCGAATTTGGTCTGCCTCATTCGTATATGCTTGTATCAAATCACGCGATGGTGTAACCCATTTGGCCCATGTAAATGCATTGTCGTAATTGGATAGATCGCGACCAAACATCCAGGTCGCCCAGTTTCCAGAGCCAGGCATAAATTGCGCCTCTAAAATTGATTCTTTTGTATTTCGTTGCGCTAAATCGGTCTTGGCCGCATTCACTTCATATAAATCTCCGTAATTAGGATTCAAATCAAATCCATCTCCAGCCAATGCATCTGCATACTGAATCACCTTATTATAATCTCTGAGTGGTTTTTCCGCATATAGCTTTACCAACATAGCCCGGGCGACAGATTTTGTAAACAAAGTTTTATTTGCATTGTTATTGACCGGGGCATCAACCAGGGCCTCCAAAAGATCCTTCTCAATCTGTTTATGCGCTTCCTCTTCTGTCGCTTGCTTGGGGAAGTATTCCGGGTATACCGCTTCGATATTTTCCGCGGTAATATCTTTACCTTGTGTTGTAATTACTGGAATGGATCCAAATATGCGCACCATATCAAACATCGCTAGTGCCCGAAAGATTTTACCCTGAGCCTTGTAGACTTTGATGTCAGCGTCACTAATCGATTTATCCGCAACACTATCCACATTGATTATTAAACGGTTGGCCCGCGCAATATCTTCCAGATAACGTGCCCAATCCCGATCAACAACCGAATTGGATCCCTCAATAGAATTATTCTCAAATGGTACAACTTCGGCACCTGTTGTTCCTGCGTACGCATTGTCAGCATGAGAATCGCCAATCAGCAATAAATCAAGGTACCAATGCTCTTGTCGATCTCGCATCTGTTGGTAAATCCCAGAAAGAAAATTATCAACCTCGCTTCTGTTTTTAAAGACGATCTGTGTTCCATTTTCAGTTTTACCTTGACTCACATCTGTATAGCTGTCCAGAGGATCACGATTTAGCGAGCAGGATGCCAGCAACAAGCCTGTTATGAACAAAGGTAAAACATATTTAATATTTGTTTTTTTCATCACATTTCAATTAAAATTCAACATTTACACCAAGTACAAAAGATCTATTTTGTGGATATGTCCCCCAATCGAGACCTTGTACTCTTCCCGAGTTCCCCCACTGGTTTACCTCCGGATCCATGCCTGAATATTTAGTTAGCGTAAATAGGTTGCTTGCTGAAAAATAAGGTTGAATCTTTTGAATTCCAATCTTTTTCAAACGTTCAGGTGCGATAGAATAACCCAATGAAATATTTTTCACGCGCAAATAACTTCCATCTTCCACAAAATAAGATGAGTTTTTGATATCAAAGCCTGCTTTGGGCACATCTGTAATCTGCCCCGGAACGCGCCAACGATCGAGTACAACTGTCGTTTGGTTACGACCATCATACATGCCCTCTGTTTCCATTCTGCTTGCATTGAAAATATCATTACCGTAAGTGCCCTGAAGAAATATACTTAAGTCAAAATTTTTCCAGGAAAAACTATTTGTCAATCCATATACAAATTTTGGATTGGGATCTCCAATATAGGTCAGGTCGGAAGGAGATGTTTTGCCATCACCATTGAGATCTCTATACATCAATTCACCTGTCTCCGGATTTACACCATCAGAAATATAACCATAAAATCCACCTAAAGGCCTTCCAGGTTCATTCCTAACGACCGTTGCATTGACTAGATTATTTGTAACCGCATCATTATAGATTTTTGTAAAAACGAGCTTATCCAGACGGTTCTTATTAAACGAAATATTGAAATCCGTATTCCATGTAAAATCGCCTGTTAGATTCTTGGAGTTGATCCCGATCTCAAATCCTTTATTGGTCATTTCACCCTCATTCCGTTTAATTGTGCTCGCCGAGGAAGACCCCGTAGGCAAGCTCACTTCCATTAACATATCTGTTGTTTTTTTATGGTAGTAATCTAAGGTCAGGTTCAATCGATTATTTAATGTAGAAAAATCTATCCCCACGTTCGCTTGGGTCGTTGTTTCCCATTTTAAATCTGTCGCTCGCAAGGTAGTCGAATTCCCAATATTTGGTGGAGAATATTGATATTTGTCTTCAAACCAAGGTAAACGCTGAATCACATTGAATGAAAGATAAGAATAGTCCCCCAATCCGGATTGATTCCCGGTCTGGCCCCATCCCCCGCGTATTTTAAAGTCATTGATCCAATCCACGTCCTTCATAAAATCCTCCGCAGATAAACGCCATGCTGCCGATACCGAAGGGAAATATCCCCATCGACCAGAAGGGCTTAATTTTGATGATCCATCCGCACGCATATTTGCTGTTACAAGATATTTTCCATCGTAATTGTACATCGCACGGGCAAAATAGGATAGGATGGCCCAATTGGATGCCCCGGACCCAGTGCCGTTCCATGAAATCTTGTTTGCCGCATTGAGCGTCTGTATGATGCCATTAGCATAATTGGAACCATAAATATAACTATTGGAATATTTGGAATCTGTCCAGGATGACCCTGCCATTGCCTCTAAGCTATGTTTTCCAAAGCTTCTGCTGTAAGTCAGCACATTATCCCAAGTCAATACCGTATTTGTGTTACGAGCGTCAGATGCCTCTCCAAACTGATTTCTACCCTGCTGCGTAATCCAGGGATCTAAAAACGTTGTCAGTACACCCGATCGTCTGTCCATTGAAAAAGAGGACTTCCAGGTTAAATTGGGCATAAAAGATATCAATACACTTCCTGTTGCCAATAATCTATTCTCCCGATTATTGTTATTCTTGGTTCGTTCGAGATTTTCTAAAGGGCTGTTTATATTTAGCCCATTGAAATTGGTATTGTATCGATCAGGAAATAGAGGATCCCATATTGCTGCATAAGTTGGCGTATTAATGATCGAAGTAACCACTCCGCCACGATTAGATCCGTTGCCCGAGATAATCCCGTTGGTATTGTAATCCGCATAAGATAAATTGGCATTAACCTTCATCCATCTTTTTACTTGATTGTCTATATTCGCTTTGAAGTTATAACGTCTAAAGAATGACCCCTGCAGTGTGCCTTTTTCTGTCAGATAGCCCCCACCCAAATAATAGCGTAATTTCTCATTACCATCGGAGATTGATAACTGGTAATTCTGTTGAACTCCGGTTTTATAGGTTTCCTTAAACCAGTCTGTTTGATCAGTAAGCCCTTCTGGCAGCTTAACATAACCGGTCTCCTCCATCAAATCCTTGTATTGTGCAGTATTCAGGACTTTTACGGTATTATTAACCACATTTGCTGTAGCTTGCGCTCCTAAGGTAATTTTAGCTTCCCCTGCTTTCCCGGATTTTGTGGTCACGAGAATAACACCATTTGCTCCGCGCGAACCATAAATAGCTGCAGAAGAAGCATCCTTTAAAATCTGAATGTCCGTAATATCACTTGGCGATAAAAATTTGATGTCCTCAACAGGTAATCCATCGACAACATAAAGAGGGTCGTTTGAACCATTAAATGAGGTTGTACCCCGGACTTTAATTGACATCTCACCACCGGGTGCTCCATTGGGTTGGATCACAGATACACCTGCTGCCTTCCCTTGTATGGCCTGCCCCAAACTTACTACCGGTCTCTTTTCCAGATCTTTTGTCGATACCGACGAAATTGCGGTGGTTACGTCCTTCCGTTTTACGGCACCATAACCGATCACAATAACGTCTTCAAGTACATTCGTTGAAGAGCTCAGCTGAACAGTCATTGTACTATTAGCGGGCAATTCTTTATTGTCGTAGCCAACAAAACTAAATTGAAGAATACTACCTTGAACAGCTGAAATTTGAAAACGCCCATCTCCGTTACTGGAGACTGCATTACTGGTACCTTTCTGTGTAATTGTTACGCCAGTGAGTGGTTTCTGATCTTGGGCATCAAGCACCCGTCCACTGACCTGAATACGGTCTTGTGCAAACACCGAATTCAGCCAGGTACACAAGAAAATCAGCCCTATTGAAAAGGTTACTTTTCGAGTAAAGTAAATCATATGAAATAAAAAAATTGGTTATTGTTTTGTCTTTGGTTATTCCAAACTAGCGAGGAGTTTCCCCTGCTCCTTCGCTCAAAACAAAACTAGCAGGACCTAAACAGGAAAAAAAGCAGCGGTACTTAAAAAGTACCTATCAAAAAACACAAAATACTAGAAAACAATAAATTATAAAAACAAAAACAAGATAAAAAGTACTAAGAAGAGATCGAATACAGGCTTATACTATTTATTATTCGGTATTTATCAGTGGATATTAAGGTCGATCAATAGTTGCAATTTGACAAACAGAAGCCTCAAAGGCATCGCGATGACCAGCTGCTTTGTTACGTACCTTGGTCCTATAGTTATAAACCGTACGAAGGGAATATCGAAGAAAACTAGCGATCTTAACCGAGTCATCTATTCCTAGACGAATTAGGGCAAAAATACGCAGTTCTGTATTGAGCAATTCGTTTTTCTTCGGATATATCTTCTCGTCCTCCTGAAGAAGGGCATTAAATTCATCAACAAACGTTGGATAAAGGTTCAAAAAGATCCGATCAAAATTGATATAGAGTTGTTGTATCTCCCTTTCCTCCATCTGTGTCGATTTCAATTGCTCCCGGATTGCTTCCCACTGGTGATTGGATGCCTTTTTCAGCAATGCTTTCCGTATATCCTCCATTTTGTCAATATAACTTGAACACATATCAAAAAATTGCGCAATATACTCCTCTTTAATGTGGTTGGATTCTGAGAGTTTTAAATTCGTTTGATTGATTTCAGTATTCAACGACCGCAACTGCTGATTGGTTCCTGACAATTCCGATCTGATCCTCCGCAAATGCTTGACTTGACGATAGATTACAATCAAGCCGATAATTACACCGACCAACAAAATACTGACTACAACAACCAAGGCGGTCAATTGCTTATTCTGACTATTAATTTTCTGTTGGTATGCAGCATTAATGATCGGGTAGGAAGAAGTGCCTTCAATAATCCGATAACGTACTTTACACAACATCGCATCATCAATCGTTTTTTCAATATAGCGAAAGGCACGATCAAAATCCTGTTTATCATAGTAAGCTAGTGCTAAATCATGAAATGACGCATTGTCTCGATTTGCCATCTCAATATCCGCACTCGCTGAAACAGCCAGATAATAAAGTTGACTGGCCGTATTTTTTTCGTATTTATAGATCAAGCTAATAAAATAGGACAATAAGGCACGCTGCTCCAAGTCTTTCTGATTTTCGGTCCAAAGCTTGAAAAACTGTTTTTTCGCATCTTCCCGACTGCCATTAAATAAGGTCTTTATCGCAATGGTCGTCCGATATTCCAATGAAGATTTCGGTAAAACCTGTAATAGTGAATCTCGATAGCGTTCACTTGCCTGATAATATTCCTGACGGTTGTTACTTTGTCCATAATGACTATAAAATGAACTATAGGTATCGTAATATTTGGCTAAAAGTTTGGTAGCAAGGCCCGCGGGGCTAATTTGGTTCAACAATTTTGATGCTTCAATATAACGTCCAATCGTCGAATAAACCCAGGCTAAATCTAATTGAATAACTGTATGAAGTGAATCATTGTTGGCTGGAGCTAACTTTTGGCAAAGCGTGATATAGGTAAGTGCAGCATCGGAATCGAACTTTTTATAGTTCTCAAAAATTTCATAATTCTTCTCAAAAAAACGGATTTGGTCGGCTTCAAGTGCTTTCGCCTCTTGTTTTAGTTTATCCAATTTGTCTTCCCGATTTTTAACATACATCTTCTGATTTTCCATTAGATATTCTAACCGTTGAAAAATCTTGGTACTATCCGAATAGTCCTGTGCAGTTAATAAAAAACTTAAATGAAATAGAAAAATGAAAACAAAAATGCGTTGCAACATAATAAAGTCAGGTTCAACATAGTCAAAGCTAAACTACATAAAAATAACAATAAAAAAGAGGACATCTCACGACGGCCTCTTTCCCTGACCCTTTTTTTGGGGTCTAAGAATTAACAAATTAATTCTTTATCGCATGAAAAATAGTTTTCCTAATTAGCTGAACATCGGGTTTATTTCCACCCTCCTCCCAAAGCTTTATAAAGTAAAATCTGGTTCAAGGTATTTTCTTTCTCCAGTTCAACTTTTCCAATCTGGGCTTCCAAGGATTCTTTTTGCGCTGTAACCACATCCAGCGATGTCACACGCCCAGCAATAAAAAGCTCTTGTGCTGCTTCAATGGAAAGGTCCAAGGCTTTTACATGTTCGTCCACAAATGTTCTACGTCTACTGATTGCCTCTTGGGTCATAATGACATTAGAAACTTCGTTATAAGCATTCACAACAGATTTTTCATAGTCTAAAAAAGCAATTCCGTAATCGGCTTTTGCAACTTCATACTGTGTTTTCAATTGTCTCTGATTTAATATAGGCAGCGTGATACCACCAAATAAATTATAGGCAATAGATTTGTCCAAATTAAACAACTTGTTGAAACTGAAACTCTGCAAACCGACAAAGGGGCTAATCGCCACCGAAGGTAAAAAAGCCAGTCGTGATGCTTCCTGATTGTTTGATGATGCCATCATCTTCAGGTATGCTGTTTTAATATCCGGACGCTGATTAACCAAATCGTCTGGCGTCCCGAAGGTCATCGCATGGTAGAGATTTGTGTTCTCAACATATTCACTGCGCTTGATCGGTTGATAATACCGTCCCAGCAATCCGTTGATATGATGTTCCCATAGCGCAATCTCCTGACTTAATTTTTCCTGAGCAGATTTTGAATTTGCCAATAGTGCTTTGAATTGCTGAACGGACAGTTCCGTAGCATAACCGGCATCTTTTTTTACCTCCACCACTTCAAGGGCATTCGTATGCAGTTCAATATTGCGATTATACACCTTGATCTTTTGATCCAAGGCCATTAACTCATAATAGGCTGTTGCAATGTTGGACACCAATTCCGTTTCCAACAAACGCTTTCCTTCCTGTTCAGCCAAAAAACCAAAATAAGCAGCTTGCTTCTGGCTTTTTAATTTACCCCATAGATCAATTTCCCAAGATGAACGAAGTCCAATAAAATAATCCGGGATAAATGGCTCTGGCAGTTTTTCATCATTTTTCAAATTACTCGAAAAATTTGAATCATAGTTACCAATACCCGATTCCGTGTAGTGTCCATATTTGCGAATCCCACCCTCAACAGCTGCTTCTAGAGTAGGGCCCAATGCAGCCTTCCGCTGTTTAAAATAAGCTTGCGCCGACTCTAACCGTAAGATCGATTGACGAATATCAATATTATGCTGTAATGCGGAATCAATCAATGCAACTAAAAGTGGATCCTTAAAAATCTCGCGCCAGGACCGATTCCCTACATTTACGCTATCAACAGCTGTCCTTTCTGAAAATGCTGTCGGTATGGCGATTTTCTCGGGTTGTGCCGCCTTCTTGGGGACAGAACAGCTACCAAAAAGAATAAGCGCAGCGATCACTAACGAAGTATGCTTAATAACCTGTTTTTTATTCTCTTTTTTTGAAAATAAGATAACCAGCCCCGGGATAACTATAACGCCTAATATCGTCCCGATAAGCATCCCACCGACTGCAGCTGTACCAATACTCCGATTCCCCAAAGCACCAGCGCCACTAGCCATCATCAATGGAATCAATCCAGCAATAAATGCGAAAGAAGTCATCAAAATAGGACGTAAACGTGCGACAGCCCCCTCAATTGAAGCAGTCACAATATCCATTCCCTGCTTATATTTCAAATTGGCATATTCCACAATTAGGATCGCATTTTTACCCAAAAGACCGATCAGCATGACTAGCGCGACCTGAGCATAAATATTGTTTTCCAAGCCAAATATTTTCAGGAAAATAAAGGCGCCAAAAATTCCGGCAGGTAAACAGAGGAGAACTGGTAATGGTAATAAAAAGCTTTCGTACTGAGCACACAACAACAGGTAAACAAAGAGTAAACAGAGCGCAAAAATATACAGGGCCTGATTTCCTGAAATCTTCTGTTCACGCGTCATCCCGGACCATTCGATACTGTAACCCTGTGGCAAAGAAGATGCAATCTTTTCAACTTCCTCGATCGCCTGCCCTGAACTAAATCCAGGAGAAGACTGACCTGTCACCATTGCTGAGCTAAACATATTATAACGGGTAATCTGCTCTGGACCATAAATACGCTCCATGGAAATAAAAGCGTTATAAGGTACCATCTCTCCCGTTTCATTCTTTACATATAGACGGAGTACATCCTCAGGCCGCTGGCGATACTCAGGTCCTGCCTGTACCATTACCTTATACATTTGCCCGTAACGGATGAAATTTGTTGCATAGAGACTCCCCATCAAGGTTTGTAGGGTATTCATTGCATTTTCTACCGATATGCCCTTCTTTGCAGCCATATCATAGTCTACTTTCAGCATATACTGCGGAAAGTTAACATCAAAACTGGAACTGATATCCTGAATGACTTCACTTTTCTCCATATCCGCCATAAATTTCTGCAATACCTCCGCCGTCTTATTGAGATCTTCATTACCGCTACGGTCCAACAACCGTAATTCAAAGCCTGAAGAGTTACCAAATCCCGGAACTGTCGGTGGAGGGAAGAAATCAATCTGCCCATCTACAAAATCCTTTGTTTTCTCCCGCAATTCCTTGATTACATCATCGACCGTCTGATCTCTTTCTTTCCAAGGTTTAAGGTTAATCATCCCCATCCCATAAGATGCACCGGAGACCTCTGTAACGATACTATATCCCGATAAGGTTGAAACTGTTTCGACAATATCCAACTTGCGTGCAACGGAATCAATCTTATCCAATACGCGCTCGGTACGATCTACTGTTGCCCCCGGAGGTGTAGTTACCGAGACATAGATCATACCTTGATCTTCTGTTGGAATAAAACCCGATGGCAATATTGCACTGCTTCCCCAAGTAGCAACAAAGAATCCACCCAACAATAGTAGTGTGAGTCCGCGTCTAGCACTTGTTTTCATCAATATTCCTTTATATCCGAAAGCGGTTCGGTCGTAAATAGCATTGAATTGTTTAAAAAAACGATCCAACCAATTATTGGATGGTTTGCGATCATGTGGTGATTTTAAGAAAAGCGCACATAACGCAGGTGTCAACGTTAGGGCATTTATACCTGAAATCACGATAGCCGCGGCTAAAGTCAGCGAAAATTGCCTATAAAATATACCCACAGGGCCTGAAAGAAAGGCAACAGGAACGAAAACTGCCGACATCACCAACGTGATCGCCACTACAGCACCGCCAACTTCTTTCATGGCTTCTAAGGTCGCTTCCATGGGCTGTAGATGTTCTTCCTCCATCTTGGCGTAAACCGCTTCCACGACCACAATCCCGTTGTCGACCACAATTCCGATTGCCAATACCAAGGCAAATAGTGTTAACAAGTTGATTGAAAAGCCTAACATCTGCATGAAAAACAAGGCTCCAATCAGACATACCGGTACCGCCAGAATTGGAATAACAGTCGCTCTAAAATCCTGTAAAAAGATAAAAACTACGATAAAAACCAATAGAAATGCTTCCAACAGGGTCTTTATAACCGATGAAATAGACGCATCCAAGAAACGTGATACATCATAGCCCATGGTATAGGTCATACCCGCTGGAAACGAATTCTGCTTCAATTCAGCCATGCGATCTTTTACCCGTTGAATAACTTCTTGTGCGTTTGATCCTGGTAGCTGTTTTAACATGATAGACGCAGATGGGCGTCCGTCTGTTTTGGAGACCATTTCATAATCCAGAGAGCCAAATTCAACGTCTGCTACATCCTTGATACGAATGATCGAACCATTGGAATTTGCACGAATAGGCACATTGGCATATTCATCAATCTCTGTGAATTTTCCTGGATAACGCAAGACGTACTGTTGCATATTACGCATTTTGTCTGAGCTAATCCCAGTTTGCCCAGGTGCAGCCTCAATATTCTGTTTGCGCAAAGCCGCTACCACATCTTCGGCAGAGATATTATATGCCGCCATACGATCGGGTTTTACCCATACACGCATCGCATAATCACGCATGCCCATAATCTGGGCTAGCCCGACACCTTCGATACGCTTCAGTTCCTTCAAGATATTAATATCAGCAAAATTATAGATGAAACGTTCATCTGCAGTTTCATCGTCAGTAAAGACATTCAGGTACATCAACATTGAGTTGACTTCCTTTTCTGTCGTTACCCCAGCTTTAATAACCTCCTCAGGCAATTCATCCAATACAGTCGTTACCCTGTTCTGAACATTGACCGCAGCAATATCCGGGTCCGTTCCTACCTCAAAGAAAATCTGTATCACCGTACTTCCGTTATTAGTAGATACGGAGTTCATATAGGTCATCCCTGCAACACCATTGATCGCCTTTTCCAATGGAATAGCGACAGCATTAGTACTTACTTCGGCATTCGCACCAGTATAGTTGGCATTCACAACCACCGACGGCGGTACAATATCCGGAAATTGCGTAATCGGCAACGTAAATAATGCCAGTAAGCCTAAGAGTGTAATAAAAACCGATATTACAAGCGATAATATGGGCCTTTTTATAAATGTTTCAAACATAATTTATCCTCCGCTACAGCTTCCTCAATTTTGGATTAATTTTCATTCCATTACGCAAATTTTGCACGCCTTCATAAACCACTTTAACATTTGGATCAAGGCCTCCCTCAACAATGTAATAATGGCCTACACGAGGACCAGCAACAAAAGGTGTCATCTTGACCGTACTATCGGCCTGCATGGTATAAACATAAGTCTTGTCCTGTATCTCGAATACCGATTTCTGATGTACAAATGCATGTTCTCCAGTTTCCATCGGCACAGCAATCTTACCAGTAGCACCGTGCTTCAGGATATGTTCTTTATTTGGAAATTGCACCCGAAGGGCAATAGACCCCGTGTTTGCCTCAAATTCACTTTCGACAATATGCGCGACCCCTTCATGCGGGTATAAGGCCCCATTCGCCAAAATTAATTTCACCGTTTTACGAGTTTCCTTACCATTCATTTTATCTTGCATCATCGTCAGATATTCCCGTTCTGAAATATCAAAATAAACATTGACCTGGCTTAGATCAGAAATCGTCGTGATGAGGCTTCCCTCCGTCAGTAGCGAACCTTCCTTCAATAGAATCCGATCTATCCGGCCATCAAATGGTGCCTGGATAACCGTATAATCCAATCTCGTTTGGGCCTGGTTAACTAAAGCACGAGCTTCTTCAATTTTAGAATTAGCGGCCTTCAACTGAATTTTCAATAGATTATATTCCGAAGGACTCACAATATTTTTATCCACCAACTTTTGGGTTCTTTCCATCTCAAGCTTGATTTTTTGAGCTTCAGCAATGGAATTATCATATTGTGCTTTTGCTTTGGCAACCTCCGAGCGATACTCTTCGTTATCGTATCTGAATAAAATCTGACCTTTCTTTACCCAAGCACCCTCGTCCACATAGATTTTATCTAGAAACCCATTTAATTTGGATCGAATCTCAACATTTTTCAAGGCCTGAATATCTGCAATATATTCCTGATAGACAGTCGTATCCATTACAACAAGCGGTGTAATGGGTATATTCTTAATTTCTTCTTTTTGCTCGGCATTAGCATTGGAGGAGCTGCAAGAAGCCAGCATCCCTACCGTACCCAATAATAGGCACAGTGCAAATAATTTCTTCATAAAAACGATAAAAAATAAAATGTAAAACTAGATGGGAGCTACAATAATATTGTATAGGAAGATACCAGAGCTACTGCCCCTGGACACCAGAAAAAATAAAAAACACTATTATTTTATAGACTCCAATAGAAAAGTATAGGAGAATCCTTAGAAAGGCCGGAATCTATATAAAAATTGATAATATCCTGGTCGACAAATAGTTTTCGACCGATAAAATGGATGTATTTTATCCTTGGAAAAGCATAATGCAGTAAATACTATCCCAAAAACAAATATGAAAATGGATAGTACCTGACTATTGACAGAAAATATACGATAGTCGTCCTGCAATAGGACTTTCTCTTCTTGTGAAGAATGAATAGGTTCTAAATCCAATACATCATCCAGAAAATACTCCACCATTGTTTCTCCCGCATGCAGCACTTGCCCCGTCGTCGATGAGAATGACTCATACGTCAAGAGATTGAGATACGCAAAGAGTGTTAAAAGATGAAATAATTTACCTAACATATCGAATTTTCGAATCACAAAGGTATGACTTTAAATAGCCAAGATTATTTTATTCGTGTAAAAAAACCATGACAGCAAATAGATTGATCATCATGGTTTTTTTATGGTTCACTTTTTTAAGTGAATTGTACCTGTGATTTTTTTATACTATTTAATTTATTTCCTGATCTTTCGTACTAAAACTTTTCGTTACTGAAAGAATATGGAGCATCGTCCTTCTTGATTCCTCTATTTTTATTCGGTTCTGTACTCATTTTAAATTCCAGATTTGCTCCTTTTAGGAGATCCGAATAGCGAATATAGTTTTTCTCATAAGTTTTTCCATTCCAGGAAAGCTGATTCACATAGACCTGATCGACACTTTCCTGTTTCGCATGAATACGGACCTCTTTCCCACTTTCGAGTTTTAAGGTAACCTTATCAAACTGAGGCGAACCAATAACATATTCTCCTGATCCGGGTGAAACAGGATAAAATCCCAATGATGAAAACACATACCAAGCAGAAGTCTGTCCATTATCTTCATCACCACAGTAACCATCTGGTGTCGGAAGATACAGTTTATCCATAATCTTACGGACCCAATATTGTGCCTTCCATGGTTCTGCGGCATAGTTATAAAGGTAAGGCATATGTTGAATCGGCTGATTACCATGCGCATATTGCCCCATATTCATCACCTGCATTTCACGCATCTCGTGGATCATACTACGACTTTTCATTCCTTCATAACTTGGGATAACAAAAACCGTATCCAACATGGAAACGAAAGATTTATTTCCGCCCATCAAGTCTATTAGTCCCTGGGGATCATGAAATACACAAAAACTCCAATGCCATGCATTACCCTCAGTATATTCACGAGACCAAGCGCTTGGGTCAAAATTCGCAACAAAAGAACCATCCGCTTTTTTACCACGCATCAACTTTGTCGTTGGGTCAAAAAGATTTTTGTAATTCATCGCCCGTTGCGCATAAATAGCTGTTTCAGATTTTGGTTTACCTAAGGTCTTTCCAAATTCATAAATACACCAATCGTTATAGGCATATTCCAGGGAGCGAGCCACGTTCTGGTCAACTTTTACATCTGCTGGAATATAACCTAGTTTATTATAGTACTCATGGCCAAAACGTCCAGTAGAAGAATGTTTAGGATACGCATTATTTGCCCCATGTTTCAGAGCCTCCCAAAGGATCTCTTTATCATAACCTGTTCGATTGGTGACCAAAGCGTCCGCTACTACCGATGCAGAATTATTACCAATCATAGACGCACGATGCCCCGGTGAAGACCATTCTGGCAGATATCCACTTTCCTTGTAGGCATTCACTAAGCCCTCCTGCATGCGATCATTTATAGATGGATAGAGCAAGTTCAAAAGTGGAAATAAACTTCTGAATGTATCCCAAAAACCTGTATCTGTGAACATTTCGCCAGGTAAGACCTGGCCGTTGTAAGGGCTATAATGAATTCGTCTTCCTGAACCATCAATTTCGGAGAAATCTCGTGGGAATAATGTTGAACGGTAGAGACAGGAATAAAATGTACGCAAACGATCCACGTTTTTATCCTCTACCTGAACACGCCCCAATACCTCATTCCATTGTTGTTTACCTTCATCTGCGACCTGCTCAAATGTTTTAGACTTCACTTCATTGAGATTAAGCTCCGCTTGTTCAAAACTAATAAAGGAGGAAGCAACCTTTGCCATCACCTTCTCTCCTCTTTGTAAAGAAGGGAAGCCAATAATCGCTCCAGCATGATCATCCTGAATTTCCAATTCATTATCCTTGATATTGCCATTCCTTACACCGGCTTTATACGAAAAAGGTCGATCAAAAGTTATGACAAAATAATTCTTAAAATTATCTGGAACACCACCACTATTTTTGGTCGAATAACCGATAATTTTATTTTCTTGAGGAATAACCTTGATATACGATCCCTTATCAAAGGCATCAATAATCACATAAGCCTGTTCTGTTTTGGGAAAAGTAAATTGAAATACCGCAGCCCGTTGGGAAGGCGTAAGCTCAGTAGTGACATCATGATCTGCCAGGTAAACACTATAATAATAAGGTTTCACAACCTCGGCTTTATGGGAAAACCAGCTTGCCCGTTTTTCTTGATCAAACTGCGGTTTACCTGTCATGGGCATCAATGAAAACTGTCCATAATCGTTATTCCAAGGACTTGGTTGATGCGTTTGCTTAAATCCTTTGATCTTATCCGCAGTATAGGTATATACCCAACCGTCACCCATATTACCTGTCTGCGGTGTCCAGAAGTTCATTCCCCAAGGACGCGCGATGGCAGGATCGGTATTCCCATTCGACAGCTCGTATTTAGATTCTGTACCGATCAAGGGATTTACATAGTCTACGGGAGAAGATTGTTGCGCTAAACTTACATGAGACGCAAAAAGAAAAAGGATACCGCCTGTTATTTTTTTAATGTTAAACATAATTCTTGTTTTGGTTGAAGCCGTCCTAAAATTCATCAAAAAGCTAAAACGTATTAGTAAATATAAATAAGAAATTTAAATATAGGGGATAACAAGCCTATTTTCACAAGATGGTTACAAAAAATCCCCTATTCAAGTGGTTGCTTGAATAGGGGATTGTATCTTGTAAAACATGATCAAACGCGGTTTTACCCATTCTATCTGATATCGTTTGGCATCTGTTTGAATTTTATCATGCGTATGGACAAATATGCTATTTACGCGGTTTACTACTCATTGTATAGATCAATTCACCACCATTCGTTAGGCTACTATACGATAGTTTCAAATTGTCCAGGAGTTTACCATTCAAGGTTACCGATTTAACATATACATTCTTCTCAGATTGGTTACGCACAGTAATGCCAATACTTTTCCCGTTTTCTAGATTGATCTTTGCAGATTTCACCAATGGGCTTCCAATCCAATAGGCATCTTCGCCCGGTGCTACAGGGTAAAATCCAAGCGCTGTAAACAGATACCAGGCGGACATCTGTCCACAGTCATCATTTCCACCCAACCCAGCATGTCCATTATGATATTGATTTCGAATAATCTGACGTAGACGTGCCTGCGCTTTCCAAGGGCTCTGGGTCATGTTATACAAATAAGCGACATGATGTGAAGGCTCGTTTCCATGTACATAATTCCCAATAATTCCATCCCGGGTGATATCCTCAGTATGCTCAAAATATTTATCGGGAAGTTCCATTGTAAATAAAGAATCCAGATAGATTTCCAGTTTCTTTTGACCACCCATAAGCTCCATCATCTCACGGGGTTGATGTGGGACATACAAGCTATAATTCCAGGAATTCCCTTCGATAAAGCCTTGTCCATGGGTATCTAATACATCAAATTTTTCCTTGAACTTCCCTTGAGAATTCTTTGGTCGCATAAAGCCAATCGCCGGATCATAAAGCGATTTCCAACTCTCAGCACGTTTCGAAAATGTACGGTAGATATCTTCTTTACCCAGCTTCTTTGCCAATTGAGCAATACACCAATCATCGTAAGCATATTCCAGTGTATTGGAAACTGAAGTACCTGATACATCATCCGGAACATACCCTTTATCTATATAGGCTCCTATTCCTTCATAATTACGGGTATTTGCAGTTTGTACACAAGCTCGTAATGCCGCTTCGGGATCACCTTTATACACGCCTTTCAATATGGCATCAACAATGACAGATACAGAGTGATAACCACTCATACACCAATTGTCGTTGGCATAATGTGACCAGATCGGCAACATTTTCAATACGCTCTGATCGTAATGCGCCATCATCGACGCGACGATATCTGCATTGCGCGAAGGGTTAATCAGATTCAGAAGCGGATGGAATGCCCTAAACGTATCCCAAAGTGAAAACGAAGTATAATTCGTAAAACCCTTAGCCTGATGAATCTCCTGATCCAATCCCTTATATTCACCATTTTGATCCATATAAATGGTTGGCATCAGACTCGCATGATACATAGCAGTATAGAAATTGACTAGATCCTCCTTGTTCAACATATCCACTTCAATCTTGTGAAGTTCTTTTTCCCATGTCGTTTGTCCTGCACGCACATACCCATCAAAATTCCAGTTCGGAGCTTCAACTTCCATATTGTTGAGTGCATTCTTCATACTTACTGGGCTCAGCGCAACTTTCATCAGAATAGATTCGTCGGCTTTAGTGTCGAAGTCCAAATGTAGCTTGATGTTGTGAGCGGCTAGATCGGGGAAATTGTGTTGTTGGTCAAACTTACGCCAAAAACCGTTATACACTGATTTCCCATCTTCATATTTAGCGCCATAGTTTTTGAAAGGTTTGGATGTCTTTATCGCAAAATACACCGTACGTGTCCGGGACCATCCATTCGTCTGGCGATACCCTACCAAAGTCGAGTCATTCAATACCTTGACAACCGTCCAAACATTTTTACCGTCATAATTATAAATTCCAGCGGCTAAATCCACCACAAGATGTGAAGCATCTGATTTCGGAAAGGTATAACGATGAATTCCTACGCGGGTTGTTGTTGTTAATTCTGCTTTAATCTGATGTTTATCAAGCAAAACACTATAGTAGTTGGGCTCAGCACGTTCATTAGCATGCGAATAGGGAGATCTATACCCCTCCTGAGGTTTATCTGCAGTTCCTGGATTGAGCTGCACCTTCCCCTGGGTTGGCATGACTAATATATCTCCAAGATCAGAGTGACCAGTACCACTAAAGTGTGTATGGCTAAAGCCAACAATCGTTGGATCACCATATTGGTAGCCAGCACAGTATTTATACACATCACCATTGTACCGTCCATTTACAGCATAGGATAAGGTATCCGTATCTGGACTTAGCTGCACCGCCCCGAAAGGAACTGTCGCACCGGGGAAAGTATGTCCCATTCGAGCCGTTCCGATCAGTGGTTTGACATACTGAATCAATTTGGCTTCCTGCGCTCTTAATAAATAGGGGACACATAGCAAACCGAAACAAACTAAACTTCTTATGTTCATCGCTTAAGGATTAGATCTTTGGATTTTGACTATAAGCACTCCATAACTCGTCAATCGTTTTTCCGGTCTGCGCTTTCCAGAAATCATCTGTATACGTTTTACTCCGCATTGCTCCGTCCAATTTTTTAACAAAATCCTTTTTCACATTTTTGTTAATCCAATAGAGGAATCGTGCCGTAGTACGATAAGAATCTGTATACTTTTGTTTCGCTGTATACTCAGGTAATTTCCAATTTGCTCCGGCATTATCTAATCCGTCGTCAAAACGAACAAAATCTGCGATCCCTTCGGTTACCCACCAAGGTCCGGCCCCATCAGGATAAGCCTGAACAATGTGCATCACTTCATGGGTAACAACATCGATATCACCCGGATTTTTAGCAAACCACTCCGGGCTATATCGTACAATGCCTCCAGCTGTTGCGGCCACACCCTTATAATCTGGATCAATAACAAAAGACACCTTTTTTATGGTCTTTTTATTATATTTTTTTGCCAGCTTTGGATAATTAGTAAAATAGGCTGCTACCAATCTTTCCTTTAATGCAGGATTAAAATCTTTGTCTTTATTGATCCAGATCAAGGTATATCCTCCCTTAGTGATACTGTCGACATCTACAGCCACCTTGCGATCATTTTGTGTATGCTGCCAATTATCTTGTGCGGAAAGCGAACAAGAATACATTAAAGCCGCAACAGCAAGTGTTCTTTTCAAATATTTAAAGTTCATAATTAGGTTATTGTTATTTTCTTATTTCTTCTTTTTTGTTTTTTTTGAACTCAGCCCATCCTTGAATTCACTTGTCATCGAATATGGAGCTGCACTCAAGGTTGTTCCCCTATTATAGTTTGGTTTAGCTGTCATATCAAAATTAAGATTCCCACCTTCATGGAGTGCCTTATGACTTAACCAGTTTTTACCATAATTTGTTCCATTCAACTGTAGCGCATTGACATAAACGTTTTCATTCGAATTCTTAGGTGCATCTATTGTCAATGTCTTACCATTTTCGAAAGTCAATGTAGCTTTTTTAAATAAAGGAGCCCCGAGCACATATTCGTCTGTCGCAGGACAAACCGGATAAAAACCTAAAGCAGAAAATACGTACCACGCCGATGTTTGACCATTGTCTTCATCGCCACAATAACCGTCCGGAGTTGGCTTATACATTCTGTCCATAACCTGACGCACCCAATATTGTGTTTTCCATGGTTGGCCAGCATAATTATACAGATATGGCATATGCTGAATCGGTTGGTTGCCATGCGCATATTGCCCCATATTAGCAACCTGCATCTCCCGAATTTCATGGATAATACCTCCATAATAGCTATCATCATAATTTGGAGCCTGAACAAATACAGAGTCTAACATATTGACAAAAGTTTTCTCTCCACCCATTAAATCAATCAGTCCCTGCACATCATGGAAGACACTCCAGGAGTAATGCCAACTATTACCTTCAGTGAAGGCATCCCCCCATTTCAATGGATTAAAAGGAGCTTGGAATTTACCATCTTTATTTTTACCACGCATTAAATTGGTGGAAGGGTCAAATAAGTTCTTATAATTTTGAGCACGTTTAGCATAGAGATCAATTTCAGCCTTAGGACGGTTCAATGCTTTTGCCAATTGGTATATTGTAAAGTCATCATAAGCATATTCCAATGTCCGAGCAGCATTTTCATTGATTTTAACATCATAAGGAACGTAGCCTAAACTATTGTAATATTCAACACCTTTGCGTCCAACAGCTGTCATTGGTCCTTCATTGTTTGCACCGTGTTGCAGAGCCTCATATAGTTTGTTGATATCATAACCACGCAAGCCCTTCATATAGGCATCCGATACCACCGAAGCAGAATTGTTACCAACCATGATATCAGCATATCCTGGGCTGCTCCATTCAGGGAGAAACCCACCCTCTAGATAGGCATTAAGTAATCCCTCTTGCATTTCTTTATTGATAGAAGGATACATAAAGTTTAGGAAAGGATACAAGGCTCTAAAGGTATCCCAAAAGCCCGTACCACCAAACAAGTACCCTGGCAGTGTTTTACCATTATATGGACTGTAATGGACCGCCTTTCCTTGTGCATCGATTTCATATAGTTTATTCGGAAAAAATAATGTACGGTACATTGTAGAATAAAATGTGCGCAATTGATCAATATCATCTCCTTCTACCTTAATTTTACCTAAGGTCGTATTCCATATCTGGCGTCCATCTTCCTTAATTTGGTCAAATGACTTATTGCCGAGCTCATTTAAATTTAACAAAGCTTGGTCAGCACTGATAAAAGAGGACGCAACCTTTACCTGAACAGGTTTTGATTTATCCTTAACTTTGAAACCAACGATGGCGCCTGTATGGTCACCTTTAATTTGCAGCTGGCCATCTTTCTTTTCTTTTCCCTCCCAAGTAGCAACACTAGCAAAAGGTTGATCGAAAACAAGGACAAAATAGTTCTTGAAATTTTCAGGCAATGGGCCGCGCGCATATTTCGACGAGTAGCCGATGATCATATTTTTTTCGGGGATGATCTGAACTTCTGAACCTTTTTCATAAGCGTCCAGAACGATATAAGCATCATCCGTCTTATTGAAAGAGATACGAAACATCGCCGCGCGTTCGGTCGGCGTCATTTCTGCTGTCACATCGTGATCAGCTAAGTACACAGAGTAATAATATGGTTTCACAATTTCCGCTTTATGCGAAAACCAGCTTGCACGTTCATCCTGATCAAAAACAGGCTTTCCAGTAACCGGCATAATAGAGAAAACACCGTAATCATTCATCCAAGGAGAAGGCTGATGCGTCTGCTTCAAGCCACGGATTTTATCAGCTGTATATTGATACTGCCATCCATCGCCATTTTTCCCGGTCTGTGGTGTCCACATATTCATCCCCCATGGTCTTGCTATGGAAGGATAAGTATTCCCGTTGGATAGCTCAAATTTGGATTCTGTACCCATCAAAGGATTCACCAGATCGACAGCCTCCATTTGCTGTCCTCTAAACTTCTGAGCCAAAACCGGTTTTGCGCAAAACAAACCCAAGGACAGTAATGACCCTAGAAAAACACTTAATGATTTCTTCATTATTTAGGATATATATAAATATTTCTACTAAAACGTATTAGTAAAGATATAAAAAAGAATATTAAATCAAAAAAACTCGGAGCTTTCGCATATTAGGTCTTATGATTTTTTTACAATAAGGCTTTATTTTCTATAAGACAAATTTCGGATTTATCCCGCTTCAGGTATTTATACTATCTTTTGATCAAATTTGTCGAAATCACATATTCCTTGGGACTGGTAATCCCACTATCTATTTCTTTCAACAACACCTTCACACAGGTTTTTGCCAATGGTTCCAATGGTTGTTGGATGCAGGAGATCTTAGGATTTAATATATCGAACAATTCATGATCATCAAAAGAAAACAACGGAAAATTAAAATGTTCCCCTCCTTCAGTCCGAAGCGATTTCAAACCGAGGATGCAGAGATAATTGGTCGTAAAAAATAAACCATCTAAGTCCACATTTTTAGATACCCAGCTCCGCAAAGCAGCTGTACCTTTTTGTCGCAAACGACGATATGGTAATTGCAATATCCTCGCTTGCATACCCGTTTCTTCACAAAATTGCAAATAGGCATTTTTACGTGCCAGCATCTGAGGCTGATCCGAATCAATAGTAATTAACCCAAAACTCTTACATCCGATTGACTGTAAATGCAAACAGGCCTTCCGGCTGCTATCACCGTTGTCAATATGAACATAATGTGTCGCTACTTCTGGTGAATTTCGGTCAAAAACGACCAAAGGAACTTTATTTTCCAGGATTTTTCGTTGATGTTCGTCCAAATTTACCGTAGGTGCCAACAGTATACCTTCAACTTTCTTTTCGAGCATGAAATCAATGATATCTTGCGCATTTTGAGGATCCCCCAAAGTACTACTGTATAATACATGGTAATTTTTCTTGCGCAGCAGCTCTTCAACATACAAAGCAAAAGGGCCAAAAAAGGAATCGCCTATATTTTCGACAATCAAGCCAATTGTATTCGAACGCCCCGTAGCCAAGCTTTTCGCCAAAGAATTGGGCTTATAGCCCACTTTTGCGACATAATCCAGCACGCGCCTCTCAAGCTCCTTACTGATACGAGCCTGCTCCGCTTTATGATTGATAACCAACGAAACGGTAGATTTGGAAACATTAAGTTCCTGCGCAATTTCTTTAATAGATTTGGCCATGAGAGCTTTTCATAAAATTAAGTGAAATTAGAAAATAAAATGAAGAATATGCTCTTATTGAGGCAAATGAATATCAACACAATCGTTTGCGTAAAATTAACGGAGTGCTTTTTTTAGACATTACGGCAATTATTTAGTTGCTTATATCAACAATTGAAACTCTTTATGCTGGTAGCATTTCGTTGTTCCTACATTTTAGTGTAATACCAAATAGCTTACTCATAACAACTCAGCATTCTTGGTTGCAGTAGTCCTATTTACTAGGTCCTTACCTTCCTAACAAAATAACATTTGAGGTTAGCTAAAGTATCTTCACCATGATACTACAACACGACTTAGTCAATGCTTAATCAATGCTTAATCAATACTTCACGCGTACTGGAGCCCTATCTGGTCAACGAAGTATCATTTACTGATACTGATCCATATCAAAAAACTTTGATTTTTGTCGATTATTAATAAATATTCAAAAGTAAACACAAAAATCTGAGCTACTTTACCATTTTTTAATGAAAATGTTAAATTTTTTTTAAATTTACTCGCTGCTAGCTCCTTATGAAAGACACCAAATCATATCAATACCAAGAACTTCTCCCCCTTATTCAGCAAGGGGATCAGCGAGCTTTTTCGGTATTATATGATTTATTTGCCCCCGATCTGATTTCTTTTATAGCAAAAAAAATCAGCAGTCGTGAAATCGCTGAAGATATCCTACATGACCTTTTTATTTCAGTATGGAAAAATAGGGCTTTCATTGCAGAAATAGAGTCTCTTCCGGCTTATCTATTTAGTTCTTGCCGCTATTTGGTGCTTGCCTATTACCGCAAAGAGATGAAAATGCAGATTACTCAAGGTATTGAATATCTTGATTTTGAAGATCAATCCATACCAATCGAGGATCGACTTTATTACCGTTACATCATCGACATTGTTGCCAAAGAAGTAGAAAATCTTCCTCAAAAATGTCAGGAAGTATTCAAGTTGAGCCGCGAATATTATATGAGTAACAAAGAGATTGCAATAAAATTAGGAATCAGTGAATCCACTGTAGAAAAACATATCAACAAGGCTATTCGCCATTTACGCACCGCAACAGGTAATCTATTTCACTTTATCTTATTCTTTTAGTTATCCGCAATCTTCTATTAATGAAAAAAAAATATTTTTTTTTCATTTTGAGTAGAGGCTCCTTCCTTTTTACATCACTTGTATTATAACCAACCAGTATAACGTTGCGATTTATGAAGCAAGTGAAAGAATTATATAGACTGATTATCAGTTTTCTGAGCCGATCCGAAAATATTGAGGAACGTAAACAGCTTTTTAAGTGGTTTGATCAGCAATCGGCCGGTCAAATACCCGCAGAGCAGTTTTCCACCATCCAAAAGAATGTAAAAAATCGCTTGTTAGCCGAAATTGGTGTAATAGAAAAAAAATCCAATAATATAAAGTACATAAGGATTATCAGTACAGCGGCAGCCGTATTGATAATCGCTTTTTTCACCTATAAATACTGGCCTGCAGCAGAGCACATTGCTTCCAACAAGCTACTAGCATCGATTCCCCCCGGAAGCGAAAAGGCTATTATCATCCTAGCAGATGGTAAACAGATCAATCTGGATGAATTATCGCTAAATCAGACAATCCAAGTCGGAGAAACGATTCTAACAAAAGATGCTCAGGGGAAAATCAGCTATCGAAATGTCTATACCGGAAAAAATATTCCCCAACAAAACACATTAAAAACTCCTAAAGGAGCAACCTATGAACTCGTTTTAGCAGATGGCACATTGGTTAGTCTCAATGCTGATTCGAAGCTAACTTATCCTTCTTCATTTGAATCGGGAGACCGTATCGTCGAGTTGGAAGGTGAAGCTTATTTTCGGGTAACAAAAACAAAAGACCACAAAGGTTTCATTGTTAAGACAAAAAACCAACAAACGAAGGTACTCGGCACAAAATTTAATATCAATGCCTATTCAGATGAAGAAGATGTCCGTACCAGTCTAGAAGAAGGTTCAGTGATTGTTTCCAAACAGCACAGTGCAGTTAAATTAAGGCCCAACGAGCAAGCATTTTCCGCGGACGGGAAACTCCGTTCGAAGACCATCAATATAGACCAAGTGCTTAGTTGGAAAAGCGGTCAATTCTGTTTTGATGGGACAAACACATCTGAGGTATTTAAAGAAATCGCTAGATGGTATGATATAGATGTCACGTATAATGGAACGAGCAATGCAAGTCAATATAGCGGAAAAATTCCCCGCAATTTAAGTTTAGATAAGCTTATTCAGCTTTTGAATTATGCAAATATTCAAACAAAAGCAATTGTCGGGAAGAATAATAGGATCAACTTAATCATCACATAACCAAAACTATTACCGAAATGAAAAGCGAAAAACTACCACCCTAATACCTAGCTATTGATATCAATAAAGACGGACCCTGTTGGCGCAGAACCCGTCCAACTTATTGGTATTAAAGTATCGTCTAACTTCTAAATTATTAACACGTTAAAACCAAACGAATTTAATGAAATTTACCTTAACTCCGTTCATTAAGAAGGAGAAAGATTTTCGTTCGACCAATTTGGATGCTAACCTAGCGTCCTATATATGGCGAATTTATGAAAAACAAAAGCCTCTTTGTGCGCGCCCTTTATCCAGATCTCTCATGAGGATCAACTTAATCACCCTACTACTAGGCCTAGGTCTCTCGCAAGTAGATGCAAACACCTATGCCCAACAGATTAGCTTAAAAAAGCAAAAATCGAGTCTGGAATCGATCTTGAAAAATCTCGAAAAACAGAGCGGTTATTCATTTTTTTACAAGAAAAATGAGATCAACCAGATCATCGACTTAACTGCTGAAATTAAGGATACCCCCTTTAAACAAGCGTTAAATGTTATTCTTAACAAAGCAAATCTGTCTTATGACTTTTTTGATAAAACGGTAGTGATCAAAAAAAGTATGATGCCCCCCAAACAGCTTACCTTAGCACCGTCGGACGCTCATAGGATCGTATTTACTATACAGCAGCAATACGTCAAAGGAAGAATCATCGACAGCGAAGGAAAACCAATTTCAGGTGCATCAATTCGTCTTAAAGAAGATGCACGAAAAGGTGTAATGAGCTTACCTGACGGCAGCTTTGCATTGCCAATATCTTCACTAAACGAAATCCTAGTCATAACTTCCTTAGGCTACGAAAGGCAGGAAATTAAAGCGAGCTTAAACCAGGATAAAATGGTTATCCGCTTAAAAAAACAAGAAAATGCCCTTGAGGAAGCTGTTGTTTCTACAGGTATTTTTAAGAAGGAAGACAAAAGTTTCACAGGAGCATCACGTACAATTACGACAAAAGAATTGCGACAATATGGTGCGAGAAACCTTGTGACATCCTTACGTAATATTGATCCATCGTTTAATATAATCGAGAATAATCTTTTCGGTAACGATCCTAATCGACTTCCAGAAATTCAAATGCGGGGAAATTCCAGTATCCCAAATGTGAATGAAATTCAAAGCGAATCTGCAAGTCAGCTTAACACACCGCTGATTGTTTTAGATGGTTTCCAGACATCGCTTCAGGCACTTATCGATATTAATGAAAATGATGTCGCTTCCATTACCCTCTTGAAAGACGCCGCAGCGACTGCACTTTACGGTTCCCGAGGTGCAAATGGTGTCATCGTCATTACAACAAAACTTCCGAGACCGGGCAAATTACGTTTAAGTTTTGGATCAGAACTAAAGGTTGAAAATGCTGACTTATCAGCTTACCACCTCCTTAATGCAAGAAACAAACTCGAGTTGGAACGTATTACCGGACTTTATGACTCTCCAAACGCAAGTACAGACATTCCGAATAAACGTTATTATAATTTTCTGTTAGATGAAGTTAATAGCGGCGTAGAAACGGACTGGATGGCTATTCCACTGCGCACATCCTATGCTTTAAGAAGTAATTTAAGATTGGAAGGCGGTGATAACCAGTTCCGATATTCAGCCGGTATTCAAAATAACAATACAGCCGGTGTAATGAAAGGTTCTTCCAGAAATACACTGAATGGATCTATCACCCTATCTTACACCTACAAAAATTTAATATTTAGAAATTATTTAAACATTAATAATATTAAGAATCAGCAGTCGCCATATGGATCATTCAGTGATTATTTCGACCTCAATCCGTATTGGCGCCCTTATGATAAAGATGGAAATGTAAATAAAGTATTGGGTGATCCGGGTACAACTGATTATTCAAATATATGGACTACCCTCCCAACGAACCCATTATATAATGCTACTCTAAAAACATTTGACAAAGGAGATCAAACAGATATCACCAATCAAACCGCTGTCGAATGGTCTATACAAGAGGGGCTTAGATTAATAGGAAAGTTTAGCTTTACGAAATCGGATAAACAGTCCGATGCGTTTAAACCGGCAGAACATACTGACTTTGCCAATTATACTGGAGTCGATGTCTTTAGAAAAGGAGCTTATTGGATTGGTCTCAATCGTGGAATGAAATACGAGGGAGCTTTAAATCTATCCTACAGCAAAAAAATAAAAGAAAAACATCAGATTTTTGTCGGAACAGAGGCGAATGTTTTTCAGGATAACACCTCGCAACTAACAAACGCCGCAGAAGGTTTTCCAAACAGTGATCTTGATTTTCCATCGATGGCACTGCAATATATGAAAGATGGAAAACCTTCAGGAAACGAATACTACTATCGTACAGTAGGTTTCGTTGGAAATGCCAATTATAACTTTGATAACCGTTATTTTATTGACGGTACATTTCGTATGGATGGCTCATCACAATTTGGTGCCAACAAGCGTTTTGCGCCTTTTTGGTCAGCAGGTCTCGGCTGGAATTTGCACGAAGAAAAGTTCTTTAAAAAGAATGAGGTTGTCAACCGACTTAAATTGCGTGGGTCAGTAGGGACGTCCGGGTCTACAAAATTCAATACTTACCAGGCGTTGACAACTTATGGCTACTACACTTCCGATAGATATTATAATTGGCTGGGAGCTTATGTCTTGGGCCTCGGCAATCCGGATCTAAAATGGCAGCAGGTGCTTAAATACAATATCGGAACCGATATCGACCTTTTCGACCGTTATTTAACGTTACAGGCCAACTATTATATTGAAAATACCAATGACCTCGTTTCGTCCGTTAATACCCCCGCATCAAGTGGTGTAGGCTATTATACAGCCAACATCGGAAAATTACGGAATAAAGGATTCGAATTATATGCGACAGTCTATCTGATGAAAAAGCCAACCGGTTTAACCTGGTCAGTTTCGGGGTCAGTATTACATAACAAAAATAAAGTACTTGAAACTTCACAAGCATTAAAAGACGCACAGAAAACACTTCAGGGGGATCTCTATAATGCCAACAAAATGTATATCGAGGGATATTCTAGCAACGCTATTTGGGTAGTCCCATCCCTCGGAATAGACCCGAGCACAGGTAAAGAGCTTTATCTCGCTGCTGACGGCACACCAACTTACACCTGGGCCTCAAAAGATGTTACTGCTGTCGGAAATACGGACCCTAAAGTTTGGGGTAATTTCAACACCATGATACGCTACAAAGGATTTACATTTACCGCTTCATTGGGTTACCGTTTTGGCGGTCAGGCTTACAATAGAACTCTAGCTGAACGAGTCGAAACCAGCAGTTACAAATATAATGTTGACGAACGCGTCTATACTGGCCGATGGCAAAATCCCGGCGATTATGTGCCATTCAAGGGCCTTTTAAATACAAACCCAACCTATAAAACATCCCGGTTTGTCCAAGATGAAAACACCATATATGCGAGAAGTTTCAACTTCCAATATGATTTTCGCTACATGAACTGGGTAAAGAAAATTGGCTTCGAAAACATCAACATAGGACTGGATGTATCTGATCCATTTATCATTTCTAGTATCCGTCAAGAACGAGGAACAAATTATCCTTTTTCAAGGCAGGTAACTTTTAGTCTTAACGCAACATTTTAATAAAATGAAAAAACACATCATAATAGCAAGTCTGATTGGATCCATATTTTTGAGCTCATGCAATAAATTTTTGGACGTCCTGCCACGGACGCAAATACCCGCCGATAAATTATTCAATTCCGAGCAAGGTTTTAAAGATGCATTAGCAGGTGTTTACATTTCTGCAAAAAGTAATACAACCTATGGGAAGGCCTTAACTTTCGGGACCATAGAAAGTTTAATCTCAAGCTGGGATGTGACCGCAAATACCGTAGAACAACAGTTGGGCGTTTTCAATTACTCCGACAATCGTGTAATTGATCAATTCAATGCCATATTTGCCAAGCAATATGCAACAATCGCGGCAATAAACTCTATTCTGCAGAATCTAGAATCCAATAAATCCATCTTTAAGACAGAAGGAGTATATCAGGTAATCAAAGCAGAATGCCTGGGTTTACGCGCCTATATCCACTTTGATCTTATGCGGCTTTATGGCCCCATACCCACTGAATCTGGGATCGGAAATCAGCTCGCTTATGTAACCGAATTCAACAGAGAAATCCATCAACATATTTCTTATGAAGAATATAAAAGCAAAATTTTCACTGATCTGAAACAGGCGGAAGAACTTATCAAAGAATTCGACCCTATGCTTTCCTATTCCATGAATGATGTGCGAAATCCAAATGGTTTCGGAAGCAATTATAAGCCACTGGATGATTTTATGTCGTATAGAAATATGCGCTTCAATTACTACGCAATGAAAGCTTTGGAAGCCCGTGCAAATTTATGGTATGGCGAGAAACAAAATGCGTACAACGCAGCAAAGGAAGTGGTCGAAGCAAAAGACACGAATGGAGATCTGAAGTTTAAATTAGCAACCGGAAAAGAATTTACGGCAACCAATTACATTCTTACATCTGAACAGATATTCGGACTCTACGCTTTTGATTTAGCGAAAACCTATACTGATAACTTTGGCAATGCGACATATCGCAAGGGAACTTCTGCAACAACTATTACAAATCAATTATATGGTAATACTGGAACTGATTTTAGAGAATCATCGCTTTGGAATATGATTACGATGGCAAATGGTTCCAAATACAATGTGATTAGAAAGTTCTGGGTCACCGCAGATAATGTAACCGTTTTAACAGATTACAAACAACTTCCTATGCTACGTACCAGTGAACTTTATCTTATTTTAGCAGAAACAGCTCCGTTCAGCGAAGGGGTAGAATACTTAAAAACATTCAGGGCAAATCGGAATATATCAAATCTTACCATACCAGGGGATGTCCCAACATTACAAAACGAGATTATCAAGGAATACCGGAAAGAATTCTATGGCGAAGGACAGGCTTTTTATGCTTACAAAAGGCTCAATGTTCCCAAAACGTTAATCCTGTTTGCACCATCTACAGCAGTTGTAAACTACCTTTTACCCATGCCAACAGTTGAATCAATTAATTAAACACCATTATGAAACCATATTTTTTATTAATTATAGTTGGTATTACATGCATGTTATTCAATAGCTGCAAAAAAGACCAATATTATATATTTGATGATATCCCACGATTGCAATTTGGGCCGCCCATTTCTACTCTTAAACTCAATGAATATACCGATTCGTTAAAATCTGAAACATTCTTTTACGAAGCACAGGATACTCATCAAGATACCGTGTATTTTGATATCTATACCGTTGGAGAAACATCGAAAAAGGATAGAAAATATCAGCTTCAACAAATACAGCTAAATGGAGTGGAAAACGCTATCCCAGGAAAACACTTCATTGCTTTTGATGATCCTGCTGTTGCTAACCTCTATATTATCAAGTCCGACTCTGTACATGCAAGAGTTCCTATCGTTATTTTAAGAGATGGCGAGTTAAAAAGCAAAACAGTCAATCTTGGTATTTCGATCGTTACTAATGAGAATTTTGCTATTGGTGAACCCACTAAATCTTGGCGAAAGTTACAATTTACCGATCGTCTTAGCCAACCTAACGCCTGGACAGCCTCCTATTCAACCTATTATTTCGGAGCATACAGTGTTCGGAAGCATGAATTCATGATTGAGGTTACGGGTCAGCGTTGGGATCAAAATTTTATATCCACTCTTCCCTTAGATCAAATGAACTATTATAAATCTGTACTTGGGATGGCTGTGATAGATTACAATAAGCAACATCCGAACACTCCTTTGCGGGCCGAGAACGGAGATCTCATTACCTTCCCTAATTAAACTCTATCCATGAAAAAGATAAATATTTACATATTAATCCTTGGTTGCTTAGCTATTTTATCCTGTTCAAAAGATAAAAGCAACTATGATTACAGTGAAACCGAGCATATTGATATCGAAGGTATTGAATCAAAATATGCGGTCATCTCTCTAAAAGACACGTTAAAAATTTCCCCAACAGCAAAATCAAATAAAGATGGTGAATTAGAATATAAATGGGGGTTTTACGAAACCAATGTTCAAGGAAGAGCTGAACCTATCGATACAATAGCCCGTAACCAAAATCTACGCTATTTTATCACTGAGGATGCCAAGGACTGGGTTGTAGTTTGTATTGTGAAAAACAAAAAAACAGGCTATAGCCAATACAAAACTGCCACTGTAACTGTTAGCACACAGTTTACACGGGGCTGGTATGTCCTTAAAGATGATGGCACCAATTCAGATTTGGATCTTTACCTTACCCCACAAGATAATTTGGTAAATGGAAAAATCGAAAATGTTTACAGCGCGGCAAATAATCAAAAAATAGAAGGCAAAGGCAATTTTATTAGCTTTTCTTCCAGTTATAAAAGTAACATCCTAAATCCTTCCTCTTATTCAAATACACGAGCATTATTCCTCACCACTGAAAAAGATATCCAAACCGTGAATGTCAATAATCTAAAAAAAATCAGAGACAAACAGAATCTATTCTTGGGCGGTGGACAACAGATAACTGGCAATACGGGAGCTTTCTTGGGGAGCACGGCTAATTATGTTCTCAACAATGGGCAATTATACAACATCTATGCAATGAGTTCCAATACAGGACAATTTGGCAATAAGGCCATGATAGATGGAAATAATAGCAACTATGAATTGTCTAAATATATGATCTCGAGTGGTAGCAATGACCCTATTTTATTTGACAATCTAGGGGGAAATTTCACAACACTTGGTAACGGTTATGGATCTACCATGACTATATTTTCAAATGATGCTGCCAATGACTTCAATACAGCAAATAACAACCAGAAAGCACTGTTTCTAGGAATGAAGTCCAATGTTTATTTACCTGCCCCCGATTACTACTACAAAACTGTTGGATATGCAATATTACAGGACAAAACTGATCCTGCCCAAAAATCGCTCTGCGCTTTGGAGAAAAAGCAGTATATGTTGTCTATAAAAAAAGAGGTAATTGATCCTTCATCCAAACTATATAATGCTAATCTGCATACATTGCTCTTGGACGATGAGAACTTAATGTACTTTGTCAATAATAATCAATTATACAGTAGAAATTTAAGTAACGGATTTGAACAGTTACAATTTAGTGCACCTGGAGGCGAACAGGTTACTTTCATCAAACATCTGAAATATTCAGAATCAGGATATGCTTTCAACTTCGTCGTCGTTGGTACAAAAGTTGGATCGGGCTACAAGATCAGAATGTTTACAAAAAATTCTGGGAATCTAGATGCGAATCCAGTCCAAACACTTGAGGGAGCCGGTGCTGCGCGGGCGATAATTTATATTGCTCCCGCTGTCTCTGACTATACCTATCCATCGACCTATTAGTTCCATTCATAAAAAAAGAAATGAAAAAACACATCATAACTTCATTAACAATACTCGCCGCAAGTACGGCTTTTGCTCAATCACCCGTTCAGATCAAAGGAACATTTGACAAAGAATTTATCAAACCCGTCAAACTCTTCAAGGTTGTCGAAGGTGACATGGAAGAGATTGCTTCGGCACAGCCACAATTGAATAAAAAATTCGGCTTCACTTTCTACCCTGAATACGAAGGGTTTTATGCCATTGGTTCAGGGACAACAGGTAGTCAGACAGAAAATAATATCTTTTATTTCAAACCTGGTGATCAACTTGAGTTCATCATTTCCGAAAACAGCTACCAGTTGACGGGCACAAATAACAGTAAAGAAAATCAAATTCTTAACCGTTGGCACAACGAAGTTACTCCAATAGAACAGAAAGCCTTCAATTGGATGAAAGTCCAAAGTACTTTTGTCGATTTCTTCCCGGATTTAGAGACCGTAGTTGCGAAAGCAAATACTTTCACGAAAAATAATAAAAGTGGAAACTTCAAATTTGATAGCAGATTACAAGATTATATCCAATGGGATCTTGCTGCCAATGCCACAAACTTTCTCAATACCCCACGTTCGGCACACCCTGCAGTAGAAGAATATGCGGACTACTACAAGAATCTAACATTGGCCAAGTTCGCAAAAAATGCATCTTTAGTATATCAAACACCTTGGGCAAACCGCACTTTAAATGCAATCTCATTTGTATCTCGTCGTGCGGCTAATATTCCTCCCGGAAAAGGTATCACCGGCCTCCAGCAAGATATGGATTTCCTTCCCAATGACACTTTAAAAGGTGATGCTATACTGAGTTATCTAGCCAAACAAAAAGATTATGCCAGTTACAAGGAAGCTGCAGATAAATATCAGTCGTATTTTCTGACAGCAAGTCAAAAGAAACGTGCCACCGTGATCATGAACAATATGGCACAATTAAAAAGCGGAGACCAAGGGCTTAACTTTTCTTTTCCTGACAATAACGGAAAAACCATAAAATTCGCCGATTTAAAGGGAAAAGTAGTTTTGATCGACGTATGGGCAACCTGGTGCGGTCCCTGTAAAGCAGAGATACCACATCTCAAAAAGCTTGAACAAGAATTGCACGGAACGGATGTTCAAGTAGTGAGCATCTCCGTTGATGAGGAAAAAGATAAAGCCAAATGGCTAAAAATGATTAAAGACGAGCAGCTCGGTGGTCTTCAGCTTTTTGCTTCCGGATGGGGTGATTTTGCGAAATATTACAAAATCACAGGCATTCCACGCTTTATGGTGTTCGACAAACAAGGTAAAGTTGTCACCATAGATTCACCACGTCCATCGAGCCCAGAATTAAAACAGCTCCTCGAAAAAGTATTAGCAACAAAATAGGTATGAACAAACTTTGGATTTACTTCCTATTTTTAACGTTATCCCCCTCGCTTCTATCTGCGCAGGGAGATAGCGTTACAATCAAAGGAAAAATTACATCGTCTGCAGCAGATCCTGCCACGAAGTTAAGCGTTTCTTTTATAGACTATCAAGGTAAAAGGCTAGGTTTTTCAGCTCCAATAAATGATGGATCATTTGAAATCAAGATCCCAAAACAAGCAAGGGTAGTTGATGCTACCTTAAGGACTATTGGCAAAGATCCAAACGCCAGCGCGTTACAACAGGTCATGCGTCATCCACTCAATGTGTTTATTTTTGAAGATGACATTCTTATAGATGGCAATGCCGAAGAACTTGATTTAGCACAGGTCAAAGGTGGAGAGGAAAACAATGAATATAATAATCTGCGTCAGTCTACAGCGGGATTTGTAAAGCAAAAAAATAGATTATACAGTCCAATTCTCGAGGGAAAGATAAGTACTGAATCTCCAGAAGGTAAAACGATACTCGAACAGCTTAGTCAATTGGGTAAAAAAGAAAATGACCTTCAGAAAAAATTCATAGAAAATTACGCTGAATCCTATGTCAGTTTATTTTTGCTTTACAGAATGAAGTCTAGCTATACTTCCGAAGACTATAAATTAGCATTTAATCGTCTTGTTTCGAATTACAAATCAACAGACATGGGTAAAGCAATAGCGTCGACAATTGCAAAAGAAACCGTGACTGCGAAAGGGAAAGCAGCACCACTATTTACACGGACAACTGCCCACGGAACTCCTTTTAAATTAGAAAAGATGCAAGGCCGCGTTATTCTGTTGGACTTTTGGGGCAGTTGGTGTGGTCCATGCCGTGCAAGTATGCCACACCTCCAACAGCTTTACAGTCGCTACAAAAACAAAGGCTTTGAAATTATCGGTATTGCCCAAGAACGAGGTAAAACACTTGATGAGTCAAAAAACAGCTGGTACAAAGCTATAGAAGAACTCAGTTTACCTTGGACAAATGTGCTAAATAACGAGAACAAGGAGCAAATGGATATTGTAAAAGAATATCAGATCAGCGGTTTTCCAACAAAAATTCTAGTGGATGAAAATGGAAAAATCATTTTACGGGTTATTGCCTCAGCAACAGATGACATTGACATTGCACTGAAAAAGATCTACGGCTACTAACCTAATGAAATCAATTACTAAAGACAATAACTTTAAACCATGCCTTATAAACCAATAATCAAAGCTGGAAGTTTCTTACTGTTAACAGCCTGGGCATCATGGTCAAAAGCTCAGCTAGTGGCACAACTACCAGCTAAACTATTGACCTGTTTTGAACAGAAAGACACCTCTATGATAACAGGTGAACTCGCACCTAATTTCTCCGTAGCAGGGCACACTGGTGAAGGAGCCAACTTTCGTATAAACCAAATTATCAAAAACTACCCCCTAAAAGCTGTACATATTGTCTCTGAGAAAAAAACAAAAAGAGGGACATTACTTCAAATAGAGGTCACAGATGCCAAGGGTAAGACAACAAGCAATCAGGCCCTAGTCGATAACAAGGGAAAGCTGATCTACTTCAGCCTTTTTGATCAACTTTATGGACTAAAAAGAGAAAGTAAGCCCAAATTACGGGCGGTCATTCCGTTTGAAAACAAGAATGGATCCATTTACCTGCAGGTAAAAATCAATGGATACGAAAAGCCATTAAGACTCCTGTTTGACACTGGAGCTGATGGCATGGCCGTCAACCAGCAACTTGCTGAGGCTATTGGTTTAAAGGTAACCCGTGAGAATAATGCTTCCGTCGTGGGGGGCAATACAAAGATCCAGGTATCGGACAACAATAGTATTTTATTGGACACGCTTAAGCTGGCTGGACAGGGTATCGCTATCTTTCCCGAAATGGGCAAAGAAGGAGATGGGATTATCGGCAATACTTTGATACGCCAATTTATCACGCATATCGACTACGATAAAAATACGATTTCATTGTATGATTTCGGAGATTTTCAATACAAAGGTAAGGGAACTGCAGTACCGATTACAATGCCTGCTGGCGTAATGATATTACCCGGACAGCTTGAGATCGTCAAGGACAAGAGCTACTCGGGTCATTTTGTTTTCGACACAGGTGCTTCCTATGACCTGATCTGTTTCCGTCCTTTTGTACGCCAAAACAAACTGTTAGTCAGCGGATTTAAACCAGAAGCACAGGCGGCAACCGTAAGCATGGGAGTTTCCTCTCCCACCTTTGCGGGCAAAAGCTACCAATTTGCCATTTCTCCCCTGCCGCCAATGCAAGGCTTGCCTGTCACACTAATGGGCGGTAGTGCAGGGAACGAACAATGGCAACCTGGTTTCGATGGTTCAATTGGCGTACGCCTATTAAGCCGTTATAACATTACAATAAATCTAGCAGAAAGCGAAGTATACTTTTCTCCAAATAGATTACATTCCCACCCACAGGATTTTTTAATAAAGAATTATCAATTCGGCTGGGATAATGCCGGGCAGCTGAAAGCACTTGGAGTCGTAGGAGCTGTCGAAAATCCAACGGGTCTGAAAGCAGGAGATTTGATTCAACGTATTGACAAATATACTGTCGATCAATTGCAGAAAAATTCAACCCTGATAGATGAGATTCGATTGAAAGCAGGAGGAGAATCTATTTCGATTACCAGGACTGACAATAATATCGTAGACATCTAATCACGCTAAAAAGATATACTACCCTTAATTCTCAAAACAAATTGTATGAAAAAGCTCATTTTTTATATTATCATAGCCTATTACGGCGTATTCTTTTCAAACCTGGCAATTGCCCAGGAAAAAATCTTCCAAGGCAGTTATGCAGAATGTCAAGCCCAGGCAAAAAAGGAAAACAAACTCATTCTGATCGATCTGTACTTTGTTGGTTGTATGCCTTGTGCAGAAATGGACAAACAAGTATTCCCGGATCCAGTTGTTATGAAGGAACTCAACGACAATTATATTCTGTACAAAACAGATGTAATGAAAGAGACAGACGGGAAGAAATTAGCCCGTAAATACGCTGCCCCAGGATTTCCGACCTACGTCATTGTAAGCCCCGAAGGCAAAACAATACTGACAGAATCAGGTTTCTTTGGCGTAGATCGATTTGTCCCTTTGTTAAAGGAAGCTGTCCAGCGAAATAAATCTAACCAATATCTTGCATTTAACAATACTTTGGACAACACTTATCCTGCAGCTTATAGCGAGCGCTTTATCAAAACCGGAGAAAAACATGATTTTGCGGAACTAGAAGGATATCTCGAGCAACAAAAGGACTTGTTCAATGAGACAGCTTTCTTGGCCAATAGCGTCACTTACTTTACTAAATACAATAATTGGGCTTACGACAATCTTCCAAAATTGATTAAACTATACGGCGGAAATCTACTCCGCAACAAAATTTCAACAATTGCCAAAGCAAAAAGTAAACAATACGGAGCAGTACAGCAATTGGATAGTTTAACGACCATGCTAGCTTATATACGTCCCACGTTCAATGAAAAATTATGGGCGGTATTTTTACCCGGATTTGTTGCTAGCTATTATGCTGGCTCCCAAAATGCGGTCACCTATTTTGCACTGATTGACGAATATAAGCTCTATCCGACTTGGGATGAACGCAGCAACGCTTTCGGACCGGTCATTATTGATCAATCAAAAAATCCGACAATCTTGAAATCCATGCGAGCTGAATATCTAGCCGCGGAACAAGGGAAAAAACTGGATCAAGTGGATAGTTATCGACTCACGCTATTACACTACTATCTAAAAGATTTTGATAAGGCTTCCAGCTGTATAAAAAAGTTATTAGAATCAGATCCAATATCTCCGTTCCTTGCCATAGACAAAAAAGACCTACAAGACTTAAAAGAGGCCATAGAAAAAAAAGATTCCTCTTTATACAAGGCCAAGGATATTAAGAAAATAATTCCATTTAAATTAAGTTAACTATCTATATCATGATTAGAAAAACCATTTTATTGCTCACTACCTTAGCGTGCTCAGCTGTAGCATTCGCGCAACAGCCGAGCAACATTACCGGAACGACAGATCCTGCAAAAGTAAAACGTGTCGGACTATTTAAAGTATTAAATGGCCGTTTGAAAGAAATCGCCACATCTATTCCCGATGCATCGGGACGATTTGCATTTCGCTTTACTCCTGAATATGAAGGATTGTATTCCGTTGGCAGCGGAAATGCACAAAACCAACAGGGACTTTTCCGTTTTTACTTCAAAGGAAATGAGGATTTAAATCTAAAATTGAGTCAAAGTGACTATGAATTGACAGGTAAAAATAGTCCAGAAAATGAGATGTTATACACTTGGGATAAGCAGTCGAAAACTTTTCACGATAAAGGCACTACTCCTGGAGGAATGAGCACCTATGTTGATTTCTTCCCTGAGGTAGAACAATTCAAAGGAAAACTGGATGCCATCAAAAAGAGCGCAAAAACAGGGAACCCGAATTTTGACAAATTCTTTCCCGAACTAGTGGATTATGATTTCGCTTATTATGCGATCTCGTATCTTTATATGCCGCGCACAGCCCATCCAAGTAAAGAGGAAATGAGCGATTTTTACACACATTTCAACGCTGATCGATACCTGACAACTGAATTATTAAAATTTCCGTATGGCGACCGATTTATGAGCAATATGATTTATCGCAAGCTGGATCTGTCAACCAAACCAACATTTGATCAACAAGTTGCGGCAATCGGACCAGATGTATTGAAAGGACAATACGTATTGCAACGACTTGAGGGGGCACGTTCTTATGGTGACTTTCAGGAAATGAATGAGAAATACCAAAAATATTTTACGCTACCTGAGCAAACCGAACGATCAAAAGTGGTAGAAGCACGATTGGTCGAAACGAAAACAGGCGTACCTGCTTTTCAATTTAATTATTCAGATATAAACGGTAAGAAAACAAGTCTCGCAGATCTTAAAGGCAAAGTTGTCTTGATTGATATGTGGGCGACCTGGTGTGGTCCATGTCGTGCCGAAGAACCCCATTGGGAAAAATTAAATGAAGAATTTAACGGGAAACCAGTAGCGTTTGTAGGCGTATCAGTAGATCAGGATAAACCCAAATGGGACACCTATGTGAAAGAGAAAAAATTAAAAGGTATTCAGCTACATGCTGGTTCTGACAATGAACTTTCCAATGCTTACAAAGTCAATTCCATACCACGCTATATATTGATTGACAAAGCCGGAAACCCAATCTCCGCAGATAGCCCAAGACCAAGTGATCCTAAACTAAAAGCTTTGCTTGAGGAATGGATTAAAAAATAAAATCCGAATATCAACGACCCTAAATAATGCTAATCATTCTTTTCAACAGCTTACAACTTTCGATTTTTATCCCAATTGTGGATCAGTCTTCGAATGGCTCCCAGTTTCTACACGACCGGCAAATTGACGGAAAAATTTACTCCCATTAATCTGTAAAGTAACATCATACCAACCACTCACTTTCTGAGATCCTACAACCCACTTGATAGATTTACCAGCACCCAGTACGGTATTTTTCTTCCAAGAACTGTAGGCGTTATCTTTCACCTGTACATCAAGTGCTTTTTCTCCTTTATTGCTCGCTTCGAGGATTAGGTTTCCTGTGGGAATTCCTTTCTTCCCGATCTCATAGGTTGCGACAACAGACAAAGATTCTCCTTCACCTTTAAAGCTACGCATAAACCCATTTGGCCCATATACTGTTAGATCATAATAACCATCTTTAAAGTCTGTCCGGTTCCAGTCAAAGCTCAGCTCCTCACCAGCGATAACCGCAAATGGCCAAAAACTTACACCATCTTTATAACTTGGTCCACTATACACATTAAAAGGGCTACTCAAGGATTTCGTTCCGAAAATCTTATTACCCGCGGACATTGTCAGTTTTACGTTGTCCTTATCAATAGATTCACTCGAATACAATTCATATGCCAGCGCATTGGAACTTTTTTGACCTTTTTCTTGTCTTGCCAATTGTGAAGCCTTTCCAGTAGCGTGCAAAGCTTGCATCTCATCTGCTGTCCATACATGGAAATTATTCGGGAGCGGCTTGGATTTAGCTTGATCAATTGCATAGATCTGTTGATTGCGATCCAAGAATGGCAGTTCTACAGCAGTTCCTCCTTCTGCTTTACGGAATACCGAAGTCAGATCTCCCGTTATAGCACGCCGCCAAGAACTGATATTATGCTCTTTCACATCCTTCCCAAGTTTCTTATCGAAGAAATGCTCCATAAATTGTATGGTCGAAGTGATATCGCAGACCTCCGAATTTACCCAGCCACCTTTGCTCCATGGGGACGCAATGATCAGAGGCACCCGATAGCCCAAACCAACCGGCCCCTCAGTGGCATGTTCCTTCTTCTCACCACTGGCAAGTTCCTGCTCCAAACTTACATATTCATCACTATAATCCAATCCCGCTGAAGTTTTCCCCGATCGGGCATCTGCCGGATTGGGAGCCACAAACGGAGGAATATGATCAAAGTAACCATCATTTTCGTCGTAGTTTAGTATAAAAACCGTTTTCTTCCAAACCTCAGGATTTTCGGTCAGTATATTCAAGATTTCGGACACATACCAAGCCCCATACATCGGTGCACTGGGGTGATCAGAAAAACATTGTGGTGCAACCAGCCAAGATACAGTAGGTAAATTCCCAGACTTCACATCTTTCCGAAACTGATGTAATACATCCCCTTTTGGTACAGTAATCTGTTCTCCTTCGTGCAATACTGAAGTCGTCTCACGATAAAACGTGTCATCCTCATTTGTCTGAAAAGCACGCTCATGCAAAGCGATTTGCTCCTTAGGAAGTAGCTGGAATGCCTGTTCGGTAAGTCGCTCTAGCTGTTTCTTATAACTGTTCAGCTGCTCCTGTTTTTGCTTAAGCTTATTTTGGGTTTTCTGTACACTTTCAGTTCCATTATTCGCCAACGCCTTTTCAAGCTCTTGGATCTCAGCCGGCAGTTCAACTACACGCTTACGCATAAATTCCAAGTGGCTTTTTTTGAATTCAATATGGTATTGTGAAAACCACTCTAAGTTATTGTCCGTAAAATTGCCTAACCATTCGTCTCCATTAAGACCAGTCTCCATACTGACTTCATTCTGATATACCTTCCAAGGGATACCCGCTTCCTCCAGACGTTCAGGAAAAGTTTTCCAATGCGCCCACCGGTTAAAATAAATATCCGAATTACGAATCAACGGTTTTGCACCTTTATTGGGCACACAAGTTCCTGTCCAGAAAAAATGACGATTGGTTGTCGTACCTGTAATGGAAGAACAAAAATGCTGGTCACAGATGGTAAACGCATCAGCTAGTGCATAATAGAAGGGTATATCTTCACGGGTATAATAGCCCATGGTCAACGGGATCTCACTCAGCACCTTTCCTCCGGGACGCTTCGCCTCAATCCAATTATCATGTTTACCCTGGTTACGGGCAGCCATTTGATTTTCCCAAGAGTGAGGGAGGTTGCCTGTCCAGGCGGCATTGGAATTCTTGATATCCAATCGAAAGGGTGAATAGGTCTTTCCCGAAGCAGAAGCCTGCAACCATACCGGATTTCCACTAGGCAGCTCGATAGCCCTTGGATCATTAAATCCCCGTACCCCTCTAAGTGTACCAAAACTATGGTCAAAGGAGCGATTCTCCTGCATTAACAAAACAATATGCTCGGCATCTAAAACAGAACTCCCCGCAACTGGTTCAATCGCTAAAGCACGCTGTATCGCATCCGGCACAGCACTCTGTAAGCCAAAAACCCCAGCCAACAAGGAGGCCTTCTTGATAAAGTCTCTTCTACTATCCATAAAAATATCTATTATATCTCTTATAAATTCAATGGTCTATCAGCGAATATATTCATTCGCTGGCGCTTTTCATGTAACGTTTTTAACAAAAATCCCCGCACACGATTGATCTCATGCGCAGGGATAGTTTTTACGATAATAATTCAACAGATCAAAGTATTACCTATTTTAAGATCCACATCAGTTGATTGATTTCATCTTTTCCACCATATTGATTCGCCAATGCCGCATCAATATTACTTCCATTATAATTATATTCACTTGCAGGATAACGCCAGCGGATTGGGATTTTGGTCGGATCATCAGCATTTAAACTTGATGCTGGATTTATTTTCCATTTCGGATATCCTGTACGACGGTAATCATAGTAGGGATTTATCCTTCCTTGTAAAAAACTGGCCAAATATTTTTGTGTCATGATCGCTTCTATCTGTGCTTCTTTGCTAACAGGGAACTGATTTCCATAAGCTGTTATAGCATTGGCGATATAAGTCGCATCCATTGGCATATTATGGGTGTATTGTGTAATATTGGGTGTATTATCTGCAATAAATTTCATTGAAGCTTCAATTCCCTTTTTATACCAGTTGACAGCGGACTCTGCTATCCAACCTCGTGAGCTTGCTTCAGCGATTATGAAACATAAATGTGCATATGAAAATTGCTGTGTAGGCTCTCCACTTACCAACTCTGTATATCGGTCATTTAATTTGGAATAGTCATTCTTCTTTTTTAAATCTGCGATATCACCAAAAGCCAAGGAAGGATCAATTCCCACATAAGCATCAAATTCATTCATCTGTTTTCCACTGCTAATCTGTAAAGCTGAAGGATTTGCATAAAAAAACAAACGTCTGTCTTGATACTGTTTCAAACGGTCTATAATTTCGGTTGAGACAACTGGATAAATCACAAAGCTATTACTGATTTTATAAAAAGGATAGGTTTGTCCGCTTTTGTCAGATCGAATCAATTGAAAATTATCAGCATTACCAGTAAAAATCGGCTTGTTTGATAAAATTGACTGAAAACGTCCCTTTATATTTAAGTCTGTATCTGATTCTTTTTTACTCAATTGAATCAAAACATTTAAGGCAAAACTATTCACCAACTTTCTCCATTTAGTGACATCACCACCGTACATGGGATCCCCAGCAAATTTTGCTCCGCTTGCAAACAACTGATCCGCCTTTTCCAGTTCGTCCAATATGCCGAGAAAAACCTCTTTTTGGCTATCATATTTTGGAAAGTAAAGTTTATCCGATTCACCTTTTAGTGCTTCTTTGTAGGGTATATCTCCCACACTCATTGTTGCTTCGTAAAATTTAACTGCCCTTGCAAAATACATCAATCCATTGTATGCGTTTGCCAAGACATCTGTTGCTGCATATTGGCCCATAAAATGAGCATCATTAATTGCATTCATTGATATGGCCCCCTCGCCAAATCCGTTGTATTGAAATCCTTCTACCAATTCAGTCCAGGCGATCTCTTTCGTTAACAGATATGGTTGCATAAAGGACTTTTGGCTAGGTTGGTTAGCCAAATTTAGAATAATTCGTGTAGCCAACATCGAAGAATTGACTTGCACAGGTGTTTCTGGATTTGTATTTATCTCGTCAAATTTAGAACAACTCGTAGACGAGATCAACGCTCCAATCGCTATATATATACCCAATTTTTTCATTTTCATCTTAATTTCGGTAATCATTAGAAAGTAACATTTAGATTAAAGCCTATGTAACGCATTGACGGTGAGTTTAAATCCTCCGATCCAACATCAGGGTCCGAAAAACGATACTCCTTTGTCCATAGTAAAAGATTCTGTCCTGTAACACCTACACTAGCACGTTTCGCTTTAAATTTCGATGCGATCCGCTCAGGCACACGATAGTTAAGTGATAATTCTCGAAGTTTAATAAATGTTTCATCCCAATAATTTTGTCGACCAGAATACCCAGACTTCCAGTAAGTTTCATAAGAAACAACTTTATCATTAGGTGCAAAAACTCGTGTATCTTCGGCAATTTGTCCATACTTATCATAAGTAACTGCACCAGAAACAATTTTTACACCGGGAGCAACGAAAGTTCGATTTCCATTGACAACTTCTTCGTACCGATACGAATTATCCGAATCTGGGTGTGCACCAGTCTGCCATAAACGCGCATTCATCCCCGAATAGGACATTCCCTTAATCCGCCCATCAAGGCTTAAAGACAGGGAGAAATCTTTATAACGAAATTGATTTGTCAATCCTCCAAACCATTTAGGTGCTGTATAACCAAATAACTGAGCCGCATACTTTGCAGATATAGGCATCCCGGAGGCATTGTTCACAATTTGTCCATCGGGAGATCGTTCCCAGTCCTTAACGGTAATATAATCGGTACGAGCGCCTTCTTTCACATATAGGGCATCAGCGGAATAGGTAGGATCGAGTTTATGGAAGTACTCTAAGTTTTGAGATATATTTAGGATAATATCCCATTGAAAATTCTCTTTTTTTATAGCTGTAGTTCCTAAAGTGATCTCATGACCTTTCGTCATTTTTTCCTCTTGCGTATTAATCAATCGTGATGTGTAACCAGATGATCCTGATATCGTTGCATATGTTGTAACATTGTGCAATAGCCGAAAATAACGAGTATAATTACCGTAAAAACGATTCTTCAATACAGCAAAATCAAAACCAAATTCCGTCAAATCACGCTGTGTTGGCGATATCGAATAGTCTTTAATTGAATTGGGATAAGAAGCTGTTGGTAATCCATCCCATACATTGTTACTAATAGAAAAGGCCTGGTTAATTTCATAGGGAGAGGGTACGGTTTTCGTTATTGCCCAAGAACCACGTACCTTAAACATATCGAGCCAAGTTGGTTTCGATGCGAGGAGATCACTCACAACTACACTACTAGAAAAGGAAGGATAAAAATACGAACGATGTGCTTTAGATAATGCCGACGACCAATCGTTACGCCCAGTTGCCTCGACAAAGACGGCATTTCGCCATGACAAAGATAGACGACCATATACACTATTCACCATTTCTTTTGTCTTACTTTCCACTGCAGATACAGGATCAATTGAATTACGCAATGAGTAAAATCCAGGAATCGATAAACCATTCACTGTTGAGGCAGTTATTGTATTATCGCGTCGATAAAAGATAGCTCCACCCAGCAAACCGTCAAAGCCAAAGTCACCGATCTTTTTCTTTGCGGTAAAGATTGCATCATTTGTTGTGCTAAAACCATCTTGATTTTGAGTCCAATACTTGCCTTTACTATCAAAGCCAGCGTAACCGCCACGTGTACCGTAAATGCCCATTGGATTACGTTGTTCTCTCTTCTGTCCATAGTAATCGTAACCAGAGCGTACCATAAGCTTTCCCCAATCCGAAACCTTATAGTTCAATGTTAGGGCAGCATTAATCTTATTGACCGATTCGGGAGTAACTTTTTCATATGCTGTCAAATAAGGATTATCATACCAAGCTTTATACATCCAATTTTGCGATTGATCTTTGATCAGCCAATAGTCTTTATAGTCCGACAGATTATATTCCGGACCAGTCCATACTAGAATATTATAGATATATCCTTGATCATTATATCCAGCTCCGAAGTTACTTGTTGCCGAACGCCGATTATAAGCCAATCTTGTTTCGATATCGACACGGTCGCTTATTTTTGTCTGTCCAGCAACAGACATATTGGTCATGTTTAACTTCTGATTAGGATACTGTCCCTTATTATAAATATGGTTTATTGACGTACGAATACTCCCATGTTCACCCTGATTCGTAAAGCTGATAGAATTGTTGGAAATAAAACCCGGTTCGAGGAAATTTTTAAAATTGTCCTTCCCTCTGGACAACAATTCCATATCTTCCAATTGTTTTGTCAATGGGTTCCATTGTTTGGCAGTACGCCCGATATCCAACTTATCTCCCCAAACATAATCGTCATTATTGAATTTCCCGCCTTCACCTGATGAGTAACCATGTTGTACCTCTGGAAGAGCTAAATATCCAGAAAAAAACATATTGTTACTATTTACAGCAATTTCGGTTCCTTTTTCAGCAAGCCCCTTTTTTGTGGTAATCATAATTGCTCCTCCAGCTCCCATACTTCCATATAAGGCTGTGGCAGTGGCTCCTTTCAGAACAGTCATATCTTCTATATTGTCCACGGGGACATCACGTAATGTCAGATTTTCATATGCCACACCATCTATAACCAAAATAGGCGTCAGTCCTCTAACCTGAATCTGTGGAGTGCTATTAAATTCGGTACTGTTCAGAACCCTAACCCCAGAGACACGCCCCGTCAGTGTTGTTCCGACATCAACCCCCTTTACACGAGTTAAATCATCACCTTTGATACTCTGTGTCGCGTAACCGAGTGCCTTTTGCTCTCGCTTAATACCCAAGGCTGTTACAACCACTTCCTCCAAAGACTCTGATGATTTCGACAATTTAATTAATCCAGCTCCAGCAACGGTGACTTCCTTTGTTTCATAACCGATATAAGAAATGAGTAAGACTCCAGCGCTTGATATTCCTTGTAATCTAAAATTACCGTCTTCATTACTTGTCGCCGTTGCGGATCCCCCTTTCACACGAATGGTAACACCAGCAATAGGCTGGCCCGTTTCCTGATCCACAACTTTACCATGAATTTCTTTTTGAGTATCCACAGAAATAACAACTCCAACTTTTTCGTCGCCATTAATCCGTTTAGAAACAACATAAAGTTTGTCATCAATTTTTTTTACCTCAAGATTTCCATTTGAAATCGTCTGTATGAACTGGACAATCTGATCTTTTTTGAGATGACCAATGTCAGCTCGCTCATTAATCTTCTGATTAGATATTGACGCATCATAACCAAATTTAACATTGAATTTCTGCTCCATTCGCGTAAGGATTTTTCCTATCCCTTCACTTGCAGAAAATTGGGCGGCCATGCTTTGAAGTGCTAAAGACTGAAATAGCAGTGCTCCTCCCATAAGTTTTAAATAGTAATTGGTTCTTTTCATAAATTACTTTTTATGGATAATTGTTTGATTAAATGCGGTATTGAGAATTTTCAAAGATTTTTCAAGATCGTTTGCAGGCAGATAACCTGTAAAACTTTCTGTTTGAAAGGAATCAATCAATTCCAAATTATATGTTGGATAGAGATTATTGAGGTCCCCTACAATCTGCGAAAGTGGGACTTGATTGAATGATAAAAAGTCACTTTTCCAATTGGAAGCTGTCATGGTATCAATCGCAATTACATTGAATTGCTTATGATGCATATCATAATCTACTTGTTGGCCAGGAAGGATAATAGAATGTTGTTGGTCATGTTTAACCTGAACTTTCCCATGATTTAAAACCAAACGTGTCTGTTGGGGAGAACATGTCAGATTGAATGCAGTCCCTAAAACCCGTACATCAAAATCACCTGAATTGACTATGACAAAAGCCTTGTGGGGATTCTTAGCAACCTCAAAAAAAGCCTCACCCGACAATTTTACTTTTCTCAGGCTATCCGTCTCAAAATCAGACATTACTACAACACGGGCCCCTTGACGCAAGGAGATTTTCGTACCATCCTCTAAAACAACACGTTTGACAAATTTAGTCGGGTTATAATATTGAATCGCCACGAAGTTTAGATCTTTTGGTACCGGATTAAAAACAAGTGAGAACAAAAAGGCAAAACCAACTAGCAACATCGTCGCTGCAATACCCATTAGCGTCCTTGACCGTCTCCAAATAGGTCTCACCTTAGATTTTAATTCAGCCCCCGTAATCGCATAAAAAATATCATCTGATATAGAATTATCTAAATCAAAGGTACTATCATCCAACGCGATTATCTCCTCCAAATCGGGCAAATCATCTTTATCGCAAGAAGTCAGTAAATCTAAAAATATAGTGTTTTCCTGTGGGGTTAATTCCCCCAGTAAGTATTTTCGGTATAGTGCAGCTAGTTTGGGATCCATCATCTTTGCCATCATTTAAATACATATACGTATCTAAAAGACGATAAGACGACGCTACACTAAAAAATAGTTAAGAAGATCAACAGGGCTGTTGAAATCTCAAAATTATCCAGGATATATTGACGTACAAACTTGTTTCCCTTGACCAATTGATCGCGGACTGTATTGACAGAAATGCCCAAGCGGTCGGCAATTTCCTGATTATCCAAAAATTCTTCTTTACTCAAAAGGAATATTTCTAGGCGAGCCTTAGGAAGCTTTTCAATTGCCTCACGATAGACGCGTTCCAAGTCTTTAAAACGGATGGATTCTTCATTTGAATTGTCCACTTGTTTGGAACCATCAATTCTATCAAGTTTAAATTGAACCCGTACTTTCTGCTTCCTTAATTCGTCAAATACAAGATTCTTAGCAATTGTGTATAAATAAGACTGAGGATTCTTATTTCCATCTAATTCTCCCCACTTTTTCCAGATACGAGAAAATGCTTCCTGAACCAAATCGGCGGAAGTATCTTCTTCTTTCAGATGTAACAAGGCATATTTATACACCTTATCTTTATAAGACAAAAAGAAATTTTTAAAATCCGGAATGTTGTTATTTTCAATAGGCATCCTTCATCACTTATAATTGACCCTACAAGTTTAGGTAGAATTTTCCAAAATATCTGAATGAATGTACATCATAAATCAAAGCTTGTTCTCTCCTGATATGGATACAACAATTTAGCTACAATTAGTTTACATTAAATTAAACTTCAGAATAGCTCCTTCCAGATGGATTGTTAAAAGCAATTTTGCAAGGTCAATAAAAAATCCCATTGTAGATTCCAATGGGATTAAAAAATTATATGCGTTTAATAGAAAGCTATTATTTTATGAGCGGAAAGGGTCCTAAAAAGTAACTCCCCCTTTTATAGAAACGCAGGAAAAAATCCAGTATAGGCTCTTCTAATGGGAAGAAGAATTGTTTATCTACCTCCGTTTTGAATAAGTTAGCATAGTACTTTGGCAATTCGCTAGGAAAAAAATCTTCTACCAAAAGATTCAAGAAATAACGCGCATAAGGCACATCTGCTTCAGTTCCCTTTTCTTCCTTTTCAATAAAAGGATTATGTTTCAATGGGAAAAATTCTTCTATTCCGCCAAATACCTCTAATCCTGTCTTTGGATTGAAGAAAACGGTTACTTTAGCATCTGCTGTAAGTTCCAAATTCGATTCTGGCAGTGGCGATTCCTCCTTGCTTGGATATTTTTGCTGATATCTTTGAAAGAATTCATTTGCAAATTCTTTTACTTCCCGTCCCTCCATAAAAGCTACAGCAGCCTTTTGCTCAGACTGGAATAATTCCCCCATATCTTTCAATTGCTTTTCTGTTTTTTTCAGGCTCTTGTCCTTGCCGTTCATCGCTTCAATACGGTAAGTCATTTCATATTGTTCTGGTAGATCAAAATTCACTTCTTCCGGATTGACCACTGTCATAATTCCTGACAAATTCCAAGCATCTTTCCAAGGAACGATTTCCATATAAAAAGATAATATGGCAGAAGGCTCCGCAAATTCCTGAATCGAATCTTTGTAAATCTTGAATGCTGTTTTTGTGCCAATATGTTTTACATGGACAAACTGTTCATCTGTCTTTACGTATTCAAAAAAACTATGGATGCGATTACCCAGCGTTCTGACAGAGCTATACAAACCATGTTCCTTACCCACCACCTCTGCAGCAAATTCGGAAGATTTAAGGGCAAATAAATGTAGCCTATAATTGTTAAAATGATTATCACGAACACGATAAATCATTTGTTGCAATTGAGCTTGATCATGTTGATATCTTCCCAATTCCGCCACCTGCATCAAGTGGTTAAGATTGGTGTTATATTCTCCCGCTGTCAGGTAGTTTGTTGCGACAAGTTTTTCGATAAAGTTACGAACATCAAAATAATTCGCATTTTCATCTAATGAATATTCTGATTTTAATTTTGGGTTTTCAGGTGCCACTTCATAATGTTCCTCCAAAATAGCATAGGTTAGATCTGTGACCAATTGTATCAAACGCCCCTGAGGATCAATAAACAAGTGTGGATTCCGTTCACTAAAAAATAACCAGGTCAATACAGCGACATCTTCGTTATTGATATCTTCAGGATAGTAATCCGTCAGATTATTATCCCTGTAGAAAGGCAAAAACTGGTTGTATAGTTCTTTGTGGATGGTCCTAAAAGCAGCAAATATCCCTGTATTGGCAATCACATCCTCTAGATAACAGGTGAGATAAATACTCAATGTTTTTAATGCGTCAGTGTGAATGAGGTCATTTGTCTCTGGCTCTTCAAACCACAATGTCGATAGACTATCGTTGATCTGATTAGCAACCTTTAAATAATAACTATCTATATCGTTTGCTTTCTGGTAAGTATGGTGTGCAATCCAATCTTGAATAAAAATTTTGTTTCCTCTCATATGAAAAATGCTAAATCCAAAAGTAGCCAAATTTTCGAAATTTCCATGATTGCAAAATACAAGCATAGACGAAAATAATTTAGATATTCTTTCTGGCCAACAAAAGACAAAACTGCCGTAGATAAATTAACTCAATGAGGATAAAGGACCGCCTAACAGAAACAAAAAGAGATGCCTGATGGGCATCTCCGTATCGCAAATTTTATCTTTTCTTTATCCAGCAGCGATTACGTTATCATTGCTCTCCAAATGATCCTGAAGTGTCGGATTCAAAATATTACATGTTTTTAATAGATCACGGACCGGATATTTTGCAACGATCTCCTCCAATGCGGCAAGGTGGCGACTGTGATGTACATCTGTTCCTACAAAATCATACATGCCCGATTTAATCATTGTCAAGGCCGCAGATTTCACCTCAACGCCATAATATCTACTGATAGAAAGAAGGTTCAATTGTAGCATACAGCCAGCGTCTTTGATCTGTTTGTACATATTGAAATTATAGTGGTAGTAATTATACCGTTCCGGATGTGCTAATATTGGCTGGTAGCCCAGTCTTTGTATATCTAAAATAGTTTGAAATAAAGCTTTGGATTCCTGTAGATAGGACATCTCTATAAGCACATACCCCCCTGGCATAACACAAAGCTCGTTCGTATCGATCAGCCTCGCAATGCCATCATCTATCATATGTTCAGCAGCATGATAGATCCCAGGACTGTTCGGAAGTTGTTTTATTCCGTTTACTAATTTATCTTTGGCATCCTCAATTGTTCGGATTGTATTCGGATGCACACCCTCCATAATATGTGGAGTACAAATAAATTTTTCAAATCCCATTCTTCCCAAGCCTTTCAACAAATCAATAGATTGTTCAATGGACTGGCTTCCATCATCTATTCCAGGAAGGATATGATTGTGCATATCCACCTCTAAAAAAGCAAGTGTACCTACAACCTTTATCTTTGACTCTTGAGTTTTGTTTCCAAATAGTTTTGAAAATAGCCCCATATTATATAAAGTATAAATCGTTTAGTTATCTTTTTATTGTATAAACAATAAACCACAAAAATACCAAATCAGTCCAAAAGAGCGTAACATTAGGTTAACATTATAAAAATATAACCATAATATTACAAACTTTGCATCAAACAATCGGGTTATAAAATTGTTTGATGCTCAGTTCAATACCTTCTTATTTACTGATCTCCCGAAGGATCTGATCAATCATATAACCGATAGCACCTTCTTTTGTCTCTGGCAGTTTTGTTGATATTTCGGCTTCCATACGGTTGCCCACAATTCCCTTCGAAGTGATTGCTGTGCTACCATATTGATTCAATTGCGCCACAGTTTGCTCCCATTGTTTTCCGGGACTTACGCCCATCTCTTTTAACATCGAGGGCAATTTTTGCAAATCAATCGCAGCAGACATTTTGTTTTGCTTCATCAACTTAATAAAATCTTTATTTGCAGAGCCAGCCGTTTTATTTTGACGGATATCATGCAAAGACAAAGAATCATTACTTACCATCACCAAATCATCTTTCAGAAGAACATACATTGGAAAATCTAACCCTTTTTTGGATGAGAATGCATAGATGCCATCCTGTATTTTACCAAAGGTTTTAGCTACTGCAAGATCTAATCCTTTTCTAAACAAACGCTGATCTTTTGATGTAAACATCCAGATAAAGACAGGTAGAGTTTCGTCCTTTGTCTTCTTTACCTCCGTTGCATTATAATCATCGTCATAACTATAATCAATATATTCCTTTCTGAACTTGCGTAAACCATTCACCACAAATAGATGATCCCCCGGCATTACTTGGGCAATTGCTTTCTCATCCAATGCAACTTCAAGTGCCATTAATCCCCATTCAACCAAGTCTTGCTGAGGACCTAATAATCCGCTATAATATTTTGCTGTATAACTAGGCATATCTCGCAAATAGGCTTCTGAATTAATATTAACGTTAAAGAACCCAAGTGTTTTATCAGTCAGATATTTATTGAATTTTCCATTTGGTTTTCTTGCATATAATCGCTTGGACATTTCAGCAAGATCCCGATCCAATCCCACAGAGCCTCTTAATCGCAATACATTTCCATCCTGCAACAAATCCAGCATTCCGTCCTGATATCCGGTTTTAAATTTATCCATATTAATCCCCATATAGAGATAAGGAATGGTTTTATAAGGTATAAGACCACGATAGAGTTCCTCGACATGTGGTACATATAGGCGGATCAATCCTAAGTTTTTGAGAACTTTTTCCTGATCTGAAACTGAAAGAGGCTTATAGGAAGCAGATAGCAAACGTGTCGCTTCTCCCATCAACCACTTATCACGAAGCGCATTGCGTATAGAATCATTTTTTCTATTTTGATTCTCGTATTCTGTATAAAGCGAATCGTAATAACTTGGATCATGCATTTCCACTGCTTCAGTAGCGTCAACAGCAATATCAACAGCATCCACCTGCGCTACAACAGTATCTGGAACACTCTCTACAATTACCGGGGGAGACAGTGGCTCCAGTACCTTTTCATCTTCGTCCCACGCCACCACTGCTGCCGTCGCCGAATCCACTACCGCAGTTGTAGAATCCAGTTCGGGAGAATATGCGTCAGCCGCAGGTGCCATGTATGCAACTTTCTTTATCCCATACCGATTAGCAACAGAGTCGTTTTCGAAAAAAGTTGTACTCATTGTCGACGAAATAAAGCGTGCCACACGGTCATTGTAAACCAACACACTCCCAGCCTTCATCCCTATGCTTGAATATCCATTGGCAAAAGGTTTAGATTCACCGACATCATGTAACAGTTTTTCGAATTGCCCTTTATCAGACAAAGGAAATATAAACTCGAGAAAACTCACGCTGTCTGTCTTTCTGTTATAGAAATAGGAGGTTTGTGACAAATCGATACCCAAGTTTTTGATATCATTCCCCACTGAAGCACCTGATTTTTCAATTTGCTTGAACAGACCAGCTTTCTGAAGCAACTCATTCAACTTGTTTGCATTCGCCTTCTGAACAATTTCCTTCACATTGAATGCTGCAATAACTTCAGCATCTTCTGGAATGAGCTTGACTAAATCTTGTGACTTCACAGTCTCCATCAAAGAGAGACATGCTAGCCCAGTCAATAAAATTTTTGATTTCATATAGGTTATTTTGTTAGTGTGATTTTATTTGCCAATGTAGACTTACCATAAACCAAGTCCATAAACGGTAATTTTAATAGCACGCCCTTCTTATTGCCCGCAACTTTAGCTTTGCTATTGTCCTGAGCCACTATCGCTTTTTCAAAACGCACAATCTGTGTATAAAAAGCATCCGAAAACTGTGTTGTATTATCGCTTCCCAACTGATTAAATTTAGTCTTCCAGTTGCTCGAGGCGACAAATTTACGTTCAAAAACGTTGGTCTGAGCGTTATAATAGTATCTATTTGAATTTGATATCTTTGTCTTAAACCGATTAGCCAATATATCCGAAAAAGCATTTAACGACTCGATCTGACTAAAGTCACAGGATATATTTACAATAAAATTTGTGAAATCCGTTTGATACTGAACATTGGAGATACCCTTTGTTTGCTTGAGTAGCTGAACTGCCGCCTTGATTTCCTTTTCCATCTCGGCCTGCGTTGGTATCTGTATCCCTTTTATGCTTTTCATCTTCATCAAAGACGATACCTTTGTTTTACTTTTACTCAGGTTCAATGTTGCCGCAATATGTCCCGAACCATTGGGTTTAAGGTCAATCTGTTCAACAAAGTCAAAACAACTGGACAATGTAAAAGTCATCAACAATGCACATATAACCACATAAAACCTATTCAACGGTTCTTTTAATTTAAAAACTCTCTTCATTTCTTTTCGGTACCGATTAATAAATTATCAAATCAATATATGTTCGGGCATTAACAGCAAACATTGTGCTATTTTCGTCACTTTAGGAAAATTTTAAAAAAAAGCGATATCCAAGAACATGTTTAGCGCCCATCCTTCCACCTATTTAAAATAGTTTTCTTCCTTAAAAGTATTCAATACCCACAATAAATATATCTAAAAATCAAATAGATGCATTATCAAAGCATTTGCTTGCACAAAAAGGCATATTTATGCCCGGATAATTCAACTTTTCTTAGGTACTTTTGCCCCTCTTTGCGAACAAACACTAACGATCAATATGATTTACAAGTCCAGGACTGTTCCACAGCATACAATGTGGCGAATAGTTTATTTTATGATTACGTTGCTTACCCTTAATTCATGTGAAAAAAATGAGTCCAGAATAGAGCAAGCTGCATTACAATTTACACCTACAATTGTTGGCCAAATTAACACCAAAGCTACTGGGACTTCTTGGGACAAAGGCGACCAAATTGGCGTTTATATGATCAAATCAGGCCAGCGATTAACATCAACCTCAATTGTGAATGCTGTCAACAATCATGTATTCGCAATTAATGGTTCATTATTTCAAAGCAAATCACCTATCTTTTTACCAAATGAACAGGTGGATTTCATTGCATATTATCCTTATAAATCCATTACTGATTTTCAATATCTCATCGATCTGAGTGATCAGTCAAACCAGTCAGCATTGGATTTCATGTATGCCAGCAATGCAGAAAATATAAATAAAACCAACAATACCGTCCCACTCAATTTTGTAAGACAATTGAGCAAGATTGCGATTCATCTTTCCATTACCAATACAGCGGGTTTAGAAGCCAATCAGATTGTCGTCAGTATACCTTCGGTACACACACAAGGGGGATTTGATCTCTCAACTGGAAAACTGAATGTTAACCTTACTGAAAAGAAAGATATACAAGGAAAAGTTTCGGCCAATACCAGCCAAACAGCTATCGTGGAATTCTTTCTCCTTCCCGGAGAGGATATTACCGGAAAGGCTATTAAATTTATTGCTCCTAATGGCGATAGTTATACATGGACAACACCACAACATCAAAATCTGAAAAACCTAATTGGTGGAAATCGTTACAGTTTTGACATCAAAATAGACAATGGTAAACCAAATGGCGGGATCGGCGATTCACAAGCCTATCTGGAAATCCCCAAAATGAGCAATTTGAACAATGATGAAGTGTTCATACAGCACTTTCTTCCTGATGCAAGCACACAGAGAAACTATGCAATGTTGTATGATAAAAAGCTAAAAATGGCTTACTGGGTAGCTTATCCATTATATAATAGCATTTTAGGCTCTGGCAATCGTACAGATGCTTGGGGATATGATCCTTCTATATCAACAGCATTCCAACCAAATCTATTTAAAGGGTTTCAACCAACGGGCTATGACAGAGGTCATCAGCTACCTAGTGCTGACCGCAACCTGAATATTACCCACAATAAAACAACATTTTATTTTACCAATATGACGGCACAGGCATCCCGTCTCAATCAGGGTCTTTGGGCAAACCTGGAAACAAAGGTCAGGACCTGGACCGCACAATGTGACACCATGTATGTGGTAACGGGAGCAATGCCCACGACAGATACCGATAATCTGCTCGACTTTGCACAGGACAACGACAGAAAAGATATCGCAAAACCAAAATACTATTTCAAAGCACTAGCCATGAAGAAAGGGAACGAATACTATACGATCGCCTATAAAATAGACAACACAACTCCGCCTTCAGGAAGCACTTTTAATAATTATAAACTAACAGTAAGCGATCTGGAAAAAGTAACCGGATTTACATTTTTTCCAGATTTAGACAACACGAAAAAAGAAAGTATCAACACCAATATCTGGAAATAATTCATCGTCGGCTTAATTGAATTATTTTATTCCGATTAAGACAGTAGCTCAAGGCTTGATAAGCCTTAAAATACCAAGATCTCCACAGTAAAAAGACAAGGCACAATTCATTGTGTCTTGTCTTTTTATTTACCGGTATAGCCGCGATGCGTCAAAAAACTTGACATTCTTGTAAAAAACACCATTTCATCCATAAAATGCACTATCAATCCATCATAGTTTTTTATTAGATTTAACCCATGAAGCTTATAATATTCGATCTGGATGGAACATTATTGGATACATTACAAGATCTTGGAGACAGCTGCAACGCAATCCTTCAGCAATATGGTTATCCCATACATCAGTTACCTGCTTATAAGAAATTTGTAGGCAATGGTGTACAGAAACTGATCGAACGGGCCCTTCCCGAACATGCACGAACCACGGAAATAATTGCAACACTACTAACGGCATTTAAGACCTACTACGAAGAGCAGACAATATCCCATACCCGAGCCTATACTGGCATTGTCTCCCTGCTACAGACGCTCAAATCTTCGGGGTACCTCATCTCGGTAGCATCCAATAAATATCATGAGGCGGTTATCCCATTGATTGAACAGTATTTTCCTACAATTTCTTTTGATCTGATCCTTGGTCACCGCACAGGACATCCGGCCAAACCTGATCCAGATATTGTCCTGGATACCCTCTGGACATTAGGGATAGCAAAAGAAAACTGCTACTATGTAGGCGATTCTTCTGTTGATATGGACACAGCCAATAACGCAGGAGTGACTGCTATAGGTGTAACCTGGGGGTTTCGCGATGAAACCGAATTGAGGCAGCATGGTGCAAAGCATATTATTCACGTTCCGCAGGAATTGCTGAACATTGTATAAAAGAAAAAGCCGAACTTTATTCCAACTATGGTTTAAGTTCAGCTTTTTTGAATTAAAATATTGTAGTTAGCTACATTTTAGCATCCATCAGCTTTTCACTTTGCGACTTTGGTTTTCCTAATTTCATCTTGATCACAAAAGCTTTATTTGAGTTAAACGAATTGGGAAGCCGAATATCGTAATATGTATTTTTGTCTAAGTCTAGACCAATATCCGTATGGCGTAATTCTAAAGATTGTCCATTTTGGAGTATAGTGGCCGTAACCGGAACTTCAGCGGCACCCTTAGGAACAGCGATACGAACAATATTATTGACTGGACGATTAAAGACCGTAAGGTAAAGATTATCTTCTTTTTTTGTAAAGTAACCCAATTTGGATGGAGCAAGACCAGCATGTCTGACACCATATACCGCTTCACCATTTATCTTGATCCAGTCTCCGATCTCCTTGGCGAGCTTATCCTCTCCAGGATGCATATGACCATTCCCGTCAGGGCCAAAGTTTAGCACGAAATTGCCATTCATGGAAACGCAATTCATCAACATATCGATGAGATCATCTGAGGTCTTGGTATAAATCCCAGACCAGTCTTTCATATAGCCCCAACCATTCGGTGGAATCGTCATGACACAATCCCAGTCACGTCCTTCCAACCATTCAAACTCCTTCGGCATTTTTCGTTCCCAACCTTGTTCATAGTCACCTAGCATCTCGCCGTTGGAGTCAAAATGCCGCTTTTCAAATTCATCATTTCTAAATCGGCTTCCGATAATCAATCCGGGATGCTTTTCACGCAGCTCTTTTTCTAATTTATACGTAAAATCATACGCTTGGATCCAAGATTGATCCCAAGTACCATCAAACCAAAAACCTTTTATTTGCGGGTAGTTTTCCAGAAGTTCTAGCAACTGATTACGCGTGTATTCCAAAAACTTATTGAATTTAGCCTTTTCTTCAGGAGTAGAGGGAGCTTTCCCCATATAGTTTGAATTATTCCATTCTAGAATTGAAAAATACAAAAATACATCTATTCCTTCCTCTGTATAAGCGTCTACGACCTGCTTGACAATATCTTTTTTATAAGGGCTCTTCTTCACGGTATAGTCTGTATATTTAGAAGGCCACAAGGCAAATCCATCGTGATGTTTTGTGGTAAAAATAAGATACTTTGCCCCCATTTCTTTTGCCTGTTTAGCCCAGCTTTTTGCGTCAAAACCTGTAGGATTGAACTTTCTGTAGAGATTATCATAAGTATTCTTCCAATCCTTCGGTGCTGTTGGCCCACTCCAGGTACGTATCCATTCGGATGCCGCGGCTCCTTTTCGAGCACTGACCCCTTCCCATTCATTACCAGGAATTGCATACAAGCCCCAATGGATAAATTGTCCTAATCCATAGTTTCGGAACCGTTCCATCGCCTCATCTGTCCGATGTGCAGGTGTCAGAGGGCCATATTTCACCTCTACTTTGTTTTCGACTTTCTTGCGAGGACCTGTCCATTGTGCCGAAGTAGTTTTTACCCCCAGCAATATACTGCCGAGAATCAATGTTGTGATTAATTTATTATATTTCATCTTATCATTATTTCTTTGAAATTGATTACTCCCAACGACAAATAAATCTGTGTTTATTGAGCCGATATATGTTGTCCATCCGATTATTACTTTGGATTATCTATATATTGTTTTTGCGATTTCTTGATAACCGCAGGCTCTGGATTACTGTCCTTAAATGGATCAAAATAATAAAGTCCCTGATCGCGGTATAAGGGCAAATGCTTTTTTAACTTTTTTGTAAATTCATCAAAATCACGCCCTATTCCAGGTACCCATGCTGCCTCCGCTAATGCGGCTATTCTAGGGAACACAAGATAATCTAAACGATTGACATTGGTCACCGTCTCAGTCCAAAGATTAGCCTGAATACCCAAGACCTGTTTTTTTCTTTTCCCCAAACTATCCAATTGATTTCCAGCAAAATTGTACACATCCTGCAAAGGATTGAAGTCTTTCCCCCATTTGCGACCATACTTATGATTCTCTTGTTGTACAAAGTCAAAATACATGGGCAACCTAGGAGTTAGGATAACTTGATAGCCTTTATCCAAGATCTTGTTTAGCTGTTCTGGTTTATCATGACGCCACCACATCATGACCGTCTGATCCTTAGCCAGTTTGGCATCCACCATTTCATCCCAAACAATAATCTTTCCGTTTATCCCAGCCACAGAATCAGCCATACGACGAATAAAATACTCTTCAACTTCTTTGTTGGACTTTAGACCTACTGTCTTTTTCAATTCCTGAACTTTGGCATCATTATCCCAGGCATCGCTGCCGAAAGCGACCTCATCTCCTCCTAAATGAATATAGACAGAGGGAAACAGTGTTTTCACTTCACGCAAAACATCAGTCAAAAATGTATATGTTGTATTTTTAGCAGGATGGAAAGTAAAATCAGGATGTTTTTCGTTGCCCCCGCCAGAGAGGAAAGGATAAGCCCGGTTTGCGGCTGTAGCATGTCCCGGCATATCAATTTCAGGAATGACCTCAATATTTCGCTCAGCAGCGTAGGTAATGATCTCACTAATATCAGCTTGACTATAATACTGTACCGGAGCGTAAGGATTGAGATAATTGCCTATTCCTCCAACTTGGGTTAACCAGGGGTATTTTTGTATACTTAAGCGCCAAGCCGGTTCATCTGTCAAATGCCAATGGAATTTATTCAACTTGTAAAAAGCCATCCAATCCAGTAAAGATTTCACTTTCTCCTTACCAAAAAAATGGCGCGATTCATCTAGCATAAACCCTCGCCAGACAAATTGAGGTTTGTCTTCGACCTCTATTGTGTTTAATCGAATCTGATTATCTTTGCGCTCCGCAACTGAAAACAGTTGGTCAACACTCGATATAGCGTTGAGAATGCCCGCCTGAGCAGAAGCATAAATTTTTATAGATGCCCCCGTAATTGATAGCTTGTAAGCCTCTTCATCCAATTTATCATCTCTTATCAAACAGATATTCGCAGCATCTCGCTGATCTGTAGCATAACTGGTCAGGCCATATTTGGCTAATACAAGTCTTTGAAAGTACTGTCTTCCTGTCCCGAATGCCGGATCAGCAAAAACAAGAAGTGTGTTCTTTACTACAACCTGTTTATCCGAGACTTTCGCATAAAGCGGCTTTGGAATAATGTCAACTTGCCCCTGAACATGTTGTATGACAAAAAAAGAGAAGCAGAAAAGAAAGATGCTATTTAAGTTCATCAAAATTTGGTTTAGTGAGTTTCAAAACAATATTCCAACATATCGTCATCGTAAATACTGTTCGTCAAATTTAATCATCCGCGGAAAACAAAAAAAGGAAGATACCCGAAGATATCTTCCTCATTCTTAATCCCACTTGGGATTCTGTGTAATTTTAGGATTTTTAGCTATCTCCGAAGTCGGAATTGGCCACAAATAATCTCTTGGAGTCTCAAATCTTCTTAAAGAAGCATCCTGTAAAATAATATAATTTTTATCATTTACCCGAGTCTTTGCATCCCATTTTTGGTCTTTATCAGTCAGATATTCCGTAAATAGATAACTTCCCAACAAAGTTTTTGGCATTTCCACTTCCGCTGTTTTCCAGCGGATTAAATCCCAATAGGCGAATCCTTCAAAAGCCAATTCCACATTTCGCTCACGGCGTATTTCTTCTCGCATATTTAAGCCATTACTTGCGACCAAAGCATTAGTTAATTTGCCCATAGAAACAAAATTAGGAGCAGCAGCTGTACCGATATTCACCTGTGGCAAACGCTCACGCAGTAAATTAATAGTCCGATCTAAATCCACATCTAAAATAGTTTTATCTAATTCATAGACCGCCTCTGCGTAATTCAACAATACTTCCGCATAGCGCAAAACAGGTTTATCGATAAAGGAAGCCTGTCTTGCCCAGAACTGTTCGTTGGCATACTTACGGATTCCAAACCCGCTTCGTTGTCTACTAGGGTTAGGAATCGTATAGTTACCACCTGAAATATATTCATCTCCTCTTTTAAACAACGTAAAAGTCATCCGCGGATCGCGTTTCCCAAAATATTCCGCATGTGTCATCGTCTTATCGGGTTCTTGATACAAGGGTGACTTAGTCGTCGGAAGTCCATCTGCCATCACATAATTATCAACAAAATTTTGGGTGGGTACAATTGAATTCCCTTCATAATAGCGTTGCACAGGTGTAGAAACGATACTGTTATCCTGACTGATACCATAACCCCTGACCAAAATATTTTCTCTATTTGCCCGGCCTTCCCCAGCCAATTGGAATAAGTTGAAATAGGCATTGTTTGTGATTTGGCCATTTGTTGTGACCGGCTGAGAAAACAAAGCATGCATATTAGAACTCATCACAGCTTCTGCCGCTTCTTTTGCCATTAAAAGATGTTTCCTAGGCTCGCCATATACATGAAACTCTTCCCGTGTTCCTTCAAATAATGCCACCCGCGATTTAAAAGCCAACGCTGCCGTTTTCGAAACACGACCATACTCTTTTGCGGTGTTAATCTCATCAGCAGTACGTAGCGCCTCGATCGCATAATCCAGATCGTCAAAAATTAATTGCAGTACTTCCTCTCTCGAGGCTCTTGGCAAATAAACATCAGGGTCATCCACCAACATGGTTTTAGTAATCAATGGAACGCCGCCAAAGCGCTTGAACATCTCAAAATAATACCAGGCTCTAAAAAAATGAGCCTCACCGACATACCAATTCACCTGTTTAGGATCCCCTCCTTTTGCCAATACTTCTTTGGACTTTTCAATCAATTTATTTGCCTGAAAAATATTGGAGTAGTCGTAGTCATCACTTGTTGCCGGTTTTACACGGGAGCCGTCCGAAATTGGATCACCTTTGTCATTGGGATAGGCAAAAGTCGACCAGTTGTCCATATTTACCTCCCTTTGTGTCAGCCCCGGTAATGTTGTATAGAAATAATTTGCCGCCAAGCGTAAATCAGCGACTGTATTCCAAAAACCGACATCCGGTACGGTCGTTTCTGGCAATTCATCAATTTTACACGATTGCACTGAGCCAAGTGTAAGTGAAGCGAGCAGTATATATATAAATTTTCTTTTCATGGTAATCAATTCTTAAAAATCAAGGTTTATTCCAAACGATATTGTCCGAGCAAATGGATAAGGGGAAGCGATCTCCGTCGTTGAACCCTCTCTCGTTGGTTTCATTTCAGGGTCAACGACACCTTTGAATACCCCCATTTTGGATAATGTCAACAAATCCTCTCCTGAAGCATAAAATCTAATTCGTTCAAACGGTAGTCTCTTCATCTGATCCTTTGTCAATGTATAGCCGATCTGAACGTTTTTCAAGCGGGCATAAGCACCGCTCAGATACCATTTGCTTGACTCCTGGAAATTCTGCGTCCCCTCAAGATAAGGTCTTGGGAAAGCCGCATTGGTATTCTCCGGTGTCCAATAGTCGGTCTGGAAAGACATAGGCATATACCAAGAAGCCAGTAAAGGTTGGATCAGCTCATTGCTAGGTTTAAATTTGCGTTTGGCAATTCCCTGAATAAACATACCCAAATCAAAGTTTTTATAGCTCAAATTGATATTAAAGCCATACTGATATCTTGGGTTGATATCCCCCAAATAAACTAAATCACCGGAATCTCCCAGTTGACCCCCACCTGGGCTTATTTTCCCATCACCATTGACATCCACATATCTGACATCCCCCAACCCGGGAACTCCTGTTTTGTTCAAGAGCTCTTTATAACTCGGTGCTTGTGCAAGATCCGCTTCGGTTTGGAAATAACCATCCGCCTGGTAACCCCAGATTGAATTCAGTGCATAGCCCTCAACCCGTGGATTAACGCCAGATCTGATGATATTACCGGCTCCACCATATCTTACCAACCGATTCTGATTGTCCGCGAGGTTGAAATTTACATTATAGGAGAAGTCCTCACCGACCTTATCGCTATACCCCAAGTTGAATTCCCAACCCCAGGTTTTTAGCTTTCCATCGTTTGACCGCGGGATCTTTATACCCAGCGTTTCGGGCAGGTCAACCGCCACCAACATATTGTTATTATATTTGTTGTAGTAGTCAAAAGATCCCTTAAGTTTACGCTTTAAGAAACTAAAATCCAATCCAAAATTCTGTGTTTCAACGGTTTCCCAACTAATCCCCAAAGCCGGAAGCATATCCTGATAAATATAGGATTGTTTAATATCACCTAAAACAACCCCAGTTCTTCCTGGATCCGTATTAGGGCCGATCTTTAATTGCGCCAGAAAATCATAATATTGGATCCCAACCTGTGAGCCCACTTTACCCCATGATACACGTGGCTTCAATTCACTCACGACATCTGCAATTGATTCAAACCACGCTTCGCGGCTCATATTCCAGCCAGCAGAGAAGGATGGAAATACCTTCACACGGACACCTGGAAATAAACGTGAACTTTCATCGCTTCTAACCGTCGCCTCAAAAAGATATTTTTCATCATAGTTATAGTTAAACCGTCCAAAATATGCTTGCATTTTCCCACGTTCAGCGCGCTGTTCGTGTGATTTATTCAAGGGATCAGAGGTGAAATTTAAACTTGGATTATCATTGACATACAAGTTCTTTGCACTTGCGGTGATCTGTCCAAAATCATAAGACTGAAACTGATAACCACCCATAAGATGAAAATTATGTTTCTCTGCTAGCTTGAAATCATAATCCGCAATTGCCTGATAATTTAACGATAATGTTTTATAGTCCGTGATGGCATAGTTATTCGGATTATTCAATTGACTTGCCGTTTTGGGATCCGGACCAGAATAATAGGTTACAGTCCTTCTAAAATTGCGGTTCTGTTGATTTGTATTCTCGCGGCTATACATCAATTTGACATTCAACCCCTTTACAAAATTACTCAGCGTCGCTGTTACGTTATTGAAATAGGTATCTTTTCTGTCCCGGTTAAATCCGCCATCTTTCATTAAAGCGTAACCGATAGCGGACGAAGTACCGCTCCGATAGTAAGTACCATCTTCGTTATAAAGCGGAAAACGCATACGTGAAGAGTAAAACTGACGCAATATTCCATTTCCACCACCATCAATACCATAGCCACCATCCTGTGGATTATCGGTTGCCTGATTGATATAGGCAGACCCAATATCCAATTTTAAATACTTATTTACCTGAGCTGAGATGTTTGCACGGGCATTCCAGCGTGTAAAATGATCTTCGCCTACTTTGAACATACCCGCCTGGCTCATATTACCAAGTGAGGCCATGTAGGTAATTTTCTCACTACCACCCGAAAATTGGATATTGTTGTTGTACAGATTATAGGACTTCTTAGCAACCTCATCAATTAGATTCTTTTGATTATAGGTACGCCATTGTCCGTTCGCACCCAAAACGAATGTTGGACCGTTAACCGCATAGTTTAGATCCTCATCATTATACTCTGGTGCTAAACCGGCATTTGCCCGTCCCAGATTCATATATTTCATCTCCTCAACCAAAGAAAGACGGTCGGGCATATTAGAAGGCATCTGGATACCCATATTGCTCATCACAGTAATACGGCCAGGACCAGTTTTTCCTCTTTTGGTCTGGATCAGAATAACACCGCCTGCAGATTGAGAGCCGTAAATCGCTGTCGCTCCACCATCTTTTAGTACACTGATATTTTCAATATCATTCGGATTTAACCCTTCAAATGTTGAGGGAGAACTGATCACACCATCGATTACATACAAAGGCGGAACGTTATCCGTAGCGGAAGAAGCTCCCCGCAACTGAATCGTTAGGCCCTGTCCCCCTGGTTTACCCGATTGCCTGGTAACGACTAAGCCGGGAGCCGCCCCTTGAAGCATATTTGCTACTGTCGGTGCTGGACGGTTTTGTAAAACCTTGGTGTCTACCTGTGTCACGGCGCTGGTCATATTCGTTTTCTTCTGGGTTCCATAGGCGACCACCACGACCTCCTCCAGTATATCTTCCGATTTGGCGAGGGTCACCTGGGATGATTGATTCGCAGCTGCCTCTTTAGAAACATAACCAACAGAATTAAAAAGTAGCACTGCATTCGAGGAGGACACAGCTAAGGAGAATTTCCCTTGACTATCCGTTGATGTTGAATGTGCAGTCCCTTTCTCAGAGACCGTCACCCCCGCGATAGGTTTTCCATTTTCATCAACAACTGTACCATTGATTTTCTGCTGAAAAGCAGACATTGAAGTGCCATTTTTTACTGTTGATAGATGGGGATTTTTAGCCTGCGCAGTGCCCATTAATGAAAATGCGACCATCGGCGTCAGGAAAGCGAGATGGCAATATAATCTCGTTTTTCTAAATTGGTGTCCGTAGTGAGATCTATTCATATTATGTTTTCTAAGGTTTGTTAGTGTTGGTAATTTGGTCTTATATCTAATGCAATTGTAAAGAAATTATTAAGTTATTACCCAAGACCAAAGCCACACAATCGTTTGCGCTATTCTCGAAAACGTTGTAGTGTACAACCTACAAACAGGATAATAAAGAAATAAATAAGACGTTAATTGAAAAATAAATTACATAAAATAAATTTATTTTCATTTTACTGTTTTTCGAAAAAGAAGCTAATTAGGCATTGTCTTTTTGTTGGTTATATTTGAAAACGAAACAAATACCCTAAGTTAAAAACCATATGATTAAAAGGATTTTTTATACGCTCTTCTTTATTGGGATAACGATGCTGAATCTGCAAGCCAGAACAGTCATTCCGTTCAATGCGAACTGGTCGTTTAAAAAAGGTCCATTTTCCACCTCAGCATTAGACTATAACCAGACATTTGATGGAAAGTGGCAATTGGTTACCCTACCACATACCTGGAATGCTACCGACATGCAGACAGCAGAGATCAAGCCGGGCAGCCTTGGAAAAAACGAACGTTTTTATACCGGTGATGCTTATTACCGCAAATCATTTGTCCCCGGATCAGACTGGAAAGGTAAGCGTGTTTTCATCCGATTTGAAGGAGTAAATACGAATACCGAAGTTTACTTAAATAATAAACCCCTCCCTGCCAAAACAGGAAAAAATGAAGTTAGTTACGATAATTCCCAACGAAATGGCAACTACAGTTTTGTTGGTCGACATCAGGGCGGCTATTCCGCTTTTGTCTTCGAATTAACCAATATGGTACAATTGGGAGTAGAAAACGAGCTACTGGTCAAGGTCAATAATGAAGCCAGTCCACAGGTTATCCCGGTCAACCACACGCTATTCCCGATGTACGGTGGTATTTATCGTCCTGTTGAACTTATTATCACCGATGACATTCATGTTGCTGTGAATGACTTTGCTTCCCAAGGTGTCTATATCACGCAACAAAATGTTTCAAAAAAGGCTGCAGATATAGCGTTAAAAATAAAAATCGACAACAAATCCGGAAAAACACAACCGATCGAATTATTAACGACCATCTTTGAAAAGGATGGCACCATAAAAGCAAAACAACAAACAGCTTATACGTTGCCACCTCAGGGCCGTCAGGTCTTATCACAACTAATTGTGGTCAAAAACCCGCATTTATGGCAAGGACTGGACGATCCCTACCTTTACAAGGTTGTGACACAGATCAAAAAAGATGGTCAGGTCATTGACGAGGTAATGGCACCCTTAGGGATACGCAAATTTGAACTACGCACTGGCCAAGGTTTCTTTTTGAATGACATCAAGTATCCTCTATATGGTGTATGTCGACATCAGGATCGTTGGGGCAAAGGCTCAGCCTTGAGCAACGCCGACCACGACGAAGATCTATCTATTATCAAAGAAATGGGAGCTACTTCTATCCGTCTGGCACACTATCAACAGTCAGCATATTTCTATTCCAAATGCGATAGTATCGGGCTTGTGATCTGGGCCGAAATCCCATTTGTGAATCGCGTGACAACGTTGGAAGACAACAACGCCCAACAACAGTTGAAAGAATTAATTCGACAAAATTTCAATCACCCTTCTATCTATATCTGGGGGATGCATAACGAAGTTTACTCGCCGTCCGCCTACACAGTAGAACTTACAACTAAACTAAATGATCTCGCTAAATCCGAAGACCCAGATCGTTACACCGTCTCCGTAAGCGGATACAATGTAATTGATCATCCGGTTAACAACAATGCAGATGTACAGGGAATCAACCATTATTTCGGTTGGTATAATGGTGAATTGGAGGACAAATCTGATAAAGATGACGATGTAGCCACATGGGCACAACGTATAAGTAAAGAGTTTAAAGACTACAAGATTATCTTTTCTGAATACGGTGCCGAAGCAGTTCCTGAGGATCAGGCGGAAGAGGTAGGCAATTTCGGCAACCAATGGAGCAATCCATCATTTTTCCCAGAAGAATATGCGACAAAATTCCATGAAGTCCATTGGGGCGTAATCTCCAAAAGCCCTATTTTCCTAGGGTCATACGTGTGGAATACTTTTGATTTCGCCACACCGATTACCGCACTGAACGTTAATCCGAGAAATTATAAAGGATTGGTTTCTTTTGATAGAAAATTGAAAAAAGATGGCTTCTACTGGTATAAAGCAAATTGGAGCAAAGAACCAGTATTGTATGTCACCCAACGCCGTATGATCAATCGCGGAAATGAAATTACCCCGGTAACTATTTATTCCAATAGAGGCGAACCAACCTTAACTGTTAACGGAACTGTTATCAAAGGCGTTAGAAAAGGGCAAACAGATGTGCATTACATTTTTGATAACGTCAAACTTACGAAGGGGGCGAACACGATCGAAGCTAAGATCATACAAAAAGACGGAAAGATATTGACAGATAGTATTCATTGGAATTACGATCCATCTTATAAGCAAAATGCATCAGGACCAACCAAATCAAAAACTGAACACGTAGGTCTCTAATACCAAAATTAAATAGAATGAAAAAGCCGCACTAGTCCTTGCATTAGTGTGGCTTTTTTATGTAAAAGTGATTTCGGACTTACCCTATCATCATTCTGAATCCACATCTAACCAGCTTTTAAGAAAAAAATTACCAGATGGTCATTAACCGACATAAGCCAACCGTTTACCGAGATTCACTCCTGATTAGCCTAATGACTCTCCCCCCTTCAGCGAATCTCCCCTACCTTTGAGATATCAAATAAGAAATAAAAACATTAAAAAATAAACATCATGGCAACTAAAACAACATTCAGCATTAACAGCAAAACAATCACAAAAGCTTTTCAAGACCTTTTTGATTCATTTAAAAGCTCACGCTTAAAGGTTTCTTCCAAAACTGGACAGGAATACCTCAACATATCATTACTACTGGCGGTGATCATTGGAATTATCTTTCCGGTAGCTTTTGTAGTCCTTATTATCCTTACTTTGATTTGCAGCCTGCAGTTGGCCATCTTACAAGAGGATAAACAGGAGGAAGAAAAACAAAAAATGATCGAGCTAAAATAAACGCTGTCCTTGACATAACTTAACATAAACGGGTTGCCCATCAATGGGCATCCCATTCTATTTTTATCAATATCTTACTTAAAGATCGGAAAATACATTATTCCAACCTTGGATTAAATTATCTGCCACAACCCCTATTTTGTCTGAGTCTTGATTTTTTTGATATACGCGATGACGATGTCCTAGAGTCATTCTATACAATATATTTAACATTTTTTCTCAGTTTCACGTCACACATCCTATTGTTAAGTCGTCACTCATTTTCTCTGCCCCATTTTTAACCAAAAACAATGTAATCGATTGATTTATATTTATTTTTTAATAGAAAATTAATTTCCGTACCTTAAACTGAACAAAACTTTTTAGTATTGTAAATGCTATAAAATAACCCTAAGCGAAAACCATTTATAAATTATGATCATGAGATATATTATCTTGTTCCTTCTATTTATACAAATAAACTTCAGCTACGCACAAAGCAACAGTATTTACCTGCATACAGACAGAGATTATTATTTTCCTGGCGATACGGTATGGTTTAAAGGTTACATTTTGGAAGAAGGTCTTCTTTCGAAAAATGTATTTAACCTCTACCTCAAATGGGCAGATGGACAGGGTAAAGAATTCCAGCAGGCCGTAGCAATGGTTTCGCAAGGTATTACAGCAAGTCATTTTGTTATCCCACCAACTTATCAGGGAGACGAGTTATTTATCAATGCCTATACAAATGACCCGAATTGTCCACAAGGCCGCCCATATTTTAAGAAAATTGGCATACTGCAACTGGGAAAACCTATTTCAGACCAACGATCTGATTTTTCTAAAAAAGAAAAGCACTACAATCTATTTCTTTATCCTGAAGGAGGTTTATTATTAAGTGACATTTCGAATCAGCTTACAATCAAATGTACGGACAACAATGGAATCCCGTCCATGGCCAAAGGTAGCCTGACAGATGATCAGGGTAAGTTTTTAGGTGATTTCCAGACTGACGGGGCAGGGCTTGCCATGATTTATTTTACCCCGAATTTGGCTACAAACTATTTCATCGAATGGACCGCTGTGGATGGAAACATTCGAAAAAACAGCTTGCCAGCGGCGAAATTGGGCAGTAAAGCTAGCCTGATAACGGAGAATGATCAAACCGTCATCCAATTACAGACCAATATCGATTCACAATCTGTACGTATTGAAGCCAGCTTACAACAACGTTTTCTTTTCAAAGAACAAGTGCACCTGATTAAGGGAAAAAAAATTAATATTCCGCTTCAGAATAACAGTTTGGAATATGGGCTTTTACAAGTTAAAGTCAACGATACTTCAGATCAATTACTTTCTTCGCGAACAGCCATCATTGGACAAGAACAAATCCTGCTCAAGCCAGAGGTTTCTTTACAACGCGGTGAAGGTGAAAAATCTGGGAATAGGCTCCAATTACAGCTTCCATTAAAAGAGTCTGCAAAATTATCAATTTCAGTCACGGATATTGATGTTCCGATAGATAGCAACGAAAGTATATTGACTGATCTATACCTTAAACCATTAGCCTCAGACAATTTAATCGCACCTCAAGTTTACTGGAACAAAAGCAAGAATAGAGACGGTTATATTCAGAGTGTGAACTGGCTCCGAGAAATCTGCTATAGCGATAAGCAATTCTATAAAGATACATTACTTGTTTTAAAAGGCCAGATAATAATGCCAAAAGACAGATGGGCTAAGTTTTATGAAAGCTACCGAAACCTATTGAAGAAGGAGGAAAAATCCAAGGGCGTTGACCGAGGAGCTTCTTTCGGTTATCAGGATTTTGGCTCATCACGCATGAAATACCAAGAAATTGGTTTTGATTCTCTGGGCAGATTTAGTATTCCCAACTTAATCATTTTTGATTCCGTAGAAACCAAATTTAGCCAAATCTACCGTCGGTTAAAATTTGAGCCGTTTTCTGTCCATTATACTTTTGCGAATCCGCAGCAGTTCCGACGTCCGGTTTATATCGCTGACAGCCTACCACAAAGAGATTATAAAACGACAGATTTAATCCAACTCGAAAGCTTTGCTCCAAATTTCACTGTTGACGCAAAGGGACAGCGCAGGCTAGCAACTGTTGTCGTCCACAGAAGTCGATTGCAAAGAGAGCAAGAGCGCGTTCAAAAAAGATTCTATATGGCAGATGTTCCGACCAACATAAAGCCCGATGCAATAATATATCCAGCACTTGACAGCAATGTGATTAAACGGTCTTATGATATTAGCGATTATATACGGAAACAACTCAAAAGTTATAACCCGCAAAGAAACTACAAAATCTATATCAATGGAATAGAACAGATCTTTACTAATTTTGAATCCAATATTGATGGTAATGGGCTCTTTGAAGACGCGGCTAACTTTCCAATGGTAAAATATTATGCGAGTTTACCGCAGGCAGATAATCAGCCGGCCATTCTTCTTTTTCAGTCCTCAGTAGGTGAAGTCGACCGTGAGATTGGCAAGGCAGTGGATAAGCAGACCCTTATGGGGTACATGCCGATTACACAATATACCAATGTGACCTACGAAACTACAGCCAAGAAGTTTAATAGTCCCAAAGATTATCGATCAACATTATATTGGAATGCCTTTGCAACTATGGAAGCCGGAAATACATCAGGACTTTTCACCTTTTTTAATAATAGTCGAGCAAAGGGCTTTTGTATAACCATCCAAGGTATCACGGAATCTGGTAAGCTGGTTTACTATAGAGAGATCTTTAAGTAAAAGATGTCACATACAGCCCTTATAAAAATAATTGGATAAATGCTGTATGTGACAAAAAGTTTAAAGTCCATGAAAAACAACCGAAAGGTATTAAACTTACTTAATAAGCCAAGCCTTTGTTACATTCCTTATAAGGACTTCAATAGAGCCATAGAATTCTATCTAATTTCAATCTCACAGAAATGACAATTTCTGTCCTATAGACCCTATCTCTTTGACAGGAATATCTACTCCAACGTTGGATTGAATTCTCCACCCCAGTCTTTATTTTGCTTGATATTGGGGTTCTTATCTATCACAGATTGAGCAATCGGGAAGAAATAATATGTATCTGGCACCAGATTGATTTTATTTCCGGTACTAGGCACCTGCAATACATTGTACTTAAACTGATTTTCTTTCAGTTGATAATTTTTAGCCAAGTCTGCTGCCGCCTTTAGATCCATATCGGTTCCGTTTGCATTGATCGCAATAGCTTCCACTCCCTGTTTGGTTTTATTATTCAGGACAGCAAGCTTACGTAAGCGACGCAAGTCCCAAAAGCGATGCCCTTCGAAGCAAAACTCAATATTTCTTTCCGCCAATAGAGCCTCCCGCATATCGGATTTATTACCCGCAATGATACCATAGCTATTATCTCCTCCCGGTTCGATACCGGCACGCATCCGAATCTGTTTTAAAAGGGACATTGCTGTAGCCAAATCCCCTGTTTCATTTGCTGTTTCAGCATAATTCAATAGCACTTCCGCATAGCGCATCAGTACAAAATCCACATCATATTGGGTCTCCACCTGCGTTTGTCGTAAAGAGAGTTTTGAATTCTTCAAAATAAAAAAGCCTGTATACCGGTCTCTATTTGAGGAAGTTGTTCCAGCTTTTGGATTTTCTCCAAAATTGTCCAGTGCATCCGCGATGCCCAGCGAGGTATATTGTCTTTTCCCCGTTTTACCCGAAACCTCATAGACCTTCCCGTTCCAAACAATGGATTTATCAAAACGTGGATCGCGGTTCTCCCAATAACTTTGTAGGAACTGCTCATCTGTTTTATGGTATTTACCCGTCGGATCTGTATATAATTTACCATCTTTCATTGGAAATTCTTTCACAAAATCCCAGGTTGGCACAGCACTAGCTGTCCCCCGGCTTTCGGAGCCCGGCCGCACCCCATTATCCCAGTTGGCAACTTTGTTGGGATACGAGTTTATAACAGCAAAGACCACCTCAGGACCTTTCTCCACCAATGCAATATTATAGTAATCAGCGGTCAAGTTATAACCCTGTGCCTTTAGCTGCTCATAGGCCTTTTTATTCACCGCATTCGCTTCTGTCCAATAGGCATTTCCATAAGGATTGGAAGGATTAAATTGTGGTGATGCTTTATACAACAATACTTTAGCTTTAAAGGCCAAGGCAAAATTACCATCAATACGTCCATAATCCGCTGCACCTTTCGCTATGGTCATCGGCAAATAGGTCAGCGCCTCATCCAGGTCTTTTACCATTAAGTCAAAACATTCTTTGGTACTGTTTCGCAGAACTTTCAATTCATCATCCTCCAGATCCTGTGGTTTTGTGATGTAGGGTACGCCACCATGATGCTTGACCATATTGAAATACATATAGGCACGCATAAAAAGTGCCTGACCTAGGATGGATTTCTTTGTCGCATCATTTAATCCTGTACTTCCAGACACCTTTTGAATAGCAGTATTGATCTTGCGCATGGTGGTATAGTCCCAAGCCTTGTAGGCCGTGTTATTGACCGTCACTGCATTCAAAGGGAAATTAATTCCAGCAAGCTGTTGCGAATTATTGTCTGCCCCACTGTTCCAATTTCCAAATAAGGTATATAAATTAGCCAGATAAGCATTGACAAGATTGGGGTCATTCCACACCTTGTCTTCATTTACCGAATTGAGATCCTCAATATCCAATACATTCTTGCAAGAAGCCGTTGTCAGCAACAAGGCAACTAGCGGATAAAATATCTTTTTCATCATTAAAAATCAATTAAAATTTAACATCAAGGCCCAATGTAAACGTTTTCATCACCGGATAGGAATCGTACATTTTTTGCTCTGGATCATGGAATTCCTTCATCGGTGAAAAAACAAAGAGATTGGTTCCGTTTAAGAATACGTTGACACTCTTCATTTTGATTTTTTCCATCATTGCCAGCGGTAGTGTGTAGGAAATATTTAAATCCCGTAATCGCATATAAGCGCCATTTCGGATCCAGAATGTTGAGGAGGTGGCACCAGATTCCTGCCAGTTATAACCTACAGGACGTGGGTATTTAGCATCCGTATTATCCGGAGTCCAGACATCCGAAGTCCAGATTGGATAATAGGGTCTAAACGTATCCCCGTGTTGCCGCATTCCTGCTCCTTCCTGATTGCTGATCACACGATCATAAGCCAATACGCCTTGAAATAAAGCAGATACATAGAAACCTTTCCAACTGGCATTAAATCCAAATCCATAATTAATGCGCGGTGTATTATTCTCCGAAAGTAACTGCATATCATTGTCATCGATAATGCCGTCTGGCTGGTCAGAATAATTTTGTCCACGGATATCTTTATACAGAATCATGCCCGGATAAGGGTCACGTCCATAAGTCTTAAAGCCCTTTCCCTTCAGTGCATCAGCTTCGGCCTGCGTACGGACCAGTCCCGAAGCTTCCAAACCAATAATGCGATTTTCAGGTCGCCCTACCTTGGATCGAAAATTTTCCCGTCCTCCTGCTGCGTAGGAAGGTTCCTCGTCAAAAATATCCCATCGGTCTTTTGCATAACCCATATTCGCATTCAAACCATAAGAAACTTCACCAACCCTATCATTCCAGTTGAGTGAGAGCTCGCCCCCTCTAAAGCTTCGCGCCGCATAGTTTTCCGGCGCCAGCCCTCTTCCATAATTATCCGGGACCTTAATTCCCCTCGTTCCGAGAATATCGCTTTCCTTCCGGATAAATCCATCTAAACTACCTGTCAGTTTATTGTGGACAAAACCAAAGTCTATCCCTACGTTATAACTCTTGGATTTTGTCCAGGTAAGGTTTGTGGTCGGATTATCGAGGTACGTTACCCCAGTGTAATAGCTATCGCCAAAAATATATCCCGGCACCGGTGTTCTGCTTCCTGTTCGCGAAGTAATGATCGAGCTATATTTCTCCATATACGAATAGGGTAATATCGAATAGCCTTCCACATCCACAAAGTTACCCGAACTTCCGTACGATGCACGTAGTTTTAGATCACTGACCGTATTTTTGATGGACGAAAAGAAATTCTCATCTGATATCCGCCAACCAAGGGACATGGATGGGAAAAATCCCCAGCGTTTATCATTTGGGAATAAAGGCGAGCCATCGTAACGGAAAGAAAACTCGGCTATGTACTTATCCGCATAGTTATAGTTCGCCCGACCGATCACCCCGCGTCGCGCATCCATTAATTCAAAGGCATCTGTCGATCGCATGCTCCTGTCTGTCGGATAAATATACATCTGATCCAATGGGATAATTGGATTTTCAGCCCGCGATGTAATGTTCGTATTACCCGATTTAAACTGCTCATAAACAACCAGACCATCCACCGTATGTTTGCCAAACTTGCGGTTGTAGTTTAGGAACCAGTCCACCTGGTATTGCCATTTTCGTTGTGGATTATAGTCCATAAAGGGCTGGGCCTGACTAAAGGTGAATACATTTGTCCTATCCTCCGATGGTGGGGCTGGTATGAAACGGTTCCCATTAGGATTCAGCGAAGTAAATGTATAATTCTTTTGGAAACTCATATAACGCTTGCGCATATAGTCTTCTGCTACGTAACTACCCACCAATTTTGTAGAAAGTCCCTCTAACAGTTTATCCAGTTTTAAATTAAGGGTCATGATCGGATTTACCTGGCGTACTTTGCGATCAATGTATCGATCGCCGATGACCTGGTCAATCACATTCCAGGCCTGCCAGCTTCCCATCGGTGTCTGTACAGGATAAGCCGTTGGGGTATTGCTCGGCGTTCCGTCCGCGGTCAGATAAAAGGGATACATCTTAGGCCAGTTGAAAGTAACCCTATAAAAATCCGAAACATCAAAATCATCATCACTGGCGGATGTACTAAATGGCCAGAAGAACCTATTGGAGTTCGTCTGATTGGCCGAGATATTAAAATCCATACTAAATGCGTCACTGATTTTCGCTGAAATATTACTACGGAGATTGAACTTTTCGTGATCTAGCGATTTATAAGATCCATTTTCTTTCCGATAGCTCAATAAGGCATAGTAGGTAATCTTGTCGCCTCCGCCGTTAACAGCAATAGACTGCCTATGGCTGAAAGGGTTTCGCCAGATAACATCATTGGTATTATAATTTTTGTCTTTAAAATAGTCAAATTCACGCTGTCCATTTGGAGCCACCCACGGTTCACTTTTCTTTCCCTGTTCCCAACGGAATTGGGAAACTCGATTCTGGTAGATTAGTTCATCCGTCGCGGTAGTCAGATTGGCCAATAACGTCTGTGTTGGTGCACTGAAGGAATAATTACTCTGCACATTGAACACCGGTGCCTGGGAAGTCCCTTTTTTTGTCGTCACTAGCACAACGCCATTACCTGCTCTCGTACCATATACAGCGGCAGTTCCGGCATCTTTCAAGAAACTCATCTGATCTACTTCATTTGCTTCCAGGGCATCAAAAGCAGCTTTATCACGCACCACACCATCAATCACATAAAGCGGTTCGACAGCAGCTCCACGGATACGTAAGGAAGAGGAAGCTCCGGCCATCCCTGAGGTATTGGTCACATTCACCCCAGCAGCCCTTCCCGCCAAGGTATTGGACAGATTGGATGGCGAGATATTTTTCAGTTGTTCAGAGTTTACTGCTGCAACAGCTCCGGTTAGATTTCCCTTTTTCTGTTTACCATACCCCACGATAACCACCTCTTCTAACGATTCGGTATTGCCAATCATCGTCACAGCGATCGTTCCGCTACTTACTGCGACCTCTTGCCGCGCATAACCTTGATAATTGATAACCAGAAAATCGCCCTGTTTGGCGCGGATAGAAAAGCTACCATTGGCATCGGTCGACGCTTGGATCGTGCTACCTTTTACGGTAATTGTAGCACCCGCAAGCGGTTCGCCTTTTTCATTCTTCACATTACCCGAAATTTGCTGCTGTTCGACATGAAAATAGCTTAATTTCGATTTCAAATTGCTCGCAATTAAATTAGGGGACGAGCATAAAAGACTTAGACCTAAAAGACTTAAAGGTCTGGCTTTGCTGTAAAAAAGATAATTCTTTTTCATAATTAAAATGGAGGTGTTTAGATAATAGTTTACAAACAATTACTAAAAGGTTTATTGGTATTTTATCTTTTGTAAAAAAATTACAAAAGATAGTTGATTCTAATAGGAAATTAAATAAAAGAATCTGAAAATAAAAATGAAATTGAACAAAAGAAACTGAAAACCAAGTTGTTTTTTTATGTTTTACAAATGGGTTATTAGAATAATTAACCCATTATTTTTATAAAACAACGGGCATAGTAGGGGATGTTCGCTCTAAAAAGAGCAGATATTTAGAAATTAGAGGGTTTTTCTAACAACAAAAGCAGCTACGGAGACAGCTGCTTTTGTTCAATCGAAAGATGTACTGTATATACTATCTTTTCTCCGTTTTGTTGAAAGGAAGAGTTGGCGACAGATTAAATGTAAAATTACCTTTTGAATCTACTCCACCAGCCCCCCTAACACGAGCCTTAATTTCGTACTTCGCATTCGGATTATAATCTCTCACGGTGAAATTGTAATAAAAAGGTTTAATCTTATTCGTTCCTCTAAATTTGTCCGCAAGCGCATGATGTCCATCCTCATCAATAATACGACCATCCTGCAGCAATTGGACAGCATCTATTTCCAGAAAATTCTTACCATCTACAAAGAAAAAACCAGCTTGTGCCCGTCCATTGTCATAAATCTTCTTGGTCACATCAAAGGTTAATGTACTATACTCCTCTTTAATGTCATCACTTTTCCAGCTACCTGCAATATACCCCCCATTATGATAGTAATCAATCCGCATGGAATCCAGACGTGGAAGATTAGCATCCAGTCTACGGCAAAACTCCGCATAATCTTTCTCTGACTTAGATGCCCAACCTATTTCAGCGACAGCAAGTAACCGTGGAAAATTCTGCACATTCATATCTTTGATATCCTGGGCGATCGCCGACCACATATTACCCTGCACCCCCAGCACCAATTGATCTTCCACTGCCGTCAATCCATTTGATGGATCAAAGTCATAGACCCTTTTTAGGGAATTAATCTGCGGATAGGCCAGGTCAGTCATTGTACCATCATTGCGATCCGCCTGTGTAATATCGAAATATAAATGTGAGGCAGGTGTTGCCACAGCCTTAAATCCATCTTTTGTCGCCTCTTTAATCGCCTCCTCTCCAAGCCAGCTCATAATAGCTGTACTTTTGGGAAGATTCTTAGCATCAGCCAAAATATCGTTCCAGCCAATAGGTTTTTTGCCTTTCTGAACTATGATAGCCGATACACGTTGTACAAAATAACTTTGCAATGCTTTGACATCCGCAATCTGATGCTGCTTCATAAAATCCTGCACATGTGGTTCCTTTTCCCATAAGTCATGACGGACCTCATCCCCTCCGAAATGAATATAGCTTCCTGGAAATAGACTGGCAATCTCGGTAAACACATCATCCAAAAATTGATAGGTTGTCTCTTTTGTTGGATCAAGCGTATTTGGTGTAAACTGGTTACCCCAATAACTCCAGGACGACACAAAAGGAAAAATATGATTGGGGTAAGAATTCTTATTCACCCCCAAGGCAGGATAGGCTAATATTGTTGGCCAGGAGTGCCCCGGTACGTCAATTTCAGGAACAATTGTAATATTGCGTTCTTTAGCATACTGAACCACCTCCTTTATCTGTTCTTGGGTATAAAAACCACTACGCTCAGCCGGTTGTTTTTCAGTACGATGGAAGACAGTCGCATTCTCGGCCGTTAATTTGGGATATTTCTTTATTTCGATACGCCATCCCTGATCATCCGTCAAATGCCAATGAAAGGTATTCATTTTATATAAAGCCATTGCATCCAGGTACTTCTTCACAGTATTTATCGTATAGAATGTGCGGCTTACATCTTTCATATACCCACGCCAGTGGTATCGGGGATAATCTTTGATCGCAACAGCAGGAATGGACCAAGTGGATTCATTAACAGTACTATTAGTTGTCTCGATTGCAGCGGGTAGAAGCTGGCGCAACGATTGTGACGCATTGAAAAAACCATGCGCTGTCTTTGCTTTCACCGTCACTTTTTTAGCAGAAACATCCAACTGATACCCTTCATCACTAGGAAGATCCAGTTTTTTATCTAAAATAAACTCAATCGTATTGCTTGATTGCCTTTTTTCTATCATTGAATAATGGCTTGCTTGCCGCAATTGCCTAACGAATAGGTCCACATCTTTAACGCTACAATTTTTAAAACTTATGGTCGTTTGTTTATCTAATTGGAATAAACCTTCCCCATAAGTGATTTCCTGTGGTTTTGGAATGACATTTACAATAGATTGCGCATAGCTTACCTGTCCGATAATTAACGACAACATTGCTGAAATAAACAGTTTTTTCATCAGTTTTACAATTTGTTCCTTTATTAGAAATGAATTATTTTGAGTCAACTATCTGACTCTTTTAGGTTTCCATCGGTAAAATAGAAAATAAAAATTGTACTACCGCCTTGTCCTTTCAATCAAACGATTGTGTAAGTTTTTTAAAAAGTAGCGATTAATTGACAGTTATAAACAACAGCTTTCATTTTTAAGTATTAAATTTGAGTTCCATACTAAACAAAGAGGCTATAATTAATTTATTGGTGAAAGAGTAACAACGTGAAAAATAATAGAAAAATATTTATTTTCAGGACAGTTTTAATTGCTTTTCTGATTCTTTCTTTAGTGTATATCGGTTCGATATTTACCTATCAATATATTGAATATCAAAAAACCGAAGCTCGTCTAAATAAAGCCTATAGCTCCAAAAATCAATTGACAAGTTTATTTTATGAGTTATTTGCATCCTATAATGCTGCAGGAAATGCATTCCGATCATATACGGTAGATTTCAGTGCCGAAAACTTAGCAAACTATACGAAAAACTTAGATAGCCTTCGTTTTTATATTGATTCTCTTTCTACGCTTTCTTCCAAAAAAGGAATATCGTTTTCAACCAATACGCCGTTGGAACAAAACATACATCTCTCTGATGAATTCGCACGCATCAAGAAATCCGTAGATAATATGATCTTCCTGGCAAAGGACTCCCTTTCCCTTTTGACTAAAACCAGTAGAACATTACGTCCAACAACCAATCGGATAGATGCGGATTCCGTTGTTAGCAGAATATTACGAGATACTTCCTTAACTGTCAGAAAAAAGGATACTATTGTCAGAAAAAAAGAAAAACTTTTCGCCCGGATTTTCAAAGCAAAAAATGACACTTTAGTTGCCGACAAACTTGAACAACAATTTAATGTCAATCAGATCAAGGCCATTCACAGCCAGATACAGACATTAATTGAACAGAATGAAACGTTCTATAAGCAAGATTTTAGCAAAATTCGTCGTTCTTTTGTCGAGCTCCAAGATAAGGAAAGACAACTCCTACAATCAAATTATGCACTTTTTAGTACGATCAGTACCGCCCTGCTCAAGATAAAAACACAAGAAGATGAGTCCTTACGGGCGGCCGAGATACAGGATTTCAAATTGTATAAGGAAAACTCTGCCTTTTTCGGGAAGCAAGTTATTGCCTCAATCATCCTAATGATTATTATGGTGACCCTAATTCTGTCCTATCATTATAACACCCTCATTTACGAACGTAAAATCACAGCAGCGCGGGATTATGCATTGCGTACAGCTAAAGAAAAAACCAGTATATTGGCCAATGTGAGCCATGATGTGCGTACACCAGTCAATTCGCTAGTCAGCGTCATTGACCTCCTAAAGAACAACACATCCAACAATCGCGTTAATCCCGCATTATTGGATTCCATCACACAGGATATCCATGTGATCAATGATACGGTAGAAGATATACTCAATCTTGGCAAATTAGAATCAGGCATGCTAGAAATTAAAGAAGAATATTTTTCACCAGCCAACTTACTTGCCAATCTGATAAAAATGCAACAAAGCCAGGCTGATAAAAAGGGGCTTAAGCTAAGCAGCAATATTGCCATAGAACCAGACACCTTAATTAAGAGCGGAGCATATCGCTTGCGTCAGATTGTGTCCAATCTCCTGAGTAATGCCATTAAATATACTGACAAAGGGCAGGTAGAGATTAAGGCATTCATCAACCCTGACGGAAAGAAAACCTTACAGGTAGAGGTTTCAGACACAGGAAAAGGTATTTCAGCTAAAGACCAGGAACATATTTTTGAACAATATTATATGACTGACCTCAGATCCAAAAATAGCTTTGGATTGGGATTACATATTTCCAAGCTTATGGCGGAGCAACTAAATGGAACATTAAGTGTGCAAAGTAAACAAGGAAAAGGCTCGACGTTTACGTTAATCGTTCCAATTGCTGATGAAAAGAAAAGCCTGACGCAAGTTGTTACACAGGACAATCTACCGCTAAATTCACGTATTGTCGTTATCGATGATAACCCTATCAATAATTTATTTGTTAAGCAGGCCCTGCAACAGTTTAAAGACGTACAGATTTTTCAGGATTCACTACAGGCTATGGAGTATCTTCAAAATAATACCAGTGATATTGTCATTACTGACCTTAACATGAATGGCCCTAGCGGCTGGGATATTTTGAATTTAGTTAAAGGGGACAACACTATCCATTCAGCGAACAACAAAGTAATCGCATTAACATCGGATGAATCACAGGTATCCGTACATAGTCCTCAGGGGCAGATCCATCAGTTCGACGGGATCATGGTCAAGCCTTTTAATTTAGCAACATTCGTCCAGATTTTAACATCATAGATTGTATCGCTCGATTATACTGTCATTAACGTCCAATATCAATTGGCTGCTAACATCGACACGCAATCAAGTAAACATAAGGTAAACAACAAAGGGGTCAGCAATATTTGCTGACCCCTTTTTCGTGCTAATTGTTCATAATCCCGAAACACTTCATTACACCTTAGTTGGTGTTAATTCTTAAGATATTATTCGGGCACTTTGGATGGTAATAGAATATTCAACAGGCCTTCTGCTTACAATCCAATAGCATTTCAATATCATGTTCAGAACTTAAATCTTTGATGGCTTTTACCCCGTCATATGTTCGAGGAATATCTGTTTGATTGGCTTCCCATTTCTCACTTGGTAAACTATAGCTAGTCTCTCCTCAAATATGTGTTTTCTTATAAATAATGAATCCCAAAAGTTAGACAAAAACTTTTGGGATTCATTTCATTATAGCGACGACCTTGTTAATTTAAGCTAGACAGCTCGAGGATACTGCACTTCCTGAAACATCCAGTTCTCTATAGACACATTGTCCAGCTGAATTGTCCTCACAAATACCAGATTGGTTTCCTTGACCAGATATATTTACAGTACAAGATCCACTATGGCATCGCTTCACAACAACAACGCCCCATGGAAGGAGAACAAACTGAGCCACTACAATAAGCCGAAATCGACCAAACAGGCCTGACCAGGCAAAGAACAAAATACAGTTCCGCCTGTAGGTAGTAAAATAAGAGTTCCTCCATAACTGCGGCTCCATTGCTCTCTGGAATCTTTTGGGAAGTATGTAAACGCAAGAAGCCCTTGACTGTTTCCAGCAAGGGCTTCTGTGTAAAAAAAGGCACCGACCTACTCTCCCACC